>NZ_JACAEH010000002.1 GCF_013388945.1 Nitrososphaera sp. | reverse complement strand
TCTGAATCTTTTTGGCCCTCAGCAACGCGTACATGAATTCCTTGCGCTTTTCAACCGTATGTATCTTTGGCCTAGCCGCGTTCCTCGCAAATTCCTGCAGTTTTGCGTTTTCAACGTCTGCCTTTTTGATCTCCTTGCGAAGGATGCGCTCTGCGCGAATCCGTATCTGGCGTGCCATTATGGGGCTCTTGCCAGAAGTGGATATCGCCACCTGCATGACGCCTTCGATGTTTATCACAGAAGCGTAGGAAAAGTCGCTGTATGCCGGGTCGTCGACTGAATACACAAACGCGCCTTTTTCGCGCCCCTTCTGGCATAATTTCCGGTTCAATTCTCTGTCGTCAGTCGACGCAAGCACCAGGAAAGGATCGTCATAGCCATCAAGGATGCCTGCGTCCTTTATCCTGGCCTTTACCGCCTCTATCTTGCCTGCCTTTGCCTGGGCGTTGAGGTACTTGTTGAACCTGCTGCTGATTACAGTTATCCTGCAGCCCTGGCCCAGAAGCGCGTTGACCTTCCTGACCCCTTCTGTGCCGCCGCCAATTACTATGACATGCTTGCCCTTCAGGTTCAGGTCGACTATCAACTAAATGACACCGAAAAGCCGGGAGTCACTTGTTATCATTGTCTATTTAACACTTCAGTGGGGTGCCTTTTTCAAGTAGTTGGCGTCAACCGTGACAGGTATCTGGTACGGCGAGTCCAGCAGGACGACTGTCGCTTCCTGCTTTTCATAGTCGACGCGGGTTATCTTGGCCTTCATGCCCTTGAACGGGCCGGCGATGACCTCTACCGTGTCGTCTATTGAAAGTTCCGTTACCGTCGGCTTCTTTACGAGGTACCCTTCGATGTCCTTGAAGGGCAGGTCGCCACGGATTTGGCCCCGGACGTGCCTGATTCCTGCCAAGCCCTCGTAGGCGACGTTGGAATCTGGCGCCTCGACTATGATGTAGCCCTTGAAGCTGTCAAGGACCATGACGGAGCGGATGCCTATCTTTTTCGCAGTGACTTTGGTGTAAAGCATGTCTGCCACCATGCGCTCCTGGCCGCCTGTCGTGCGTATCGCAAAGAACTTGCTGTCGCTTGCTGGCTTGTCGCTCACAGGCGCCGGCTTGGGTGCTTCTACCTGCACCTGTGCTGGCTGTTCTGCAGGCTTTACCTCCGCTTCAGCCTCTGCAGGCTGCTCGGCAGCCTCCATACCCTGTTCATCTTCAAAGCTGATATCTCCCAGGTCGTCTTCTTGGGAATCTTTTAGCTTATCGCTCATGTATAGCCAATCTACGCGAAGTGCCTTTGCAATATAAGTCTACTTTAAATTGGTGCCGAAATTACAACGGTTCTCAAGTGTCCCGCTATATACTGGTCGCCTCAAGCCAGGACCTCGCTGGCGCCACGATGATTGATCACCTCACAAGCGAGGAGGGGTTCGGGCCTGACGGCCTCTCACCCAGGTACGGCGACATTGCCCTGCACGTGACAAAAGAGAGCCTCCTCACACTTGAAGACCTGGACAAAACATACCCTGACGCCCGGGCGTTTGTTTTTCTCTCAAAGCACAGGTCTGATAGCGGTATACCTACCCTCACGTGCCACTGCACCGGCAACTTCTCCGACGCGCCCTTTGGGGGCAACCCCGGCGAGATTGCAATGGCGTGGCCCGCCCTGCAAAAGGCGTACCTGAAGGCCATAGCGAAGGCAGGGGTGCCCGGCTACGACGTGATAATCGAGGCCACACACCACGGGCCCACGTCGCTTGCAAAGCCCGTGCTGTTTATCGAGCTTGGCTCGTCGGAAAAGCAGTGGGCCGACAGAAATGCCGCAAAGGCGATGTGCAGGTGTATACTTGGTGTGCTGCAGAACGTCGAGCCGTGCAAGAAGGTGGGCGTCGCAATAGGCGGAACGCATTATCCGACAAAGTTCAACAAGCTCTTGCTTGAATCCGACTTTGGGCTTGCAGCCGTTGCGTCAAAGCACAGCCTTGGCGCAATCGACGAGCGGATGCTTGACCAGATGATAAGGAAAAGCTCTGAAAAGGTGACGCACGTCATCCTTGACGCAAAGGGGCTTGGCAGCCACAAGGACAGGATAACCAAACTTGCAGAAAAAACAGGCCTTGAGGTCATGAAAGTTTGAAATATCATGGGTGCCATAATGCAGGCATGAGAGGCGCACTTTTCGCAAGCGACGTTTACGCGCTTTTAAGGACGGTCCCAAAAGGCAAGGTCACGACCTACGGCGACCTGGCAAAGGCACTTGGGCACCCGCGCGCTGCACGCGCAATCGGCAGGATAATGAACGCAAACCCTGACCCTATAGTCGTCCCGTGCCACAGAGTCGTCGCGTCAGACGGCGGAATAGGCGGCTACGCCTACGGGACGAAGGTGAAAAAGGACATACTTGAAAACGAGGGCCTGTCGTTTGAAGGCGACAGGATTAAAGATTTTGAAAAAAGGCGCGCAGTCCTGAAAAAGAACTAGCGTGCCTTGGATGCCGCTACAAGCTCGCGCAGGTGTGCAAGCGACCTCACGTGACCGCCGTTGACCTGCTTGTACAGGTGCCAGTACACGTCGTTTGGTATCTCCTTGCGGTCCTTCATGACCTTGAGGTGGTAGCGCATGGACCTGACGCGGATGACATAAACCTGCTTCTTGCCGGTCCTTGCAGTCCCCTTGCCCTTCTTTGAGCCCGGGCCCTTGCCGTGGATCTTCCAGACGGAGCGCTTTTCGTGCGCACGCCCCCTTGAAGTCCCGCGGGTCTTGACGGTCCATATCGCGCCGCTTTTCACAAGCGAGCGTATGTTGTCACGCGTGATCGAGTCTGCGACGTCTTCCAGCTTGTCAGGCTCAAACCTCACGCGGTTCACGCCGACGCCGAGTATCCTTGCGACCAGCTCGCGCTTTTTGCCGATGTTGACTACCATTTACTTGTCCTCCTTCTTCGGGGCAAGCTTGCCCGCGTTCAGGATCTTGAACTTTGCCTTTGTGGCCTGTTCGATTATCTCCTTGCGCTTGCGGGTGCCCACCGTGCGCGCAAGCCTAACCGCGTCCTTTTTCGGGTCAAGCCCTGCAAGGTCTGCAGGATTGTATACGATGTTATCCGTGTAGCCTGACGGGTGTAGGCCCCTTGCGTCCTTCGGGCCGCGGTAGCCTATCTTGACTATTGCAGGCACGCCTGCCTTCTGCTTCCTCATCTTGTTGTCCTTGCCCTTTGGCTTACGCCAGTTCTCTGCAAGCCTGTCGTACCTCCAGCTCTCCTGCCTGATGAACTTGGGGCGCTTGCTTGAGACCTTTTTGCGCGCGGCAAGTAACTCCTCGTTAATCACCATAGCGATACGTAGGCATGAAAACCCGTTTTTAATAAATACCTTTGCCCGGGGCTCTACTTGAAGATAAAAAGCGTGAGCGCGTAGCACCTGCCGTTGTACGTTACGTCGACTGTGCGCGACGCCGACCTGTCGTCGTCGCTTGCCGCGCCCTCTGAAAACAGGCCCGACAATTCACGGATTTCATTTTCTTGAAGCCTTATCGAATATTCCCAGTGCTTGCTTCCCTTTCTCTGCGCGTCCTGGACGGCGTTTTCTGCCACCTTCATGGCTTCTGACAGGGCGGGGACGCGCAGCACAGTCTCTCTGTCAAGCTCTTTTTTGCTCTCGGTACAGGACCTGACCTCGAGCCACGCGTCTGCCATCACCTCGAGTCGTTGTGGCGCACGTATAACGGTTAGCCCGCAGCTGTAATTAGCAAGGATGAGCAAGTTACACCAATGTGGGAAAAGCTGGAACGAGAAGCCGCCAGGGCCGGGCTCGACGGGTTTTCGCAGGTCGTCGAGCAGGCAACGGCTGCGATGCTTGCTGAAAGAAGCGCCGGCATGATGGAAGGCGGCCTTGTAAAGGGTGGGCTTGTGGAACTTGCCTGCGTCAACAAGCTGGCCGTAGTAAGCGACCTGCACGGCGACTCGCAGACGCTCTTTCGCATACTGGACGCGCTAGGCGATTTCCTTCAGGACAAGGGAAACAAGCTCGTCTTTCTTGGCGACTATGTCGACAGGGGCAGCGACTCTGCCTGCGTGCTGTATTCCGTGTGCCATTTGAAAAGCAAACACCCGGACTCTGTCGTTCTCATGCGGGGCAACCACGAGGCGCCAGCAGAGTTCCCGTTCTCGCCCCACGACCTCCCGTACGAGATGGAAGACAGGTTCGGCGCTTTTGCAAAGTCGCTCTACAAGCAGGTTCTCTCGCTTTTCAGGCTCATGACACTTGCGACAATAGTAAACGGCAAACTGTTGCTCGTGCACGGTGGCCTGCCAACAGAAGAGTCTGATCCGCAGGCGATTGCAGGCGCGCAGGAAAACCACGTGCGGAGCAGGGCGCTCGAAGAGCTCCTGTGGAACGACCCTCAGCCTGCAGGCGGCTGGGCACCGTCGCACAGGGGCATCGGCAGGTACTTTGGCCCTGACGTAACAGAGCGTTGGCTCAGGGCCACAAACACACAGGTCGTGGTACGCGGCCACGAGCCCTGCGATGGCTTTCGGGTCGACCACCACGGAAGGGTGCTCACGCTCTTTTCAAGCAAAGAGGCCTACCAGAGCTTTGGCGCCGCGTACCTGGTGGCAGGCGGAAAAGAGCTGGCAAAAGTGCAGTACGCAAGTGACCTTGCACGGTACGCGATAAGGCTATGACGGGTACGGTATGTCGACGACTTTCAGGTCTTCGGCGGCCTCGACGTTTCCGTGAATAGCCGACGCCTCCTGCACAAGCGCGGACGTCTCGTCGTAGCGGGCGCTAAAGTGCGTCAAAAACAGCTTCTTGACCTCCGCCTGCTTGGCAAGCGTGGCGGCTTCTGTCGCGGTAGAGTGCGACGTCTCTAGCGCCTTTTGCAGCTTGTCATGAGCGTAGGTCGACTCGAACACCAGTATGTCGCATCCTTTGAAAAACTGCGCCAGCTTGTCAGTCGGCCGGGTGTCGCCTGATATGCCTATCTTCCTTCCCGGCCTTGGCGGGCCGACCACGTCTGAAGATTTCACCACCCTGCCCTTGTGCTCCACGTCCTGCCCTCGCTGGAGCCTGCTGTAAAGCCCGCCTTCGGGGATGCCCAGCTTTTTCACGAGCTCGACGTTGAACTGTCCTGGCCTGTCGCGCTCGTCCAGCCTGAACGACAGCGCCGGTATGGAGTGCTTTGCCTCGCAGCACGACACCTGGTAGCCCTCCTCCTCGACCACGACCCCTTCCTTTTCGATTGTGTGTATTGCAACTTCAAACGTGAGGCCGAAGTTTATTATCCTCATGTTTTCAAGCAGGAACTCCTTGAGCCTCGGCTGGCCGTAGATCTCAAGGGGGCGCTCCCTGCCCTGCAGCGCCATCGTCTGCAATAGCCCGAGGAGCCCGACGCAGTGGTCTGCGTGCATGTGGCTGACAAACACCTTCATCTTCCTGTTCATTCCAAGGCCGGCCTTGATGAAGTTGCGCTGCATGCCCTCTCCTGCGTCAAACAGCAAGAGCTCGCCGTCGCGCAGTATGGCAACCGACGACAGACCGCGCTCGACTGTCGGGGCGGCCGACGACGTGCCAAGGAAGACCATCTGCATGTTTGCCAACGCAGATGCTACAGTGGGGCCGGATTTATGTTTGAATGGTCAGCTACCGGCGCCGGTGACGTTGCGAAGCGACGGCGGGACCTCCAGCTCCTTTGAGGTAAAACGCTCCCTCGGCTCCATGCCGTACTGCTCTCTCAGCTCGTCCTCCTGCTCCTGCTGCCTCTCGGCGGAAAACGACGGGCCTATGTGGCCGAACCATAGATACACGAGTATGATTGTCGCAAGCGACAGGCCCATCACCAGTATGGCTGCTGCCACGGTCTTCATGCTCTTGGAGTAGTCGGCTTCGCCCTTCTTCTGGTGAGACATCGCCACTGCAAATTCCGCAGAAATAAGACAAAAGCGTTCAGCAGTTTTTGACCGGTATTTTTATCTGCATCATTTGCGCGGCGCTAGAAAAGCGAGATGGCTGCCTCTGCAAGCGCCTTGCTCAGGTCGACCCTTGCATACTTGCCGGGAATAGAGTTTGTCGCCACTATCTCCTGCACGCCTGCAGCCTGTATCTTGGAGGCCGCGTCGCCTATCAAGAGCGCGTGGGCGCACATTGCGTAAACCCTTGCTGCTCCGCCTTTTTTCAGGACGCCTGCAGCCTTTACGATACTGCCCCCGCTGCTTATCATGTCGTCTACAAGGATTGCATCCCTTCCAGACACGTCGGCGCCTATCTCGGGGTCGACTGTAACCTCTCCTGTAGTCCTGTCGCGGGTCTTCTTCAGGGCCACAAAGTCTGTGTTTAAAAGCCGCGCAAACTCTTCGACCCTCGCCGCGCCGCCGGCGTCCGGCGAGACTGCTATCGGACGCGCCAAGCCCATGCCTGCCGCGTGCTGGGCAAGGAGCGGTATCGAGGAGATGTTCTTTATCCTTGCAAAGTGCGCAAGCCCAGCCTGGCTGTGCATGTCGACTGTCACAACAGACGACACTCCTGCTGCTTCGAGGAGCTTTGCGACAAGCGCGATGCTGACGACCTCGCCTTCCAAAAACGCCTTGTCCTGCCTTGCATAAGCAAGGTAGGGGATGACTGCGCACACCTTGGAGCCGGCGTCGGCGCACTTTCTTGCAATCATCATCGCCTGCATGAGGTGCGAGTCAGTCGGAGGGTGGGTGGACTGGACTATTATGCACCTCTCGCCGACAGGTCCTGCAAGCCTTATCTTGCTCTCGCCGTCGGAAAACACGCGGAGCTCTGCCTGCACCAGCGCGGCGTCAAGGTGGGCCGCCACCATGCCGGCAAGCTCTGGCGAGGAGGGCCCGGCGACAACTGTCAGGTCTGACAAGCGCTTTCCCCACTTGTTCGTCTGCGCATCCTATAATACCTATTCTTTTGACATAAATACCCCGAATTGCAGAAGGAGCATTGCCGATGCGTGCCCTCGCTGTCGCTGCAATCGCGCTCTTGCTCACGACGCTGCCGGCCTACGCTCAGGATTTCTCCTTTCAAAACGAGTCGTCGTACGTTGACGAAACCCGGATAATGCACGTGCTTGGGGAGGTGCGAAACGACTCGCAAAGCGCTGCCACAAACGTCAGGATAACGGCGTCGTTTTACGACAGCCAGGGCAACCTGCTTGCAGAGCAGACACAGGCTCCAAAAATCCGGGTGATAAATCCCGGCGGGGTCGCGCCCTTTGAGATGCGCTACATTGACTCTGCCACCGTGAGCCAGGTGGCAAGGTACGAGCTTACAGCAACTGGACAGGAGGCGGAGTCCAAGCCTGCAAGCCTGAAGATACTATCTGCAAGCTCGCGCCTTGACGTGCTCGGACTGTATTTCATAAACGTGAACGCCAGAAACGACGGGAGCGAGACTGCCACAAACCCGATAGTGATAGCAACACTCTATGACAAAGACGGCAAGGTAGTCGCAGTGGGCGAGGCGCTTGCCGAAGGGGGCGACAGGGTGACCGACCTGTCGCCGGGGCAGAACGCTGGCTTTGGCGTTGTGGTGTCTGAGCGACTGCAGACGTACAAGGCAGCGCGCTTTAGCCTTGTGGCAGACTCGGACCAGTACGTTTCTGAGGTGGCGACAGCAGAGGCAGCTGGCGTAGGTGTGAGCTCGAACAAGGACTTTACAGGCGCCAGCAGCGGCTGCCTGATTGCGACTGCCGCGTTTGGAAGCGAGCTTGCGCCACAGGTGCAGACCCTGCGCAACTTCCGCGACGGCATAGCGCTCAACACCCTGGCAGGCTCGAGCTTTATGGCAGTCTTTAACGGCTGGTACTACTCCTTCAGCCCGCAGGTGGCGGATTTCGAGCGGGGCCAGCCCTGGCTCAAGGAGGCAGTCAGGGCGTCCGTATACCCTCTGCTTGGCATACTTGACCTGAGCACACAGGTCTACGGCGCGCTTGCGTTCAACGGCGAGGCGGCAATAATTGGCGCCGGCCTCACAGCAAGCGCCCTCATCGGCCTGCTTTATTTTGCACCCCTCTCGGCGGTCCTTGCCCTGCAGGGCAGGCGCAGGCAGTGGAACATTGGCAGGGCAAAATACGTACTTGTCGCGGCCTGGGCGTCAAGCCTTGCGCTGCTTGGGGCCGGCGAGCTGACAGGCGGCGCGCTGCTCATGGCCGGCACCGCGCTCCTTGTGCTGTCGGCGATAAGCACCGTGATAATAGCAGTCGCAAGGGCTGCTAGATTGTGAACCGCTCTATCCTGCCTGTCTGCAGGATCCTGTTGACAAGACCTACGAACCTGTCCATGTCTATCCCGTGGTAGCTGCCGGAAGCGCCGTCCAGCTTTTTCATAGCCCTGCCAAGTATCGACAGGCAGATGTCGCGCTCGTCCTTCAGGTCGTGCACAAAGGCAGCCGCCACGAGGATGATGCCGTTTATCAGGTCCCGCTCGCTCCCCTTTGGAGTCGCCTTCCACACGGCCTCAAGCGCCTCGTGAGTACCCCAGTACTTTTCCTCGTTGAAGAGCTCTATCGCATGTTTTATGGCCTCGTCCTTTGGCAGGTCTTTTTCGACGATGTGCTCAAAGCTTGCAATCGGCGATATCTTTTGGAGCCTACCGACAAGGTTGTCGATGCCCATAGAGTCGGGGATGCTCGTGTCAAACTCGATGTACTTTTTGGATACCCGGGAGTCGCGCACGATGGCGCCGCGCACAAGCTCCCGCGCCCTTTCAAGGAGCACGGTCGCGTCCTTTGGAGTATATTCCTTGTTCTGCAGGTGGATGAAGTAGCGCTTCACCATTCTTGCCTTGATTTTCAGGAAAAATAAACGTCGCGCAAAATAGCATTGGCTAATAATGTTAGCCCAGGCTAACATTTATTACGCAGAATCCCGGATCCTATGTTGCAGGTTATGCTCAGCGCAAAGCTACTACTAGCGGCAGTTGTAGCCGCCGCTGTCCTCGGTACGGCTTTTGCCGCCGCCTCGCTTGGGTCGCCGGCACAGGCGCAGAAGGAGGAAAAGCTGGTGCAGGGCCACGCGCTCGAGTCATACACGACTACAGGCGACGTGCTTGACCCCGAGCACCAGGACACGAGGGCAAACCCTGCAGAGATAGACCCCGACAGGTACCTCCGCGAGTTCAACTACGGGCGCACGTCGACGCTTCCTGACGGCACGACCATGCGAGAGTTTACAATAATAGCCGACGACAAACAAACCCTTGAAGTCTCGCCGGGCGTGTTTTACAACGCGTGGACGTTCAACGGCACCATACCCGGCCCCACGATAAGGGCGACTGAGGGTGACCTTGTCAGGATTAATTTCATCAACAACGGCTCAAAGCCTCACACGATGCACTTTCACAGCATTCACGAGGCGCAGATGGACGGAGTCTTTGAAGTCATTGCTCCCGGCGGCCAGTTCACCTACGAGTTTAGGGCAGAGCCTTACGGGCTGTTTCTGTATCACTGCCACGTGCAGCCCATCGAGGAGCACATCGCCCACGGGCTGTACGGCGTCTACATCATAGACCCAAAGGAGGGCAGGCCTGACGCCGACGAAATGGTCATACTGATGAACGGCTACGACACCGACTTTGACACTGAAAACAACTTTTACACCGTGAACGGAATCCCGTTCTATTACATGCACCACCCGATACAGATAGAAAAGGACAGGCTGGTGCGCGTGTACCTTGTCAACATACTCGAGTTTGACCCGATAAACAACTTTCACCTGCACGGCAACGTGTACAACGTCTACAGGACTGGCACGGGCCTGACCGTCGACGAATCCACAGACATGATAACGATGAGCCAAGGCGAGCGCTCGATACTGGAATTCTCGTACAAGTATCCAGGCACGTACATGTTCCACGCGCACAAGACCGAGTTTGCTGAGAAGGGCTGGGTCGGGACGTTTCTGGTAAAGGAGTGAGGTAGATGCAAGCAACTGCCAGCACCGGGAAAATTGTCGCAAGCGCGCTGATACCGCTTGTCATACTCGGCGGCATGATAGCGTTCCTGTTCTGGCCGGGAAACGACATCCTGAACTTTGGGACGCCGCTGCCCGACGTCACGGTGGAGCGCATCGAATTCGGCGAGCGGCTGATAACCGCGCACATACGCAACACGGGGCCTGAAACCGTGGACATTGCGCAGGCAGACGTGAACGACAGGATAAGGCCGGCTGCAATCGAGCCTTCAAAGACACTTGAAAGGTACGGCGCGGCGCGGGTGGTAATCCCGTACGACTGGAACGAGGGGCAGCCCTACGAGGTGGGCATCACAACCTCTGACGGGACAAGGTTTGCAGGAAGCGTCGAGGCCGCGACCATGACGCCAAAACCAGACGCAGGGCAGGTCTCGCTCCTTGCGCTCCTTGGCACCTACGTGGGGATAATACCGGTGCTGATAGGCTTGCTGTGGCTGCCGTTCCTGAAGCAGCTGTCGCAGGGCAAGTACATGTTCTTTATCAGCCTGACTGCCGGTCTGCTCCTTTTCCTTGGCATAGACGCGGTTGTGGAGGCAAACGAGATCTCTGCACAGACAGTCGCAGGATCGGTTGGTGGCGCCGTGCTCATCGCGACTGTGACTGTCTTCTCGTTCCTTGGACTGCTCTACGTGTCAGAAAGGCTGGTTGAAAGAAACAACCAGCAAAAGGCCACAATCGCAGGCGCCTCCTCTGTCGCGCTCATGATAGCGATAGGAATCGGCCTGCACAACCTCGGGGAGGGCTTGGCAATAGGCGGCGCAATGGTTGCCGGCGAAGTCGCGCTGAGCACGTTCCTCATAGTCGGGTTCACGCTGCACAACACCACCGAGGGCCTTGCTATAGTGGCGCCTGTAGCCCGGCAAAAACCAAAGATTGCGTACCTTGCCCTTCTTGGGTTCATAGCCGGCGCCCCGGCAATCGCAGGCGCGTGGATAGGCGGCTTCGTCGCTTCCCCGATAGCATCGGTAGTGTTTCTGGCAGTCGGCGCGGGCGCGGTATTCCAGGTCGTCTATGCGATATTCAAGTTCGCAGGCGGAAAGGAAAAGCTGCTCAGCGGTCCGGTGGTCGCAGGCATAGCTGCAGGCATGATCCTGATGTATCTTACCGCGCTTTTGATATGAAGGTAAATATCCCGCGTCGGCTCATCCGGGAGCCATGAAGACGCTCACGCTTGACGACCAGACCTACAGGCGCCTCTCGTCTGTCCTGAGCGACATGATGCACGCCAAGGGGCATGACGTGGACTATGGCGACGTGATAAACGAGCTGATAAACGTGTACCAGGACAGCATTACATTCTCTGGCGAGAACGCGGGCGGATAGGCCTTAAATTGCCGGAACGCCTACCTCCGAACATGCGATTGGCTGCGTGGCCTGCGCTTCTTGCACTTCTCGCCGCGTTTCCTTCTGCTTACGCTCAGCCAAGCGACATCGAGCTCTTGAATTCTGATTATACGTTCATAGACGCCGAGGGCATGACAAACGTCGTCGGCGTCGTGAACAACAAAGGAGTGGAACCGATAAGCGTCGTCATGGCACTTGACCTTTCCGACGGGACGACTTTGCTTGAAGAGCCGTACGCAAAGGTGATGTTCCCTGACAGAGGCGCACCGTTCAAGTTCCGCGTGCCGGCGGGCCTGCAGGCAGATGGCAAGCCCTACGTGGCAAGCGTAGAGCGCGTCGACCAACCGCTTTACGACGAGCTGGTTTTCAACTATTCAAACATGGCGGTGGGCGAGGAAAGGGCTCTTTCGGGCACGGTGACCAACGCCGGACAATTCCCGTTCTACAACGTGACTGTGTTTGCGTCGGTGCACGACGACCAGATGGTCCAGATAGACTCGTCCAGAAGCGCCGCGATACCAGTGCTTGAGCCGGGGCAGACCGCAGAATTTTCCATGGTTCCAGACGACTCGATAAAGGAAGAGACCATGTACTACAGCTGCGCCGGCTACGACCCGAACGCGCCTATACCGACGATACCTGCCGGCGACGGCAAGTACATCGGGTACAACATGCAGACAATATCAAAGGTGAGCAGCCTGCGCTACGACAACGCGACTGACAGCCTGCTTTTTGGCATCAAGCCCTACATACCTTCCGGCGGTTCGCTATCGCTCAAATTTGCACAGGCGCAGCAGAACCAGACCATTGCAGTCTTTATGGACGACCAGCTGCGCGACGACGCGGTGGTGACCATGGACGGCAGGACCGTCTCGCTTGAGGTGTTTATCCCGCCCGGCGACCACCAGGTGCAGGTGCAGGGAATAAGGGCCATCCCCGAGTTTCCCTTTGCGGCGCTCGGGCTTGCGGCAATGACAGCGGCTGCAATAGCGGCAGCAAGGCTCAGGGCAGCACTTAAAATCCCCTGACATAGCATGCCATCCGTGCACTTTGCCAAGATAGTGAAGGGCCGGCAGGGGACGAGCCTGGAACTGTACGACTCGGACCTTCAAAAGATAGAGTCAGAGTCGTTTGCAGACCTCTACACGCTGAACTTTCACCTGCAGACGCTTGCAAGCAAGCACGGGATACAGGAGGCGCTGATGGTGGTGCACGACACAAAATCCGGCAGAGTCGACCTCGCCCTTGCGCGCGGGGAAAACTCGTTTTTCGTTAGCTAGCCCTGTAGTTGCGCTGCGCGACTGCGACCTTCATGATCGTGTGGCAGACCGGGCACTCGGCCCAACTGTGGCCTCCAAAATACTGCCAGGTGTAGCCGCACCTCTTGTAGGTGCAGGTCAGCCACTTGCCCCTGGGCGCTTTTGCCCAGTCGTCCTGCATCGGCTTTCTTGCCCTGCGCGCCGCGCGGGGGAACCTCTTGCCACCATAGGCCGGCATGGACGCATCATGGACGCGCCGCAATTTAAAACACGCCGTTGTGGATAATATCTATATAATATACATAGATTCTTTGTTTAGAACTATGTTCTATGAGTCACTATATTAATTTGGCAAATAATATATAGAACGTTACCACAACGGCAATCGATGAACAAGGCAATCATTGCAGGGATGGCTGCCGGTGTTCTGGTGGTGGGGCTTGTTTTTAGTCCGCTGTTTAACAGCCCCATTTTTGGATCGGCACAAGCTCAAAACCAAGGCACCGGCGTCACAAGGCACTACACCATGGTTGCAGACGAGATGGAAGTCCAGGTGGCTCCAGACAATCCTCTGCATCCAGGTGGCATCATGTACAACGCAATGGTCTTCAACGACACTATCCCCGGTCCGGTGGTCGCTGCTAACGTTGGCGACACAATAGAATTCACTCTTGTAAACGAGGGGACCACCATACACAGCCTCGACTTCCACGCAGGCATAGGCGACGCACTCTCTGGCAACGTCGCACCCGGCGAGAGCAAGACATGGACACTGCAAGCAAAAACGGCAGGAGCATTCCTGTACCACTGCGGTGCTGACGGCCTCTTTGGAGTGTGGGAGCACATTGCCAACGGCATGTACGGTGGCATCATAGTGCACCCGAAGAGGGAAGCTCCGGCAAAGGAGTTCTACATGGTTTTCGGTGAGATCTACAACGGCGCTGACAAGGGACTCTTTGAAGGTGCTGGAAATCAGACAGGAAGCTTTGACGTAGGTAAGCTTCTGGCTGACGACCCAGATCTGGTACTGACCAACGGCGTGGCACACAAGTACGTGCCGGGCATCGGACAAGCGACACCGCTACCTCTGAACCCTGACGCGCAGGTCTTCAAGGTCAAGCCGGGCGAGCTGACAAGATGGTACATCGTCAACCCAGGTCCTAACGGCTACGTCGGATTCCACTTCATCAATGGAATGATCGACGTAAGGGATGGCAACGTCCGGGGCAACTTCCTTGGCCGGCCTGTGCTGCAGGACGAGACTTGGACCATACCTCCAGGCTCTGCGAGCGTCATCGAAGCCACCTTCCCTGAAGGAACCTATGTGGGCGTTGACCACAACATGAGTCATGTGCTCAAGGGCGCGGCGTTCGTGGTAGTCTCCTCAGACGAGGCTCAGCCCGACGACCACCCAGAAGGCACACGGGTTCCCTCAAAGGCGGAGCTGGGCGGACGGACGTAATAATGGAAGGTTGACCTTCCACCCCTTTTTATTTTACCTCAAAGCTTTTCTATCCTGATCTTCGCTTCTAGCCGTTGGCCAAGCGCCAGTTCACGATTGACATCGGCAAGGAACAGATACCGGTGGAAGGCCACGTGCACAGAAACGTCGCCGTCAAATACCTCATGAAGCGCCGCCGCTCGGTTCTAATGACCAAAAACCCGGAGAAGGTGGAAAAGCTGTACGCCGACCTCCCGACGACTATAAAGATAATCGGCAAGCAGGTGACCAAAGAATACAAGGTAACCTGGCAGCGGGAGGGCACCGAGGACACGTACGCCGGCTCGCGCTTTGTGTTCACGATGGACGAGGTAAACGGAGCGGCCTAGAGCTCGTCCATCCCAAAGGCGTGAAAGCACTGGTTGCACTTGAACTTCTCTTTGCCAGGCGTGCCGCTTAGAACCACAAGGTCGCCTTTGGCCTTGCACTTGGGGCACCTGCCGTAGATGGTCTTCTTTACCACGCCTTTGAGTCAAAGATGTCAAATAAAAATCAGCTGCGCCACGGGGCTTTGTAAAAAAGTCTACCTTAAAAGAACTAATTCTGCGCACGAGATTGTCTTTGCCTCTTGCCATCCTGCAAAATTGTATCATTTTTTCGTGCTCAAAATGTTACATGATGTAACATTTTTTCTGCAGGTAGAAAAGGGGTCAGGACCTGTCCGGATTGGGTAGAGTCCAAGCTTGGCTTTGTAAATGTGCAGGCAGAGGCATCTAGAGGCGACTTTTTTTACAAAGCCGCGCCACGGTAAACCATTATACCGGCAAGCGTCCCAGCTTGTGCGTTGAACAGCGTCAACTTTGTCGTGCTAGGCGATCACGCAATTGCAGGCGAGCTTGGCAAGAAGGGGACTGCCACCGACCTTGCAATCTATGACCGCAAGACTGCAGAAACGGTCTACACCTGGACGGCGCCTCTGACGTTTCCAGACAAGATCCAGCCGCTACTGCAGGCAGTCAACATGGCAGAATACGCTATTTTGAACGTCGCCAAGCTGGACAGGTTTCTGGGCGAGCAGATACTTGCCCTTGACTACGCCGGCATGAGAGACGGCTTTATACTCCATTCCTACGAGGTGGACCGCGAAAAACTGAAAGGACTGCTAAAGAACACGTCGCTTGCAAACTATCGCTTCTTGGACAGCGCCGACGAGCTGAAGCAGGAAATATCGAAAGTGCAGCCCAAGCCCGGCAGCGGGCCGGTGATGATACCTGTAGACCACGCGTTTGACGTAAAAGGCGTCGGCACCGTCGTTTTAGGCGTCGTCAAGCAGGGAACGGTCAAGGCCTACGACGAGCTGACAATCCTGCCGCAGAACAAGGGCGTGCTGGTAAAGTCGATACAGATGCACGACGACCCTGTTGAAAGCTCGGCAAGCCCCGCAAGGGTCGGCCTTGCCATAAAGGGGCTTTCTGCAGCCGACATATCGAGGGGAGACATCATCTGCGCGCAGGGCGCGGCGCAGGTCTCGTCGGGGCCATTGAAGACAAAATTTGAAAAGAGCCCGTTCTTCAAGGGCGACCTTGCCGAGAACCAGATGTACATGCTGTCTTTGGGTCTGCAGATAAGGCCGGTCAGGATAAAGCAGGCAGGCGATGTCCTTGAAATGACGCCTGAAAAGCCGCTTGCCTGCGTGAAGGGGCAGGCATGCGTGCTCTTAAAGCCGGACAGCGCAAGCACGCGCATAATCGGCAAAGGCATCATCCAATAACGCTTATCACGGCGCGCTGCCAGCTATCCTTGTGCACCGGCGCGTACACTCGGAGAAAAAGGGCGTGCGGGTTTTTGCGATAGCGGAGAGCTTCAAAAAAGGCACCGCAAAATCGGTGCTTGCCGGAGTAGTCATGCGCCGCGACTTGGTGGTGGACGGCATGGCGTTTGGCACCGCCACGATAGGCGGGGACGACGCGACTGAGAGCATCATTTCAATGCACAGGTCGCTTGCACGCGACGACGTGAACTGCATCATCCTTGACGGGCTCGTGATAAGCATGTACAACATCATAGACGGCGGCAGGGTGTCTGACAAAACCGGGCTACCAGTGATAGCAGTCACGTTTGAAGACTCGCCGGGGCTTGAAAGCGCGATAAAGCACCATTTTCCAGATGGCTGGCAGGACAAACTTGCGCAGTACGAAAAACTCGGTACAAGGGAGCGCGTGACGCTCAGGACCGGAAAGCACCTTTACATCCGCTGCTGGGGCCTGAATGGCAAGCGCGCGGTCTCGGTGCTTAACGCTTTTACGCTGCAGGGCGCGATCCCCGAGCCGGTCAAGGTTGCAAAACTTGCGGCGCGCTCGGCGCTGTCGCTCTAAAAGTCAGAGTGGACTTCCTCCTGGTGCTTCTGCCTTTCCTTCTCGGTCTTGAAATACGCGTTACAAAAGTTGCACTTGAATTTCAACGGATGAGAGTTGTCCCAACCTTGACTGGGCATAGGAATTGTTGAACAGGGTTGTTATTATAACTTCACGAATGTATAAATTACAACCGCCGAGAATGATCGGCATCGGTGGGGTGGCAGAGCGGTCATGCGTTCGCCTGCAGTTGCCCAAGCAGC
This sequence comes from Nitrososphaera sp., assembly GCF_013388945.1. GTDB lineage: Archaea > Thermoproteota > Nitrososphaeria > Nitrososphaerales > Nitrososphaeraceae > Nitrososphaera. Next base: position 144,073 of record NZ_JACAEH010000002.1, on the reverse strand, counting down.
CAGCGAATTTAAAGGGGTTCGACTCCCCTCCCCACCTTTTCCAAACACCTAAAACCGACTGCACGTCTGTTGATATTGTTGAAAAAGTTCCTGCACTCTTTTGTGGTCCCGGCAGACATTGACAGGGTGTGGGAGTTTTACACCGACATCGGCCACCTTGAAGTCATAACGCCGCCGCACATGCGCCTTAGGGTAGTCAAGTCCAGCACTGGAAGCAAACTGCAGCAAGGAACCGAGGTGTGGCTGGAAGGAAACCTGGTGGTAAAAAGCGCGTGGCACTCTAGGATAACCGAGCTAAAGCCGTACGTCTACGTTGACGAGATGCTTGAGGGCAGGTTCAAAACGTGGAAGCACACGCACGCTTTTGAGCGCGCCGGCGGCGGAACAAAGGTCATCGACGAAATAGAGTTTGAACTTCGCTACGGTCTCCTTGGCGGGATGCTTGAAGGCTATGCCTACCGGCAGCTGGAAAAGATATTTGCACACCGCAAAACAGCGACGATAGAAGCGCTCAGATGACGCCGACTGACTTTGCAAGCAGCCTTGCGGATTCCTTGTCGAGCCTGACCTTGCTCAGGATTGTGTATCTGTCAGGCCTGAGCGACTGAGCCTTGACAAGCGCCTGCACCACGTCCTTTTCAGACAGTCCAATCTGCTTTGCCTTCGTGGGCGCGCCCATGTTCTCAAGGGTGTGTCTCACCTTCTGCCAGTCCAGGCCGTGCAGCTTTGCCATCATTATCGTACCAAGCCCCACGCGCTCGCCGTGGAGCCCGCAGTCAGAGCCGGCGACGTACTCGAGCGCGTGGCTGAACAGGTGCTCCGAGCCCGAGCACGGCCGGCTGCTGCCTGCGATGCAGGCCGCGACGCCGGCGCTGATCAGTGCTTCGACAATGGTCCTGACGCTGAACCTGTCCTTGCGTTTCAGCTTTTCAGACTCGTCAAGTATTATCTTGGCAGACATGTATGCCAAGTTTGCCGCATACGAGCCAAAGTACTCGCCCACTTCATCGCGGGCCAGCTCCCAGTCCTTGACTGCAGTTATTTTCGCCACCAGGTCGCCGCAGCCACCGGCCAAAAGCCTCGGGGGCGCCTGCGACATGAGGTGCGTGTCTGCAAGCACGCCTATCGGGGTGTTTGCCTTTATTGAATGAGGCTTGTCCGTGCCCCTCACGGAGACAAACGGGCTTGATATGCCGTCATGCGAGGCCGACGTGGGCACGCTCAGAAAAGGTCTAGCTAGACTGAAGGCGGTCATCTTTGCCACGTCGACAGAGCGGCCGCCGCCAAAGCCCAGCACGAAATCGGGATCGTCCTTTTTTATAGAGTCGTGCAGCTTTTTGACAGTCGCCATCGACGCGTCGCTGACTGTGTGCCACCTGCTTGCAATTGACCACTTGTCAAGAGATTCCTTACACTCTTTGCCCGCCCTCTTTTTCACCACCGCGCCGGTGATGACTGCCACGTTTTTTGCAGCGGGTCCAAGCGACGTCACGATGGCGCCCACGTCTGACACGACGCCGTCACCTATCAGTATCTTCCTTGGAAGCTCCATGAGGTGCGCCGGCGGCGAGGCCACCTTGAGGCCCTTACTCGTCAATGTCACCTGATGTCTCTGCCTCCCCTTCAAGCGGCTCCGCGCTGCTCTTGCCAATCACTTCTGATGCCGCAAAGCCGTTTCCAACCTTTGTTATCTTTATCCTAGGCGAGTCGCCCACCTTTGCGCCCGGCACGAAAACCACGAGCCCCTGGATCTTTGCGACGCCGCTGTCGCCCCTCCTGCTCATAGACTCTATCTTCACGTCGTACTCGTCGCCGACCTTGACTGGCGCAAGCCTGAAAGGCCTGGGGCCGCCAAATCTCCTCGGGCCCCTTGCGCCGGAACCTCTATCTCCCAAGACAACACCAAGTATGGATTGTTGATATTTCAACTTACTGGGCCGGCGAGACTTGTATCTCAAAAGAGTGGTGCCCTGACTGCCCGGCAGAGTCAGTCACGGTGACAGTAACTTCGTAGGTGCCCGGAGAATCAAACGCCCGGGTCGCGTTCATGCTGCGGACCACGCTCCCGTCGGGGAAGCCCCACTCGAACTGGTACGGCGGCTTGCCTCCGCTGGCAAGGCCCCTGAACGACCCTGCCTCGCCGACTGCAAGCTCGTTTTTCACCTGCCCTCCTGACTGCAGCGGCTTTATCTCCTCAGGCGGCGGGAAAAAGAGCTGGGGCATGTACGCCACTATGAGGACTGCCGCCACGCCGGCGCCAACCGCGGCTATCCATACAGCCGACTTTACCACGGCCCGTAGAGCCGGCCTTCTATTAATAAAAATAACCCATCCAGCGCCGGCTTTGTCAAAGAAGTCGAGTCAGATGTAGTGTTTACATTATCAAAGCATCTTCCGTTGTTACCTTGGATAGCCTTGTTTTGTACCCTCTCACCTATCTCTTCGGCTGAACGAAAGGTCGCGGATCGAAAAGAACCCTTATCGACCTTATTTTCCAGCCGTCGACGTGGACCAATATGGATGTAAAGACCGTTGCAGGCGGCTTGGCAAGAGTCGTCTCGTGGAAAATGCAGACGTCATTGCCATCGGCAAAAATCTTTTTGATATCCAGTTTCGGCAGGTGCAAGCTGAAATTATACTTCAGGTATGCTTCAGCATTGTCAAACGAATTAAGGGGCGACACGTACGATACGTCGTCCTTCAGGTAGCTTCTGGCAGATTCAAAGTCTTCGCGTTCTACTGCCTGCAGGTACTCCATCACTATTTCCTTCGCGCTTTTTGCAGATTCATTTTTTTGCATGACACTCTATAGGTGGCACTGGATTTATCTCCGCGTTATCTCGGGCTTTCGATTTAGGGAAGCTTGTTCAGACATGAACCGATTTAACAAAGCTATCAACGCCGCCTATCCAAATATTTAATACGGGCTCGGACCCACCTACCGGCGACTTCACCTACGTTATAGTGTGACGCCGATACAGTGACAATATTGCAGCGTAAACCTCCCTACCAAGAACCTGCAAGCCAGAACATAATGGCAGTGATACTGCAGAGTCTGCCCCAGGAGGCGGCGCTTACAAAGATAGAGTACGAAGGCCCCAAGATAGCGCTCTATTCCAAGAACCCGTCTTACCTGATGCAGAACAGCCAGCTGGTTTCCAACATGGTAAACACGATAAAGAAGCGCATCGTGGTCAGGACCGACGAGTCGATACGCAAGCCGCAGGGCGAGTCTGCAGAGATAATATCAAAATCGATACCTGTGGAGGCCGGCGCCGCCGGCACGTTCTTTGACCCCGTGCTTGGCGAGGCGGTTGTCTTTGCGAAAAAACCCTGGATGCTTGCGCAGACTGGCGAGGAGTTTGACAACATCGACCTTGCAGAAAAGACGGGCTGGCGCGTCAAGGTCCGGCGCGCCCCCCGAAGCATGGAGTTTGTGCAGTACGCCTACCGCATACTGGGCGAGACTGTTGCAGAGCGCACGCGCTTTTACCGCGAAGTAGGCGACAAGATATTCCGCGACAGGCTTGCCGAGTCTGCAGAGGCGTCGCTCATGACGCTCGGGGGGTTTGCCGAGGTGGGGCGCTCGTGCATGCTTCTTTCGACGCCAGAGAGCAAGGTGCTCCTTGACTGCGGCATAAACGAGACTGCAAAAGACACGCTCCTGGCTTACCCGCGATTTGACGTGGCAGCCGTTGCCATGGACGAGATAGACGCAGTGGTGGTAACGCACGCGCACATGGATCACGCAGGCTTTCTGCCGACGCTTTTCAAGTACGGCTACGCAGGCCCCGTCTACTGCACCGAGCCCACTGTCATGCTGATGGCAATACTCCAGCGCGACTATGTAAAGCGCACTTCGGGCGCGCTCTACTCCGACGCGGACGTCGAGCAGACGCTGGTGCACGCAATACCACTCCCGCACGGAATCGTGACTGACATATCGCCTGACGTAAAGCTGGTGCTGTCAAACTCGGGCCACATCCTGGGCTCTGCGTCGGCGCACCTGCACATCGGAAACGGCGGCCACAACCTCGTATACACAGGCGACCTGAAGTTTGGCAGGACGCTCTCGCTTGACAACGCCTCGTGGAACTTTCCACGCGTCGAGACCATGATAATAGAGAGCACGTTTGGAGGCAAGGAGGACATTTTATGCCCGCGGGAAGAGGCCGAGGCCAGCCTTGCCCGCGCAATAACGTCTGCAGTCCACACCGGAGGCCGCGTGCTTTTGCCAGTGCCTGCTGTAGGCATTTCGCAGGAGCTCCTGCTGGTGCTTGATGCAATGGCAAAATCAGGCAGGATACCGCAATCAAGGATAATGGTAGAAAAAATAGTCTCCGAAGCCACCGCAGTCTATGAAACCTATGTCGAGTTCCTGTCAAGGGAGCTTCGGCCGGTCATGGGCGAGTCGGAAGCAAGCCCCTTTGGCGCCAGGTTTGAGACAGTCGAGTTTGCCCAGATAAAGCAGGGCGAGCCGGCAGTGGTGCTTGCGCCCTCGTCGATGCTTGCAGGCGGCGCTTCGGCGCTTTACTTCAAGCAACTGGCAGGCGACCCGGCAAGCAAGGTGATACTCACTTCTTATCAGGCGGTAGACACGCCGGGCAGGCTGCTGCAGGACGGCGCAAGGCAGGTGACAGTCGACGGCGAATCTGTAAACGTGCGCTGCCACGTCGAGCGCATTGACGGGTTTGCAAGCCACAGCGACTACAACCAGCTGATGGCTTACGTCAGCAGGCTGCGCCCGAAGCTGCGCCGCGTTCTTGTCAACCACGGCGAGAGGCCCAAGGCGCAGAACCTTGCAAGCTCGATAAACAAGATCTTCAAGATACAGACGCAGCACCCGCTCGTGCAGGAAGCTATAAAGCTACTTTAGGTCGTAGGCGCCCCGCCAGACCTTGACGCCCGGTGGAGTCAGCACGATGCGCTCCTCGCCAAGGCGCGCAATGTCTCCGCCGATTGACTGCGCGTACGCGTACAGATCTTCAACAACCTTGCGCAGCTCTTCGACGTCTTTTTGCGCAAGCGGGGTCACGCGCAGGATAACTATCATGTGCTTTTTGATGTCCTCTTTGATGGCGGTGATGTCACTCACGTCCCGTAGTGTCAGTGCCTTCAGGTAGACCGGAGGCTTGTGGGTCGTGGTGGATCTGTCCGTCATCTGTTGAGGTGCAGCTTGATTCGCAGTCAGCTCTCAATAGTCTAGCTGGTCAATTCTCGTTCACCGGGTGGTCGATTTTAGCTTTAAAATGCCGATCCGTGTTCCGGAAATCAGATCCGGATGCTTTCAAGCCAGCCGTTGTCCGCAGGCGCTACTGCTATTTCCCTTTCAGAGCCGCCGGCCCTTACCCTGACCTTGGACCGCGCGTCCTTGGGCGCGTCGGAGTAGCGCAGCGCAATCGACGCGGCAGTAGCAATGGCGCTGTCGTCGCTTTTTCCGCGAAGTATGCAGACCGGGCCGACATAGTCTTTTGCTTCCAGTACGACGTCGGCGTCCTCTACAAGTGCCAGCATAACCTCGTTTTCGTCCTTGTTCCTGCCGACCACAAGCTTGGCGTCCCCTGTGAGCCTGAAATGCCTCCCGACTTTTAAGAGCTCGATGTCGTTTATAGACGGGATGTCCTGCGCGTGCTGCATCGCGTCTTCGACGCGCTTTGAAAACGCCGGGTCGGTAAGCAGGCAGCCGCCGGCGGCGTTTGGCGGCTCTTGCACGCCGAAATGCTTTGCAAGTGCCAGCTGACCCTTTCTCGACCTACCCTTGATGTCGCCCATGTTCTCGCGCTTTATCAGGCCGGATTTTTCCGCGTCTGTTGGCGGCATGTGCTTTGCAGAAAGCGGGCGCAACACCTTTCCTTCAAGCCCCGTCTCGCTCTCGATTATGTGGAGAGCCCTGTTGTTCTGGCTCATCGGGCGCTGGAACAGCACCTCTCCTGTTATTATGAAATCCGCGCCGGTCTTTTCCATGTGCTCCTTGGCCGCGCCGTACATCATCTGCCTGCAGTCGATGCACGGGTTCATCCCCGAGCCGTAGCCGTGCTTGGGGTCCTTTAGCATGCGCAGGTACTCTTCTCCAAAATACACCGTCTTTAGCTTGATTCCAATCTCGTCTGCGACCTCCTTTACCCGGTGTCCGCAGCCCTTGCCGCAGTCAAAGTCGCAGAAGGGCGTCTTTATCGCGACAGCTTCGACATCGACTCCCTGCTCCAGCATCATCCTTACGGCAAGGCTGCTGTCAAGGCCGCCTGAAAGCAGCGCTACTGCCTTTGGCTTTTTCTCTTCTTTCTGACCGTCCTGCGACATGATGGAAGCTTGCGTCACCGTGGGTATAAATTTGTGTGCCCCGTCTCTGACTCACACGCGATCACGGGTTAGCCTTTAGCTCCTCTGCGTGCTCTTTAAACGGGGTGAATGTAGTGCGACTGCATGGTATTTGTGGCTTTCTTACAAAAGCAAGGCCTGCAGGTCTACCTCAAACGCTGCGACAGGCACCCTCAGCTTGAAACTGTCGATTGCTAGGGGCGTTATCTCGCCTATGGTGCCCACTTGCCTGTCGCCCTTCATCACGGCGGCGCACCTGCCCTTGATGAAGAGCTGGTCCTGCGACGCCTTTGTTGTAACCTGCATTCCAAACGCGGACGCAAGCGCTTGGAGCGCCGATTTTATCTCCGTATAGTCGGCCTCGCCGTGCGCTATGGCTGCCGCAATGTGCCACGACTCTTCTATCCTGTCGGTTTTCCTGAAGACCTTGCCTATTTCAAACAGCCTCTGCGGGTACTCTTCGTGCACGTTTCTGGCAAGCGACTGCAAAAGCGACGGGACAAGTGCGTCCCTTAAAATGTCGTGCTCGGCGCTCTTGCTGCCGTCCACCGCAAGGATCTCTCCTTCGGGCGCCCTGCCTGCAAGCTCGTACTGCACCTGCCTGCTAGAGAGGGAAAAGTTGAACGCCTCTATCATGCCAAGGCCGGCCATCGTGTCGCGCGCGGCGTCAAAGCGCGCCGACATTTCAGAGCGCTGGCCTGCGACGGGGGAAGAAGGAAACGTCGGCTCGATGTTGTAAAGCCCGTAGCCTATCGCCACTTCCTCCGCAAGGTCGACGGGGGAAAAGATGTCCGTCCTGTAGCGCGGTATCGTGCAGGTTACACTGTCCTTTGCAGCCTTGGCGTCGAGCCTGCATTTTTTCAGGCAGCCAACAATCTGCGCCGGCGAAAGTTCCAGCCCCAAGATCTCGTTGACATAGCCTGCGTCGACTGACATCTTTACAGGCTTCATGTCCGGCGTATCGCGTTTTTTGCCGTCGACGATTGAAACGGACCTTATCTCAAAGCCCGCGTCTGCGAGGGTCATCGCAAGGACTGCAAGCACGTCGTCTGCAGCCTTTCTGTCAGTCGCAGTGACTTCTACAAACAGGTTCCTGCATTTTGCATCGACTTTTGTGGCCTCGCCGTTTATGATGGGCGGCAATGATAGCGTCGTGCCCTTGCCGTCGATTATTGCTGGATACTTGTTACCAAGCAGGTGGCCGTACTCGCGGCCCGTCTGGGTTTCTTCAAGGACCTGCTTTACAGTCATCTCGCCTTTTTCGCCAAGGGGCACAAACGAGTGGCCGCCGCTCACAAGCGTGTATTTTATCGGCCCCTTGATGGCGTCGAGGTTGTGGATCCCGATGGAAGCCTTTTTCCTGCGCCTGCCCGGTCCGTTGTGCAGGTCTTCCTGCATTGCGATTATCTGCTTTATCGACTCGTCGTCCAGCCTGCCGTTTCTGGCTACAAGCGCCGCCACAAAGGGCCTGACGCCTTTGACCTTCTTGTCGACCCTTACTGAAATGCCGCTCTTGCCTGACGCCTTGAACTTCGGCGCGCCTGTCTTTTTGCCAAGCAGTCCAGAGAGCGCCCTTGCGATGCCATAGTCTGACGAAAAGTCGGGCCTGTTTGGGTTGTACTCTACCCTCACTATGTTGCCGTCCGTCCCTTCTATGTCAAGGCCCACAAACGGCAGCATCTCAAGCGCCCTGTCTATTTTGACTCCGGGCACCATCTTTTTCAGCCTGTCAAGGGAGACGTTTACGACTGGCATCTTGGCACGCTCCTGAGCCATGACAGCCTGTTGCCGTATATGTCGCGCACGTCGTCAAGGTTGAACCGCAGCATCGCGATGCGCTCAAGGCCGCCGCCCCAGGCAAGGACGGGGTTTTTGATGCCAAGCGGTTTTGTCACTTCGGGCCTGAATATCCCCATCCCGAAAAGCTCCACCCATTTTTGCAGCCTGTCGTTGTATACCATGCTCTGTAGCGACGGCTCTGTGTAAGGGAAGAACGTCGGCCAGAACTTGACCTTCTTTATGCCCATGCGCGCGTAAAACTCTTTTTGCAGGCCCATGAGGTCGCGCAAAGACGCCTTTGGGGTGGTCGCGACTCCTTCTACTTGGTGGAACTCGACCAGGTGCTTGTACGAGACCTTCTCGTTGCGGAACACCCTGCCGACTGAAAAGAACCTGGCGCTCCCGGGTTTTTGCGCCGCTAGGTGCTGGAGTGTTACGGGAGTGGTGTGCGTGCGGAGCACTATGCGCTGTGCTTCTTTTGTGTCCCAGCCGCCCCAGCCGGCCCTGTGCACTGCCGACACCTTTGCTATCTGGTCCTTGCTTGCCGGTACGGGCTGGCTCTGCCCTGAAATGTAAAAGGTGTCCTGCATCTCCCTTGCCGGGTGGTCCTGCGGCGTAAACAGCGCGTCAAAGTTCCAAAAGCCAGACTGCACCATCGGCCCGTCTATTTCTGAAAAGCCGAGGCCCACAAAGATCTCTTTCACTTCCTCGATGATGTCAACCAGCGGGTGGCGCCTGCCCGGGTAGACGGCCGGCGCCGGCGCCTCGACATCAAGCGCGCTGAACTCGACGTTTTTCCATTTCCCGGACGTTATCAATTCTGGGCTGAGCCTGCGCTCCTGCGGCTTTTCGCTCTCGATCGCCGGAAGGATGGCCCTGCCTGCTTCTGTTATCGATATCTGCGTCTTTTTCTGCTCGCTTGAAGTTATGTAGCCGGGCCTCTTTTTCAAGAGTGCAAGCCCTGCCTTTTCCTGCTCGCTCAGCTGTGACTCGTCGGCGCTTCCCTTTGCCAGCCTTACAAGCGCAAGTTCTTCAGGCGACTGGGGCGCCTGCAACGCCGATATTGTGCCGCCCTGCCCGAACTGTATCCACTGGTTGCGCCTTGCGCCTGCGACAGCCGCGTTTACCTCGTCGCCCTTGAGCGCGCCGCTTGCAAGCACCTTTGCCATCGTGTCCCTGCCCTCCTTGACTGCCCTGACAAGCCTGCGCTCCGGCAGGCCGAATTGCGCGGCACCCCTGCCTTCTGCGTCAAGCGACACTGCAAAAGTGGAAGATTCAGAAACTGCAATCAGGCCCTTGAATTTCAGCCACTCGACTCCGCGCCGGGCCTGGTCTGCAGAAAGGCCGGACGCCCCCGCAAGCGCCTCGATAGACGCCTGCTCGCCCTGCGAGAGCGCCTTCAGGATTGCCCTTTCAATCGGGTGGAGCGCGGAGGCGTCGCTACTCATTGTTCAGGGTTGACATGTGGGAAGAGTTTTTAAACGTTAGCGCGATGTCTTTGCATCATGTCTTCTCCCGCGGAAGAACCGGCAGAAAAGGGCGACTTTACAGTCACGCCGTGGGAGGTCGAAGGCGAAATAGACTACAACCGCCTCGTGGAAAAGTTCGGCACGCAGCCCATAACGCCTGCTATACTGTCTAAAATGAAAAAGCTGACAGGAGAGGTCCACCCGATGCTGAAGCTTGGATACTTTTTTTCCCACCGAGACTTTGACTGGGTGCTTGACAAAAAGGAAAAGGGCGAGGATTTCTATCTGTACACCGGCCGGGGGCCGTCGGGGATGGTCCACATGGGCCACGTCATGCCGTGGATATTCACAAAGTACCTGCAAGACAGGTTTGGCTCAAAACTTTTGTTCCAGATAACCGACGACGAAAAGTTCCTGTACGGGCAGGACAGGACCCGCGAAGAGACGAGGCGCTACACGTACGAGAACATACTTGACATTATAGCCATCGGATTTGACCCAAAAAAGACGAGGATTATAGTCGACACAAAGCACATCCAGCACCTCTACCCGCTTGCGACAGAGATAGCCAAGCGCATAACTTTCTCGACTGCAAAAGCGGTCTTTGGCTTTACCAACTCTACCAACATAGGCATGATAGGCTTCCCTCCTGTCCAGGCCGCGCCTTGCTTTCTGCCGTCAGTGATAGAAGGCAGGAACGTGCCGGTGCTGATACCTGCCGCAATTGACCAGGACCCGTACTGGCGCATGACTCGCGACGTGGCCGACAGGATGGGCTACTACAAGCCGGCGCAGATACACAGCAAGTTCCTGCCCGGCCTCGGGATGATGGGCAAGATGTCGTCGTCAAAACCCGAGACTGCCATTTTCACGACGGACGAGCCAGAAGTCGTCGAGAAAAAAACGTCGTCGTCCTTTACAGGCGGCCAGCCGACGGTGGCGCTCCAGCGCCAGCTTGGTGGCAACCCGACGGGCTGCCCTGTGTTCTGGTACCTGCGCTACTTCTTTGACACCGAAAAACAGTCCGACGAGCGGCTGCTAAAGTGCAGGAGCGGCAACCTGCTCTGTGGCGAGTGCAAGGGCGACCTTGCAAAGGGCGCAGTGCCGTTTGTCACGCAGTTCAAGAAGCGGCGCGAAAAGGCAAGGGACGTGGTTGCCAAGTTCATGTACGACGAGCAGCCGATAGAGCCATGAAGTTCCAGTTTGAATGCGACGGTAGGTACGAGGCCGAGAAACTTGCTGCATTAGTGTCGGTCCAGAAGGACGGCACAGTATACGTGGCCGGCGTCACGGCAGTCATCGGGAGCGAGGTCGTGGTAAAACTCAAGGACAAGTCGTCGCACGCAGTAGTCCTGAAGGACAGGAAAAACGCCGAGCGCCTCGAGGCGCTTTTGAAAAGCATCGCCGCCGGCAAGTCCACCGTCGTTTCAAGCGACTTTGCCGGGTCGGTGGCGGAGATATCCGTGAAGGACTAGCACAGGTCCTTGTTCATCTCGTCGGTGAGGGCCTCCTGCACCTTTCGGAAATACAGGCCAGTCGAGTAGGGCATCATCGGGATGTACTCCTCAATAACGTTCATCACATAGGGCACGGCCCTCTTTGAGACGTTCATCTTGAACTTCATCCAGAGAACCCTGTCCTGCTCAAAGTGCACCTTGTCCTTGAGGTGCTCCGGCACCACCTCTATGGACCTGTCCTCGATGCGCTTGTACCAGTATGCCAGGACATCTGGATCAAGGCCCTCTCTCAGGCCCTTTATCGTGCCGACTATCTTGTTCTCTGCAAATTCTATGGGTGTTTCCGGGAACATTCCGGCAGTCGCTGCACATCGGAGGATAAAATCCCGGTAATCAAAGATTGTTGAGCCTGTCTTACTTTGGCCTTAACAACCGGCCGTTTCTGTCAATCTCGCCTGCGCGGATGCGGGTTGACGATATCGGCAGGCCGTCCTCTGCCTTCACCATCTCGACTGCTATCACCTCTGCCGGGGGCAGGCCGTTTTTCCTGCGTATCTCGTTGAGCTTGGGGCCCTTTGCCTTGGTCTCGGCACTTGCGACGAGCGCGCCAACCTCGCCGGTCGTGACCGCAGGCCCGAACTCGCTGTCAAGCCTCGCTATCTGGTACTTGACGTCGCCAAACTTTTCAGAGATGGCCCGCTTTAGGTTTGCGACGCGCTGGTCAAAACCGTGGTTCAGCTTCTTGCCCTTGTAAGAGGATGCAAACTCGTTGCTTGTCACGCCGATTATCACCCTGTCGCCGACCTCAAACGCCCTTGCCAGGAGCGCGATGTGCCCTGCGTGTATCTCGTCAAACGTGCCACCCGTAGCCACGACGCGGAACCTAGCCAACGCTAGTGGTAGGCTTGTTGGGATATTAATGTCGATGCTAGCTCTTTTGGAATATCTTTATCGCCTGCGGAGGGCAGACGTTCTCGCACGCAAGGCAGAATATGCAGTCTTTTTCTCTTGCCATGAACGCCTTCTTCTCCGATGCAGGGTGGCCCGGAGTCTCGAGCCACTCGTAGACGTTGACAGGGCAGGCCTCTATGCAGGCGCCGTCAGCGACACAGATGTCGAAATCGACGCAGACGTTGGTACCCCAGATTCCAAGCTGGCCGGGCGCGTCGTATGGGCCCCAGACTGCGATTCCTTTGAACTTGCCTGCCTGCTGCCTCTTTTCCTTGAACTTGACGTCAATGGGCCCTTCGACCTTTGAGTAGCTAGTGCCGGAACCTGAAAGCGATACAGTGGTGTCGCCTCCACCTGCAGCGGGGGCCTGCGGCGCGGCCATTGCCGGCGCGGGCTTGGGCGCTGCGGCTGCCTGCGCGGGCGGGGGCGCGGTAGCGCTCCTTGCCTTTGGCTTTAGCGCAAGTGGCGTGTTTTCTTCAAGCTTCTTTATCGCCTGCTCAAGTGTCAGCTTTTCTGCCTTCTGGTACTGGGCAATCATCTTGTCGCCGATCTTGGTGTTGCGGATTATAGTATCAATGACCATCTTGGCGTGCCTGTCGGCAGTCTGGCGGTAGTTCCTTATCCAGTAAGGGTCGCCAAAGTATTCCAGCTGTCTTATCTGGTAAATGAGATCTACCACCTCGCCGGTCACAATCTCGACTGTTATGTTGGGCTCTGCCGAGAGCTCCTCGCCGGTGACCGGGTCGGTGCCCTTTTCGGTCCACTTGTAGGTGACGTATATCCTGTCTGCGTGTGTCTGCATGGTAAAGCCCGAGCTTCTCAGGTCGTTCTGTATGCTTGCAATATCGGCCTTTTCCGTGATCTCTATTGGGATGCGGTAAAGGCCAAGCTTGTTTCCGTGGAGCGGGTAGACGCCCTTTTTGGAAGTCTCTGACAGCATCGTCCATACTCGGTCCTTGAGTAAGGCAGACATCACTTAGCTAGGAATTTGAATAGCCTAAAAGTATTTCGCTTATGCGGATGGCATGGTTCTTACCAAATACACAGGTGTTTCCAGTGGAAATATGGTGCACAATGCACCATTTTGAGCACGAAAAAATGGTGCAATTTTTGCGAGTAATTAAGTCAGCCACGGAAGCTGCGTCGATGATCCTGAGGATAGACGACGTTATAGCCTCAAGCAAGTCCGGAGGCGCTCCGGCCATGCCGCAGGGCGATATGGGCATGCAGGAACGATTTCTGAAAATACGGGAGGTTTGCGTCACACATTGATGCATCGGTGGCCGAATTACCCACCCATACAATACTATCACAAAACTTCAACATAATGCCACGTTATCAGCACCGACTCTTGATGCAGGTCTTCTTTAATTTTTTGCTTAAAATGTCGTAGATGACGATTGAATGTTCTGTCGGGTGTTGTGATTATCGAAAGCACATAACTATCGGTAATCTCATCTTTCCCTGACTTTGGACGATAATAGCCCGTACCGGTTAGCTTTGTGGCGCCTTGATATTTCGGCCAAATCTGGTTTACGATTCTGTCCACCTTATCTGGGTCTATCTCTTTGCCGTTTCTTGTTCTTGTAGGTATATAGAAATCGATTTTTATTGCTCTAGAGCGGCCCAACTTGTACGTGGTGTAGCGCATGCCAGCCTATAACTCTGTGTTATGAACGGTCCTGCGATTTTATCAATTACTGGCAGCACTGCCCCCGCATTCCGAACATGCTACTTTTTAGCATACCAAATGCATAGTCAACCAATGGGGACAACTAACTTTGGAAACATCTTGGTAGCAGTCGATGGCTCGGACCAATCAATGAGGGCGGTTGATGCCGCCATATCTCTAGCAGCAAAGTACGATTCTATATTAACAGCCCTCTACGTCATCTACATACCGTTTGGGGAAAGACTCTACCCGCGCGCGGTCTGGTACGAGGAGTTCATCAAGGAAATACACGGGGAGGCCAAGGATTGGCTTGCGGAAATTCAAAAGAGGGGTAAGGAAAATGGAGTAGCAATTGAACTGAAAATGAATGAGACTACGGAATCAGTTGCTGCAGAAATAGTAAGGTATGCCAAAGAGAATAAAACCGAACTTGTTGTAGTAGGTTCAAGGGGCAAGTCCGACCTGGAAAAACTATTTCTGGGTAGTGTTGCGGCGGGCGTATTGGCCTATGCCCCGTGCCCTGTACTGGTTGTAAGATAATGATAGCCAGAGTCAAATTGTAATCATTACCATTTTGCCTACCCCGTACTTAAATAGAACCTTGCGGGATGCCATTTTCAATGGCAAAAGTAAAGAAAAGAAGAAAAAGCTCCACAAAGAAAAGTGTAAATTCAAAGTCAGGCTACCGAAGGAAATCCGCTTGACTAATGACTTTATACCGAAGCGCAAGATAGAGGACTAACATTGAAACAAAAGGAGACTGTGCTTAACTTGCATAACTCCGGTATCCTGCCAGAAGTAATTGCAATGCAGCTCGACATTAGCAAGGAAGAAGTTATCCGCATCATCAACGATACAAACGTTCAAGACCAGGGGACGCCCGCCAAACAGGCTTCGGCGTCTTTGGACGTATTTTATCTTGATGCACTGGTTAACATTGACAATATCATCAAGTCTGCACAGCTGGAAATGTGGAAATCATTAAAGAGTGAAATGGAGTTTAACATATCCACAGAAGACACACAAAATGCTCTTGCGAAATTAGCAGGGTCTAAAGTTACCCTTGTAATATTGTACATCGACATAGTTGGATCAACAAGGCTCTCAATGACCTTGCCAGTCGACAAGTTGGCCGCAATAGTCCGTGCGTTTACACATGAAATGTCTCTAATCGTGTCTGCGTATGGAGGCTATGTCCTAAAGTACTTGGGAGACGCAATCCTCGCATTTTTTGTTGCCGCCGACAAGTCCAATATGTACATTCCATGTAGCAATGCGGTGAACTGTGCAAGATCCATGATCAGGGCAGTAAAAGAAGGATTCAACCCACTCCTGAACCAAGAGGGCTATCCAGAGCTGGGCGTTCGTGTAGGCATAGATGTGGGCGAAGTCGTAGTAGTACAATATGGATGGAATGTTCAGTCTTCAGGCCTAGACAATGACAATTCGATAGTAATGAAAAAGCCGCATCACGACATTCTTGGCTACACGATCAGCGTAGCGTCTAAAATTACAGGCATCGCGGAACCGAATCAAATTGTAATTGGCCAGTATGTATATGACGCACTTGACAAAGAACAGAGAGACGCTTTTAAACAGCTGTCGACTCCGGAAATGTGGAATTATGTTAGCAGCAAGACAGGAAAGCTGTACAACCTGTACGGCCCTTCGACCTAACTAGTTTCCACATTAATCGCCATCATCATCCTCAACATCATCTTCCTTTCGTAGTTCATTGATTTTGTCCATCAGTTCGGTCTGATTTCTCTCCAGCGATTCTAATCTCAGCCTCAAGTTCTTGACAATGAGGCTCAATCTACTGATCTCTGTATTTGTGCTTGATGTAAGCGAGTCCAGCTGGTCGTACTCTCGATCATCCATCTCTATCCCAATTCGGGATTGTACCTGTCGGTGCTCTTAACCTTTTGATCTTGCCATCATCCTGCAATTCTTATCAAGATAAATGATGTATGAAACCAAGAAAACTCCCGACGTATGTCACTGTCCTGAAATGGCAGCAGTCATTTATTGTAGTTTTATTATCTCGTCCCAAGTACCCGTCAGCGAGAACATGAAGTACTTGTCATGGCCACCCGACTCAAATTCTAGGATGTCTCCGGCCGCTATCTGTGTTTTGAATAACTTGTTCAGGAACTGCATGAAGCTTGGGCCTGCTACTATGCTCCGCGCTTCATGCTCAAACGGCTTGGTGTAATATTTTTTCAGGGTCTCGGTTAATCCGACATTGGCAAGTTCTTCGACCAAATTACTCAACTCTACAAAAGTAGAGTTTCTCTTGTATATCTTGATTATTGCCACACAAAATTACCTCGCTCGTAATGAGCCGAGCCCGGATATATCTTTTCCACACACACATTTCAGAGCGATACAAACAGACTTATTGCAGAGATATTCGCAATGATGTGCAATATGTATCGAGTTTGCAAGTCCTGCGGCAAAGAGTTTCAGGATCTCACAGAGGGCGTAGCATATTCAAGTGCTGTTAAAGGTCATCTGGCCTTCTGTTCAGACGAGTGCTGTAAGAACTATCTGAATCTCCCTGCAAAGCGATAGGTTCTATCTAATACACATCGTATTGGTTTGATGCGGGTTTGAAAAAGTCTCAAGTAATATACGGGTGAAGGCAATCAGGTACGTGCATGAATTCTTGCGGGATGACCCAAAGTTAAAGTACGACGTGTGCACCTCCTGCAAGACGAGGACCCAACTTACCTGTACGAATGCGGCTCGTGTTGGAGTTGCCACGGGAAACAAGTCTAGGGGCCTTCAGCCTATCAAAATATTTTATGCATGTTTCAATCCCGGATCTAAGAATCTTCCAGCTTCGATCAAGCGCCACGTATTCCTTGCGCCACCAGTATCGAGTAGCATCCAAGACCGCAATCTTCGCATATTGGTCTAGCCTATATGGTAGAACGGTGTAGTATGGTCATGCCGATAGAACACATTGACACACAAGCGCACGAACGCGCCTTCCTGCTGGCAGAGCTAGAGTCACTAGGCCTGCGTCCGATTCAACTAAATGAGTTCAATGACAACCATGAGCTCCACGATTTGATCGACATTATCAAAAAGAGCCTTCTAAGAGAGCACAACCGAATAGTATAGGCGCCATAGTACGCTTTAGCCTCATCTCGGTCAAAAAAATAACGCCATTGGTCTGCTTCGCAGACCTGCGCTGCTTGAACGTGCCAACTCTCTCACGACATCAAATCTAGTGCCATTCGCAGATCCGCGAGCTCTTTTTCAATTACTTTCTTGTCCGATTTTTCAGCATATTTTAGCAAGCGGTTGCAGGCTTCGATCTCTGCTCGAATTATGTCCTTCTTGTCATGACAGAGTGCATGTGTCTGATCAACAAAGGCATAGGTAACTTTACTTCCGGTGCCTTGGCAGCCGCATGTTTTGGCAATGACAACGATGGCTTCATTTTCATTTTGAATAATGTTCATGATGTCGTTATGCCTTTCACGCATATAAGGTAACATGATACATTTTGTCGATATACCGGCGACATCACGCAAAGCCGTCAAGGTGACGACAGGAACAGAGACACGATTGCGCCTCTTTATATAGTGCGTTCACTAATATGTACCGTTTATCCGTTATAGTAATGCAAATCTCATCACTGTGTTCGGTATGCACCAAGGCAGTAGCGATCTCAGACCCAGAATCTGGCGAGACTTTCTGTGGCAACTGCGGTCAGGTATTGTCAGATAAGACTGTGGAGACACGAGCTGAATGGCGCAACTTTAGTGCTGAAACGACTCATAGAACCAGAACGGGAGACCCCGCCTCACTGGCCCGGCACGACATGGGACTCGCCACAGTCATCGGAAGGGAAAACACAGACGCACGTGGGGCGCTTTTGAGCGCGATGGTGCGTTCTGCAATTGGCAGATGGAGGACGTGGGACGGCAGGGGCATGAGCCATTCCTCTTCAGATAGGAACCTTCAGAAAGCCTTTGACGAGCTTAACAGGTTGAAAACTAGACTCAATCTGTCTAGCGCGATGGTAGAGAAGACCGCCTACATCTATAGGAAAGCTAATGAGAAAAAGCTGGCAAGAGGAAGGAGTATCTCCTCTCTTCTAGGCGCGTGTATATACATTTCATGTAGAGAACTTGGGAGTTCACTATCTCTCAGGGATATCGCAGAAAACACCGGTGTCAAAAGAAATAACTTGGCCAGAATGTACCGGATAATTCTGCTGGCACTTGACCTGAAGATACCTGAGATAGACCCTGTACTATGCATCGTTAGAATAGCTAACAAGGCAGGTCTAAGCGAAAAGACAAAGCGGCAGGCAATCCGTACTATGGATGATGCCGCAAAGGAGAAACGAGCAGGCAAGAACCCTATGGGATTTGCAGCATCAATTCTCTATACGGCGTGCCTGATAAACGGCGAACACGTTAACCAAAGGACCCTAGCCGACGCTGCAGGCGTGACAGAAGTAACACTCAGGAATAGGTTGAAAGACTTTAGACAATCTCTGACGACAGAACACCCCGTCGCTTATGCCTAAGCAGGAAGCGGTGTGAAGGCGTTCCAATCTCAATTGCCATGTCTGGAGCTGGGATGAGGTCAAACTCGACATTGAACTAGGTTCCACATGGCCAGAATCTACAGAACGTGAGTACTTCGGCGACGTAAGTCCCTGAAGCGATTTCAAAGCCTCCTAGTTATTGTCCAATGTTGCATATACTATTACTCCCCGGTCTAACCCCATCTCCTTAAGCAACAAAATCGAAAGATAATTACTCATCGTCTGGGCAGGTCATTTCCCGAATCGCCCTGTAGCGCTTGTCCATCTCCTCGGCCTTTTCTGTCACCTGCTCAAGCGAGTACTGCGACTTTGGGAAGAACCACCTTATCCCTACCTTGTGGCCGATGCCGTCCATGTCGTATATCATGCCCCTGTCAGACTCGACTCCGTACTTTTTGTCAACGACGTGCTCGCGCACCTCAAGCCCGCGCTTTGTCTTGTCCTCCATGACGTAGTGCGGCGGCCTGTCGTAGATGAAGTAAAAGCCGCCCCTCTTCACAAGGTCCGACGGGTCTATCTGCACGTACAAAAATAGGGAAGAGAGGGCTTATTTCTCTATCGGGTTTCCTATCATGTTGCCCCACTCGGTCCACGAGCCGTCGTAGTTTCGCACCGACGGGTAGCCAAGCAGGTACTTCAGCACGAACCAGCTGTGCGACGAGCGCTCGCCTATCCTGCAGTACGCAATTACGTGTTTGTCTGGCGTCACGCCCTTGCCCTCGTACAGTGCCTTTAATTCGTCGGCGCTCTTGAACGTGCCGTCCGTGTCCTTGACTGCCTGCGCCCAGGGGATGTTCTTTGCGCCGGGTATGTGGCCCCCGCGCTGGGCGTGCTCCATCGGGTATTCAGGAGGCGCCGTTATCTCGCCTGAAAACTCTTTTGGCGACCTCACGTCGACGAGCACCGTCTGCTCCATCTTATCAAGGGCCCTGCGCACGTCGGGCATGTAGGCGCGCACGCCCTCGTCTGCGGGGTTTGCCACGTACTTTGTTTGAGCGACGGCAGGCTCGTCCTTTGTGTATTCACGCCTTTCAAGCTCCCACTTTTTCCTGCCGCCGTTCATTATCCTGATCTTTTTGTGGCCGTAGTACTGGAAAACCCAGAACGCAAAGGCGGCAAACCAGTTGTTAAAGTCGCCGTACATCACAAGCTCGGTGTCGGGCGTCGCGCCCACCCTGCCCATCAGGGCCTCGAACTGCTGCTTGCTGATGATGTCCCGCCTTACAGGATCGTTTATGTCGCGCTTCCACCAGACAAGGTGTGCGCCCTTGACGTGGCCCTGCCTGTACGAGTTTTCAGGGTCATAGTCGACTTCAAGTATCCTTATCTTTGGGTTGCTGATGTTGGCCGCAACCCAGTCGGTCTCGCAAAGCACTTCGGGATGAGAGTAGCCTGCCATGAGAGAAATGCGCTGCCCATGTTATTAAACATCGTTGGGATGCGGTGCATTGCAAAGCACACCCACACAAGATATACCAGATTTCAGACTGTTACAGCATGAAAGGCAGCCAGCAGGTTGCAGGCGGCGTCAGAAAGAAACTTGCAGATACTGTCGGTGCCGGGGCGGCCCTCTGGGCAATGGGCTATGCTTTAGGAATGATCCTGTTTGCGTTTGTGCCAGTAGCTATGATAGGCTTGATTGTACTGCCGATAATGGCTCCGGTAACAGTCTATGTCGCGTTTTCAAGGCTCAAGACAGGCGCGCCGGTTTCATACGTCCTGCTCGTGGCTTCGACCTGGACAGCAATTGCAGTGGCATTTGACTATGCCTTTCTGGTCAGCGCATTCAGCGCACAGGACTACTATGACCTCGACGTCCTAGTCTATTACGCTCTCACGTTTCTCATCCCCGCAGCAGTCGGGGCAAGGTACAGGC
The DNA here is from genome assembly GCF_013388945.1 of Nitrososphaera sp. Classification (GTDB taxonomy): domain Archaea; phylum Thermoproteota; class Nitrososphaeria; order Nitrososphaerales; family Nitrososphaeraceae; genus Nitrososphaera. Next base: position 123,981 of record NZ_JACAEH010000002.1, on the reverse strand, counting down.
GCAACTAAAGGCATTTTAAGTCCCGCCATGTGATAGCAGTGCGGGATGGGCAAGATCCGCAGCGTAGCGATAATCACAAAGAGAAAGAACGCCGACGCTATCTCCGCGGCCACAAAGATAGCAAGTATTTTCTCTGCAGGCGGCGTCGTGGCGCTTGCGGTGCCGCCGCTCAGGATAAGGGGCTGCAGAGCGGTCAGGCCCGAAGAGATAGAAAAGCAGGCCGACCTTGTCGTCGCAATAGGCGGCGACGGCACGACGCTCAAGGCGTTTCGGATGGTGCCCGGCAAGGTTCCATTACTTTCAATAAACATCGGCGGGCACAGGGGCATCCTTTCAGAGATAGACACCAAAAACCTGGAAAACGCGGTGGCCGAGATTCTTGCAGGAAGGGGCTTTTACGACTCGCGCCTTCGGATTCAGGCGTCTTCTGGCAAGACAAGGTTCCCGCCGGCTTTAAACGAGATATTGATAACAAGGGCAGACCTGACCCGCACGCCCACCTACACCATCAAGATAATGGGCGACGAGATAACGTCAAGGATGGACGGCATCTTTATTTCCACGCCTACCGGCTCGACCGGCCACTCGCTTTCAGTCGGAGGACCCGTTCTGCACGAGGGAATGGACTGCCTGATACTGACGCCGGTCGCGCCGGTGAACAGACTGCCGCAGATAGTCGTGCCGGTCGAGGACATCCTTGTCAAGAGCACGCACAGGTCGTACGTCGTAGTGGACGGGCAGGAGAGCTTTAAGGTAGAGGCAGGCCAGAAGATAAGGATCTCCCGCTACAGGCAGGACGCCAGGTTCTTGCGCCTCCACAAGAAGGGAATGAGGCAGCTGGAAAAACTTGGCTTCTGAGGTCCTCGACGCAAGCGCCTTTTACGCCGGCACGCCTTTTCTCTCTGGCAGAGAGTGCTACACCACAAGCAGGGTGCTTGACGAGATAAAGCATGTCAAGAGCGCGGCCCTTGAAGGCCTGATTGACGCAGGGAACCTTAAAGTGGTCGACCCCGAGCCCCGGCACGTAAAGGCGGCAAGAAAGGCCGCGGAAAAGACCGGCGACCTGCAGAAATTATCGGAAGCAGACATTTCCGTTCTGGCGCTTGCGATGCAGCTTGAAAGCATGCTCATAACAGACGACTATGCGCTTGCAAACGTGGCCGCAACTCTTGGAATCAAGGTCAGCTCGTCGTCGGGCAAGGGCATCAAGGAAACAAGGAAGTGGATCTCGTACTGCAGCGCTTGCGGCAAGGCGTTTGGACCAAATGAGACGGAATGCCCGCTGTGTGGCAACAAGCTGAAAAGGAGGTACAAAGTCATCAGGGGCCCTCAAAAAGAGTCCTCTGCATGACGGCGTCCTGCTTTGCCATAGTGTCAAGCACCTTGCGGACGCGCTGCGCACGAGCAAGCCCGAATCCCGGGATTGTAGCAAGCTCTGCTGCTGTTGCGGTCAGGGCACGCTGGGGCGTCTTGAACTTGTCAAGCATCCTTGCTGCAAGCTTGTCGCCGACGCCGGGCACCGACGACAGTACGGACAGCTGCTGCAGGTAGAACGGGTTTTCCTTCCGAATCTTTTTCAAAAGTGGCCCCGATGCTTTGTTTTGCAGCCCCTTGTTTGCCATCGCAAGCAAGAGCGCGGCCGTCTGCTCGGCGTCCGGCGCGTGTATGACAGGTATCCGGAATTCCATCGCAACGGTGGCAAGCGCCTCAAGCGCAAGCGGCATGCGCTCTGCCAGCCTCCTTGCCTTTCCCTCCTCGACGTCTTCAGGGATCTCCTTGAGCACTGCAATGTCGCCCTGTATCACGACTACGGGCTTGGCATAGTGCTTGACAAGCTCCGAGCACTGCACGTAGAGCCGGCCGTCATAGATGGAGCTTACAAGGTCGTGAACGGTCTTGCGCTCGACTGCGACTTCAGGCGAAACGACATAGTCGCCGACTGCAAGCTGCGCAAAATCTACAGAAGCGCCTGCGGCGCGCAAAAAGTCTGGAACACCACTGGGGCGCTCCCGGTCGTCGACTACAATTCGCGCAGGCACGAAAATGCTAGGCCCGCCCGGGCTATATTATTTCACTCGGCCTTTGGCTTTGGCCCTGCGCCATGGCTTCCGCGTATCATCTCGTTTATCTTGTTCTCGACTTCCTTGAGGTTCTCCTTCACGCGGGCTTCCTGCTTTTCAAGGACCTTGGCGCGCGTGGCCGAAAGCTCCTTCTTTTCTTCAAGCTCCTTTACTACGTCGTCCTTTTTGGCCTTGACCATGACAGAGCCTGCAGCCTTGTAAACAGCGTCGTCCGCGCCGGCCTTTTTCAGCTCTTCAAGCGCGCGGTCCGTCTCCACGCTTTCCACCTCCATCTGCTGCTTTTGCATCATTATTGCCTGGAGGTTCTGCTGGAGCTGCTGCAGTCGCGATACCTGCTCTTTGAGCCACGGCGGGAGTTCCTGTTCACTCATGTTCGCATGACGTTAGCCTGACTGACATAAAATCATAGCGTTGGGTTCTCGATGCACTTGAGCGACGCGTCGGCAAGCCGCAAGTACGAGTTGAGGTTTGCCCGGAAAGACGCAAGGTCGTCAGTCTCTACTGAAAAAGCGATAAAAGGTTTTTGCAGGGAAATGTCGAGCCTCTCGTTTTTCCCCTGCAGTTTTTTCATGTCAGGCGCAAGGGCGGAATAAACAGCCCCCGCCTTCCTGCCGGCGCGGATGGTTACTTTAGCTTTGCAGCTTTTCGACGTCAATGTCGTATGCGCCCGATGCTATCTTGTAGCTGCACTTGGGGCACTCCCATATCCCCGACGCGATGCGGGAAAACTTGAGCGAGCCGCACGACGGGCACCTGCGCTTCTTGTGGAGCGTCCTGTAGACCTTGCCGTAGCGCTTGCGCACCGTTGCGCCGAACTTGACGCCGTGGCCCTTGAGGGCCGTCGAACTGCGCTTACCTGCCAAATCCTGTTGCCTCCTTTATTTTGGCCCGTACTTGCTCTCCTTTAATCCTTGCTGTCTCGGCGGCCTTTCTTATCTGGTCGGGAGAAAATCCGCCCGTGAACCCCTTCTGGAGCGCGCAGTAGCCCTCGTCCGTGGTGTCTATTGTTATCCTGGCGTCCATGCAGCCTTCCTCTTCCGATGCAGGGTCGACCAGTATCGCGTCGCCAATCCTTACCTGCGTTATCGAGACCGGGACTGTTGTGACTGGCATAGGCATGGTGCTCCCGGTGTCCACGACCTTGTCGTCCTTCATTTCAAGGATCGGTATCTTCGCAGTCAGGATTGCAGAAACAGCTGCGTACGACGTCGCGTCAAACAGGTTGCCGTCGGCGTTGACGATAGAGCAGTCCACAAAGATAGTGTAGACTATTTTGCCAGGCACAAGCACGAGCTTGCCGAGGTCGACCATCTCCGACTCGCGGATTCCCCTGTCCACAACCCTTGCAAGCTCTACCGTTTCCTCGTCGGGAGGGCCAGGCTCGACGTGAGGAGATGCTATCGGCAGGACCTCGCCTGACACAATCAGGGCGCCCTTGTCTTCCAGCCCCTCAAACGGCTCGCCTGTCTCGACCTTGACGCCTGCAATCACTTCCGAGTTGCCAAGCTTTACGCGTGCAGAGCCGTTGGCCTTCTTTATGACGTCGACTTCGATCTCGAGCGGGCGCTGCTCGTCAAAGGCGCGGCCGTCAAGCCTTCTGCCCTTTGCGAGGTTGTCAAGCATCTGCTGCCTGCGCAGGTGCTCCACTATTATCGTAGAACGCTTTGATACGCTCATTGTTCTTCCTTTACCTCCGTTTCGTTTCCAAAGTACTTTTGCATCAGCGCCTGGCGCTGGATGTCGTAGACCATCTTGCAGCCCACAAGCGCCTTGTCGAGGCACTCGTTGAACTGCTCAGGCGACAGCCTGCCGTCAAGCTGCATCAGCGTTATCTGGCCTAAGGTAGGCATGTACGCCACCGGCATGTCTGCGCCTCCTTCCTTGTCCTCGGTGTCGTTGATGTCAAGGACAATCTTGTCGTCAACCTTGCCTGCCGCGCACGCGGCGACAATGTCGCGCATGTTGATGCCCGCGTCTGCAAGTGCGACTGAAGCTGCGGTAATGCCTGCGCACCTGGAGCCGCCGTCTGACTGCAGCACTTCGACAAACACGTCTATTGCTGCGCGTGGATAGTCTTCAAGCATCACCGCCGGCTCGAGCGCCTCGCGCATCACCTTGGATATCTCTACCTCCCTCCTTGACGGCGCGGGGTTCTTGCGCGTGTCAGTGGAGAAGGGCGACATGTGGTACCTGCACCTGAGGACGCACCGGTCTGACTGCGCAAGGTGCTTGGGGTGGACTTCCCTTGGCCCGTACACCGCTGCGACTATCTTGTTCTTGCCAAACTCTATGAAGGCCGAGCCGTCGGCGTTTTTGACCGTGCCGACGGTTATCTTGACCTGGCGCAGCTCGTCAATCGTGCGCCCGTCCGTCCTCTTGCCGTTTTCATCTATCAGATTTCTTGTTTGAGTCATTTTTCACTTTCAACCTCCAGTTCTCCCTCCGCCGGATCGGCAGGGGCTGCAGCTGGTTCTGCAGTTTTTTGCGCCTCGTTGCTTGCCGCCGGCGCACCTTGCGGCTCGTCTGGAACGTTCAGAAGCACCTTTATCCTCTGGGTCAGGTTTGCGGTGTGGGCTTCTTCCTCTACCATGCGTATAGCCTTCACCGCCATCTCCACGCCTTCAGGCGTCCTGCCCGTGACCACAACTATGCCGTTCTGGCCTATCAGGACGCGCGTCTGCGTCGCCTGCTCGATTGTCTGTATCATCGAGCCGCGCTTGCCTATCAGCCTTGGGACGCGCGTGGGCGATATCTTCAAAAGTTCGCCCCTTGGTATTTTGCCAAGGTCGCGGTCCTGGAGCGTCAGCATCGGGTCTCGGGTCCTGTCAAAGGCAGCGACCCGTGCGGTTATCATGTCGCCCACTGCGAGGTGCTTGCTCATGTCGTCTCGGGCCGGCGAAAAGTCCCGCCCAAAGACGTCTGAAGCCGGCAGGTGTGCAGAGAAGCACGAGTTGATGTCGACTTCCCACGAAAGCGACGTGTGGTCGGTTATCTTGCCAATAACTAGGTCGTTCACCCTCGGTATGTAGACGCCCGAGAGCGGGATGACCTTGGCGCCGTCGCGGCCAGTCTCTGCTATGCCTATACGGGTTGCGTAGAGCGCGTTGCCGGACTTGACCACGTTCATCAATGGCCGGTAGTTGCCTTCGGCTATCTTGTCTCCTGGTATAACGTATCTCCTGCGAATGTCGTTCATTGTCAATTCACCACGGGATAAACCCCGTCGGAAAACGTCTTGCTCATTTTTCTCTCCTTGCTAGCCAGTACAAATGTCTGACTTATATTTTAACTGGCAGCTAGCCTTCCTTGACCTCGGCGGTGCCCTTTGTCACCGAGCCGAGCCTGTCTATGAACGTGCCCCTCAGGCCTGCGTTCATCTCGATTGTCACTTTAAGAGAGCCGTCGGCAAGCCACTCCTCGCCCTTCAGCTCGCCTGTGGATTTTATCACGCTGTAGGACTGGCCCGCGTACTGCGGAGGGACCCTCACTATCAGCTTTGATATCTCGGACTTTAATGGCAGGATTGCCCTGAGAGCGTCCACGACGTCCTTTGCCTGGTCCTCTGCGCGCTTGTGCGGGTCTATGCTCACCCGGGCCTGCTCCATCGCTGCCTCTATCCTCATGATAGGGTGTGGGACGTGCGTCTTGGGGTCGACAAAGCTCTGGTGAATGTAGGCGACTATCTGCTTGCGCTTTTCTTCCACCATCTTGCGGCGCTGGTCGGTTGTGAGGTGGAGCTCGCCCCTTGCCATTATCTGCTTGGCCACTTCCGTCGGGTCTGCGGTCTTGAAGTGCTTCATCAGCTTCTCCGTGGATGCACGGGAGCCCTTGTTTGCGTCAGAGTATATCTCGTCTGACACGAGAATCGATGAAATGTCTGCCCTCTTGCCCAGCTTGTACTCCAGCGCCGGGTCGGGCTTGACCAGTAGCTCGAACTTGTCGCCTTCAACTGCGAGGCGGACTATGGTGAACTTGTCTGTCATTTCCGGTAATTTGCTTCCGGCTGTATTTATGCGTGTCAAGCCATGCCAGATAATTTTTGCAAGTTTCGGTAGATTTTTAAGGACGTTTTGGCGAACTTTCGTGGTATTGGCTTCTCCCACGGTTGAAGTTGTTGAAAAATCCGATGAAAGAATAGTTGTCAAGTTTACAAACGTTCCCAGGCAGTACGTAAACGCGCTGCGCAGGCTTGCCATAAGCGAGGTACCGACGCTTGCAATCGATGATGTTGTGATGCTTGAAAACTCGTCTGTCATGCACGACGAGGCAGTGGCCCATCGCCTCGGGCTCATACCGCTCCGCACCGACCCCGGCAGGTTTGTCATGCCCCACGAGTGCGACTGTGGCAGTGCACTTGGATGCTCAAAGTGCAGGGTGCTGCTGGTTCTTGACTCTGAAGCGACTGACAAGAGCAAGGAAGTGCTGTCAGGCGAGCTGGTGTCAGAGGACGAGACCGTGAAACCGGTGAGCAAGGACATACCGATAATCGCGCTTGCGCCAAGCCAGAAACTAAAGTTTGAAGCCTATGCAAGGCTTGGAACGGGCAAGCAGCACGCCAAGTGGCAGCCCACTTCTGCGGCAGTTGTCAAGGACGGCAAGGACGAAAGCGAGATTATCCTGATGCTTGAATCAAACGGCGCGCTCACTGCAGAAGAGATCCTGAAAGAGGCCGCCGAAAGGCTGCAGTCAAAGATCAAGAACTTCAAGCAAGTGATAGGCTCGCTCAAGATCCCCAAGAACGCCTAGGTACGTTTATTTGGGGATACAAGTTTTGATTAGGAGCGTATAGAGACGTATGTTCGCTAACACTCTAGTTGATAACACCGTGTGGACTCTTCGCAACGCGGCCAAGAAATCCAAGGCCCCGATCTGGAAGGACCTCGAGAGGCGCATCTCCGGCCCAAGGTCCAACAGGAGCGAGGTCAACCTCGGCACGCTTGCGCAGGTAACAAAGGCAAACGAAATAGTCATGGTGCCGGGCAAGCTTTTGGGCACTGGAAGCCTCGGGCACAAGCTCACCGTGTGCGCGTTTTCGATATCAGAGCCGGCCGCAAGAAAGGTCGGAGTAGCAGGCGGCAAGGTAATCACTCTGGAAGACCTGATAAAGAAATATCCTGAAGGAAAAGGGGTGCGCATAATTGGCTGACAAAAAACCGCAGACAATAGTTGTGGATGCGACAAACCACATCGCAGGCAGGATGTGCTCGCACGTTTCAAAGCTTCTCCTGCAGGGCAACAAGGTTGCGATTGTAAACGCAGAGAAGGCGATGCTTTCTGGCAACCGCTACAAGACAATCGAGCAGTACAAGGAACACCTCGAGATAAACTCCGTCACAAACCCGATTCACGGCCCGTTCCACCCGAGGCGCCCCGACACGATGCTCACCAAAATGGTGAGGGGCATGGTGCCAAAGCAAAAGACCCACGGCATAGAGGCATTTGGGCGCCTCAGAGTATATATCGGGGTCCCGGAGGAAATGAAGAGCGCCAAGATGCAGAGCTTTGAAGATTCCAAGATAACAAGGCCTGAGGCCAACTACATTTCAATCGGCGATGTCGCCAAGCAGATAGGATGGAAGGGAGCGGCATGACCACAAAGGTAGAGCTTTATCCGGGCCAGAGAAAGACGAGCAAGGCTGTAGCCACGATAAACAAGGGCACAGGCAAAGTCAGGATAAACAACATACCGGCAGAACTGGTGCAGCCAGAAGTGGCAAAGGAGCTCGTCCTGACGCCGCTCACGCTCATTGGCGACCAGCGCAACAAGATAGACATCAACGTCAAGGTAGCAGGCGGCGGATTCATGGGCCAGGCCTTTGCAAGCGCAGTGGCTATTTCCCGCGCCCTCACAGGCGAGGAGAAGGGCGGCAAGGACCCCAAGGACCACCCGTTCACAAAGAGCGTGAGGGAAGAGATACGCAAAAAGCTGACCGAGTACGACCGCCACCTTCTCGCAGGCGACCACAGGCAGTCCGAGTCAAAGAAGTTCGGTGGCCCTGGCGCAAGGCGCAGAAAGCAGAAATCGTACCGCTAGTTCTTGCCTGAAAGGGTGTAGACGCGGTACATCCTGTCTGTTATCCTGTTCCGGTACTTCCACGCTTCGGCGCTCAGCTTCATTTCGGAAAACAGTGCCTTTTCAGACGGGTGCAACAGCTCGTACACGTCCTCGCCTACAGATATCGTGTTTGGCGCCGTGAGCGACGTTATCTTGGCCGCCACGTTCATGCAGTATCCCAGTATGTCGATAGGCGAGCTCTTGTCGTGGCCGTACTGCACGATGACGTTTTCGCCCACGTCCATGCCTATCTTGACGCCAAGCTCGGGATAATCATATTGGTTGAGGATGGGGTTTATGCCGTTCTTGACGACTGTCAGCATCGAGTGTGCGCACTGTACAGCCCTGTCGCAGGCCGCAAGCCTGTTGTAGCTTGCAGGAAAGAACGCTATCACGGCGTCGCCGACGTACTTTAGCACAAAGCCGCCGTGGCTCTCTATAACAGACGATATCTCTTGCGTAAACGCGCGAATTATGGTAACGAGTTTGTCGACAGGAAGAGTCATGCTCATGTTGGTCGAGCCCACCAGGTCGGCGTACATTATGACAAGTGGGATCTTGCTGCTGACGTGGTTCAGCAGATAGTCCTGGCCGGGCTTGAGCGACGAGTCGTACTGATACCTGCGCTTGAGCGCGCGCCAGAGCTTGTCCTGCGTCTGGGCGACCAGCGTTTCAGAATCTACGACTGCAGTGCCTTTTTCAGAACCGCCCATCATCATGCCGACAAGCGACTTGCTCGTGCTGTCGTCGCGCTTTATCTCCTTCATTTCTTCCTTCTTGTCGTCCTTCTTGGCTTCCGGCAAGGTCAGCCTTCTCGATATCCGCGCTGCTGAGATTTAAAGTCATTGAGAATATATTCTGGGTCTTGCGCCAGCTGGGTGGATGAGGATACCGCTCAAAGGAAGCGACCACTTCTGCAGCCAGGTGAACGCCGCGTTTGAAAAGATACAGCAAGGCTACCTAGAGTCGGTAAAACCAGCAATCGAGATGCGCAAGGCAAGCGCGATGCTGGGCGACGGCACTGTCACGCAGGCAGACACGTTTGACCCCCAGAACGTCCAGAACTTTTACCAGCGGCTTGAAAACCAGCTCGAAGGCTGGATGAAGACAGGGATATCGCGCTCCAACACCGACGACTTGCACCGGCTCTTCTGCCAGTTCAACAAAGACGTCGGCAAGTACTACATTTCAGGCTACTTTGGTGTCCAGTTCCACGCGCTGCCCTACTACAAGGCAGACAGGCGCGTGGTTGAAATCCAGAAGGAGCTCGCCAAGATTGCCGAGGGCGCGACTGCGATATTTTCAGACATGACAGGCAAGGTCGACAAGGCACTGCACGACGAGCTTGCAAGGCGGGGCTTTGCAGACATGGAGTTCCAGGAGCTTTTCACAAAGATGTTTGAAGACGAGGCCCTTGCAGGCGACCTCGACAGGAAAGCAAAAGCAGTCGAGGGTCAGTTCCCCGAGTTCCAGGACATGGGCGAGAAGAAGAACCGGCTGTTTGCAGAGCTGAACGACCTGATGATAGAGCTGTACCAGACCGCGCCGGCTGGCATCGACTACAACAGGCTCATGCAGGGCGAGGAGGGGGTCTGCACGTATTTTGACATAGAACTGATAAAGAACCGCAAGACAAGCAAACGCGAAGCCGTCTTTGAGACAAAAAAGATACCGCAAGACGACGCGGACAGGGTGACGGCAGAGCTTGAAGCGGTAGCGGACGCCCTCAGAAAGGCGCGCAAGGCCTAGTCAGAGTCTGTAAACTCTTCGATGTGCAGTCCCGTGCTTGTGCCCCTGTCCAGGCTTTCTGGGCTTACAGGGCCGCCCTTGGGTTTCTTCTTCTTGGCAGGGCCGGGAAGGTGCAGCACGCGCTGGGGGAACGGTATCTCTATTCCCTTTGCGTCCAGCTCGCGCTTTACCTGCTCCACAAGCTGCTTCTTCATGTCAAACCACACTGAAAACGGCACCCAGCACCAGACGTTTATCTGGACAGACGAGTCGCCAAGGTTGTTGACATAGAGGTCGGGCACAGGCTCCACGAGTACAAGCGGGGTCCGCATCAGGCTGTTTTTTATCACGTCGATGACTTCGACAGTATCTTCCTTGTACGCGACGCCTATGCTGAACTCGACGCGCCTTGCAACAGCGCCGGAGAAGTTGCGTATTTCTGACAGGAACACGTCGCTATTTGGCATGCGGACATACGTCCCGTCGAACATCCTAAAGCGCGCCGAAAGCGCGGTCACTTCTACCACGACGCCAGCGACGTCAGGCAGCTTGCCGGTTATCAGCACAGGGTCGCCCACCTTCATGGGCTTGTCAAAATGCAGGAATATTCCCGAGATAAGATTTGAGACAAGCGACTGGGTCGCAAATCCTATCACGATGCCCGCTATGCCACCTGCAAGGAACACGCCGGACAGGTCCAGGCCGGACACTCCAAGAGCCGACAGCAGGGCAATGGCAATAATGCCGTAGTAGAACGTTCTGCCCAGGTTCTTGCGCGCGTCGTGCGGGAGCTTGGAACCTATGACCCGGGTAGTAAAGAGCCTGACTCCGTGCGCAATGGCAAAGCCGGCCACAATTACAATTACAGTGAGGATGATGGAGTCGAGCGCTACCTCTGCTCCAAACAGGTTGACCTGTCCAGGGAACCCGAATATCGATGTCGAGTTCGTGAGTTCTGCCACGACACCAGAGATACCAACCGCTAGTATCTATGTTTTAAGGTCAAAACATTTACAAACGATGCCGCCAACCAATCCTGATCCTTGCAGGAGATCCTGGGACGGCACGTGCTCAAGCGCGATATGGAAGAAAGAACCATCCTACTTGGCAGTAACAAGGTAGTCTTTGGAAGCGAAGGCACCGCGTTCAGGTACAGGCGCTATGACGGAAGCGCGCTTGTCTCCGACTCGCTCATAGTCACAGACAGCCGCGAGACGCACCTGGGCATCTTTCCAAACCCGCCCACAAGGGTTCCAAGAGAAGTCGCAAAGAACGTCTACATAAAGTTCAAGTCGCCGGTCATCGTCGACCACAAAAGCGTCGCGGTGCTATACTCCAAGATACCCATAGAGATCGGCGTCTACAGGCAGCACAAGGACGAAGAACTATTGATAGACGTGTTTTCGCTCACGCCGCCCCGCTACGCGCTGTACGGCACGCCGGAGGCAGGCGTAGTGTGCAGGTACGTGGAGGCGGATGCGGCCACCGAAGAGTCGGCCCTTGAAGTAAAGCAGTACGAGGAAGCCAGGGTGCGCATACGCATCACAAACGACATCAACAACGTCATCAGAGTCAGCAGGATAATAATCCCCATAGACGACGTCGTGCTCGAGCACCGAAACGACGACGCATGGGTTCCGGGGAGCGTCGAGATGCAGCTTGACTCTGCTTTTGGCAAGGACGTTGTCTCAGTCAGGCTCATGGACACCAGAGTCAAGCGCATCGACAAGACAAGCGCCAAGAAGACCGAGGACACGCTCATCTTCTCGATGGACGGCGGCTACTGAACCACGTGGATGAGGTCGACCAGGTTCCGCTTTGGCTTTGGCTGGAGCATCTTTTGCGGGTATCCAATGCACAGTATCGACGACGGGACAAGCGCCGTGCCAAGGGCTTCCATCACCTTCTTTTCGTCTATCATGCCTATCCACACCGAGCTGAGCTCAAGCGCGTGGGCGGCAAGCTGCGCGTATGCTGCAGCAAGCGTGGCGTCCTGCACCGAGAACTTTCTTATTATCTCCTGCGGAAAGTTGAGCTTGACCCTCTCAGGGTTCATGCAGAACACGAGCACTTCAGGCGCGTTGACGTACGGCTGTTTGTTTGCCGCATCTACGAGCTTTTTCTTGACCTCCGGGTTTTTCACGTGGAATATCTCAAACCCCTGAAAGCCGCCGGCAGTTGGCGCCGTGTCGGCTGCGGCAAATATCATCTCCATCTTCCAGTCCTCCACCTGCCTGTCCTCGAACTTGCGCTGCGACCTGCGGTTCAGCATCACGTTGAACAGGTTGGTCTGGAGCACGTCCTCCGCGCCTTCCACCTGCTCCGGCGCCTCCTCTTTTGGGTACAGCTTGTCGCTTTCCTCGCCGGAATACAGGCGTGAGAGAATATCTGATGGATACATCACCCTACCTTGGAGCCCGAGGGAAGAAAAGATTTGCTGTTTTCCAGCCCTGCAACGGGGCTCATGGATTAAATAGCGTTCTACCTGCATTTTCCGCATGGAATGCGCAGTTTACGATACATACGTGACAAAGAAGGACGGTAAGATGATGCACTTTGACGTCGTGGTCGAGGCAAGCACCCCCCACGAAAAGGCCATCCAGTACGGCCAGGAATGGCTCGCAACAGTCGGCCAGGCGGGACAGAAGATGACCTCTGAAGAATGCCAGTTCTGCCACATCCAGGAAGCCCCGCCGTTTGTGGAAAAGTCCATCAAGCAGGCAGGCTACTGGATCCAGAAGATGGAAGGCTGCCCGAGGTAGCCTACCCTTTTACCCATTTTTCTGTCTGTGCTATTTCGTCAATCCTGTCTTCAAGCATTGCAAGCCTCTGCGGCTCAGAGCCGTAGCGGTAGACAGACTTTGTCATGCCGTCAATTGTTATCGACGTCGTCTGCGACGGCAGGTCGGTCACGGCTTGCTCGTACCTGTCTGCAAGCGAGAAAAAGCCGGCGCGGTAAAACTCGCTGACAAGCTCCTGCACGTCTTGCTCAGGTATCTGGGCAGTCTGCGTCCCTTCCACTGCGACAAAAGCCCTGCCCTCGTACACCACGGTGCCGTTTCCGTGTACCGTGACAATATAGTCAGGGCAGAAGCCAAAGCACACGGTCCTTTCAAGAGTTATGGTGACGTCCTCGTACTGGCCCCTGTCGCCGTATGGAAACGGCATGATTGAAAAGGCCATCACGAACGCGACGCCGACGGCTATTCCGGCGGCAAACCCTGCAGAGCTCACGGATGCCCTTGCTTGAGGAGCTTATTGAATTTTTGGTACGCAGGCACAAATTATAATTAAGGCGCAAGGCTGTTGCGTAGCGTTGAACGCAGACAGCGTGTGGAACCCGGGCAGGCAGAGGGCACCGTCCTACGACGACATAGTCAAGGCCCACGAGATGATGGACGGGATAGTGAGAAAGACCCCCCTGCAGTATTCCAACACGTTCTCGAGGCTTGCAGGGACGAACATGTACCTGAAGCTTGAATGCCTGCAGCTGACGGGCTCATTCAAGGTGCGCGGCGCGCTTGCCAAGATAGGCAGGCTGACAGAAAAGCAGGCAGGGCACGGCGTCATTGCGGCATCTGCAGGCAACCACGCGCAGGGAGTCGCGTTTGCAAGCGCCCGGAAAAACGTCTCGTGCACGATTGTCATGCCCAAGAACGCGTCGCCGGCCAAGGTGGCCGCAACAAAGTCGTACGGGGCAGAGGTCGTCCAGAGGGGCTTTAACTATGACGAGGCGTGGGAGGCCACGCAGGAGATAGCCAAGAGAGAGGGGCGCACCATCATCCACGCGTTTGATGACCCGGATGTCATTGCAGGCCAGGGAACAGTCGGGCTTGAACTTTTGCAGGACCTGCCCGGAGTCGACAGGATCTACCTGCCAGTCGGAGGCGGCGGGCTTGCGGCAGGGCTGTCGATAGCAATCAAGGCAAAGAGGCCAAACGTCAAGGTAATAGGCGTCGAGTCAAAGGCGTTCCCGGCCATGAAAGAGTCGGTGAAAAAAGGCTCGCTCCAGTCCGTCAAGGCAGGCTACACCATAGCCGACGGCATATCGGTCAAGAGCCCGGGCAGGCTCACCTTTGACATCGTGAGCAAGAACCTCGACGACATCGTGCTTGTAGACGACACTGCAATAGTAAAGACAATGTTCCTTCTCATGGAGCGCGCCAAGCTGGTGGTAGAGCCGGCGGGGGCGGCAAGCCTTGCGTACCTGCTTTCAAACGGCCACCCGGCGGGCAAGAAGGAGAAGGTGGTTTCAATACTGTCAGGCGGAAACGTCGACATGTATTTGCTCGGGCAGGTAGTGGCAAAGGGTCTGATGCAGATGGGAAGGATGGTCAAGATCTTTATCCTGCTCCCAGACAAGCCCGGCGCGCTCAAGGAAGTCGTCGACGGCATTGCAGAGCTTTCGGTGAACATCGTCGAAGTGGAGCACGACAGGCTCAGCTCCAACATACCTGCAGGAACTGCTGGCGTCTACCTGAGCCTGGAGCTCGAAAGCGAAAAGAACGTACCGAAACTGATAGAGATGTTCAAAAAGAAGGGAATAGAGTTCCGCGTGGTCAGCTGATGTAGCCGTATTCGCGAAATCCTGCCTTGTCCGCGGTCTTGCCGCCGACGCCTATCAGCACGAACTCTTGTTTTGTCTTTGTGACTGCAGAGTTGTAGTCTATCTCCTTGCGGTGCAGCCTCTCGTACTCGTCTATCGACAGCTTGACGCGCTCGCCGATGTCGCTTTCAAGGTCCATGCCCTTCACTATCTCCTTGTATGTGGGCTGGATGACGCCAGAGAACACCATCGCGCTGCTGCCGCTGCCGTAAGAGCCAAAGCCGACGCGCTTGCCTTCAAGGTCGGTGCCCTTTCTGTGCTCGAACTCGAGCAGGCTTCTCAGGCCCATGTACATCGACGCTGTGTACAGGTTGCCTATCTGCGCCGACGCCTCCAGAGAGCTTGCCAGCTTTTTCTCGTAGACTTCGTTGTAGAACGAGGTCTGCATGAACGTCCGGCGGAACTGCTCGTCGGCCTTCATGAATTCTGTATCTGCAAGTATCGATTCTATGGTTCCACGCGGGTCTTTTGGCTGCGGCTCGTTAGAGCCGACCTCCTTTATGACGTGCTTCCACCTCGGCAGGTGGCGCCACTCGTGCCTCATGAGGTAGGCAAGCGCCTTCTCGCCCATCCTGCGGTACGGTAGGTGGACTGCGAACAAATCTATATGATCGGTAATCGCCTCGCCTTCGCTCAGCTTCACAAGGCCAGTCTTTATCGCCTTTTCCTTGTACGCGTCAAAGGCCTTCTTTACCTGGATGAGGTAAAGCAGGTTTGAATAGCCGCCGTTCACGAGAGGGGTCTCCTTGCCAAAGGGCCTGTAAAAGTCGTACTCGTTTTTGATTATAGTCGACGCTACTTTGGGGTCAAACGCCATCAGGCGCGGATCTTCTTTTATCAGGAGCGCGACCGCGCCGCCGCCCTGCGTGTACTCGCCTGCAGAGCCGAGGTCGTACTTGGCGATGTCGCTCACAATGACAATAGCGGCCTTGCCGTTGTTCTCCTCTGCGCGTATCCAGTTGGCGTTGTCGTGCAAAGCGTAAGAACCTGAAACGCATGCAAACTTGCACTCGATGCCGCCGGCGTGCTCAAACGAGCCCTCGCCGTAGATCTGCTCGAGCATTCCTATCACAAAAGAGTTCATCGCCTTTGATTCGTCAAGCGCAGACTCTGTGGCGACGTAGACCCTGCCGATGTCCTCCGGGTGCAGGTGGTTTTTCTGCATCAGCTTCAGGCAAGCGTTTGCCGCCATGCAGGCAGAGTCCTGGTTGGTGTCGGCAATCGCCATCTTGCGTATGCCGATACCGTACTCGAGCTTTTGCGGATCAATGCCTCTGGCCTGAGCAAAATCCTTGTAGTCGATGTAGAGTTTCGGGACGTAGATCGCCAGATCATCGATCCCTACGACTGGCATTCTGTACTTCCAGATGCCAATAGTCATTTAAAGGTATTTCTGGTTGTTTTTGAGTTGTACGTATCATTAAATAGACAAGCGCCTCAGGTGCTGGCATCAGGTTTAAATTATCATTCTGCATGAGTAGCCTTACATCGACCAAACCGATGGGGAACAAACGCTGGCAGGCGTGGTCAAAAGCTGCGTCCTGTCAGCTATTCTACTAAACTGCAACTATTTCCACCTCGTCGTACGCGTCCTTTACCGCAAGCAAAAACAGGTCGTCCTCGTATATGAGGAGCCAGTCCTTGACGCCCAGGACCGGCAGCTTTCTCACAAGCAGCTTGCCGGTCTCGTTTATTGTCGCCGTGACGTACGCAAACTTGGGCGTGCGGCCTTGCAGGCGGAAGAGGTTTTCCTGCAGGTCGATGCCCGTCAGGCCGCCCTCGATGTTTATACTCACCTTGTCGCCGTTTCTGTCCTCGACCTTTGCAGTGACGTAGCTCTGCCCCACCTCGAACCTCTCGATGTGGAGCATCACCTTGCCCGCGGCCTGCAGGCTTGAAGGCATCTCGCGGTACGTCTTTTGCGACAGCTCGTCGTGGAAACCTTTCAAGGCTTGCGCGCCAGCCGCTGGTATGCGACTAACGATCCCAGCGCCCCTATCACTGCCAGCATTGCGCCGACTGGAAATTCCGGCACAATCACAGTGCCGCGTGCTATGCCGTTTCTTGTCAGGTCCGGAGACTGGCCGTCCCGGGTCACGCCCTTGACCTCCAGTTCGACGGTGTAGGTCTCGTCTGCGGGAAACGTCAGCGTCTGCGAGTCAGAGCCTCCCTCTGCAACCTGATTCTCCTGCGAATACACTTCGTTCCCGTCAGGGGCAATGATGCGCAGGTCGTAGGTCACGTCGTCGTCCATCCTTTCGCCTGAAAACGCGTCGTGGAATTCAAGCCCGAGCGTGGTCTGGCTCTCTGCAGAGAGCTGGTTAGGCTCCCAGTCAAGCAACACAAGCATGCCGCCCGTGTCGGTGGTTATCTCGCCGGATGTCTTTACGCCTCCGTCAGAAGCAGGCGAGAACGCAAACTGCATGGTGTCAGCGTTGTCTGGAACGTCCGCTGCCAGGCTCAGGATGTCGTTTCTGTTTATCAGAAAGTGCAGGGTAAGATCCTCCTGTGACGAGAACGGGTCTACAGAGAGCATCCTGGTGACGATGGGCTTGCCGTTCACCGTCGCGTCAAAAGCAGTCACGTCGCCCACGCCGGCAAACGACTTGGGAATCCTGATCTCCTCGTGCACGAAAATGCTTGTCGCCGACTTGATCCTTTCCACGTCCCAGTTGAAAGGCATCGACCAAGAGTAAGTCAGCGAGTCTGGATCAAAGGCAAAGCCCTCGACCTTGTCGTAGTATGATATCAGAGTCGCAGGGTAGTTCTGGCCCTGGTACTGGACGTTTTCTGTTACGACGTCACCCACCGAAAGGTAGGTGTCAAAGATCCTAATCTGATCAGGAGGCAAGAGTGCCCTGACGTTGTCTACCCCGATGACGTCGATTCTAAAGTGATAGAGGCCGCCGTCAAGGAGAATGGGACCTTTGATGTTTATGGTCCCGCCGGGATCGGCCTTGTATGCCTGAAGAAAGTCGTCCACCGTGGCCTGAACATCAACATCTCCTTCCTGCGGCTGTATCTTTAGCGTGAGGAGGCCGCTTTCTGTGTGGAAGGCGTTGGAGCTCATGATAGTATCCTCGCCGGAGCCCGTAACCTTTGAGATCTCTATGATAAAAGTCGAGTACTTGATGGTCTCGTTGTTGCCTTCAAACAGCCGTACTTGCATGAATCTGTCCCCCGCAGTCTCTGTGGTCAAAATAGGAGGATTCACTCTTACGAACAGGTTTACGTCTCTACCGGCGATGTTTCCCTGGATGTTTTCCTGAAAAAGCCCGTCTGCAAAAGCCTTCTGACTTGCAAGCGCGGGCAGGATCAGCAGCCCTGCAAATGCAAGGGCCAACAGCTTTTTCCCCGCTAGCACAAATACGGTTTGTAGAACATCATATTTAATCGTGACCCAACCTTGTGCAGCTACGGTTTAAGTACCGCAAGCGGCAATTCGCTTCAGTGTCGCCGGTGAAAAGCCTCGCAATAGTTGTTGCAATAGCAGCTGTTGTTGCAGTAGCCACGGTTTTCGTGTCTCTTCCACGCGAGCAAAATGCACCGGGGGTGGCGCAGGACGACACCGCGCCAGCAAACGAGACCGAGGACAAAACCATAGTCTACACCGCCAAGTTCGAGTGCGGCACAATCTCAGGCGACGAGGGACCGCTCAGGCCGGGCCACTACGACACGGACATCGGCATATTGAACAAGCAGGACTTTGACGTTCAGTTCACGTGGACCGCGGTTGTAAACGACGGCAGGGCAACACACCCTGTAGTGAAAGAGCTTGCACCGCAAACGTCGACGGGCATAGTCTGTAGCATGCTGCGCCAGCTTGTCGGCGACGAAAAGTTTGTCGAGGGGTTTGTGATAATCGAAGTGCCTGTGAGCGGCCAGCTGTTTTCAGGAAGCAGCGCTGTTGTCGGCAGGCAGGGCGACACGGTGGACATACTTGACGTTCAGGTGTTCTACACCGCAAACGCGCTTGAAGAGCTCCCTCACGAAGTCCTGGTGGACAAGATAGTATTCAACATCGAGTCTGACCCTTCAGGCAAGTTGCCCGACGAAATTGTCGGGACAACGCTTGACGTGACAGTGCGCTCTGCTCTTGACGAGATCTCTGACCCTGTAGAAAGAGTAAGGACGGTCCTTGCAGAAAAATACAAACTGTCAGCGCAGGAAGCGGCAGGCCTTGACATCACTGTCCAGATGGTCAGCGTCGGAGCGGGCACGATGATAGACGACCACGCGCTTTCGCTTTCAAGGGTTCCACCGCAGACAAGGGGTTAAGCATCGCTAAAACGTTATATTCGACGGCGGCGATCCTGCCTCATGGCAAACTTTACTCTCCCACCATTACCATACGCGTATGACGCGCTGGAGCCACACATCGACGCAAGGACAATGGAGATTCACCACACAAAGCACCACCAGGCCTACACTGACGGCCTGAACAAGGCGCTTGCGAACCTGGACGCCAAATTCCAGAGCATGGACGTTGTTGACATTTTGAAAAACATTGACACCGTTCCCGAAGCTTCGAGTAGCGCGGTAAACTTTCACGGCGGCGGCTACAACAACCACGCGCTTTTCTGGAACAACATGAAAAAGGGCGGCGGTGGCGAGCCGTCAGGCGAGCTTGCAGACGCCATCAAGAAGGCGTTTGGCAGCTTTGCAGATTTCAAGACAAAGTTCCAGACAGACTCTGTTGCTGTTCAAGGCAGCGGCTGGGGATGGCTCGTGAAGAACGCGTCGGGCGGAGTGCAGTTCATCACCATGCCAAACCAGACAAGCCCGTGGACGAGGTGGAAGGCAGAGAAGCTGACACCGTTGCTCGGGCTTGACGTATGGGAACATAGCTACTATCTCAAGTACCAGAACCGCCGCGCTGACTATGTGACAGCCTGGTGGAACGTCGTAAACTGGGACGAGGTCGCAAAGAGGTTCAAGGCCTGACCTCTTTTTCCTTTATTTTACAAAGCTGATAAACCCGTAATTTTCACGCGTCGTCCGCTGCACTGCCATGTTGTAGTCGTATATTTTCGGCGCGTATTCCTGCAGCACAGGCATGATGCTGTCAAGTGATTTTTCAAGGTAAAAGCCCGGGCAGTCGCCTGTAAACTGGAACGTTGCGTGCACGACAGGCTTGCCGAACCTGTCTGATTCAAGCCACGACGCAAAGGGGTAGAGCCAGCACACGCCGGGCTTGTCCGGATGTATGCCACAGTACCCATTGTCGTCAAGGAACCTGCAGCGCAGGGGCGTTCCGTCCTCTTCCTCCCGCTCGTCCTTTTTCCTCTTGAGCGACAGCATGCTCAAAGTGGTGATGAGGTTGCCGACGCCTTCCTCCTGCCAGCTTGAGATGCCGGTCTCGTTTCTCACAAACTCGGCTTTTGAATCATAACCAAGTTTCTTTGCCAAAACTGCGATGTCATCCTTTGTCAATGGCAATCTGCCTTGCCTTTCGCAGCAGTTGTGGCAGTCTGGCCACAGGCACTTCCACAGGACGTACAGCCCGTCGTTTTCAAGCGCGGGCACGTGGAACACCACGCCACTGACATTGACTTGCGTGTCCACGACGTCGCTTCTCCGGCCTACCTGCAGATCATAAAGTTTGTCGTCAATTGGCCACTTTTTGGCAAGCGCGTCCAGCGAGTCTTTAACCGAAATACCACTATGCAAAGTTGGGATTATCATAAATTATAAGGCCCGCGGTGTTTAAATGTACTCAGATGCTGAGCCAAGGACAGGCAGAGGTAGAGGCACCCAGGGGAAAGGGCAAGCACGCGTCGTCCACCGAGAACAGGAGGATGGTCTGGGAAAACGTCGTGTGGCCGCTGATACTTGACATCAACAGGCCTTATTTTACGCTCAAAGAATACCACGCCAAGCGCGACAGGTTCTGCAGGGACACCGGCACGCCGGCGTCAAAGGTCGCAGGAGGCTTTGTGTCGCTTTTGATTAAAGGCATCATCGCCCGGAACAAGAACATCTACTCCATCCACTACAGGCTCATCCCGTACCTGCGCAAGCGGGCGATACTGGAGTACGGCCAGGTAATCAGGGAAGTAAACACAAAACGGTAAAATAACGGAGAGACAGCCGTGTTGTTGGTCAGCCCGGTCGTCTAGTGGCCAATCTCCAAGGTGGAAGGGCTAGGGATTTCAGGCTCTGGATCTCACAGAGAAAAGAAACCTGGAGACAGCAGTTCGAATCTGCTCCGGGCTACCATCTTCCTTGATATACTTTCTGGTGTTCCGAAAAAAGACATACTGCCGGATTTATCCCGACGCCTGCGCAGGCAACATCATGATGATGGGCTTTGAGCAGGACAGCGACACTGGCAAGTGCTGCTTTTCTCCGGGCCACTATGCAGACATACTCAAGGCGATGGCTGGCAGGGCCGGGACCGTCAGCGAGCGAAAAGAGATCATATTAACGCACGATATCGACGTATTCCCGCCGTACGCATTGCAACTTGCCAGGATGGAGCACCGTCACGGCGTAAGGGCGACCTACTTTGTGCTCCTGCATTCAGAATGGTACAACGCCCTTTCCCCTGAAAACATGGAGATCTGGAAAAAGATAGGCGAGCTGGGCCACGAGATAGCCCTGCATTACGACGGCCGCTATGACGGCGATATGGCCGCGGTCCACAAGGCGTTTTGCGCCATGCTAAAGACAAACAGTATCAACGTCTCGCAGCACCTGGTGGGAATAACGCCGGACATTGAAGTGCCCGACGGACTCTACGACAGGTCACGGCTAAAGGGCGATGGTTACCATTACATAGCAGACAGCGGCGGCTGGTGGCGCAACGGCTGCGTCTGCCAGCACCTTGACAAAAAGGTATACTTTGTGTCCCATCCCGTGTGGTGGATAGCCGGCGCTTTTGACGTGGTGGAGCATGACGCTAACCAGGTTACAAGACGTGCGCGCAGGTTCTGGGAGGAGATGGTGAGTGAGCACAGGAAACAAAAGGTTCAGGTCGCAGCAAGAAGCGCATGAGTTTCTGCGGAGCCTGCCAAGGCCCAGGCCGTACGTCCACCCGACGGCGATCATCGAAAATACCGTCATGGGCAAGGACGCTACAATAGCGGCGTACGCCGTGATAGGCAAGGAAGGCTTTGGGTTTGACCCGCTCACCGGGTTCAGCCAGCGCTGGCCCCACACGGGCAATGTAGTTCTGGGGGACAACGTCGAGATAGGCGCACACACCTGCATAGACCGCGGGACGCTTGACAGCACCAGGATAGGCAACGATACCAAGATAGACAACCTGGTCCACGTCGGGCATAACGCCATCATCGGCAAGGGCTGCGTCATCGTGGCCGGCTCCATCATAGGTGGGTCGAGCGTGATAGGCGACGGCGTCTTTATCGGCGAGGGCGTGAAGATAAGGGACCACGTTACCGTAGGCGATAACGCGTTTTTGTGCATGGGGGCGATTGTGACCAGAGATGTACCCGCAGGAACAAAAGTACGGTAGCTATTACTGCATCGTCTTTGGCAGGGACGGCAACAGGTCCATACGCAAGGTGCTTGACAGCCTGCTGAGCCAGACCGTCATGCCCGGAAAAATCATCGTAATAGACGACGGCTCGACTGACGGCATGTACGACACGGTGCAGGAGTACGGCCGCAAGAATCCTGGCATGATAACCGTACACGAAACGAACAACAAGACAAGGGATTATACGCGACTTCCGCTGCTCTGGAACATGGGCCTGCTTGACGGCTACGACTTTCACATGATAGTCCCAAGTGACGCGTCCTTTGTTACAGAGTATGCCGAGCGCATGCTGCAAGAGCTGGCGCAGAATCCCAACCTTGTCATAGTATCTGGCGATTGGGGACCAATGAAGGCGCAGGCTCCGCACGGCGGCGGGCGCTTTGTCCGGCAGTCCTTCTTTTGGAAGCACTACCCGCAAGGCTATCCGCGCATCCTGGGCTATGAAAGCGAGATACTAGAGCGCGCCATCCTGAACAAGAACGAGATAAAGGTGCTAAACGACGTCGAGATATTCCACCACGACGCGCTGGGCCACAGCCACAATTTCAAGGAATTTGGCTACGGCATGAAGTCCTTGGGCTATTACCCGCCATACGTTTTTGGCAGGTTCGTGATGGACTTTGTGCGGAACAAGAGCATGGGCAAGAAAGGTGCGCTGAAGATGCTCTGGTACTACCTGCTTTTCAGGCCCGAAAAAGACGGCTATTATTCCATGTTACCCGCCGACGTGCGAAGCGCCATAAGGGAGCGGCAGAAAAAATATATCAACTCGCTTGCCAGGCGCGCGGTCAGGAAATTGCTGCGCAGACACAGGTCTGGTCTAGCCATACAAAAAGTTACAGCCCCGGCCACCAAGTCTTCAGGCTTTTCGATTGTGCGAGGCGAGACGGTCAGGAGCGCTGACCGGAATTGACAGGCAGAGGCCGCGCAAGCATGTCACTCAACTCCGAGTGGATGAGGAGGCGCTGGCTTGACTTTCGGAACGGGCACAGCACCTACCTGATATTCCTGCTGACGTTTGTGAACTTTGTAGTCATCACCTACACGCTTGCGATAGAGAGGTTCGCCTTTTTGGAAGGGATATTCCCGTCGATGTGGACATGGGGCATAGTGTTTATCGTCGGCTATATCCCGGCCGCGATAATAATCGGGCACCTTCACCGCAAGTTCCAGATCCCAACAGAAACAAGGCAGCTGATGGACGCAAACCCGTTCATATACCACGTGCAGCCCGGCAGGGAAAAGCTGTTCAACATGCCCGTGTCGGTCCTCGGGTTTGAGGCGCAGGTGCACAGCATGAGAATGCAAAACGCGATGGCCGACGCGATTGAAAAGATAGCTGCGAACACGAGCACTGCCATACCGGCAATCCCCCGGTTTGACCAGTCGTTCTTTATTGAATACGAACGTGCCATACACGTCACCGAGCGCCTTGCAAAGGGCGACAACATACTGGACATCCTGGAAGGCCTGAAGGCGCAGGAAAAGGGCGTTGCGGTCAAGCAGGGCCGCTAGGGCTTTGGGCCTGCGTTCACGATTTCCTTTGACACGCTGCCGAACTTGGCAAAGTTCTTGGCAAAGAGCGCGGCGAGGCGCCTTGCAGCCTGGTCGTACTCGTCGCCGTCATGCCAGGTGTTGCGCGGGTTGAGCACCTCGTATGGCACCCCGGGGCACGACGTGGGCATGTCCAAGTTGAATATGTCGTGGTGCCTGACAGGGCTGTTCTCTATCTCGCCCGTCAGCGCCGCGGTGACCATCGCCCTCGTGTAAGAGAGGTTCATGCGCTTGCCGATTCCGTAGGGGCCGCCGGTCCAGCCGGTGTTTATCAAGTAAACGCGTGTGCCGTGCTCTGTTATTTTCTTGCCAAGCATCTTGGCGTATTCCTGTGCATGCAGTGGCATGAACGGCCCGCCAAAGCACTGCGAAAATGTCTCTTTTGGCTCGGTGATGCCCCGCTCCGTGCCTGCAAGCTTGCTCGTGTAGCCCGACATAAAGTGGTACATGGCGCCTTCCTTTGTCAGCTTGGCAATTGGCGGCATGACCCCGAACGCGTCGGCGGTGAGAAACACGATGACCCGGGGGTGGCCTGCGACGCTCGGGATGACTGCGCCGTCGATAAAGTCAAGCGGGTAGACTACGCGTGTGTTTTCAGTCAGGCTGCCGTCTGCAAAGTCGGGCTCGCCTGTTCCGTTCAGCACGACGTTTTCCATTAGAGAGCCAAAGCGAATCGCGTTCCATATCTGCGGCTCGTGCTCTTTTTTCAGGTTGATGCACTTGGCGTAGCATCCGCCCTCGAAGTTGAACACGCCGCTATCCGACCAGCCGTGCTCGTCGTCGCCCACCAGCTGCCGCGACGGGTCTGCTGAAAGCGTCGTCTTGCCGGTCCCCGAGAGCCCGAAGAAGAGCGCGACGTCGCCTCCCTTGCCCACGTTTGCAGAGCAGTGCATGGGAAAGATGTTCTTTCTCGGCAGGAGAAAGTTCATGATTGAAAACATGGCCTTCTTTATCTCGCCGGCGTAAGACGTCGAGCCGATGAGCACTATTTTCTTCGAAAAGTTGATGATGATAAAAGTCTCGGTGCGCGTGCCCTCTGTCGCGGGGTCTGCCGCAAAGTCGTCGCAGCCAATAAGCGTGAACTCGGGCTTGTGGCGCTCAAGCTCCTCCGGAGTCGGCCTAATGAATATCTGCCTTGCAAAAAAGCTGTGCCAGGCGCGGTTGTTTATGACCCTGATTGGAAGGCGCACCGCAGGGTCTGCGCCCACAAAGCCGTCAAAGATGAACATCTCTTTTTCCTCGACGTGCCTTTTCATGCGCGAGTAGATCCTGTCAAAGTTCTCCTCGGAAATGGGGCGGTTCACCTTGCCCCAGTCCACCGCGTCGTGCGTGACGTGGTCGTCGACTATGTACTTGTCGTCAGGCGACCTGCCGGTGAACTTGCCCGTCTTGACCGAGAGCGCGCCCGTGGAAGAGAGCACCCCCTCGCCCCTCTCGAGTATGAGCTCGACCAGTTTTGGCAGCGGGAGGTTCCTGTGGGCGTTGGCTAGTTTTAGGTCCAGCAACTGGGAGCTGTATCAAGAAGCCACAGGTTATAATCTTTAGGCTGGGAGAATCTAGTGCCAAAATGTCGACGATAAACCATGCTGCACGCCGTGCAAGGCCGGCGCAACCTGTTATGCTCGAGCTGTCTTGCCCGACTTCTTTTTCGGCGACGCGCTTGCGTAGCGCACCTTGAGCGTCGATATGAAGCGATTGATTTCCTCCGGCGTCAGGATCACCATGTCCTCCGAGAGGTCCAGAGCCAAGCTTTGTGTGAGTAAATCCGGCTAGCTTAAAAAGATTTGGCGAATTTCTATGCTCAAAATTTCGCGCAGGGGCAAAAACAAGTGTCGAGAGGGGAAAAACACGGGCGGGGCGCAGCTATTGACATGCTTCTCTTATCCTGTCAGCGTTCTTGGACAGGATCTGCAGAAACTCTGAAAATTCCTGCTCGGTCGCGTTGCGCCCGATTATCCTGCGCGTCTGGTAGTGGAAAGAGTTGTAGATCCTTCCAACAGCTATCCCAAACGCAAAGTCGGATTTCTGCGAACCCGGCACGGCCTTCAAGCTTGCCTGTATCTGCTTTATCTCCGCGGCTGATTCTATGGCCTCGCCTATCTTTGACAGGACCGCCTTTTTCACCCTCGGGTCCATGGGTGCAGATATCCCGTTTCGGTATTAAAATAGTCCGAACTGCGACGAGCGCAGGTCCGACAAAAGTTCCACCCGTATCCCTTCCGCCCTTGCCTCAAGCTGCCGGTTGAGCCAGACGGCAAACTTTTGGTCCAAGGTTGCGCCTTTCGTACGCATTATGCCTATATCAGGCAGGCCTGCGAGCCTTCGCACGAATGACTTGTCCACTGCAAGTGCGTAAAACGTCCACCCGAAGGCGGGTTCCGCCTTTCCTGAAGCGAGGCGCGGCTCCGCCCCCGCCATCCTGCCCAGGTTTCCGAGCATGTCAGCCACAAGCGCGCTGCCGGCCTCGTAGTCTGTGCACCCGACCTGTAGCACCACCCTCTCGGGATCGTATTGCAACGCGTATTTTTCACAGGGGCAAGTAATAACTCTAGCAGCAGCCCATCTTGTCCGGCGCCATCGCCTCGTCCTTTGGCTCGCGGGTGAACATGTCTGACAGGTCTATCTGGAAAAACTCGCGCAAAATCCCGAGGTAGGACTGGACCGGTGGGGGCACGCCGTCCTCGCACGTGACTCCCATGTTCCACGCGTTTATCCATATCACCATGCCCTGCAGCATGTTCACGAACCGGCGGTATTCCTGCGGCACGACTCCGAGCTCGTCGATGAACTTTTCTGCCAGCCGCCACGCCGCGACAAAGTCGATGCACTTTGTCTTGTAGACTGCCTGTATCTGCTGCCTGACAGAAGCGGCGTACCTGAAGGGCTTTTTGCACACAAAGAACGGAAAGTCGACCTTGTCAGGGAGCATCATCCCCGGAGGCGACCAGACTGTGAGCACGCGCGCGCCTTTCTTGAGCGAGCGCCTGAACTTTTTCACAAGCGCGTCGACAAGCTCGGGGTCCGAAGACCAGAACAGCACGAGTGTGGCAGACGAAATGTCCGCGTCTTTCAGGTCCGAGACTGCTATCCCGGCGTTCTTGAGCCTTGACACGTTTCTTTTGGCCTCCTCTGCGAGCCTGGCGTCGGGCTCTACTCCTATCGCCTTTTTGACGCCCATCTTGGCGGCAAGCCTCACCGCGTTTCCGCGGCCGCACCCGAGGTGGCAAAAGACGTCGCTCTTGCGGAGGCCTGCAAGCCTGAACATCTTTTTCAGCACCCTGTCAGGGATCTCCACCTCTCCTTTCAGGACGTCCTGGGGAAGCGTGGACAGGAACTCGTTTATGTTCAACCGCTTATCGTGCTTCTCTTGGATAATAAAAAGTCACGGGAAAAAGGATCATTCAAATACGAATGCCCACTCTAAATGCCCATGCCGCAACTTTTCGGGGTCTTTGCGACGCACTCGCCGGAATCGTGCCCGCTCAACAACGCCAAGAACAAGGAAGTGTTACTGCAGATGGATAAGAAAATGCAGGAAAGGA
Source organism: Nitrososphaera sp. (assembly GCF_013388945.1). Taxonomy (GTDB): domain Archaea; phylum Thermoproteota; class Nitrososphaeria; order Nitrososphaerales; family Nitrososphaeraceae; genus Nitrososphaera. Next base: position 96,914 of record NZ_JACAEH010000002.1, on the reverse strand, counting down.
TGCAGGCAAACGGCGTCACGAAAATAGTCGGCTTTTACTTCTCGGTGCTAGAGCACGAGTGGACCATAATACTTGAGGCACAGAGCGCGCACGGCATTGAAACGCTCTGCATCGAATCAGGGATCTCGGCGTTTAACACCGTCAAGATAGTGCCCCTCACGGAGTTTGGGGCGGCCCTGAAAAGGATCAGGGGCTCCTGACCTCGCGCCATTTTTTTACCAGTGAGTGATAAAAGAGAGGTAATGGCCGTGCATGCCGAAATAAGCGTCATCCCGGTTTCAAAAAAGGGCGGAACCAGCATGAGCAGGGAAGTGGCTGCAGCCTTTGACGCGATAAGAAAGACGCGTGGCGTAAAGGCGACGCTGACTGCGCTTGGCACGCAGATAGAGGCAAGAGACATCGACTCGGCGCTCAGGGCTGTAAGGGCCGCGCACGTCGCTGTAAGAAAGGCAGGAGCTGCCAGGATAATCTCGTCGGTGAGGATAGACGAGCGGCTCGACAGGGACCAGACGCTTGAAGACAAGGTAAGGTCTGTCAAAAGGGAGCTTTCTTCGGAGTAGGGCATGGCAGAAGCAGCGTTTTTGCACGTCATTATCTCGCTTGGTGTACTGCTGTTTGCAGCCAAGCTCATGGCAGAACTGTTCCACAAGTTCAAGCTGCCGGTGGTGCTCGGCGAGCTGGTCGCAGGAATCATCGTCGGGCCTTTTGCGATAGGCGGGCTCCCGCTTTTCAACGGCGAGCCTCTAGTGGTCCTTGACGAGACTGTCAGCAACATCGGCGAGATATCTGCAATAGTCATTCTGTTCATAGCAGGCATGCACATCACGCCCCGCGAGTTTCTCAAGGGCGGGGCCGCGTCGTTCACGGTGGGAGGCCTCGGGGTTGTGATACCGTTCTTTGTCGGATTCTATGCGTTTCAGGCGTACGGCCTTGAAGCGCTGCAGTCGGTGCTTATTGCGACTGCGCTCACTGCCACCAGCATCGCTATCTCGATACAGGTGATGACTGAGATGGGCAGGATGCACTCCAAGGAGGCAAGGCTCATCCTCGGGGCGGCCATAGTAGACGACATTCTTGCCATAGCCGCGCTCTCTGTGGTGACTACCATGGTGCAGACGGGAAGCCTGGAGCTTGAGATAGTCGACGTGATATTCCTCATACTCAAGATACTTGGCATATTTGCAGCCCTGCTCGTAGCCTCGGTGATCATAATACCCAGGATACTGCACGTCGAGAAGCTCAAGGCCAAGGGCACAATAGAGGGCATGGCAACTGCGTCGTTCTTTGCAGCAGCCGGCATCGCCGCGTTCTTTGGGCTCTCGCCGATTGTCGGCTCATTTGCAGTCGGCATGGCGGTGGCAAGCACGCGGGTAATCAAGCAGATAGAACAGTACGTCGGCAAGCTGGAGATAATCTTCGCGCCGCTGTTTTTTGCTATCATCGGCGCGCATGTGGACCTCCGCGGCGTGAACGCGGACGTGCTCGCACTTGCAGGCGTGATAATAGCGATAGCAGTCGTTACAAAGCTCGCAGGCTGCGGGGCGCCTGCAATGCTGTTCCTCAAGGACAGGGGCAAGTCCTTCAAGGTCGGAATAGGCATGATCTCAAGGGGCGAGGTGGGGCTCATAGTTGCAGGTGTGGGAGCGTCTGCCGGCGTGCTTTCTGCCAACAACTATACCGCTGTCATCATCATGGTCGCCGCGACCACGATAATTACGCCCATCTGGCTCAAGATGGCGTACAGGAAGGAGCCGCCCGAGCCCGCGCCAAGCTCAGCCGAGCCGGCGCACCACTAGACTTCGACGTACACGGTCCCATCCTCTACCGTGACCCTGTACGAGCCTATCGGCCTGAGCTTTTGCGGGAACCAGGTCATCTGGCCTGTCGTCAGGTCCCACTTTGCGCCGTGCCAGGGGCACGTCAGTATCTTGCCCTCAAGCGTGCCGTCATGGAGCTCTGCACCCGCGTGGGTGCACGTGTTGCCTGCCGCATAATACTTGCCCCCGATGTTTGCGACGAGCACCTCCTGCCCGCCTGCAGTTACGTGTGTTATCGAGCCCGCCCCCATGTCAGAAGCCTTGCCAACCATGACTTTAGCCATACGGTTTTTGTCGGCAGACAGGTATTTTTGTTTAGCTGGAAAACATGCTCTCTGAAAACCGCGCCAGTTTTTTCAGCGCCTCTTTTCGTTCTTCCCTGTCGACCTCCGCGCCCTCTATGGCGCCCTGCAGGTAGCTTATGGACTGGTCGTAGACCTTCCTAGCGACGGGATGGGGCACGCCGTCCTTGCCGCCGTGGGCAAAGCTGTATTTCACAGGGTCGCTCCACGACGCTCTGGCGCCGTGTATCAGTTCTGCTACAAGCGCAAGCGCCCTGACAGTCGCTGCGCCCACTCCCTGCATCGACAGCAGCTCCTCATAGTTTCTTGGCTGCACGTCGTATACCCGCCGGAAAAGGTCCCAGTCAAGCCGCCGGGGCATTTCGTACCCGGAGAGGTGGACGGGCTTGACGCCAAGCCACCTGTCAAGCGTGTTTTCTGCGCCGAGGCGGTAGATAGACGACTTTAAATTTTCAGTGTCGCCGCAGGCAAGGTCAAGTGATACCTTCTGGTTTTCCTGCGAGTCTTTCGATGTCATGTCAAGGGCTTGCTGCTCTTTTTCCGCGCAGATTATGCCGGCGTGGGGCTCGCAGGTGAATTCCAGGACGGACTCGGAAGCCCAGTGGTACCTGCGCGCCATCCTGTTTTCTTCGTTCATGCCCTGCTGCACGACAGCCCAGTCGCCCCGCTCGTCAAATAGTATGACGTGGTGGTAGAGCGAGTACCCGTCCTGTACGGCCGCGCTGTCCACCTTGGCAGACATTTTGCTTGCGCGCAGAAGCGAAGCAGTCTTGCCGTCGGAGAGCCCAAAGTTCTCTGCAAGCCTCGGGATGTCGTGGACAGCCGACGTCGCCTTTGCGCCCTTGCCGCCTGCTATTGAGATCCCGTGCACGTCGGGCGAGAGCGACTGCTTCAGTATGCCGGTGACGACGGTGGTGACACCTGACGAGTGCCAGTCAAACCCAAGCACGCAGCCAAACGCCTGGAACCATACGGGGTCTGAGAGCCGGCGCAAGAACTCCTGCGGCCCGTACTCGTCCACGATGACCTTGGACATGGCATGCGACAGCCTTATCATCCTGCGCACCAGGTACGCCGGCGGGTGGCCCCCGTGCAGAGGCAGGTTGATGAATTGCGCCCGGCCCACAATGCGAGCCTGCATGCGGCAGTATTAAGCGCAGGGGCACCCCGGGGAGAGGGGGCCCCGTGCAGAACATATTATATCCGACGCGCTTTACGGTATGGCGTGCAGCCGGCGTGGCTTTTGCTAGTGGCACTTGCAAGCGCGGGGTTCCTGGGCGACCTGCTTGACCAGATAACCGCGCTCATAGCCCAGTACGGCTACCCGGCAGTCTTTGCGGCCGCGTTTTTGGAGGTCATATTCCCGCCCATCCCAAGCGAGGTGGTCTTTCCGCTCGTCGGGTTCACGGCTCAGAACGCTGGCCTGGGCCTTGAGAACGCAGTAGGGATGGCAACGGTGGGCGCCCTTGGCTCGACTGCAGGCGCGATTGTCATATACTACCTTGCGAAGGTGCTCGGACGCGCGGCATTGTTGCGATATGGCAGGTACGTCAGGGTGGGCGAGCACGAGCTGCAAAAGGCCGAAAAATGGTTTTTGCGGTACGGGCCGGTGGCGGTGTTTGGCGCAAGGATGGTCCCCGGCGTCAGGGAGCTGATATCGATACCCGCGGGGATTGGCGGGATGGGCATAGTCAAGTTTGTCGCCTACACGTTTGCCGGCTCGCTTGTCTGGTCAGTCGCGCTCACGCTTGTCGGATTTTACCTGGGGGAGGCGTGGACCCAGGTGGCGAGCCAGCTGTCGGCCGCGTTTACCACCGTGACTGCAGCGGTGGCGGCAGCCATAGTCCTTGGCGGCATTGCATGGTACCTCAGGCGCAGGAAAAAGGAGCAGTCTAGACAGCCTTCATGAGGATGCACAGCACCGCCTTCTGGGCGTGCAGGCGGTTCTCGGCCTCGTCCCACACGACGGACTGCGGCCCGTCCATGACGTCGGCAGTCACTTCCTGGCCGCGCTTTGCCGGCAGGCAGTGCATGAATATCGCGTCGCGCCTGGCAAGCTTCATGATTTCAGAATTGACCTGGTACTTGGGCATAAAGACAGACTCGCGGGTGGCCCGCTCGCCCTCTTTTCCTATCGATATGAAAGTGTCAGTCACCACGACGTCGGCGTCTTTTGCGGCCACTACAGGATCTTCGGTTACCGCAACCTGCGCGCCGGTCTTTTGGCCCTCCGCCCGGGCAAGCCGGACCACTTGTTCAAGCGGCTCGTAGCCCTTTGGGCACGCCGCCGTCATGCTTATGCCGGTCTTGGCGCACCCAAGCAGGAGGTCGTTGCACACGTTGTCCCCGTCGCCAAGCCACGCAAGCTTCAGGCCCTTCAGCTTTTTCTTGTGCTCCTTTATCGTGAGAAGGTCCGCAAGTATCTGGCAAGGGTGGAACGCGTCTGAAAGCCCGTTTATCACAGGTATCCTGGCGTAAGTGGCGAGCTTTTGCACGTCGGTGTGGTCGTAGACGCGGGCCATCAGGCAGTCGAGGTATCCTGACAATGTCTTTGCGGTGTCCTCTATGGTCTCGCCCCGGGCAAGCTGGATGTCAGTCGCGCTCAGGTAGACCGCGTCGCCGCCCATCTGGTACATGCCTACTTCGAAACTTACCCGCGTGCGCGTCGATGGCTTTTGGAATATCATGCCAAGGGTCTTTCCGCGCAAAAGCGGCCGGCCCCTTCCGGCCTTGTGCTCCTTTTTCAGTTTTGTCGCAAGGCTCATGATCCTGTCGATATCCTGCGATGAAAGGTCCTGCATGCTGAGCAGGTCGCGCTTACTTGAGGAGGTCTTCGATGTCTTCATCTGTCAGGTATACGACCTCATCTTCTTTCTTGTCCTTATCATCTTTGCGCTTCTTCTTCTCCTCTTTTTCACGGCGCTTGCGCTCCTCTTCCTCGCGCTTGCGGCGCTCGTCCTCTTCCTTCTTTTTGCGCTTCTCTTCTTCCTGCCTGCGCTTTTCATCCTCCTTTCTCTGCCTCTCATCCTGCTTTTTGCCCTCCTCCCTGTCCTCTTCGCGCTTGCGGCCAAAGAAGCCAAACCGGCCCTTCTTTTCTTCAGGCTCTGCCTTGGCAGGCTCTGGCGCGGGCGGAGGAGGCGGTGGCTTGGGCACCTGCACGGGGGCAGGCGGGGGCGAAAAGTCGCGCTCTTCTCTTGGCTCTGGCTCCTCTATGGGCGCGCTGACAGGCGTGGAGACCGGCGCTGCCGGCGGCGCCTCGACCTTTGGCTCCTCACCTGCCGCAGGTCCGGGTGCAGGCGGCGGTGCCGACATCAGGTCCTGCACGCTCACTTCCGCCTTGCCAAAGAGCGACTCGATGAACCTGTCCGGGTCGAAAGGTATCATGTCGTCGTACCCCTGGCCTACGCCTACGTAGATGATGGGCTTTGCAGTCAGGTGCGATATCGATATAGCGGCCCCGCCCTTTGCGTCGGCGTCTATCTTTGTCAGGATTGCGCCGTCAAAGTTTGTATACTGGAAAAACTCGCGGGCCTGGTTTATCGTGTCGTTTCCTGCAAGCGAGTCGCCCACGAATAATTTCACGTCCGGTTTTACCACGCGCACTATCTTGCCCATCTCGTCCATCAGGTTCTTTGAAGTCTGCATCCTGCCGGCCGTGTCCATGAGAACGACGTCGATGTAGTGCTTCCTAGCATAGTCAAGCGCGTCGCGCCCTACAGCCGACGGGTCAGCGCCGTACCTCTGCGCTATCACCTTCAAGGAAAGCCGCTGCGCGTGCTCAGTCAACTGCTCTATTGCGCCTGCGCGGTGCGTATCGCCTGCCGCAACTACAACGGAGAGACCTTGCTTGCGGAGCAGGTTTGCGACCTTGGCAACCGTGGTGGTCTTGCCAGTGCCGTTTATGCCAAGGAAAACAATCGAGAACGGGCCCTGCTTGGCCTCCTTTTTGGCCTTTATCCTGCTCACAAGATCGAGCCTGCCGGCCCGGGCAAAGATGCCTGCCACAGATTCCTGCAACTTCTTTTCAATGATTGCGCCGGCCTCCTGCCCTTTTTCCAGCTTTACACCAAGCAATTCTTGTTTCAGCTTTTTTGAGAGGTCGTCGACAACTTCCTGCGCGACGTCGCTTTCCAAGAGCGCTATCTGCAGATCAAGAAGCGTGTCGTCAAGGACGCGCTCGGTTATCTCTTTCTGCCCTATGCTCCTTGCCGCGCTTGAAAAGGCGTTCTTTAGCTTGTCAAACATTATCGCAAGTCAGCCTGACTGGGCCTGCCTCAGCATGGCGTTGAGCTGCTGCTGGAGCTGCTCCATGCGCATCGCTATCTCCTGCCTCTGCGCCTCCAGCTGCCTTATTGCAACGTCGTACTCCTTTATGCGCGCCTCCACAAAGTTCAGCGCGTCCTCCTTGCTCTTTTCCACTGTAACGCCCGAGCCGAGGCTGACTATGACTTTTTTCATAGGTGGCACGTTTGCCTTGACGTAGATGCCGCTGCCGACTGGCATCAGCGTCTCCACCTCTGCGTCCGCGCTTATCCCCTGCAATGTTGTCGACGCAAGGCGCGCCTCGTCAAACATCCTGCCTATCGCCGCCTGCCTAGCGACTATGTCGTTCATGTAGGCTTCAAGCGCCCGGGACTGCTGGGCCATCTCGTTCAGCGCCTGCTCAAGCGCGCGGTCGTGCGAATGCTCATGTGGGTGATCGTGGGTATGAGGATGATCGTGATCATGCTCGTGCGTGTGGCCGGAAGAATCCGTGTGCATCAGACTGACTGGCTCCGCTCGATTTTTAAAGCTTTAGATTTTCGAGACCTTGAGCATGTCGGCCATCCTGACCGCCATGCCAAAGCGATCTTCTTCTGCCTTCATGTGGTTGTAGATCTTTATCATGTCTGCCGCGTGCCTTACCATGCTGAACCTGCCCTGTATTTTCAGCTGGACGAACTTGAAGACAAGCGAATACACCTTGAACTTTTCAAGCACCGCGTTCCTGTACGCGGCCAGGTCATGCATGTTTTTCACAAACAGGTCGGCGCACCAGGTAGCAGGGATTATGCCCTCGCCAAGCAGCGCAAACACCGTGCCTATCGACTCGCCCACTCCCACGCACTTGCGCCCGTCGGTGAAGGGCTCGCAGCTGGCCGGCGGGCTGAGCCTCACGGGCCTGCCGACCTTCTTTATCACCTCGCACTCGTGGGCGCGCATAAAGTCGTCGACGAACTGGTTGTGCCCCTTTGCAAAGTCGCCGGCGCCGACGTGCGCGTAGCCGTTGCCAAGCGGGAAATACCAGAAATACCCAGTCATAGACGGGAACGCCTTCAGGTAAAAGTCGTCAAACGGCTCCTTGCCGTTTTCGTAGCGCACCTTGTACTGGACGCATGGAATCCACATCTCGTTCTGCAGGCGCGGAAGGTAGTTGCGGTGAAAGCCGGTTGCGTCGATTATAAGGTCAAAGTCAGGTTCGAGTTCTTCTTTTCGCGGGGCCCTGCCGAACCTGATGTTAGTCCCCTTTATCATGTCCTGGATGAGCCGTATCTTGTCGTAGCTGACCATCCCTTTCAGCTTCAGGTCGACATGGTCCTTTCCAAGGTCGACTTTCATGTGCTTCCCGTCGTGGAGCACATAGTCGTCAAAGTTCAGGCCGCAGTTTTTGGCAAGCCCTGACATGACGTTTTCGCAAGTCGCCCAGGCGCAGACGGCGTCGTGCTGCTCCTCCGGCATCCTCTCAAAGCCTGTCACCTGCACGTCGCGCATGGCGGAAAGCTGGTTCATGAGGTAGGCGCCTGCAACCCCGATGCCGGCGACGGCTATCTTCATCTGGCTGATTGGATGGGCAAAAGCAATAAAAAGATTGGCTGGGCCACCAAATGAATTATCTAGCCGGCGCCTGCAACTAGGGCGTTGTCAAAGCCAAAGATAAGGATGCCCGGCGCGGCCAGGGCTGGGATAGGGTTGTTGATTATGGGCGGCATCGTAGTCGGCATCGGCACGGTGACTGACAGGGGTGCCGTGTCGCTTTACGGGCTTGCGATGGTCGCAGGCGGTTTCGTGCTTTACATGGCCGCGTCCATAATGGCAAAAAGGCAGGCCCGCTGATCATTCCATGTAGACCGCGGGCTTGTAAGGCCTTGCGAATTTTGCCTTGCCTTTCGGGTCATATCTGTCAGGGTCGTCCTCGGCGTTTACGATTACCTCTGCGCCGGCAAACTCTTTAGCAATCAGGCCTGCGCCGTCCCGGATTGCAGACGCCTCGTCAAACTGCATCACCTTCAGCCTGCGCTCCCTCGCCTCGACGGGCGCAGAGAGTATGTCTTCCTGCATTTTTTTCACTGCGTTGGGATCGGCCTTGACCTTGGCAGTCTCGGGGTTTGCGATGAGCTGCTTCATGGTCTCGCCAAAGTTGGTCTTGCCCTGCATGATGTTTGCAAGTATCGTCCTATATGCCGGCTCTTTCCACGCGGCGCGCGTATAGATTACTATTTTCCGGGGCTCCATCTTTGTGACCTTGATTATGCTCTGGATGTCGGCAATCAGGCTCTGCAGCAAAAACTCTGTCTCTTCTGCTTCAGAGTCAGCGCCGCCGCTTTCAGGCCATCCTGCCTTCGTTATAGAGTCCTTGTTGCCCAGCCGCTCCCAGACTTCCTCCGCTGTAAAGGGCGCAAAGGGCGCAAGCATCCTCACCTGCGCTTTTAGATAACTGGAAAGGGCAGACAGTGCCGCGGGCGAGTCCTGCCTGTTCTTGGCAGAAACGCGCTTTTCGTACCACTGCAGGTCCTGCTCTAGCGAGTAGAGTATGTGGTGTATTGCCTCTCTCACGCGCAGCCTGTCCATCGACTCTGCTGTTATGGCCGAAGCCCGCGCAAGCCTGCTAGCAAGCCACCTGTCCTCCACCTGCTCCGGCGCGACTGCATTTGCGTCTTTCACGCGACCTGCCATGTCAAACACGCCTGACAGCTTGGACCTGATGCCCCGCACCGTGTCAAACGAAAAGTCGGCGTCCTGCAGGATTTCGGCAGACACGAGCATCGCAAGGCGTATCGTGTCAGCGCCGTGCTCTGCGATGGCGGCGCGCAGCGGTATGATGTTGCCAAGCGACTTGCTCATCTTCTTGCCTTCCATGAGCACCGAGCCGTTCACGACGACCTGCCCGGGCCACAAATCGCGCGTAAAGATTGCGACGTGGTTGAATATGAAAAACGAGAGGTGGTTCGGGACAAGGTCGCGGCCCGAGTGCCGCGAGTCGACAGGGTAAAAGTACGAGAATTCGCTCCTTACCTGCTCTACTATGTCTTTTGAGAGCTTGCACTCTTGCGCGACTTTGCCCGGGTCGCCTAGGCCCAGGAGCACATAGTCAAAGAAAGAGTCGCTTATGCTGTCAATGTCTGCGATGGCGCCGGCGTTGACAAACCTGGCAATCGTGTAGTATGCCATGTATATTACAGAGTCAGACAGGCTTTCGATTATCCACTCCGGGTCCCACGGAAGTTTCGTGCCAAGCCCTGATTTTCTGGCGCAAGCCCTTTCCCTGAGCCAGTCGATGACATAGTCGAATTCCTGCCTTATGTCCTGCGGCACCACATCCATCTTTTGTATGCACTCGTGTGCAAGGGCCTTCCAGTTCTTGTCGCCGTAGTTTAAGAACCACTGGTCGCTCAGCAGTTTCACCACGCACTCGGCGCCGCACCTGCACCGCACGGGGTTGTTGAGCTCGTACATTGCCGACGTCATGCCAGCCTTTAACATCTCCTCTTTTACCTCGTTCTTTGCCTCTGCAACGGGCCTGCCGGCGTACTTGCCCGTGTTTGCAAGCATCTTTCCCTTGTAGAACTCGTGCGAGTAGAGGTCGCTTGTCGCCTTTTCCAGCCGGTCCTCTTTTGGACCCGGCACGGCCTTTTCGATTGCCTGCGCAGCAGGAACCAATGAATAACCTTCGGACTCGATTATCGCTATGGGCTCTGCAGAGACTTTGATGCCGAATTTTTTCTGCAGTTCGTTGTTGCTTTTCAGGTCTGCAAGCGCCTGGTAGTCGTAGGGCGCGTGCGCCGGCACGGACATGACGACGCCCGTGCCGCTTGTGGCCTCTACAAACGCGGCCGGATACATCGGGATTTTGGCATTGTTGAGGGGGTTTTCAATCTCCCAGCCGACCATCTCGCTTCCCTTGACCGTCTTTTCAATCCTGACTGTGTGGTTCAGGAACTCGAGCTTGCGCGCGGCCTCCTTGCTTATTATCCACTTTTCGCCGTCGACTGACGCCTCGACGTATTCCACGTCGGGGTTGACCCACATGTTGGTGACTCCAAATATCGTTTCGGGCCTGAGCGTCGCCGCGGGTATTACGACATTGCCGTGTTTGAACTTGACAAGCACGTATTCTGTGAAGTCGGGCTCGACGTCGCCCATCGTGTCGTGCTGGCTGACAGGGTTCTGGTCACGCGGGCACCAGCCCACCGGGTGCGAGCCCTGAACTATCAGCCCCTTTTTCTTTAACGTGTCAAACTGCCACGTGATGAACTTTGAATACATCCTGTCGATGGTGGTGAACTCGCGGCGCCAGTCCATCGAGTAGCCCATCTCCTTCATCCCCTGCTTTATCTCGTGGTGGAAGTAGCTTGCTATCTTTACAGGCTCCACAAATGTCGCGATGACGTCGTCTGTCAGCCTGTAGACGTTGTGGAACGTGTCAAGCAGGTCCTTGTCGCCTGCCGCGACCCTCCTTGACATGCCAAGTATCGGCGTGCCGGTGTAGTGGAACCCCATAGGGAAGAGCACGTTGTATCCTTTCATGCGCATGTACCGGGCGTGCGCGTCTGCAAGCGTGTAGGTCCTTCCGTGACCTATGTGCTGGGGCGAGTTCGGGTAAGGGTATGCAACTGTTACAAAGTATTTTTTCCGAGAAGGATCCGGGTTTGCCTCAAACGCCTTTTGCTCCTCCCACCTCTTGATCCACTTGCCCTCGATTGCGTGCCAGTCGACGCTCATTTTCTAGCCCGCCCTTGCCGTCTCTTCGGCCAGAAGCAGCGCGTCTTTCACCATCTCTTTTGACTTGCCGCCGCCCTGCCCGAACCTGTCGTTTCCGCCGCCAGATCCTCCAAGTTTTGCGGAAACCTGCTTTGCCACAGCGCCGGCCTTGACCTTTGCGCGGGCTTTTTCGCCGGCGAAAACGATGACGCGCATGCCGGCGCCCTTGGCTATTAGCGCGACGTAGACAAGCTCGGGGTCTATCTCTATTGCCTTCTCGCCCACCGCGATGTGGTAGTCATCGTCAAGCTCCTCGTCAAACGTGCTGTACAGCTTGACATGCTTCAGCCGCTTGGCGTTCTCGGCTGCCGTCTTTGCCATCGCCGGCGCGACGACGCGAAGCATCGTCTTGGCTTTCTTCTTGGTGTCTTCTGAATCTTCCATCGCCTTGGCAAACGACTCGACGACCTTTTCCTTGCTCGAGCCAAGAGCCTGCGCAATGGCGCCCAGCTGCGCGTCCTGGTTCTGCATGTGTTTGACCGCGGCCTCGCCGGCCACAAACTCGAGCCTGACGACTCCGTCCTGCACGCGCTCTGACTTGACTATCTTGACCATGCCTATCTCGCCGGTCCTCCTGACGTGCGTTCCTCCGCACGCCTCGATGTCCCACCCTTCTATGTTGACAATCCTCACGTTGCTCGTAGGGACGACTCCGCCCTGGTAAATCCGAAAAGTGTACTTTTGCTCGGCCTCGCCCCTGTCGAAAAAGTTGATGTTGACGGGCAGGTTCTTGCGTATGACCTCGTTTGCTGTCTGCTCTATTCGCTGCGCCTCTTCCTTTGTAAGCGCCGAGTGGTGCGTGATGTCAAGCCGGCCGTAGCTTTCTTCCTTGAACGCCGAGTTCTGCCAGACCCACGAGCCCAGGTTGTTCCTCGACGCCGAGTTGAGCACGTGAGTCGCCGTGTGGTGCTTTGTTATCAGGTCGCGCCTTCTGGCGTTCACCATCCCTTTCACCACCTGGCCGTCTGCCAGTTTTCCTTCTATCCTGTGGAGCACGAGGTCGCCCTGCTTTGTGACCTCGACCACCTTTGCGCCCGAGATCTCGCCGGTGTCCGGCTCCTGGCCGCCGCCCCTCGGGTAGAACGCGGTCTGGTCGAGCACGACGTGCTTGCCGGCGACCCTCAGCACCTTTGCCTCAAACTCGCGTATCGACTCGTCTTCGTAGTACAAAAGCCGGGTTGCAGGGAGCCCTTCAAGGCCGGCCACGGGCTTTGCCACCTGCGCGCCGCCGGAGACGCTTGCGTGGAGCTCTGCAAGCTTCGTGTAAAATGTCGAAGGCACGCCGGCGATGACTCCCTGCTCTACAAGGAAATCGGGCGTTATGCCGTCTGACTCGTACAGCCTTAGCAGGTCCTCCACCTTTAGCCCGCCGGACTTTGACTTGAGCGACTCTGCAGTCGCGTTCATGCGCTCGCGTGAACCCACGTACCTTGTAGATTCAAGCTGCAGTATTGTACGGGCGTCCTGCCTGTGCTCCTCAAGCTCGGGGTACATCTGCTTCAGATAGTCGATGTGCATGTCGGCAATGTCTTCAAGCCTCACGGTCCAGCCAAGCCTCTCCATCATGGAAAGCGCCCTGCGCAGGATTACTCTCAGGTTGTAGCCGCCGCCCACGTTTGACGGGAGCGCGCCGTCGGATATCGCAAAGAGGAGCGTCCTGACGTGGTCCGCTATCGTGTATACTGCTTCGTACGGCGCGACTGCGCCTGCCAGCTCGTCGTAGGACATGCCCATCTGCCTTGCTATCATTCCTTTGAGCGCCTTGACGTCCCCTTCAAAGTTCTCCAGCTTGGACGACACCGCGCCGAAATACCTGCCTAGGATTTCCGGTGCGGCTTCAGTGCCGGTAGCGTCCAGCATCTTTTTGACGACAGGCCCAAAGCAGCAGTCGTAGCTTGTTGGCGTCCCCATGGTTATCCACGAAAAGCGCTCAAGGCCGGCGCCCATGTCTATAATCTTGTTTGGCATGACCCGGTAGCTTTCCTCGTTGCCCTCAAACTCGGTAAAGACGGCGTTGCCAAGCTCAAGCCCGCGCACGAAATACTCTAGCGAGTACCCGAACGCGCCGGCGCCCATCCAGACGTCCTCTACAAACGTTATCTCCTCCGGCTTGATGCCAAGTCCGTTTGTCAGCATGCCATAGTCAAGGTCGATGCACCTGTCCTTCCAGTAGCCGCCCGGCGCGTCCGCGTTGCAGGTCTGGCCTATCATACAAAAGCCGGTGTAGTGGCGCCCGGAAAGGCCGACGTTTTCGATGTCGTTGAATCGCAGGCACATCTGCGGGACCACGAGCGGGTTTGCCGGCAGCTCAAACACGATCTGGTTTCCAACGACACGCTGAAAGTCAACAATTGATGCTATCGTGAAATAAAGGTCATCGCGCCACCTGCTTACGACAGGGTAGCGCCTCACTATCTCGTGGCCGTTTTCCCGAAAATGCTTCTCCGTCTCCTTCCACGCGCCGACGTAGTCCAGTCTCTTTGAGGTCGGCGGCTTGCCGATAAAACCATAATCCTCGTGGTCGGGGCACGCCTGCTTTTCCACAAGGGACCAAAAGTGCTTGCCGCACTTGCCGCATTTCTGGCGCGTAAAGCCGAGCTTGTCAAATAGCGAGACCTTGTAATAGCGGTCAGGGTCTTTAGAAAACATCTCGGCGAGTTCTTTTTTGCCCAATTAGACTCTCTCGGCTTTCTTCTTGTTATCGCCGCCCATACAGTATTAATGCTTTCGTCGTACAGTATGCGATTGCATAAGGTTCAAAATTTGTGAGCGCGGATTGCTGTTGTACTCATGAGGAAAGCCCTGATAATAGCAGGTATTGCGATAGTAGCGGGTGTGGCTATTCTTGTCGCCTTGACTTGGGGCGGTTACCTGACAAAGGCTTTGACGGGTGCCCCGGAAAATCCCGTCGTGTATCTTGTCGTTGACGGAGAAAGGTATGCCTCAGACAACAACTTTTACTGCCCAAACGATTGCGACTTCTTAACCATCGCAAGGGTCTTTTCCTCGCCACCAATAGAAATTCCTCGCGGTTCAGAAGCAGCCTTTGAAATTGACTACAGGGCGATCTCGACGCAGTATGCTCTTTTCGAATACGGACCGGTCGAAAATGACGACCGGTTTCGACAATCCGACAAACAGCTCAACTTTGATGAGAATGGAAGACTTGTGATAGATTGGCCGAAGGGAAGGTATGTCCTTGCCGTGACGACAGGTTGGAATTCCGTGGATGAAAACCAGTCGTATTCGCTGCACAGGTTCAGGATAACCGTGACTTGAAAAAAGAGAAAGGGCTTACGCTTTTGCAAGCGTGCTTTCTATGAACTTCAGGTACGACTCTTTTGGCATGGCGCCAATCGTCCTGCCTATCTCGTTTCCGCCCTTGAAAAGCAGAAGCGATGGGATTGACTGGATGCCGTACTTCATTGCAATCTCCTGGTTCTCGTCGACGTTGACCTTTGCCACCTTTATCTTGCCCTGCATCAGCTTGCCTATCTGCTCCACGGCAGGCCCTACCATCCTGCAGGGGCCGCACCACTCGGCCCAAAAGTCGACGAACACGGGCACATCTGATTTTAGCACTTCAGACTCCCACGTCTTTGAAGTGACATGGGCAACTGCACTTGTTTGTTCCATGGGTCTGCTTAACAGAAACGGTATTTGAACGATCAGCCAGTCTGTCCGGACTGACCGGTCAGGCCGATAGTGATGAACTCGGAGATGAGCTTTATCACAAAGGCGATGCCTCCGACCGCGCCAAGGCCCAGCGCGACAAGGCGCAGGTGCTGGTTATAGTCCTCCTTGCTGGTCTTTTTTGCCAGCCTGAGGGTCTGGATTATCTCGCCTATCTTGCGTTCCACTACGGACAAGTCGAATCTGGTGCCTCTTTTGCGGTATATAAAACATGGGTTTAAAGCTAGTTGAGGTGGTGGCACGCCCTCTGGTGTTCCCGGAGTATGAAAGACAGCAGCTTTTCCCTGTCTGCCTCGCCGGCCATCCGGGTCTTGTCTATTTCTGACATCAGCGCGCTGCAAAAGACGCACCATAAAGACTGGGAAATTTTCTGCCCCGTTGATCCATATCCGGGTGATTTTTCAGCTTTGCTCGTTTCTCCTTTCTTTTCCGGATTTTGCCCAGCGGACGCCGTTCCAGCCACTTTTACCCTGATGCGGATGGCAACTTTATTATAATAAAGTTTGCTATAACTATTTATCGCAAGTGATTTTATCGTCATTAGAACGCAAGTATAGGATGTCCTCCCGCCCCGATAGGTGGTCAGCAATCCGGATTCTTGCGCAGACATACGCCCTGGACATCCTCGACGCCCTTAACAAGAGGCCGCTCAGGTTCACAGACCTCGAGGAGTTCGGCCCAAACGAAAAGACCCGCTCGCAGCGCCTCAAGGAGCTGGAGAGCAGGGACATGATAACAACAGTCAGCCTGAAGATAGGAAAAAGGTTTTTCGTCCACTACACGCTGACCAGCAGGGGAAGGGCCGTCCTTTTAAAGTCAAAGGAACTAGTGGAGCTTGCCCGCTTGCCGTTCTAGCCCGACGTGTAGGTGGGCTCCTTGTCGACCCTCTGCATTTCTACAAAGGTCTCGGTGTTCTGTATGCCCTCTATCTTGCCGATGCGCTCGATGACGACGTTGTGGAGCTCTTCAAGCGTGTGCGCGTGCACGGTCACTATCATGTCAAACCTGCCGGTGACCTCTGAAACGGAGCGCACCTCCGGGATCTTTAGCAGGTCGGCCTGAATCGGCTCCTTCAGCTTCGGGTCGCGGTTGATGCCGACTGTAGCCTTGACGTTTATGCCTAGCATGCCTTCGTTGACAACCACGGTGAACTTTTTGACCAGGCTGCGCTTTGACAGCCTCTTTATCCGGCTGTAAAGCACGGACGCGTTGATGTTCAGCTTTTTTGAAAGGCGCGGGACCGAAATGCTCGCGTCGCGGGTCAACTCGGACAGGATCCTCATGTCAAGCTCGTCGAACTTGTGCAAACTATCTACCAGCCTAACCTTCGGTGACTGTGTTAATAAATGTAATTCTGCACCTATTGTTAATGCAAAAAGCTATTACTTTGTCCCGCGCAAAGGGATTTCTATAAAACTTATGACCAATCGGGCCAACTTTACACTGCCAAAAAAATGGCGGGGGAGTTTATTGCGTCTTGTATGCCTGCAGGTCGCGGTAGCTGATGTTCAAAAATACTTCAGCACCGTTGAACCCTTCCACTGCCGACTTGGGCAGTTTGTATTCCCGGCTTGCCCCCTTTAGGATGGTGAACGTGTCACCGTCTTCTGAAATGATGGTTCCGACATCGACCCGGTCAGACGACCGGACGTTCTTGTGCATGACTCTATCCCAGTGGAGTATTGCTGGCTCAGACATGCTACATCAATTCCTACATATGTCGAACTTGTATTTAAGACTAAATTGCATTTAATGCAGCATTTCTGTGATTTATCGAATGGTTGTGCAGGTTTTATGTAAAAAATAAGCGAATGTGTACAGAAAACGCCTCAGGCGCAGGCTGAACGGAAATAATATATAATTTGCGAGCCGCTGTTTCTCAATCATGTTTGGAAAAGGCGGCATCAAGCCCGGCGAGTTTGTGTTTGTCGTCCAGAAGGACGGCGAGTACAACAAGGTCGTTATAGGCAGGATACAGGCAGTCAAAGGCAGCAAGGTGCACGTCGCAGGCACCCAGATAAGGCCGTCGGGGCTCATCCAGCGCGTCGGCGCGGGGACCGCTGGCGAGCGCTCAAAGCAGGTGCTCTCAAACCCCGACCCGAACAACTGCATCTTCATGCTCATCGACAGGGTGGAGACGGCGCCTTTCAACGGCGAGACGGACCAGGCAGTCGACCGCGTCATCTGGATAAACGAGAGCCGCTACCTCGTCCTTGACGGCTGGATAAAGGAGAACTTTCCCGAAGTTTTCGCAGCGGCGCTGACGTCGCCTACAGAGGAGGACAGGCAGCAGGCAAAGGCCGTCCTGCGGGAAAAGATGGGCGCACTTTACGAGCGTGACCTGAAGGAGCACGTCTACGCGGTGGCAAGGAGCGCCAGGCTGCTCTAGCGCAAGGATTAAGTTTGAGTTTCTTGGAAAAAAGCCCATGTCCTTCTTTGGCCCGCCTCCCGAAGGCGCGAATTTTGACAGGAAAAAGTACGAGCACCTGACTATGTCCATAAGGCAGACGGCGCTAGAGAGGGCCAAGAACCGCTGCCAGAAATGCTCCGTCAAGTTCGGGCCGGCAGTCCAGCCCCATTTTGAGCACATCAACGGCAGCAGCAAGGACAACAGGCCGATAAACCTCCGTGCGCTGTGCGCCAGCTGCTACAAGGAAGTCGAGGAGAGGGAGCAGAAGAAGAAGGGCTTTATCGGCGGGCTCCGCAAGGCGTTTGAGAAGGTGCCTGTCGACTTTAAGAAATAGGTACCATAGAATACCTCTAGAAGAATTAAAAGGTATGTTTAAATCTACTGGTGCCGATACTGTACCGACTGACGGTGCCCAGAAAAAAGAACGTCTCCAGTCTGATTCCCGGATTGAGGCTACGAAAGGCAATGGAGAAGGGCCTGGAGATAATCGGCCCGGCCGCGCTGCAGGGGATATTCGAGGACCTTGAGAGGCGCGGGGTAAGATTAGAGTCTGAGGCGGCATGCTCGACTGACCAGATAAACGGGATACTGCGCGAAATATTTGGCGAGGACGCGTCGAGGCTCATGATGACCAGGATTTACCGCCACCTGGATTCCGACTAGCGCAAATCTTAATTTGCCAGGCAGGCTTTGCTGTGGCGTTGGGTGAAAGTCTCTGCAGGGCGTTTGTAGACCTGCACAAAAACATCCAGGCCGCAGTCATTGTTTCGCGCGGCGAGGTTAAGGAGAGGTACATCAGGCCCGGCATCCCCGTGCCGGACCCTATGGACCTTGAAAAGCTGTTCATAAGGGCAGAGGTGTTTGTGAGCATGACGATGGAAAGCGACAGGCTGTTTGGCGAGACCGGCTATGTCATGACAAACCACAAGCTGCTCGACACGTTCATCTTCCCGGTGCCCGGCAACGGCGCGCTCATCGTTCCCATCGTCAAGCCCTACGACTACCACGAGCTTTTGAAAAAGGCGGGGCAGCTCCTGGGCAGGGACCTGACATAGTACCCTACGCTTCAGGCATCGGTCCTGGCGGGCAGCAGCGGTATTCCTGCGACTTTTCCAGGATCTCTATTTCCTTCTTCAGCTTTTCGTTCTCCAGTTTTTTGTGTTCAAGGTCAAGCTCCATTGCCTGCATCAGCTCCTTTTCGCAGATGTTGCAGTCGTCCACGCAGCCCCTGACAAACATCCCCGGCGTCGGAAGCGACGACGTGACTTCAAACGAGTATTTCTTCTGCGCGACTGACGATATTTTCAGCTCGCTTCCCACCTTTTCGAGCAGTCCTGCGGCCACAAGCTGTTTCTCCACGGCTTCAAGCCCCTCCTTGCGCATGGCCTCCGTGAGAGGCGGCGGGCTGATGGTCCTGGCAGCCAGAAGGATGCCCGGCTGGAAGGTTCCTGCAGTCACGGCAGTCGTGCCCTGGCTCCGGATAAAGCTCTCCCGCCCTATGGCCTCCGCGCTCAGCCTGTCCTTGTCGGTTGCAAGAACTGCAGCAGGTATGGCACTTACGTTTCCTCGGGAGACAAACGGGTTGTTTGTCACGCGCGTGTCGGCTGCTGGGTCTATCACCCTGCGCTCAATAGACTCTATCGTGAACTTGACTGTCTGCAGCTTGTTTATGCGATAAAAGTAGAACGTGACTGCGTGGCATTTGTTCGGGTTAGCAAACTCGCGGGAGGACGATTCAAAGTGGTCCTGCGACTCTGTTTCCACGTGCGAGCGGGTCTGGACCTCGCCTATCGACACCGCGCTTGCCGCCCTCGTGCCCATCTCCGCCCGGTGGTGCGACGCGCTGGCGTGCTGGGAGAGCTCGCGCAGAAAATCGCTTGTCGATTCAGAGTTGAAATTGCCGCTGACGTCAAGCGACGGGCCGCCAAATATCGACTCCAAAAAGCCGCTGGTCTCGCCGTGGGTGTCAAAGTGCGCCTTGGTGGTGTTTGTCGAGCGCGCGTGGTCCTTCGACGTAAAGTCGGACATGAAGTTTGACCATGCAGACATGTAATAGTGCTCTTCCTGCGTCTGCTCGTTTCTATAGCTCACCTTTGACGCGCTGTCGTAGGTGAACCGGGTCCGCCTGTCTGTCGTAAACAACCGGACTTTTTCGCCCGGGAAAAGCGTCGTGGAATATACAAGGTCGCCAAGCGCAAGCGGGCCGGGGCAGCGCTGCAGGCGCGCATGTATTATCACTTCAACAGAAACGCGGGACTGCTGGTGTAGCAGGCGGTAGTGGTAGTCGAGCACGTCGCACACAGGCTTTGTCTCAAGAGGAGGGCAACACGGGATCATTTGCTCTGAAGTGGCATGACTCATAGACTCTTCCATAGAGATGAAATATTTAAGATCCGCAGAGGCGCAATTCAGAAAATTCAGCAGCAAATTTCATACTCACTCCTGAGATCTGTGACTTTTGCAGGCAAGATCGCGGATTACAAAACGCGACTAGACGCGCAGCAGCGGCTTTGCTTCTTTCAGGTCGACAAACTGCTGTATGTTGCCGCAGTCGGGGCAAATATAGAAAAGCGCGGGGAGTGGGATTTGAACCCACGGGTCCTTGCGGACATGGGATTAGCAATCCCACGCCCTACCAGGCTAGGCGACCCCCGCCCGAAGAAGCACTATCAAATTACATTATATTAATTGTGTGAGAATCTACTCGCTTGCTGATGCTCTATTCATCTGTCTGAATTTCAGGCGCACATAGTCTTCTTCGCTTGGCTCGTAGTGGCTTGACCTTTCCGCGTCGCGCATCAGGAAACGAGACATGACACTGGTTCGCAGGCCTGCTTCATTAGGCGTTGTTTGTACGTATGTACAACGCACGGCCTACGAACAAAAGGGACCATCCCAACATGCAAAATTTGCAGCGCTTCTGCTAAAAAGATTATAAAATAGACACGCACCGTTATACTATCTTTGAACCTTAAGGAGGCAAACGAGCTCTTCCGGCGCGCCATCATCAAGGCCTACTTTGAGCCCCAGCTCCTGAAGATGGACTACCGCAAGTCCCACGTCAAGCACCCGAGCATTTCCGACGACGGGCTGACGCTTGACAACAACCTCCACATCTATTTTGACGTCTCGACCGGCAACGACTACCCGGACGGCGACGAGTGGTTTTCAGTAGAATACATTTTCCCCCACGGCATAAAACTGCCGGACGGCCTGAAGGGGCCCGACTATTTCACGACCTTGTCTGTGCCTGACGGCGGCCACTACTGGCGCCACCGGGAGCTTGTGCGATTCAAGTATGGCAAGTCCAAAAAGCTTGAAGAGTCGCTTGAATTCCTTGACAGAAAGTACAAGGAGCTTTCAAAGGGTCTGCACGATTCGGGCGTCGTCAACCAGCTGGACTGATCACTTTTTCGGCGGCAGCCACTCGTTGTTCTTGAAAGAGTAGTTGACGCCCTTTACAAGCGCGATTGCAGGGCTCCACTTGAACGTCGCCTCGTCGTAGGAATAAAGCACCTCCTCCGCGCCTGCAGGCACCGTCTTTAGCTGCAGCGGAACGATGTCGACCAGGTACTCCAGCTTTTCGATTCCCATCTCGTACTGCCTGTCGCCCTTTGACAAAAGAGGGAACACAAGCGGGACTGGCGTGTCGCCAAAGCCGGCGAACCTGACATAAGTCTTTACGCCTTTTTTGCCGCGCCTGCGCTTCATGTTCTTCAGGATTTCCTTTACCTTGTGCCAGCTGTCCATGGAAAATTCCTGGAAGAAAGACTCGCCATACATGACTGGGAAACTTATCTCCACCATGCTCACGTACGACGTGTCGTCGGGCCTGAGCTCCTCCTCTTTCACCTCAAACGAGCGCTTCAGGGTGTCGTAGAGCGTCTCTGTCTCCCAGGGCGATATCGCGTAGTAGCGGAAGATGGCCGACAACAGTTGCAGAAATACACTCGCAAAAGCATTAAAGCGTTTGCTAGAAAAGCCCGAGGAACTTTGCCAGGTACACTAGCGAAAGCGCGCTGACGTAGCCGGCCATGTGCTTCCACGATATCGCAGGAAGCGACGGCGCGACCAGTTTTATCTCGTGGTTGTCTATCACGCGGGTGATGTAGTCGCGGACCTTGGCGTTCCAGATCTTGTATTCTATCTGGTGCTTTTTCAGGATCTGCTCAAGTTCATAGATGACAGGCGCGCGCACCGACCGGATGTGCTGTATGTATTTTCTAGATATCTCGACTTCGGCCTGGATAGCTATCAAGCCCTGCTGCATGTCAAAGAGCCGGACGTGCATCTCCCACGGCTTGGCTAGCCTCTTTGCAAGGCCGCAGCCTATCTGGTTTGGCTTTTTGTTTTCCAGCCTGACAGTCTTGAAGCCCTCTGACAACAATGCTTGAATTATCTCGTCCTTTTTGGTTTTGACCATCAGGCTCAGGTGATCCAGCTCTATCTCCTCGCGCTGGATGAATGCGCGCAGGCCCTGCGATATGCTGGTGCGCGGATAAGCAGTGAGGAATTCGGACATCCGGGCTTCAGATAGCATCTGCCAGAGTGCTATAAAAGCTGTGTGCAAGTGCTCCTCATAGCATTCCTGTGCCCCGGAGGTAGATGTCAGTCCTTGCCGGCACTGCCATGTCCTTCCACGAGAGCTTTCGCTCCGTCCAGGTGACAGGAAAGCCTCTCACGACTGCTGCAGGCGTCGACTCGGCGGCCTCTCTCATCACCGCAACTCCGGCCGTCGCCAGGCTGTCGGCGACTGCCCTGAGCGTGACTTTGAGCGTGTTGCCAAAGAGATCCCGCTTGCCCCGGTCATCTTCCACCGGCTCAAAGCCGGCGCACGCAATGGCGATCCCTGTAGTCCCGCGGCGCGTTGGCATCAGCCGGCTGTCTGCCAGGATTACGCCCAGCTTTATCCCGTTGTCCAGAAACTTCTGCCGAAGTTTCTGCGCGCTTGCAAAGGGTTTCTTCGGATAGAGTATGACGTGCCCGGGCGGGACGTTTGACTTGTCGATGCCGGCGTTAGGAGCCATCATGCCCTTTCTTATCGCAAGAACAAAGCCCGGGATTCCGCCGACTATCATATCGGCCTCCTGCAGTACTAGCTCGGCAAGCCTTTCGTCCATCCTGAATTTCTTTGCAAGCCTCTTTGCCTTTGCGCCCGGCCTGACCGTGTCCAGTTTCACGAACCGCCCCTCAGACATTGCGACAAACTTGCTTGACACGACAAGTATGTCCGAGTCTTTATAGTCAAAGCCCTGCAGCGCCTCAAACAGGTCAAACCTGCCGAGTTTTGCCGGGACGGAAATCGCAGTTATCTCCAAGCAGTGACGATATTCGCAACCGGCTTAATCTTGCTTTCGCGCAACCCGCCAAAGGTTTTAATCCGTCGTGCGATAAATTCCACTCGATACCGTTTTGGCGATGACAATTACAGAGAAGATACTCGCCCGGGCGTCCGGCAGGCAGCAACTTTCGCCGGGCGACGTGGTTTTCGCTAAGGTAGACAAGGTCATGTTGCACGACGTGTCCGGGCCTGGCGTAATCAAGGTCTTTTCAGAGTGGGAGAAGAAAGGAATGAAACTGGAAAAAATATGGGACCCTGACAGGGTTTGGGTCACAGAGGACCATTTCGTGCCGGCGGCTGACAGGGTGTCTGCTGAAAACGTGATAACGCTTTCCAACTTTACCAAGCAGTACGGCGTAAAGAAGCACTTCAAGTACGGCCTCGGCCAGTACGGCATCTGCCACACGCTCTCTCACGAAGAAGCGATGGTGCTTCCCGGAGAGGTCTATGTCGGGGGCGACTCGCACACCAACACCACGGGCGCGATGGGCGCCTTTGCGGCTGGGCTTGGGCACACGGACGTCGCGTACGTGCTCATGAACGGGCAGATCTGGTTCAAGGTTCCAGAAACAATGTTGTTCAAGGTCGAAGGCCCCAAGCCTGCGCACATCATGGCAAAGGACATCATACTAAAGATAATAGGCGAGATAGGCACCGACGGCGCAAACTACAGGGCGATGCAGTTTGCCGGCGACGCAGTCAAGAAATTGTCGATGGAAGAGCGCCTTACGCTCACAAACATGACGACAGAGGCCGGCGCCAAGAACGGCATAATCGAGCCCGACGAGACCACGTTTGCGTATCTTCGCGAGCGCACCGACGCCAAGTATGTTCCTGTAAAGGGCGACGAGGGCGCAGAGTATGCAGAGACTTTCACTATAGAGACTGCGAGGATGGAGCCGACGGTTGCCAAGCCGTTTTCGCCCGGCAACATATCTGCAGCGCGCGAGCTTCAAGGGACAGAGCTTGACAAGGCGTACATCGGCTCGTGCACCGGCGCAAAGCTCGAAGACCTGAGGGCCGCTGCCAAGATAATGAAGGGCAAGAAAGTCAAGATAAGGACCGAAGTGCTTCCAGCCGCACAGTCAATCTACATGAAGGCCATGAAGGAGGGGCTGATAGAGATATTCATGGAGTCCGGCGCCATCGTAGGCCCGCCGACTTGCGGGGCGTGCTGCGGCGCGCACATGGGCGTGCTTGGCAAGGGCGAGGTGTGCATCAGCACGACAAACCGCAACTTCCCCGGCAGGATGGGCCACGTCGAGTCAAAGACGTATCTCGCCTCGCCGGTCGTAGTGGCGGCGTCTGCGCTCACAGGCAGGATAACCGACCCGAGGGACCTGAAATGAACCAGACACTGAAAGGAAGGGTGCACAAGTACGACAGGGACAACATCGACACGGACGTCATCATACCCGGCCCTTACCTGAAGATACACGACCACAAAGAGCTTGCAAAGCACGCGCTTGAAGGGCTCGACCCCAAGTTCCCCGAGAAGGTGCAGGCAGGCGACTTTCTAGTAGCTGGCAGCAACTTTGGCTGCGGCTCTAGCAGGGAGCACGCCCCGATAGCGCTTTCGCAGACAGGCATCAGGGCTATCCTTGCGCCGACCTTTGCAAGGATATTCTACCGCAACGCTGTCGACGGCGGATACCTGCTCCCGATAGAGATAGACAAAGAGACCGTGAAAAAGATCTCCGACAGGGACGAGCTTGAGATAGACATCGCTTACAACACGATAAGGAACGTGACAAAGAACGAGCAGTACCCGATGAAGCCCTTTCCCGAGCTGATAGCCAAGATAGTCGAGGCCGGCGGCCTGATGAAGTACCGGCCTTGACCAGAAAGGGCAGGCTCGAAGAGATATTCAGCAAGGCGCTCCACGCCGACGAACCGTCGCTTTATTTTGTCAGCTACCGCGACTTTGAAGACATTGTTGAAGTCCCGCTGGACGAGTTCGTAAAACTGTCAGAGAACTTTACAGTCATCCCGGCAAGCAGGATAACAAAAGTAAGGAAAGGCAAGGAGACCCTGTACTTCAAGTCAGGCGTCTAGGACCCAGCCTTCCGGGAACACTGCGTCTTGCCCTGTCGCAGTGGCGTACCGCCACACCCGCTTGTTTTCGGACCTGACCTTTGACTGTATCTTTGAGAGCGCCTCAAGCTCGCCCTGCAGGCCGTCGAGGCGGGCTGTCTGCGAGTGCTTTTTGCAGAACTGGCAGTGCGGGTCAAGCGTCGCGACCTTGCCGGCATCTATCACAGGATATGCGGCGCACGCAAGCGGCCTCTCCTTGTATATCGAGCAGGAATGCCCGCCGTGCGGCGACTCTTTTTCCGCGTCAAGGAACGGGCACCAGTCGCCGTCTTCTATTCCCATCATCTGGTACGCGATTATCTTTTCAGGCTTGTCGCCGATTGCAAGGCGCGGGAGTATCCTGACTGAAATCCCCTTTTGCCTTGCAAGGTTTTCCATCCTTGCTTTTTCTTCCGGCAGCAACAGCACGCCTATCTTGCCAAATTCCTTTGTCGGGTAATAGTCGCGGTAGATGCAGCAGTCAGAGCACCCCTGTACGCAGGAGAACCTTATTGCCGGTTTTCCTGTATGCACTGATACTCGACGCTCCCTGGATCGAGCTCCGACATCTTCAGAAACGAGATGGTGTACACCGACTTTGCTTTCTTTAACACCTCGAGCTCGAACTTTTTCATCACGCCGTCGCTGTCCTTCTTTTTCGGGTTGGTGTTCTCCTTGTATATCCCGAAGCGCAGCATCGCCTTTTTTTCGTAGCCTTCCTTGAAGCGCTTGTAGTTTTCAGATATGGGCATCTTTTTCACAAAGCCCGTGTTGTCGCCGGAATATTTCGAGCCCCCGTACAGTATGAACCAGTAGTCGTCGCCTTCTTCCACAAAGGACATCCTGATGTCGACGTCCGGCCACCAGTCTACAGTCTTTTTCCAGAGCCTGTGCGCGGCCATCTTGTCGGAAAAGAGCGGGAAGACGTTCATGTACACGTCGTGGTAGCGGTAGCCTACGCCCATAAAGTCCTTGAACCAGGTGGTTGGTTTGGTGCTCGTGCTCAAACCTGCTTCTTTCCGTTATAAAAAGTCTGAATCGTATAGGCATTGGGCATAGCTAAAGGTCACGTTACTTGTAGTTAGAACCATCTTACGCAATCCTTATTACAGCCATACGCGTCTCACGTCCTACATGAGCGCATACCGCAACAGCGTCAAGATAATTGGCGACGTTCTGCGGATAACGGACGAATCTGGCATGGGTGGAGTCAACCTCACCTCGCTTCTCCGTAAGGCAAACCTCTCCTACGGCAGGCTGGCCTCGGTGGCCGGCAAGCTTGTGCAGGCGGGGCTTATGAGCGAGCAGGCCCAGAACGGGCAGAGGATATACGTCATCACCCAGCAGGGCAAGGAATACCTGCGCAGGTACCAGCAGTTTGCCGAAGTGGCAGACTCGTTTGGCCTGGGCCTCTAGGGCAGTACCGGTCAGTCATTTTCGCATCAATCTAGTTTCTGGACAGCTTCGATGTGGCACTCGTGGCCCCGGTGTTCTTTGTCCAAGTTCTGCGCCTCTTCCTGCGTTATCGGGAACCGCTCGTTCAGAAGGTGCTCCTCGCCTTCCTTTTCGAGAAGGACCTTCTTGCAGGTGTCGCAGACAAGCTGCATTATCACGGCGCCCATGGCAGGGTTTTGGCGTGAAATGATATTTAGACTATTTGGCTAGGCGGACTTCTCTACTTCCACCGTGCACTTTGTCACGACTCCTGCTATCACCCCAAGCGCCGCAAGCCAGGGAGCAAGCGCAAGGACTGCAACCGTGCCGGCCGCGCCCCATGTGACCGGAATGGACAAAAGCACCTTGCCCTTGTCGTCCTTGACGACTATCCTCTTGACCTTGGCGTCGTTTATCACTTCCTTCACCTTGCCGACCAGTCCTTCTGCAGACACCTGGTAGACCTCTTTTTTGAGCCCCGCCTGCGCGCCGCAGCGCGGGCAGAACCGGGCGTCAGAAGGCAGGTCCGCTCCACATTCGCCACACTTTGCCATGGTAGAAAATAGCGGCACGAATTCTTTAACATTTGGCGGTCCTGGCTTTGTAAAAAACCGCCTTAAAAGAACTAATTCTGCGCACGAGATTGCTTTTGCCTCTTGCCATCTTGCAAAATTGTATCATTTTTTCGTGCTCAAAATGTTACACGATGTAAGATTTTTTCTGCGGGTAGAAAAGGGTTCGGGACCTGTCAGGATTGGGTACAGAGTCCGACCCTGGCTTTGTAAATGTGCAGGCAGAGGCATCTAGAGGCGGCTTTTTTTACAAAGTCGTGGCGCAGGTAGGTTTTTAATGGAAAAGCGATCATCTGCAGCAGGTCAGATGCAGGCAAACCAGCAGCTGGACGAGACCGACAGGAAACTCCTAAACGACATCCAGTGGGTATTTCCGCTTGCAGACAGGCCCTACCTCGAGCTTGGCAAAAAGCACGGCCTCTCGGAGGACGAGACCATGCGCAGGATTGCAGGACTGCGCAGCATGGGCCTTGTCAGGCAGATAAATGCCATTTTCGATACCAGGCGCCTTGGGTACAAGAGCGCGCTCATTGCATTTGCAGTAAGGCCCGACAAACTTGACGCGGTGGCAGAAAAGATAAACGAGCACCCGGGCGTCAGCCACAACTACGAGCGAAACCACGAGTACAACATGTGGTTCACCCTTGCAGTCCCGCCCGACTCGGACATGAAAGACGAGCTTGACAGGATGGCCGCGCTTGACGGCGTCGTGAAATACCGCTTGCTCCCGACGCTGAAAATGTACAAGATTGGCGTAAAACTAGACATGGTAAACGAGGACGCGGAAAAACCCAAGCCCACAGACGAGGTGAAGGAGCTGAACCCCGAGAGGCTAGAGATAACAGAGCGCGACAAAGAGTTTGTGCGCGAGCTGCAAAAAGACCTGCCTGTTGTTCAGGAGCCCTTCAAGGAGATGGCACAGAACCTCGGCGTGACCACGGAAGAGCTGTTTGCAAAGGCTAAAGAGTATGAAAATAACGGGCTCATGCGCAGGTATGCGGCGATCCTGCGCCACCGCGACGCGGGCTTTGTGGCAAACGGCATGGTCGTGTGGAACGTGCCCGAAGACAGGGTCGACGACGTCGGCTTCAAGCTGGCGGCGTTTCCGCAGGTGAGCCACTGCTACCGAAGGCCTGTATACCCCGACTGGAAGTACAACGTGTTTTCGATGGTGCACGCAAGGTCGCTTGACGCCGCGGAAAACATGGCAGTCGAGATGTCCAAGTCAATCGGCATCCCAGACTACAAGATACTTTTCAGTTCCCGCGAGTTCAAGAAAGAAAGGGTCAAGTATTTCGTCTAGCCTGCGACGGGCTTGACGAAAAAGTTGTTCTCGTACATCTCTGTCAGCCTGGCAGACTCGTCAGGCGAGAGGTAGTTGCCGTCAGAGATTGACGCAAACATCTCCAGCTCTTCCACGCTTATCATGGTCGGCAGCACGACTGAAATCTGCGGCTGCGACAGGATGAACTTTATCGCAAGCTGGGTTATGTTCCAGCCCCGCTTGTCGGCTATCGGCTTCATGTTGTCTATCTTTTGCATCGCCTCTTTGATGAATTCCTGCTTGCGGAACGAGCGGTGGTCGTTCTTGTCAAACTTGGTATTTGCATTGACCTTTCCTGTCAAGAGCCCCGACGCGTCGGGCACGCGCACCATTATCCCCACGTCGTTTTCCTGCGCCGACCTTATCAGGTCCCGCCCGGGGTCCTGCTCGAGAATGTTGTAGACAGTCTGAAGGCAGGTTATGTTGCGGTTTTCAATAGCGAATATCCCCTCTTCCTTCCAGCCTATCGCAGGCCCGAGGGCGACCCCGTGGCTCTTTATCGTGCCTTTTTTCACCAGGTCGTCGAGCGCGGAGAACAGCTCGTCGTTTTGCATCGCGTCCATCTTGGGGTTGTGGAGCGAGTAGACGTCGATATAGTCCGTCTGCAGCCTTTCAAGGCTCTGCTTTAGCGCAAACTGCAGGAATTCCGGGTCGTGCTTTTGCGGCAGTTCGTTGTGCCCTATCTGCTCGGCGCTGTAGAGGTCGTAGCCCCACTTTGTAGAGTAGACGACTTCGTTGCGCATGTCCTTGAACGCCTGGCCTATCAGCTTCTCGCTCCTGCCCTTGCCGTACATGTCGGCAGTCTCGTAAAAGTTGATGCCAAGGTCGTATGCCTTTTTCAACATCCGTATCGCCTCGTCGTCGTCTATTTTCTTGCCCCACCAGTCAAGCGCAATAGTCCAGGCGCCGAATCCTATCTCGCTTACCCTGATGTCGCTCTTGCCTAACCTTCTGTATTTCATGCCAGTACCTCCATGACTTTAGACTCTATCATCGAAAACGCGGAATCGTCGAGCGCGGGCCTGCCTGCCGCTTCAACGTCGATTGGAATCCACGACTTGCATCCGGCCCACTCTTTTTTCGTGTCGATTTTTATCGGGTTTTGCAGGTTGTAAACGCGCACGAGAATCACGCTCATCGGCTTCTGGGGGTTATAGGCCATCCTCGCATTAACATAGCTTTCGCTCCAGACGTGGTACTTTTCCAGCTGCTTCAGGACCGCAGGGTCCCTTATCTCTGCCACGCGCTTTGCTTCAGCATAGCTTGAAAGCACGTTCGACTCTGCAGGCGGCTGCTCTTTGAAAACGGCATCTATCCTGCCTGCATAGTCTGGCTGCAGATGCTCCTTTGCCTGGTGCTCGTATGTGGGAAAAAGCATGAACCTGTCGTGCTTGACTTCAAAGCCCTGCCGGTATTCCAGTATGCCGCCCTTTCGCAGGAGCACGGTCTGCCGGCCCTCTTGAAGCGCCCTGCACACCACTGCCCACTCTTTTAGCGCCTGCACCATATCACCCCAGGCTCTTGATTATCTCCTCGATGTTCTTGTGCACGCACGGTATCATCGGCGTGTCGCGGACTACATACTTGCTGACCTTGGTCTCGCGCAGCTGCATTATGAGGTTCTGGAATACCGCAAGGTCAGGAGTCTCAAAAGCAAGCATAAAGTCCTGGTCGTCCAGGCCGAACGAGTAGGTGGTGTTGAGGCGCACCTGCGGGAACTTTCTTCCGACCATGATGTGCTCTTCCATCATCTGCTTGCGCTCTTCAAACGGCAGGAGATACCAGTCCCTTGTCTTTACAAACGGGTAGACTACGACATACTTCATCGGCTGCTCATCGGTCATGAATCCGGGCGTCACCTTGCTTGAATACACCGACGGTCTGCTTGCCGAAAGAAAGGTGTGCGACGATTCAAGGTACTTGCCAAACACCGTGCTGTATACTTTGGACGCCATGACCTGCATCTTTTCCACGCTGTCTGAAATCATCCATATCATCAGGTCGGAATCGGAGCGCAGCCCGAGCGTCGAGTAGGTGCGCACCTTCATCTTGGTGTTTGCGACCTCCACGAGGGTTGCAAACTCTTTTGCGGCCTCCTCCCTGCCCATCTCGTTGAGCCAGCGCCACTTGGGGTCTACCTTGAAAAACGAAAAGTTGAGAAAGACAGGCGCCGGCGGCTTGTTGTCTTCCGACATTTGGAAAGGTGGAGCCCTTTCCATATTTAAAACTAGGCACACTGCCGGCGGATTTCACTTGCACAGCATTGCAGGTTTACTTGTCTTCGAGACCCAGCCAGCCGTAGCCCTTGGCTTCAAGCTCCTCCGACAGCTCTTTGCCGCCGGACTTGATCACCTTGCCCTTGGCAACGACATGCACGTAGTCGAGCTTTTTCAGGTAGCGCAGTATGCGCGCATAGTGCGTGATGACAAGGACGCCTGCGCCGGTGTCTATCAGCTTGTTTATCGCCTCTGCCACTGCCTTGACCGCGTCGATGTCAAGACCCGAGTCGGGCTCGTCAAGTATCGCGATATTTGGCTTTAGCACTAGCATCTGCATGACCTCGGAGCGCTTTTTCTCTCCGCCCGAGAATCCCTCGTTGAGGTACCGCCCGAGAAACGACGGGTCAAGTCCCACTGCGTCCAGGTTCTTTTTCACGTACTCGTGGAACTCCCTGACCGTAAGGAACACCTCGCGGTTCTGCTCCTCGCCAAGCGACTTGTTCAGCTGGTTGTAGGCGTTGCGCAGAAAATGCGAGTAGCCTACGCCGGATATTTCAGTCGGGTACTGGAACCCGAGGAATATGCCCTTCCTTGCCCTGAGATCGGTTGAAAGGTCGTTTATGAGCTCGCCCTTGACCCTTATCTCGCCAGAGTCAAGCGTGTATTTCGGGTGGCCCATGACCGCGTTTGCAAGCGTGCTCTTGCCCGAGCCGTTTGGCCCCATGATGGCGTGGACCTCGCCCTTGTCAATGTTCAGGTTGAGGCCGGATAGTATCTCCTTGCCATCTATGCTGACGTGCAAGTCTTTAATCTCCAGAAATGCCATTTTCATCTTTCTTCCGATTTGTAGGTATTTAGACTTAACGCCGTTATATTTGGAATATTCGCAACCTTTGCCTAGCCGGCTACTCTATCGTCAGAGTGCCTACCATGAACGGGTGTGCCTGGCAGTAGTATTCGTATTCGCCTGCGCCTATCTCCGACGCCTTTATGCTGTATTCCTTTCCAGGTGCAAGCAGGCTGGTGTCAAAGGCCGATCCGGAATCCTCGTCGTCAATGCCCGTTCCTGACGTCGCGGTGTGGTACGTAGTGTCGTTGTTGACCCACTTTATCGTGTCAGAAAGCGAGGCTGTTGCAGCGTCGGGATCAAAGTCCGGCGCGCCCTGGGCCGACGAGCCTTTCAGGATGGATATGGTCACCACGGATCCTTCTGACGGCGTTTCTTCGGCGGCAGGTGTCTCTTCTGCTGCAGGCGCCTCTTCTGACGGCTGCTCCTCTGCAGAGTTTTCAGGTGTCGGTGACTGGGCCTGCGCGCCTGCAAGGTCCTTGCGGTACGGGGAATTGTCATAGATGCCCATGACAGGGGTAGACTGGATAACCAGCATGTCGTATGCGAGATAGCCTGTTATCGCACCAAGCACGAGAAGGACGGGAAAAGCGATGATTCCTGGTTTACCCATAGCCATGCGTATTTCTGTACCTATATTAATTCCTTTTAGATGCGGCCTCTGCCGCGCAATGCAGTGCACTTTTGGAATGACTTTTATTTTGGATGGCACGGGGAAATGTCAGCTGATGGTCAGGACAACCGGCAAGTGCGCGGCTTGCGGAAACGACATGACGTTCAGGTACAGGCCCATGCCCGAGTGGAACGTGCAGGGCGAGCTCTGCGGCACCTGCTACACGCAAAAGCTGACCGAGCATTATATTTCGCCTGACAGGCGCAACGTGACCAAAAAGTAGCGTCCGAAACCAGACGCAGGAAAGCCTAAATACTTTATTCCGCCAATCCCCCGTATGCCAACAGCCTACATACTCGTGAACTGCACGCTGGGCTCCGAGGAAAAGTTGATCGGCGAGATTGCCAAGTTCCCCGACGTGAAGGAGGTAAGGGGCACCTACGGCGTTCACGACATCTTTGTCAAGGTCAAGTCAGAAAACACAGAGGCGATGAACCACGTGATCACAAACAAGATCCGCAAGATACCGGGGATCACGTCGACTGTCACGCTTGTCGTGATAGAAGAGCAGGGCGGAAAGGGCTAGCCCTTCAGTTCTTCCTTCTTTTTGTCTTCTGCTTTTATCCTGCGCATTTCAACGAAAATCAATGCAGTTGCTGCTGCCACTGTGCCCCACCCGGCGATGCTGACTGCAAGGTAGCTGTCGTAGACCGGGACAAAGATGGCGACTGTTGCAATGCCTGCGCCGGCCCACCACATCAGTATGAGCGCCGTTAGGTAGCGGTTCATCCCCTCAGATCCTCGTCGTAGCCGGTAAACGACTTTAACACTTTTCCGCAGCTCTTGCACCTGCAGTACTCGACAAACTCGTAGTCGTCGTACTGGCGGTACGCAAACGACTCGCCGTGGTCGCAGAAGAGCTGCCGCAAGTCCAGCACGCAGGTATTTGGATGCCGGGCTTCATTACTATTTCTGTCAGGCTTGATATAGAGGCGCCTGCATATTGCAGGGAAGGGCCCGTAGCGTAGCCAGGATATCGCGGCGGTCTTCGGAACCGCAGGTCGTGGGATCGAAGCCCTCCGGGCCCGCTTTTCTAATGATCTATCCGCAGGTCGTTCAGCAGCCTTTCGATGTTGGTCACCGTCTTGCCGCTTGCGTCTGCTATCTGCTGTCTTGCCGGCGGCGACTCGCGATAGTTTTCAATCCTTGCCGAAATCCTTTCCTGGTACGTAGGTATGTGCTCGTTCTGGTAGAATACCCCGATTGGAATCCTGTCGCCCCACTCGTTTGACTTTTCAATAACCTTTGCCATCTTGGCGTTCATCTCCGACGGGTCGCGCACTATGCCGTCATACCCTTGCTCTTCCATCTTGTAGATCCTCGGCATCGCCCTCTTTGTGTTCGGGTCGACCAGATCGGAACCTTGGAACCATTCCTTCGTGTTGATGTCGTTGTAGGTGGGGCACGGCTGCAATACGTCTACAAACGCAAGCCCCTTGTGCTCCACTGCCTTTCTGATGACATCCTTGAGGTGCCTCACGTCGTACGAGTAACCGCGGGCAATGAACGTGAATCCAGAGACGAGTGCAAGTGCAATAGGGTTGACAGAGTTGTTCATGTTTGGCTGCGGCAGCGATTTAGTTTTCATGCCAAGCTTCAAAGTGGGCGACGCCTGACCCTTTGTTAATCCATAGACGGCGTTGTTGAATATGATGTAGGTCATGTCCACGTTGCGCCTGCCAGCCCCAACGAAATGCCCGGCGCCGATTCCAAGCCCGTCGCCGTCGCCGCCAACGGCAATTATCTGAAGGTCAGGGTTTGCAAGTTTAGCGCCCTGCGCAAACGGAAGCACGCGGCCGTGAAGCGTGTGGATGCCGTACGTCTTGATGAAGTGCGGCGTCTTGCCCGAGCATCCGATGCCGGAAAATATCGTCGCCTTGTACGGAGGTATCTGCATGTCGGCAAGCGCCATCTGGATGGCGTTGAGGATGCCGAAATCGCCACAGTTGTGTAGCACGGCGTTTTCGCTCACGTAGGAATTGACATCGTTGACCTCCAAGTTGAAGACGGGCCCCTCATAATCAAAGCTGTCAATCTTTTTGATAGGAATCAGGACGTAATCGGGTCCCAAGATTGAAGACGGCGGCTTGCCGGTGTGCTGTATCGGCTCATAGTCTCTTCCCAGCATTCTGCACAGAACGGCAAAGTCGCGGTCACTCACCACCTGGACAGAGTACGATTTCCGGTGGATGCCGCTTGCCTTCATCACAGAAATTACCGGCACTATCCACTGCCTGAGCAGCAGCGTCTTTACCTGCTCGCAGAGCGTCTTTGATATCGTCTTGAAGTTTGCACGCCTCTGCCCGGGGCTGACCCAGCCATCGCCTCTCCACAGGCCTTTTATCAGCTCGGCCTGTTTGCTGACTGGAAGTAGCATGGCAAAATGAGGTATCTTTTTGTTGTAGGCCCCTTCTCCGAACCACTCAGAGAACAGCCGGGCAAGTGGTGCAGAATAGAAAGTTATTGTGATCCCTTTTCCTTTTGTACGCGTCGTTCCTTCGAGGCCGAAAACACGCATCATGGTTTCCTTTACATCTTCTAGAAACTCGACTTCATCGACGTGGAATGTAAATGATATCTCACGGTTGTGCGCGTACCCCTCCGCGATATAGTATCCCATCAGGCGCAAAAAGCCCGCATCCAGTGGCATCCTTGCGGGCATTTCCTTACTGACGGCGTCTTTCTTGGGCAGGCGGTAATCGACGTCGATGTAGTCCCGGTCTTCCTGCTCCTTCTGTATCGGGTAGATGAGGTAGTCCTTTTCCTCTATTTCGTCTGCCCTCTTCCAGACGGCGTCGTAACTTGTGTTGTGAAGCTTCTTGTTCCGGTCAGAGCGCTTTACAACCAGAATCGGATGTTCGGGCGTGGCAAAGGTCTCCCCGAAGCACTTTGTTACTATCCTGAACATCTTGCCCCTGTGAATGTGGCTTATTATTTCGGTGACTTTGTGAAACCTGCCGTCTCTGCCAAGGACTCGCTCGCCCACACTAACTTCCTGTATCTGTTTTGCAGAAGGATTGCAGTGGATCGTCGTGTCGGGCAGCACGCATCCTGGGCACCAGTCGTTGTGCACCTCAGTCTTGTAGTCTGCGAGTTTAAGAGCCACCTTTCAGCACCTGCCTCCTTGGAGCATTCCCGGAAATTATTCGCGTGACTGCGTTATAAACCTCCTCGAGCGACATCGGCCTGCCGTTGTATTTCACGACCTTGTAGTCAGGCATGCGCCCGACGTGCTGGCTGACAAGCGCGCCCAGCTGCCCGAGGTAGTTCATTTCAATGTCTGCTACCGCCTTTGCGCCTGCAAGCATGGATTTTACAAGTTCAGTCGGGAACGGGTTCAGCAACCGCACATGGACAAAGCGCACCTTCTTGCCCTCGGCTTCAAGCATCTCTATCGTATCAAGGACGACGCCTTTTGTCGAGCCCCAGCTGATTATCGCCACGTCGGCTTTGGGGTCGCCGTACATCATCGCCTTGTCCTCGTCGGGGATCTCTTTTAGCGCCAGCTCTAGCTTGTCCATGCGCTTGTCGACCATCGCGACTCTCGTCTCGGGGTCTTCGGTGATGTGGCCCTCCTCGGTGTGCTCGTCGCCCGTGTTCCAGAATATCGCGTCGTCGGTCCCAAGGGGCATCCTTGGAGTTACCGGGCCTGCTCCCAGCTTGAAGCGCAAGAAGTTGCCGGCGACCCCCTTGTCATTTTCTGATATTTTCGTGACAAGCGCGCCCCGCTCTATCTTGACCTTTGCAGGGTCAAACACCCTGCAGGTCATGACGCTGTTTGCAATCGCCTTGTCAAGCATGTGGATGACAGGCATCTGGTATTTCTCTGCAAAGTTGAACGCCTTTATTGTGTCGTAGAAACTTTCTTCGATGTCGCCTGACGCAAAGACTATCCTTGGAAACTCGCCGTGGCCTGCATTTATCGCAAACTGCAGGTCGCCCTGCTCGTGTCTTGTCGGTAGCCCCGTTGACGGTCCGGCGCGCTGGTACAATGATACAACCACCGGGACTTCATTGATGCCGGCCCAGCCAAGCGCCTCTGCCATGAGGGAAAAGCCCGGGCCAGAGGTGGCGGTTGCGGACCTTGCACCAGATAGCGCCCCGCCTATTGCCATCGTTATTGCGGCTATCTCGTCCTCCGTCTGGATGACCACTGTGGAGCCCTTCTTGCCCGAGTCGTAGAGGTCAAGCACTTCGTGCGACTCTAAAAACTCGCTGTCGTCTGACGCCGGCGTTATTGGGTAGTAGGTCTGGAACCGGCAGCCTGCTACCATCTTGCCCATCGCAGACGACTGGCTCCCAAGCACGACCATCATGTCCTTTGCGGCCGGCCGCGTCTTTAGCCGGTAGTTAAAGCCGGCAGGCTCGAGCCTCTTCTTGGCGTACTCGTAGATGTGGTCAGCTGCTTTTACGTTCATCTCTGCCACGCTCTCTTTTGCCTTGAAGATGTAGCGTATGCCCTGCGACAGCGTCTCGGAATCAAAGTCGAGCATCGCCATCGAGGCAGAAAGCGCCATCACGTTTGTCATGCGCGTCAGCTTGCTGAGCGCGGGGTTGTTCATCTCGGCCGCAAACTCTTCTAAAAGCTGGAAATATGGCATCGGGTACAGCACGACGCCGTTTTTCTTGGCAAATTCAAGCGCGTCTTTGACAGTCGTGCCGAGACCCGCCTTTTCTAGCATCTTTTTTATCCGCTTTGTCGCAGGGTCGTCGATTGTTGGGACCTCGTCTATTTTGGTTTCAAGCGCCCCTGCGTCGTAGAATATCGCTCCCCCCTTTGTCACCTCGTTGAAGTGCCGGAACACGGTCTCGGCGTCAAACGACACGAGTATGTTTACCTCGTCCACCGGCGACCTGATCGGCTTTTCAGCTACGCGCACGGTAAAGTAGCTGTGCTCGCCCTTGATGTTGGAGTAGTATTCACGCTTGCCAAACACGTGCAGGCCGCCGACCGCGCACGCCCGGGAGAAGATGTTTGCGGCAGAATCCACGCCGGACCCCTGCGCGCCGCCTATGACCCAAGAGAGCGAGTTTGTAATCATTATGATTTCCGGTCCCATTTCTTGCTTTTAATACTTTACAAGTTCAAAAGCGGTCAACCGCCGCCTGTCGCCGCGTCAAGTATGCAGCACTCGCACGAGTCCTTTTGGCCGCAATACGGGCAGACGCACATGCACGACTCTATCGGGTTGCCGCAGTAGTCGCACGTGACTGCCTCGTCGCCTGCCATTGCTCTCTCACCGTATCCAAAGTTTTTATACTTTGTTGAGGCCGGGGTGAAGGCTAAAGTATCATCTTGTCCATTACAGTACGCGGTGTCACGCTACGCAATCGCAATAGCCGCTGCGGCCGCTGCAGGGATAATAGCATGGGCGGTGCTCTTTGGCGAGATCCCGTAC
Organism: Nitrososphaera sp.; assembly: GCF_013388945.1. GTDB lineage: Archaea > Thermoproteota > Nitrososphaeria > Nitrososphaerales > Nitrososphaeraceae > Nitrososphaera. Next base: position 59,792 of record NZ_JACAEH010000002.1, on the reverse strand, counting down.
AGGATGCAGGACGGCAACGAGATCAGCGTTGCCGGAAGGATGGTCTGCCTGCCCCACGAACAAGGGCTTTTCCCCGGACCTGAAACTATGGAATGCGCGTTTGGATTCCGCGGCCAGAACGGCGAGCACTACCAGATAGGCAATCTCGAAGAAATTTCAAAAGAGGAGCCGCTGCTGGAACAGTCGGTAGGCGGCGCTCAGGAATTCGTGATTTCCGGCACCTTCACCTACGGCGACTACAGGAACTATGACGTCGTAGGAACGATAGACGCCGATTCTGTCGAGATTCTCATCCGCCAGTGAGCTACTGCGCCCTCATCAGGTTCAGTGCAGACCCCGCCTTGAACCAGCCAATCTGCGCAGTGTTGTACGAGTGCTTCAGTGATATCTCCTCCGACTTGCCGTCGGCGTGCGTGACGACGCACTTGACGGGTTTGCCCTGCTGCATGTCCGCGAGGCCTGTTATGCTTATCCTGTCGTCTTCTCTTATCCTGTCGTAGTCGGCAGGGTTTTCAAACGTGAGCGCAAGCACTCCCTGCTTTTTCAGGTTCGTCTCGTGTATCCTTGCAAACGACCTTGCTATCACCGCTGCGCAGCCCAGATATCTTGGAGTCATCGCGGCGTGCTCGCGGCTAGAGCCTTCGCCGTAGTTGCTGTCGCCGATTATTACCCAGCGGAGGCCCTTTGACTTGTAGGCGCGCGCTATTTGCGGGTACGGCTCCACCTGACCCGTGAGCTGGTTCTTGCCTGCCCCGACCTGCCCGTCGCGGAACGCGTTTACGCCGCCAAGGAGCAGGTTGTCGCTTATCCTGTCAAGGTGCCCGCGGAGGCTGAGCCAGGCGCCTGCCGGCGAGATGTGGTCAGTCGTAGTCTTGCCCTTTGTCTTGGCAAGCACCGGCAGTTTCTCAAAGTCCCTGCCGTCCCACTTTGCAAAGGGCGTCAGCTTCTGCAAGCGATCGCTTGCAGGGTCTATAACTACTTCTATGGCATCTGGGTTTTCAGACGGCGGAACGTAAACGTCCCGGGCTTCGGCAAAGCCCCTCTTTGGCACTTCGGGCGCGGGCTTGGGTGGCTGCAGCTTGAACCGGGTGCCGTCAGACGCCGTCAGTTCATCTTTCAGCGGGTTGAAGGACAGCCTGCCGCTGAGGGCAAGCGCTATCACAAGCTCTGGGCTCCCGATAAAGTTCATGGTCTCCCGCCTGCCGTCGTTTCTGCCCGGAAAGTTGCGGTTGTATGACGTGACAATGGTGTTGGGCTCGCCCTTTTTCAGCTCCGGCCTGCTCCACTGCCCGATGCAAGGGCCGCAGGCGTTTGCAAGCACGTTTGCGCCTATCTCCTTGAGCGTCTGCATCTGGCCGTCGCGCTCTATGGTTGCGCGGATCATCTCCGAGCCGGGCGTCACCTGCAGCGGCACCTTTGTCTTTATGCCGTGCTTTTTGGCCTGCTCTGCAATGTCTGCAGCGCGGGACATGTCCTCGTAAGAAGAGTTTGTGCAGCTCCCTATCAGGGCGACGGAGATATTGTCAAGGTAGTGGTTCTTGCCGACGTCGTCTGCCATCTTTGAGACGGGCCTTGCAAGGTCGGGCGTGTGAGGGCCGACAATGTGTGGCTCCAGCTTTGACAAATCAATTTCAACAAGCTGGTCAAAGAACCGGGCAGGCTCGCTTTCGATTTCCAGGTCTTCTGTCAGCAGGTCCCTGTGCCTGTTTGCAAGCTCGGCAAGCTCCGGCCTGCCGGTTGCCCGCAGGTACGCGTCCATGCGCTCGTCGTATGCAAATATCGAGCACGTGGCTCCAATCTCTGCGCCCATGTTTGTTATCGTGGCCTTGCCGGTGCACGATATCGACCTTGCGCCGGGGCCGAAATACTCTATTATTGCGTTTGTGCCGCCGGACACCGTCAGCTTTGACGCGACGTAGAGTATGATGTCTTTAGGTGCCGCCCAGCCGCTCAGTTCGCCCTTCAAATAAACACCGATCCTTTTAGGGTAAAGGAGCTCCCAGGGCATGCCGGCCATCACCTCCGCCGCGTCCAGGCCGCCCACGCCTATTGCCACCATGCCAAGCCCGCCGGCGTTTGGCGTGTGAGAGTCGGTGCCTATCATGAGGCCGCCGGGGAACGCATAGTTTTCAAGGACCACCTGGTGGATTATGCCGGCGCCAGGCTTCCAGAAGCCGATGCCGTACTTGCGGCACGCAGACTCTAGGAATTGATAGACTTCGTTGTTCTGTACAAGCGCAAAGCGCGTGTCAGTCGCGCTGTCGACTTTGGCCTGTATCAGGTGGTCGCAGTGCACCGTCGTCGGAAGTTTCACCCGCTTCAGGTCTGCCTGCATGAACTGCAGAATAGTCATCTGGCCCGTCACGTCCTGCAGGGCGACCCTGTCCGGGTTCAAAAAGACGTAGCTCTTGCCCCTCTCCGGCTCGTGCACCTGCCCATCAAGGTGTCCCACCAGTATCTTTTCAGAAAGAGTCAGTGGCCTTTTGACCATCTGCCGATAAGCGGAAATATTCTTGGCAAGCTTTTCGTACACCTTTTCAACAAGCGCAGGAGTCGTCTCTATCGCTACCATCTGCATGAGAACCGGCGGTTTTGTCCAATATCTCTTTTTCCTTATGCTTTAATAACCACCGGCCGCCGCAGAGAGCCGGTTGGCAAGAAAGTTCGTCCTTGCGCTCGCAGGCGTCGTCGCAGCCATGGCCGCGCTCATCGCCATCCCGAGCCTGAACCAGCCGCCGCAGGAGGCGCTGAGCATCGAGTACAGCCGGCAGAACGTAACAAGAACAGACCAGGGGCTTGTCACGCAGAGCGCGGAACTTTTGAGCATAGCGCAGGACGGCTCTGCAACATACACGCAGGCGGGCGGGCAGGAGAGGCGCATACCGCTTTCAGGCGAGGAGCTTGGCAGGATAAGGGGGCTCATCCTTGAAACAGGATTCATGCAGATATCTGCGACCAACTACCCGCAGTCGGACAATGCTACTGACTTTACGAAATACACGCTGCGCGTAAGCACCGACGAGGGGCAGAAGACGTTCAACTGGGTCAGCCCCGGGGCGCACGGGGGCGTCATACCGCCCATAATCACAAACGTCGGCTCTCAGCTTGACGCCATAATGGACAGATGAGCCAATATCTATATAGAGCGTTTCGGCGCAGATTGGCTGTAAATGACCATATCGCTTGTTTCCAGCGAGCCGGGCGCAAAGGGCGTCAAGGCCGACGAGCAGGCTGGGACGGTCCGGGGGACCACTCTTTTAAAGCGCGGCTTTGCGCACATGCAAAAGCACGGCGTCGTGATGGACGTGACAAACGTCGAGCAGGCCCAGATAGCGGAGGAGGCCGGCGCAGTCGCAGTCATGGTCCTTGACAAGCTCCCCTATGACGTAAGGAAGGCAGGAGGCGTGGCAAGGACCGCAAGCATCAAGGTCATCGAAGAGATAATGGACGCAGTCACCATCCCGATAATGGCAAAGTGCAGGATAGGCCACACAGACGAGGCGCGCGTCCTGGAAATAACAGGCGCGGACATGATAGACGAAAGCGAGGTGCTGACGCCGGCAGACGAGGAGCGCCACATCTGGAAGTGGGATTTCACGACCCCGTTTGTCAACGGCGCCAAGAACCTAGGCGAGGCGCTCAGGAGGATAGAGGAGGGCGCGGCAATGATACGCACAAAGGGCGAGCCGGGGACCGGCAACGTCGCAGAGGCAGTCACGCACATCCGCATGGTCAACAACGAGATAAGGAGGATAAAGTCGCACTACCAGGACGGCGATAAACAAGAACTGATGAAGGCTGCGCGCGAGTACAAGGTCTCGTTTGCAATAGTGGAAGAGACGGCGCGCCTTGGCAGGCTTCCTGTCGTCAATTTCGCTGCAGGCGGCATTACGACCCCGGCTGACGCGGCGTTTCTGATGAACCTTGGCTGCGACGGCGTCTTTGTCGGCTCGGGCATATTCAAGTCAGACGATCCCGCGCAGCGTGCGCGCGCAGTGGTGCTTGCGACCACGTTCTACGACGACGCCAAGATAGTGAGGGAGGCGCAAAAGATGGTCGACGAGAAAAAGGCGCTCCTCGGGCTTGACACCAAGAACCTGGAGCTCAGGATGCAGGAAAGGGGTCAGTCGGCTTGACAAAAAAGCAGCTGACGATAGGAGTCCTTGGCTTTCAGGGCGACATTGAAGAAAACGTCGCCGCGACAAGGCAGGCGATGGAGGAGATGAGCGTAAACGGAAGCGTTGAGCTCGTGCGCTACCCGGAGGAAATGGAGAGGGTCGACGGGCTGATACTCCCGGGCGGCGAGAGCACGGTCCAGAGCGCGCTTGCCGCAATCCAGCGCTCGCTTCCTGTCATGAAAAAGCGCATAGCAGACGGGATGCCTGTGCTTGGAACATGCGCGGGCATGATAATGCTTTCAAAGAGGGCTTATGACCGCGTGGTGGGAGAGACGAGGCAAAAGACGATAGGCAACCTCGACATCGTGATAGAGCGCAACGCGTTTGGCAGGCAGAACGACTCGTTTGAGGCGGACCTGAAGATAGACGCGCTTGGCAAGAGCCCGTTCAAAGGCGTCTTTATCAGGGCGCCGGCGGTGAGCGAGGCCGGCAAGGACGTCGAGGTGATAGCAAGGCATGCAGGCAGGATAGTGGCTGTCAGGCAGAAGAACATAATCGGCACGGCCTTCCACCCTGAGCTTGCCGGCGACGCGCGCATGCACAGGCAGTTTTTGAAGATGGTCCTCGACTACAGGCGCGCCAAGTAGATTGCACTGCAGGCGCGCAGCTTAATAGCATTCGATACATAGCGCTGCCGTGCAGGTCACCGGGCGTGAAAAGTGGGGCTCGTATGGCGGGTTTTTGTTTGCAGCCATAGGCTCTGCGGTGGGCGTCGGCAACATCTGGCGCTTTCCCTACGTCGCAGGCGAGAACGGGGGAGGGGCGTTTCTCGGGATATACCTCGTAGTCGTCTTTACGTTCGGGCTCTCGTTCATGGTGCTCGAGTTTACGCTTGGCCGGTACTACCAGACGTCGGTGATTGTCGCCCTGCAAAAGATAAGGAAGCGCTTTGCGTGGGCAGGCGCTGCCATGGTCGCAGTCACGTTTGGCGTGCTGAGCTACTACATGGCGATACTTGGGTGGATACTGTCGTATTTTGCCATGTATGCGACAGGCATGGCGGTATCTTTTGAGGAATACTCGCAGTCATGGTATCCACTGCTGTCGTTTGCAGTCATCGCAGCAGTCAACTATCTGATAGTAAGGACCGGCGTGCGCAGCGGCATAGAAAAGGTGAGCAAGTACGGCATACTGCTCTTTGTGGGCATAATGGTGCCCCTCACTGCCATTGGATTGACGCTTCCCGGCGCTGGCGAGGGAGTCACGTTTTATCTCACGCCCGACGCGACGGTTTTTTCTGACCCGCAGGTCTGGGCGGCGGCGTTTGGACAGGCGTTCTTTTCGCTTTCGATAGGCATGGGCGTGCTTTTGACCTACGGAAGCTACCTGGGCCAGAAGCGCCCGGTGGTCTCGTCGTCTCTTGTGATCATCGGGGCAGACCTGGCAGTCTCCTTTGTCGCCGGCCTGATGATCTTTTCCTTTGTTTTTTCAAATGACGCAAACCCGGCCGAAGGGACGACGCTTGTATTCAAGGTGCTGCCGCAGGTGTTCTCCACGATAGAGCTTGGCGCCGTCATTGCGCCGCTGTTCTTTGTCCTGCTCCTGCTTGCAGGCATAACGTCGTCCATCTCGATGTTCCAGCTTCCGGTCTCGGCGCTTGAAGACTCGCTCGGGTTTAGCAGGCGAAAAGCTGCAAGCATTATCGGAATCGCGGCGTTTGTCGCAGGACTGCCGTCGGCCCTAAGCTACAGCACGGTGGACCTGCGCGTAAATGGCGCGGCCGTGCTTGACGTCGTCAACGACGCGCTGGGCGACTATGGCCTGCCGATTGTTGGCGCCGTGTTTGCCATAGTCGCGACCTGGTTTTTAGACAAGAAGATCCTGACAGAGCAGGTGAACCTCTACAGCCGCGTCAAGGTTCCTGCAGGCCTGATCTCAGTTGCAAGGGTCGCCGTGCCCCTGCTCATCGTGGTCACCCTTCTCACGCAGCTTGTAGGCTGAGCAACGTTTTTCTCTGATGTGCACGAAAAGCGGGCATTGAGCGGATGGGACGACCAGTACGGCGCAGGCTACAGGGGAAGAAAGAGGCGCAACTGGGCAAGGATAGCCAAGTTTGCCATAATAGGAGGTTTCGTGGTGCTGGCAGCGGTAATGACGGCGTTCTTTATCCCGCGCGCTGGCCTCTACTTAGAGATAATCCAGAGGAGCGAGGTCATAGGCACCATGCAGACAGTCAGGGTCAGCATCACAAACAACAGCCTCGAGACAATGCGCGATGTGGCTGTCCAGTTTGACGGCGGCAGGGCCATCGAGCTTGGCGACCTTGGGCCGTTTCAGGGCAGGCTCTTGACGCCTGACGAGGAGGACCTTGACTTTACGACAGTCACTGCCACTGCAAACGAAGGCGCAGTCACCGTCACAAAGCACAGGGATGTGTCGGCAGTGGCAGAAGGGCATTGATTCGCCCGGCGCGGTTTAAGGTCCGGTGCCAGTACGATTAGCCCGCTTCCAGCTTTTGTCCAAGCAGGACGCCGGAATAAGCAAATTCGTTTTTCATCAGTGCATCGACGTACTTTGGAAATACGCCTTTTTCTATGCACGGGCCGTGCATGGGAAACACCATTTCGGGTCCCAACTTTGCAAGCCGCTTTGCAGTCTGGCGCACCGGATTTTCACTTGCAAAAATCCCTGCGCCTCTGTAAAGCTTGATCATGCTTTCTGACAGGTCGTCGGACGCCACCGGCCTGTTCTCGCCTGGCTGGATAAAGAGGTCCGAGGGAAAGAGCGACTTGGTGGTGTCCTCGAAAACCATCATGCTGTCCCAGTGATGGACGTGCGGCGTCATCAGGAATCTCAGCGTCCTCCTCCCTGTTTTCAGAGTCTCGTTGTCCCAGAATGAAATGTGGTCGACAGGCACGCCATTCCACCCGACGAGGTTTAGCTTGGAACTGAGGTCGCTGCACAGCAGCTTCACCCCGGGAGACTTTAAAAAGTCCATGCCGCCCCACTCGTCGCTTTCAAAGTGCAGGAATGCAACGTACGACAGCTTGTCCAGGGGCATCACTTCCTTGACTTTTTCTTCGATGCGCTCGTACATTCCTATGGGGCCGGTGTGTATGAGGGTTGGCTTTTCGTCGTCTATGAGAAACTGGTTGAATGTGATCCCAAATTCCTTCACAAAGCCCGATATTCTGTATATGCCGTCCTTTATTTCCGAAATGCTGACAGGCGTGTCCTTTGCAACCCTGTACTCCTTGCGGACCTCTGGCATGGGACATGTAGATATGGAGTCTGCCATAAGTGTTCGCGTGGAACATGGTAAAAAAGTGCGAAGGATTTGAACCCGCTCTGTATTTGTGGCAATGAGAAAGGGTTTAGTCTTTCCTCTTTACTCCATGGGACCTCATCATATCTTCATCTCGAATAAGGTGCAGGGGTTTAGGTTCTTTTCTAGAACGAATGTCGATACCTTCATGGGGTAGCTTTCTTGAAGACGACCCCCAAATCAAACACATCCAGGGTCTCGTCTGCATTAAGGTCCTGCGAATCAAGAGTACCAGACTTTTCATGAGCCTCGTAGGCAAGCTTCAGGTATTTTCCTAGCACCAACCTTGGTACCTCGTACCTTCTTTCCTTGCCGTACCATTCAAACGGATCTCTATCACCCTTCGACAAGTTACATTTCTTGCAGCTGAGAACCATGTTGTCTATGGTATCGGGTCCACCGCGCGATTTGGGGATGATATGTTCCCATTGAAGGTCCTGATTAAATCCACAGTAGGAACAAATGTTAGAAGCTTCTTTGACCAGCTTTTGGTTTTCTCGCAGGATTGTGGAAGGAGGAAGTTTCTTGGTTTTTAAATTATTGTAGGTATGCATTATGAAGCCGTAATTCTTCCTATCGCCTACGGCACTGCCCGCTATCAGTTTAGCGTACTCCCAGTATATCAGGTCCCTTATGGTTCTGACATTCCTTGGAGGCATTCGAGAATTAACGATCGCAATTTAGTAATAAACAGGGCGTATGCACTGTAACGCGAGGCAAGATGTCGAACTCGTAACGCCTCGTTACATGTGGGATTTGCGCTTGCTTTTACCGGTAATAACGAGCGGGGGTCAAATTTCTGTCAACAGTACATGAGATAGTTGAAAAAGTGCGGGGGGTGGGATTTACGCTTGTTTTTACCGGTAACTCGAGGGGGTTCGAATCCCGACGGGCCCGCCATAACCTTAGTTCTAGTAAGAGGGTTCCAATTGTGATTAGACGGCCTAAGCTTTAAGCTTTAAGCTTTACGCATGTGAAGACAGCAAACCTAGTCGTTACATACGTTGTGGTGGTAGCGGGTCAAGAAACCACTATTACGTAAAGTTGCACAAATAGCAAAACCAGTATCTACAGAATTATATCGCCCACTCCTGAATATTTTACCATATCTACGTAGTCTGCTATGGATAATTGCGCATTCTTGCACTTTGAAACTCGTGTATATCCTCTTTTTCTCATTTCAATTAGGCGAAGAAGAACATTTAGCATGACATTCTCAATCGAGCTATAATCTGCACTTGTTATAGGTTCATCTTTTGCATCCTGATGCACGAATCTGGATCTCATATTATACAAGTCTGCAACCTCTTTTGCAGTGCTCTCCCGTTTTGCTTTTGGTTCTAGCAAAAATGCTGCTCTCTCAGCAAGCTTCCATCCCAAATAGTCTTTGTCACCACTAGAAAGCAACATTGCTTCCATGGCTGAGCACAAAATGACAAATTTTACCTCCGGATACGAAACAGAAGTAGCGACTGCAAATAAATGGACAGCATTTTTTATTTTTTGCTCCAACTCCGTCGGGCTTTGAGCAATCATAATATCGTTCAGTGTGCAAATGAAAGAGTCACTACCTGAGGAATATAGTACACTTGCCTTTTCTTCGAGCAATTCCATAATCGGAAGACGATGAAAGACCTCTGAACTCTTGTCTACCACGAAGCAAAAGTCATTGATCTTAAATGATGTGCCATGGACGATTCTCAAGAGATCTAGTGCTTGTTCGCATTGCATTCTTGCCTTAGTCGTTGCACCACCCTGACCATTTGCTTTCAAATTGCAGCTTAGGAAAAGGGATTCTTTGTGCAACACTATGAAGTGCTCTTTACTCATACCACTTCCTTGAAGTGTGTATTCTGAATCCCAATCCTTCAGGAATATTTCTTGAACCTTTTGAGGAAGCTTTTCAAACGCCAGTGCGACACAATTTCCAATCTTGTAACCATCGGGATATCTCTTCGCCCTGTAGATGGGAAAGTAAAAGTCATAGTCTGCTGTCTTGAATAGACTATCCTTCAGGAACTTTTCTACCTCCGCAACAGAAGCTTTAACGGCGATGTTTTCCCGTTTGAATATATAATAAGCATCGACCAAGTCAGGTCGCAAAATAAGGTCAGAATATTTCTTAGAACGTTCTACAAGAGTAGTTATTTCCTTAATACTTTCAAACCCTTGCCTGTCATCAGGTTCAGAGATGGCTGTGTGAAAGAGCTTAACGATGCGTTCTTCCTCAGAGTTTTTTCCACTCAATGACCTTGTCTAAGTATCTGACTAGATGAACTTTATTGAAGAAAGCTTACTATTGAGAACATTAACTTCCTTAGAAGTTGTAAACTCGCAGTCACAGCAGCTTGAGATCGCCTAGGCTGCCGTAAGGAATTCCCAAGTCGGAATAAAGGTAGTCAGATAGTTGAGATTGAACCTTGGATTCTATCCAGTATGCATAGAACAGACTCACGATTGCGATCGGGATTCCGATAAGTATGGCATATACCAAGCTGAAGGAAAATAGCATGTATGCAGCTGCCTCATCATCATCTCCCTCGATAAGTAGGACAAAGTAGATTCCCTCTGAGATTATCTTTAGTATTGCCTTGAGCCGGTTGACTTCGCTTTCCCTACTTCCAAATGTTACTGCATGTTGCAGCAAATATCCTTCCAAGTCTTCATAATCCACGTCCAGATCGCGGATATCAGGCTTAAGCTTCCTGCTGGCGTTTTCCAACAACTCTTCAATGAAACAATAATCCCTAAAGTTCTCACCTCCGCTCAGCCCGGCGGCATTAGGAAAGACAATCCAGAAATCGTAATCGGTAACGCATATCCAAAGAGCATAGCTAAAAAATTCCGCTTCACTGTACTTTTCATGGTGGTGAAATCTGTAAACAAGCAGCTTCCTCGGTTGCTGTCGCTTTTCGAGACCTGCAATGACTGTAACAAACTCTGCAACCGTTGGTCTTGTACTTCCTGGAAGACCGTACACCCGTACATCCATGTCGTGGAAAATGACATCAATAGGTTCTGCCTCGAGCCATCGCCCGAATTGTCTGATCCTGGTGAGGCTCCACCTTTGCAGAAATCCCTTCTTGAATTTCGATCTGGTTAGTTCCGCCTGCAAATGCTTTGAGCGGAAGAGCTTAGGAGTTTCTATCTCTAGTGAAACTGTCACACTGTCTCCAATAATATCTGAATCATCACTGTTGCTTCTAACACTAAAGTTAATGGAACAATCTTGGGATTGGGCGTATGATATGTAGTCTAGACCTACATGCTTTGTCTCCAGTCTTCTTACTTCATGCAGGAGACTCTCTAAGCCGAATTGCTTGCATATCAACTTGTAAGCCTTTATGAATTCTTCGAAAAACTGATCCGTATTCAAGGAACAATTAGAGCAATTTTCTATATGATAAACATGTTGACGTGGTAGTTATTCAATCTGCACCTTCGATTCTATTTCTTCCACTTTATACGATACGCTTCGACATATACGGGGTCGTTACAGAAACACGACGTATTTTTTCTCTTCCTCATCAAGCAGTTGGAACTAGGAATAGAAAATGACTCAAATTCTGCGACTGATTCTACCAGTCTTGCGCCTTCAGGTAACGGCAAGCGAGACAGGATTATCTGGGAGGCCAGTATGGTACCTGCCATCACTGGCGCGTGTGGTGCAGGAGTAGTTTCATGCTTTTCAGGCATTCTTATGCTGAATACACCGCATTCTCCGTGCAGGACCTCTTTCAGGCGCATGCCTACAAGTCCACGCAACCCATCGACGACAAGATTATGAGTTTTTGCGATTCTTTCCACATCCTCTGGCTTGCATACATCTCCTTTTGCAATCCTGTCTTGCAGTTCCGCTTCTGGAATCCCGGTCCGAATCGCATTCATCGCAAGCTGTGAGGAAGGGGCTTTCTCCTTTGGAAAATATGAGCACGCAGCACATTCGAGATCGGTATCGAGAACGTGTCGGCCTACTCCGTACCTCACACTTCCCTCGGAGACATCGGTCCATACATTCCATAGCAGTCTTGGGATGGCTGCTTGAATGTTGATTCTAGTCCTCTCGTTATCGACTGACGCGACTATCTCAGAACCTAGGGGCGAATACTCGAAAGCAGACATGGCGTCTTCATACTTCATAGGTAATACGGTCACAGACAGCAAGTTATTGTTCTCACTAAGAACTCCCTGTGCAACGTTCACTTTCATCTGGCCTCTCTTTTCCTCGTACCCGAGGATGTAGCGCTGTTCATTCGAGGGCTCTAACTTGTCCTGATCCACCAGTGTTATGTGGCCAGAAAGATACGTTGAATTCGCAAGTGCCACTATCAAAGCTTGTCCGATTGCTCCGCAGCCCACGATAGTGAGATCTTCTAAATGCATAATGGAGGGTATCTTAGGTTCGATGACTGGGTGGTTCTTTGTCGTTCCGTGTGTGACTAGGTCGTACTCCAGTGTGTCGACCAACTCTGATTTCACATTCAGAGAAGACAAAAGCATCTTGAAGACTTCGCCTACCGCAAGAGTTCCTGCATACATTGCCGCAATACGATTAACGTTGGCTGCGGAATCCCAGCCACAGGGCTTTTTTGTAGACAGGCAAATGCTCCAGCCTGCAGAGCCGACGTAAATTACGCGGTTCTGAGCAACAACTGGATCCTTTCCAAAAACTAGAGTAACGTGTGGTTTCCAGCCGCTATCATCGTTGCCTAGATTGATTTTCGCGGTATGAGACGGTGGGAAGTTACCTAGTATGCCCGTGTCGCCCTTGTAACGAACCATTTTTAGAAATCGGGGGAGCAGGTTCAGTGCAATGAAGCAGGACATGACCATATTCGGGTCATTTTTTGAACCGTCCTGAAACACCACATCTACTCTAAAAGAGTCTGCGATTCTCCTCAAGTCTCCCACTTTTTCAATGCTGGATACGGCTGACATCACTTCGATGTTCTTAGCCGATGCAGGATCAATATTGAATCCTAGATTATTCTGAATAATCTCCTCTTCGCCTCCTTGTCGTCAGAGGTTTCTTTCCATCTGCGCCCGTCATACTGGTATAGCGCCCATATTCCGGGGTCGTCCTCCTTAACGAAGCCATAGTCTGGTATGACTATGCTAAGCGCTCCGGGAAGGACTAGAAGTGCAGAGCCATCATTGTCAACTGAGCTGTGAAATGCCTCTCCGGGGTGTGTATGAATCTGGGCGAGCGCGGCTAGTCCAGATTGGTTCAACTTTACGTTCAGACGATGGATTTCTTCTTCAGGCACAACATACTCGATAGGCGAGTTGTACTGTTGTGGAAACCATACATCGCTTACTTTCAAGACACCCTCACCTGTGTCTCCAACCCACAAAGCATGCGATTCATTACCCTGTTTACCGTGCATTCTCAAAAAATTAAACGTCTTGGAGAGAATCGATCGTGTTATTTCGATAGTCTGAATACTCAAAATGCTCGACTCCCTAAATCTTCTGGCGATCGACAAGATTGCAAGCTTGATTTACAATCCAAGTCAGCTGCCCCATATCTGTTCCCCTTATCAATTCCCACCTGTCCATCGGATAGTAAAAATCATGGTACTCGTAAAAACCAGGGCTGCAGAACCAAAGCCCAGTCTGCGGAGTGCCCGCAAGATGCCCTTTGGCTGACTCGGAACCTTCAACTACCGCCGGCACGTTCTCCGGCAGCAGCCGCTTTCTCAAATCCATCGTTAGCAGCGTTGCACTCGGAGGCGCGAAATCATAGTTACGCAGGTCCAGATACAGTGTAAGACAAGGATTTCGGCTCTTAGCTGATATGATATCTATGAGAATTATTGGGTACTCTGCTTGCCTTATTCTCCATATCTCTTTGTATGTGTCTTCGACAGATTGAAGCTCACCAAGGGCTCCTGCATACTTGACCCTAGCCACTAAAGGGTCAAGGAGTCGTCTCACTTTCATCCGCCGCGGCCAGCACCCTTGCTCAGAAACAGCTTGACTGTGGATGTTATGCCCTGGCTCTCAAAGCTTTGCTGCAAGTCAAGTAGATGGCCGTCTTCAGTTCGTAACTGCCAGCCATCTGCAGACCCTTGGTTCCCCGAATCATGTAGTGCCTGTTGCACTGCACCCCGTATTGCTTGGTTTGCGTTCACAGTTACAGGAAACTCTCGGCCTTGGATCACAAAAATTACCTGAAAGCGCGGCGTGTTTCCTCTCGTGTCCTGGTTTGATGATTGACTGCTCATCGACCCTACCGGCAAGCTTGATAGAGAGGGTAGGATAAAAAGGCCGCGGCGAGGGCATGGTTAGTAACGGTTACCTATGGTTTCTAACGGTCGCGGCGTGCACAAAGTTATTAAGCGAGCTTTTTTCTTAAGAAAATAGTTGCCAAAGCGAGGTCAAAAAACCGTCACTATGAGCGGCGAGTCATTACGACAGCTTGAGCAAAAGCATGAAACTGAAAAGCAGAAACGCGCAATCTCGTTTGCAGCCTTCATCTCTGAATCTGCCTTGATGGAGCTCGAACGTAGGGACATGTTGACCGCTGCGCAGTTTATCTCCGTCGTTGGTTTCAATGAGGATATTCTCACTCTAAAGGATGAACGCAAGGGGGGCAGATTCTTTGAAGTTCAGATAAGGAACAAAAAGCTCAGATGCATAACCGACAAGAATAGTTCTGATTGCGCGCATGTTGGATTTGCACTAGCCTTGCCGGAGGTAAGAAAGGTGCTCTCACGGTGATGATTTGTTGAAGAGATTCCGAGCAGGCTACTCTCGCGACTCGCTGGGCCATATACCAGACAATCCCGGAGTGTACAGGATAGTAGACTGCGACGGCTCCACGCGGTACGTGGGTCGAACCAATGACCTCCGACGCAGAACTCGAGAACATCTGCATGAAGGCGATGCGCTTGGAGCGTGCTTCATCAGTGGATATACTATGAGCAACCTAGATACCTATGATGTTGAGAAGAAGATGATATCAAGGCACTGCCCGCCGGGTAACACCCGTGGTAAGAAGGGCTGTGATGACGACTTCCTGTCGTGGCTTCTTGGCTGATGGACCGGCGACACAAGATATTATAGACTCGGAGACAGTTGTCGACATGGTAATTGGACATCATCGGAAGGAGACCTGATGATATCGGGCCGGCGACTGCACTTAATCCGCAGGAAAGAAACACTCTGATAGAGCTTGCCAAGATAACAAAAAATGATACCTTTTATGACTTTGGGTCAGGCCACGGTTATCTTGTATTTGATGTAGTACGCAAAACAAGAGCAAAGAAGGCAGTGGGAATCGAGATGGACTTTGCCAGATTCAGTCGTTCCGTAAATGAAGCAAGGAGAAAGTTGACAAGGAAACAGCTTGACCGGACTGAGCTTTACTGTGCCGATTACTTCAGCTATGACGTGTCAGATGCCACAGTGATATACGAAGGTCACGAGAGGACTGCTCACGAAGTGGCTGAATTTGAGAGACTGCTTGATAACGGAAAGAAGGTCAGAGTAGTCACTGTAGACCTGCCACTTGTTGGATACCGGCCTGTCAGGATCGCAAATCACGAGAGTACGAGGTTCTTTGTGATGCGGACCCCTTTCAGCAGATACAGGGTCGGGAATCCTGATACTTGGGCATCATACGCCCTGGGCAAGGAAGGAGCCAAGATACGCGATGTTTTCGAGTATTATGATGCCCTGCTGAACAAACGAGGATTTACCAGAAGGGAACGGCAGAATGCAGTCAGGAAGCTGAAATCCGTGGTAAGATCGTGTTTCTAAGCAGAGTTATCTGCGGACAATCGAGCAGAATGACTTTGACGCCAGTCCAGTTCTTACCGATAACAAGAGACCAACCAACCCTCCGGCCGACACCATGAGAGGGATAGCCCACTGGGTCTTGATGGCCATGTCAGTGAATTGCTCGACTCCTGCCACCTGACCATACAGACCATAGCCAACTACGAACGCGGAAAAAGGTGCATAGGTCAAAAGCCAGCCGGCTCCAGCAAAGAGCTTGGCTACTTCCCACCGCTCTATGGCGTACGCGCCTGCCACGTTAAGCAGGAAAAGCGGCACTATCCAGCTGACGTGCGGGTTGAATGCAAGCGTCGCAATTGATATGATGCCGGTGTAGATTGCAGTCACGATCACCGGCCGGATACCGTTGGCCTTTGCCTGCCCCATGACCAGAAGCGATAGCAGAGGAAAGGCTACTATGCCCAAACCGAGGGTGAACAGGGCCGGCGGATTAAAGTCAAATGCCTCGGTCTTGCTGGCAGGAAGAGAGAACATGAACAGCGCAAAGGCAAACGACAGCCACACGGCTGAAAGTGCAAAGGTCTTTGCTCTTGCCGTAGAGGCCATGCGGAAAACGGCGACTGCCTGTCCGGCGGTGGCTCCCATCAGCGCCACGTGCACAGGAGACAAGAGGCCGTCAAACCCGAAGGTTTCATGCCACTGCATGTCCGCATAGCCTGCGGCCAGAATGACTGCTGAAAGGATTGCAAAGCGCTTTACCTTGTGGACTACAGCCATGACAAGCCCGAAGGCCAGAGCACCTGCCGCTCCTGAATAGATGAGCATGTGGGCGGGCTGGAAGAACGTATCAACTTCATTGAGAGAATGGTAGGAAATATCCCAATATGCCCCGGCGGATTCAACAAGTAGCGCCACTGCCACCGCAGACAAGAGTCTTGCCTTCGTGAGCATGGTCCGTACATGGGTCATATAGGTACTAGGTGAATATTAGGATATGTAACAATTTTACGGGGCTTCTCTTATCCGCAGAATCCTTTCCCGGCAGGCTTCGATGACAAACTCAGCCCTGCTCCTGTAGCCCAGCTTTTTCTTCTTGATGAGCCTTTCAATCTCTTCCACAAGCTCCTGCGGTATCTTGACGTTCACATACTGTTTTGGACCTTCCTGATTATCCGACAAGGGCTGAAGACAAGCGTCAGAAAACCAAGAAAGTTTATTAGATAATTGGATAACGTATGGTCTATCCATTATCCATACAGGAATATACCTCACTCGCATGCGATATGGAAATACGAGGCAAAGTGCCTGCTGAACACCTCTGCGCTTGGCCTGCAGCCGGAAGCAGTCGACATCAGGGGGGACTACGACAGAATCTACCTGAAGTTTAAACAGGATCATTTGGCGCTTCTCTTTGGACTGTGTGTAAGTAGGAGTGCGTTTCCAGAAAGGGACGGGCGAGTCACGACGCCGCTGCATTACGGTATCAGGTTCTGGACGGGCGCTTACTCTCTGAAGGAGTATGAACCGACGCTTTCTGGACGCAAGGCAGTGATGCTGCTTCCACAGCATGACTATGACAGTTTTAGCGCCGGCAAGAAATCGGAAGAGGAAAAGCTCGCAATGTACATGAAAAATGCCGCTGGTGACGCAAAAGGAGACGGCTATGACCCTTCAGAAATAATCATCTGCTGTACGGGCGGAGAAGAACTGTACGGCATTCTGGCCGGCTTTGTCCTTGCAGAGCGGGGTTACATCATATTTCCCGAATACGACTTTGGCGTAACCAACAACTTCCTTCCCATAAGAGGTGTGCCTGATTTGGTGGCAGTCAAGCTTGGCGACTTTCAGAACCGGCTTATGCGAGAAGGTCTGATACGATACGGAGGGTGGTTGCACGAAATCGAATTGTCGGCTTTCTTGGGCGGACTTCATGGAGGCACAACCGATAAGAGGGCAACCTTCGACGAGCTATCCGTATACGTAGAAGTTGAAGATACCGCCCCAGAAGGCTCGGGAGGATACGATCAGCTTGAGAGGTACGCGCCGAGCGGATATTTTGACGCAGGCATGCTTGTCTGTCCAAGAAGAGAGTATGATCTTACACCAAGGCCGGGCGATGAAAGCCTCGTGTACGGTCAGCGCCGGAGAGACGATTTTCTCCTGATGACATGGGACGCACAGGGCATGATGCACGGCAGATACGCCGCATCGAAAACCTTTGAGCTAGGTAAAAAGGCCGAGCTGCTCAGTCTGTGCAGGCGGATGATAGCAGGCAGCATCAGAAAGGTCAGGAATGTTTCGGACATGGAATCGTGGTAGGTTCTCACCGATTCCTTGCTAAGGCAGCCCGACATCAAACAGCTCTTTTAGCCTTCTGATGTGTGACGGCTCTATCTGCGCCACTGGCACATTTTCTCTAACCAGATTGTACGCATCGTAAAAGTCCATGCTGTAGCGCTTCATAAGGACGCCTATGGCTATGGCAGGGCTCCTGCTCTGGCCCGCTCCGCAGCATACCACAATCCTGCCGTGTTTTTCAAGGCATGAAATGGCGTAGTCTATCTTTTGCCTGTAGACATCAACTGGTTGGCTTTCGTCTAGCATGTCCCTCACGTCGACTATCCAAAAGTCTGTCTCGCCCAAGAAACCTTCCTGCAGGCCCTTGGCTGGATACGTGGTCTCTCCAAGACCGTGGGTGGCAAGGGTATCAGTGACCTTGAACATAGGGAAATTCAGATTAGGTGTTACTCCTTCATTAAGCTAAGGATTGATTGTATCAAATTGAAAAACGAGAATGCCTAACTTATGGCCAAGGTGGGAGGACGTTACAAGTTCAGAAAATCCTTCTGTCGTAATTTTGATTCCTGCCAAATCCTGCGTACGGCAGTCGTATACTGTGCCACGTTCTGGGCATCATCGCTTCCTTCCCATCGAAGTCTCTTTTCTTTGAGCTCATCCCTCAGACCTCCCGGGAGACCCACAATCCAAGAGCTGAAGGCACGAGGAAACTTTTTCTTCAACGCCGAGAGAGTCGATTCTCTCATGCTCCTTGCCATTTCGAAAGTTAGATTGCCCTTCTTCCACATCTTGAATACTTCGGGATAGCTTTCCGATAGCTCCCTCTCAAGGTCTAGCTGCTCCCTCACAATCTCTTCCCAATCTGCAGGATTAGGATCTCCAAAGCTTATGCTGCTCACTCCCATGCCGAACTGCTCAGTTGGAACGTATCTACGTCTTTCAACGAGGTTGAATAGCTGCTGTGCTGTTTTCTCTGTGAGGAACAGCTTTTCAGCCATATTCATGAAATACGATATCGTCTCGGTAACTGTAAGTGCTTGGATACCATCTTTTGTTATCTGAAAAGTATCGTCATGCCCTGGAGCACTGTTGACTCGCACCGCAAACTTTCTCTTCAAAAGACCGGGATACTTTTTGTTGCCGTTCAGGGCACGGCGGTATTCCCCTTCTCTTGACTTCCTGTTCTTCCTCCTTTCAGCAGAATCTGGATACATATGCTCATAGGAATCCACCATTTCTGCGACAGAAAGAGGCCTTTCCTTCCAAAGAAGCGTCCTCAATACGGCGATGCCAGTGAAGTCTCTTAGCGTGTACCTTGAAATCGAGTCCAGATCCATTGCTCGCTAACTCGGGATAGAAGCAGGCTCTGCATTATTGTTTTCTGTCATCTGGCTGGCTAATGGGTGCGCGCAAAACTTTGCCATGAGCATATGCGATTGGCACGGCGCTAGGTTGTCTGATGATGACTGACTCGATCCAGCCAGAAACGACGGATTCAGACAGTTTCAATTCAAGCCGCGAAATAGAGCCGTGGACTGAGGTCACCGGCAGGGTAGAAAAAGTTGAGGAGCAGTCTATCACGCTAGTTGCTTCTTTCATTGTCCGCACTTCTAAAGAACAGATTTTGAAATGGAAGAGTGCGCTTGTCAAAGGCTCGCATGTTGGAGTGCTGATTCTGGAAGACGGAACTATCAGAGTCAGACGACGTGGCGAGCGGAAAATAACGACAAGGCGCTACACAGATACCAATTCCAGTCCCACAGTATCGGCGTCCAAGCGCAGAAGGCAGGCTGGGGAGGGCATCGTCCATTGAAAAGCAAGAGACCCAGAGCACGAGGAAGAGAGGACGGCCATCATTCGGCTGCCGTTAAAGACATACTGTCAAAATTACCAAAGCTAGACGAGCACAAAAAACAGTCAGTCGCAGGCATATCTAAAACTGCAGGAGTGCTCCTCTTAAGGCTCAGAGTTCTGGACACGCTGCGCCACTATTCGTCGATAACAGTAAGGATGTTATTTTACAGGCTGGTGTCTCTGTACAGGTATCCCAATGACCGGAAATTCTATAAACGGCTTGGGTACTCGCTCAAGAAACTTCGAAGACTTTTTCCAGACATTGAAGAAAAGTTTGACGATCCTACAAGGCAGGTAAGGATGCCAGAGATGCCGGACGCAAAAATAGAGCTGTGGGTTGAAAAGTCAAGCCTGGAGCATTTCTTGGAAAAGCTTGCAGCCAAGTACCATGTTCCAATACTTGCGCAAAGGGGCTTTGGCTCGCTGACAATGTTCAGAAAGGCACTCCAAAGAGCCAGAAAAAGGGGAGTAAGAAAGGTGCTCCTTCTTGGAGACCACGACCCGTCAGGATTGAGGATAGACGAGGTGACACGCCATGAAATGGAGTCTCTTGGCCTTGAAATTGAGAGGATTGCGCTTACCATGCAGCAGGTAAAGAGATACAGGCTGCCTGCCATCAGGACAAAAAGAAAAGACAGCAGATCCAAAGGGTATGTAGAAAAGTTCGGCAACCGGGCATGGGAGGTAGAGTCGCTCCCACCAAGGACGCTACTCCGAATAGTCGAGAAAAAGCTCAAAGAGAACGTACCTGCAGGTTTCCTCCAAGAGCTCAGAGAGACAGAACAGGCGGAAAGGATCAGCCGGCCTGTAGAGCAAAAGCTGGCCAGACTGTTAAGAAAAAGGTCAATGCAGCTAAAGCGTCAAGGGCTCAGCGACAAAGAGATACGAAAAAAGCTTGCAGAAGAGTTTCTCAAAGACTAGAGTGATTTTTGCAATCATGACTATCACAGACTGATCATTTTTTGCCAATGGCCAAAGGGAGCAGTTCTTGGTTTTAATCTGGTCTGCCTGCCCTTGAAAGTGCCCTGTATTTGAGTACATGAATTTCCAGCGACAGTGCATGAGGTTCGTCTGAAGGGGCAGTTGCATGACCAGGAGGACGTGCAATCTCCCCTGGGGATATCCTATATCGCTCTCGACACCTTCGCCGTCAGATGCGCCAGCTCGGGCATTCAAGAGACTGCATGAAACTATTTGTCAAAAAAGCAACAATCTACCTACAAGGCCTTCCTTAGCCGGTGAATGGCTAATTGGCTAAGATGAAGGTGTTTTAGCGCGGTTTTGTTCGGTTCAGTGGCCTCCATAGTCGGTTAGCCGTCCGCCGACGCCTTCTTGACGCTCCCGATTGTAGATTCTATAGACAGACATCGTACTAACACCAGAATACGAGCTGCTTCACTAGAAGGAAACCACGAAATCGGTCTAGACCGATTTCGATTAAAATCAGGTTTTTGCCAAGTATTAATTATCTTTTGATTTCGTTGCATAGCAAGAGGTAGTCAGACCGAGAGTAATAGTATAGGCAACTATATTCTTGAATATTGCAAATAGGGACCTTCTTGGCTAACTGACTTCATTATCTCATATGTGAGCGGGTTCCTTTGGGCCAACGCCTTTTTGCTCGCCGTCGAACAAAAGTAGCAGAGCAGGCTACACTATCTGATTTCTAAATTCAATATGCAGGCAAAACCAAAAGCATAATCTCTTCTACCTGTTCCAGACCCTATCGAGAAATTCGATTGCTGCTTCAGTTGCGCAATATGGCTTTCCTTTTGGATTAAGAATAAGCTCAAGACTACTTGGACACATAACATCTTCAGGCGCGACGCCGGCACCGACTTGATGAGAAGGACGAATAGTGCCATCGGGTTTTGTTGACACGTTTTCTACCACTGTCTCTGGCGTGCACTCATCAGGAATTTCGTCGCCATGATATGGAGACTTATTAAGTATGGCTGTCATCGCTAGGCTCATCTCTATGCTGCTGGTGACCGGAACTGAGAAAACAAAGAAGCAATCAGTTGTATTCCTAGTATACTCTATAGTTCCATCGCCCTTGGGAAAGAAATCAAAGTTATCGATGCCAGAAGGAGTATCAGAAGGGAAGTTGGTATAGGGAAAGTTCCGCGGAACCATGACCTCAAAAACCGCGTCGTCGGCGGTGCTGCTCACTTTGATATCAAACGATTGGCCTAATACAATAGGATCCGATCCTCGTACAATCTTGAATTCATCTACCGTTCCATTAATAACTCTGTACTGGAACTTGAAAATCTCGTCCTCTTTTGGCGGGTCTGCGTTATAGAATCTTCCTACCACATGTTTTGTTTGCCAGCCTTCTTGATCGTCGCTGCTGACAGATGCATTTGCAATTAATGCTGTAGATCCAAACAAGACAAAAGTCAGCATGAAAAACGCCTGAAAATGTAACAATGTAACCATCATCTCCAGAATCTGATTAGTAATAAAAAAAAGTTGTGGAGTGCCACTTCATCACCATTTTACGAAAGGGCAGGGTTGGCTCCTATTTTTGAATAGATGATGTCTTGTGGATAGTAGTACACGTAGCAGGTAGTCGGAGAAGCGAGGTGCATCATTCCAAATATGTCTGCACCGCTACCGCCTGATTCATGGAATATCGTTGATCCACTATCTCCGCCCGCCCAACCACAGACATACGCCTTAATGTTGTTTCTGTCAGGATAATTGACGGATACCTCACCCAAGTCACTACCGCCAGAAGCTCCAGCTTTGATTATGAAGGTGCCCTCTGTCTGCTGCGAGTCGGGTCTCTTGCTAACTGCATCATAATACGTTGAACAAGACGTTGTCCCCGCGCAGATGTCATCAGTCACGGTGATGCCGGGATTCGCTTTTACGAAGGCCGCGTCAAGCACGTTTGGATCGTCTACCACTACAACGCCTACCGTTTTCGTGCTATCGTTATGGGGTTGCACGATGTTTGCCAGGACACCAGTAGATGTATGTCCCGCGATCACAAACCCGACGTAACCATTTCTCACTGCCTTGTATCCCATTGTGTTTAAATCAGGCGCCAAGCTTTGGTCAGCAACCGAAATTCCAGCTACGAGAGGTCTGCATTCACTCTGTCTGCCGCTAACACATGAAGTCTCTTGGAGTGTTCCATACTCTATGGTTACCGGGAATCCATCCACTTCAGTTTCCTCTGGAAGATTACTCTTGTCGACAGCTAGTTTTTCAGGATTGACTAAAATCTCCAAGGTCCTAGTTAGGAGAAGTGGCGAGACATCTTCAACAGGGTTTTCGCCTATGTAGCTCGTCGAAGACTGATTGACGTACTTGTTGTATAGCAAGTTTGATGCGGCAAATAATCTACTTCTGAGATCAGGATCCATCACGTATAGTTTTTTGTTCAGCTCTTCCAGAGCTTGTATTTGCGCGCTAAGCTGTTCGATTTTTGCCAAACTTTCCTGGATTTTTGCGTCCAATGCTAACCTGTCTGCTTCGCTAACTGCATCCTTTTTCTGATCTTCATATTGTGTTATCTTCTCCGCTTCATCCGTTTTCTGGAGCCATGCTTCACGCGCTTCACTTAGGTATTTTTTGTTCAGCGCAACTCTTGTCGCACTGTCCATTTCTTCGGTGTTTTGAGCTGATACGTTCATGGCTGGCAACATCATGCCAGTCAGTAACACTAACGAAAAGACGGCTGCAGCAGAGATCGCCCAAACTTTGCCTTTTCCAAGACCAACCATAGTATCGTTTTATGGCAACAAGTATTAATTAGAGCTGATATTGGTTTCTATAGCTATTTTATATCTATTCGTGGCGTTTTTACGTAAATTGCATGAACAAATATAGTGGGATATCAGCATAATTTTGTTCCTCACTCCGGTTTCCTTTCAATTTCAAAAGACCTATGAATTCAAAAGGCTTCAATGATGTAAGTTCATGACATTATTACTTCGTTGTATCGTGATCTTTTGCCAACTTTTCCTTTGCGATATCACTAATGGCCACCTACATATCCAACAGTGCATGTCTCATTTCAGAAACAGCAAATCGCGTATTTGGTGCAACTTCTGATATTACTCTTGTTAAATAATCAACAAATGATACCGTGCCGTTAATGCCCAACAGGTCAAGGCGCGGACGGAAACAGATGACCATATCTTGGGAAGAGATAAGTGAGAAGTTGGAAAAGCTGCTTGAAACTGGCTCTGCGATCGGTGAGGCGGCCACAAAGGTCAGCGAAAAGTATCCTTCAGTAGATTACGCCACAGCATGGTGGATTGCCGGGGCATTTGAGAGCAACAATACCTGCAAGAACGAGATTATGCGAAAGGGTGCAGACAGCCTCTACGAGAACATGGTCATTGCATGCAAAAAGAAACTACAGCAAATGGGGTACCAAGTATGCACGGAACCAAGCGAGATATCCAGAATGCTTGCCATGCTGGGAGGAAGAGGAAAGCCGGACATTCTGGCAGTAAGGCAGATTCCACCAGACAAGGACGACATACTCTTTATTGAAATCGCACGACGGGAGGACAAAGGCTTCATCGCCCATCAAAATTATGGAGCAGGGAGCAAGTGCAAAAGGATACTCCTGCTCCCAATAGACACTTCAGCCGTAGAGCTGTGGGGCCTACAAAATCTTGTTGATGGCGGATATCATCGTTCCTAGCTGTATGCGATGTGGACCATATGCACGGTAGGTTAGAAACCAATCCGAAAGTATGCTGCCAAATCGTATGGACAGTTGTAGCGAAGATCGATCAGGGCTTAAGACTTCTTTCTACAGAGAGTATTCACCAGCCACCGAAGGGCTTCTCTTTTTTCCTCCTCAGGTGTGCTGGCCCTTTTCGGACCACCATCATTAATTTTGATGGATTTCGAGCCTCTTTTTTCTGACGGCAACGCAAGGAACGAGCCTTGACGAATTTGCTGCACGTACTCGTGCTCTCTAAATCTTTGAACTAGCCCATCCAATGGCCTGCCTGTTGCATTGTGGAGTTCTCCATCCAAGAAATTGTCAATGCTCATTACAACCACCTGTGCGACTTCGTTGGTGTGCCTCGTAAGCATATCCAGAGGATCTTCGGGCTTCCGTTGGGATTCGGCGTTGTTATTCATGCACAACAGTATTGCATGTACAATATATTTAACATTTTGTCCACAGTAGCAAACTTCTTGCACATTTCTTTATTTTATAGTGTGGATTATTCGAGGCCCAGCTGAGGTATGAAAGCTAGGTATGCCTTCCTCAGCTCTTCCCTATCGATGTGGTCATAGATGTCGATAGCGTCCTTGCGCTTGTCTCCCCTCAGCGCCTTGATGAACTCTCTGGGCATCCCATTTCTGCGAAGCCAAGTGGTGAACCAGTGCCGGCAGTTGTGTGCGCTGAAATGGTCTTCAATCCTATCTGACTTGGGCTCATGTAGACCCACTGCGTGTGCATACTTTGTTACAAGGTTGTAGATGCCGTTTCGGCCAAGGCGCTCGCCGTATTCGTTGACAAAAAGCGCCTTTGTCTTTGGATAAAGCTTCTTGCGCTGAGCATCCCACCTCTTCAAAACGCGGGCTGTCTCGCCGTCAACGAACACGGTCCTGCCGCTTCTCTTTTTGAACTTCTTTCTTGTCAACGTAATGCTCTGCTCAACCCAGTTGACGTTTCCTGTCCCGCCATTGTCGTCCTCTATGTCGATTGACGCTAATTCGCTTCTCCTAAGGCCGGTCTTTGCCAGGGTCAGCACAACAGCCTGGTCGCGCACGCTCAGAATAGAGTTGACAAGCATGGCCATCTGCTCTACAGTAGCAAGCTTTCTAGCAGACTCGTCAAAGTTATCTCCTCCATCATCGTCGTCCTTGTACCGCTTCAAGTAGCGCTTTCTGACAGGCAAGACAGGGTTGGCGTAGGTGTAGCCTTCAAAGCATAAAAACTCATAGAAGGTCGATAAAGCCGTAAAGTTGTTCTCGATGGTCTTTTGGTCGATGTCCTGCCCTCTGCGATACTGGATAAAGTCCTTGAGGACAAACTTGTCGACTTCATAGACAGACTTGTCTTTCTCAGCCACAAACTTGAAGAAAAGTTTGAGAGGGGACTTGTACCGGCCTATCGTCTCGTCTGTTAGGTGGCGGACCTTGCAGTCCTCTACGAACTCTTGCATCAGTTTGGCGATATCAACGGCGGGCTTGAGCTCAACGGCGGTCAACCTACCCATCTCCAGCCCCTAGGGGTAGGTTCTACAAGTTCGTAGGCTTGAAACAGATGAAGTTGGCGGTTGATAGCCTTGACGATATCTGTGTCTTTGGGGTCGACATCAAGCAGCTTTAGTATCTTGTCGCTGTCTACCGTGCCTTCTTTCTTTAGCACATGGATGAGGTCCTTGTCAAACTCCCTGACCCCTTCAAACTTGTCTTGCTGGAAGGGCTTTGCCCTGTACTTTTTCAGCTCTTTTTCCTGGTTCTCTGAGAGCATTTCGTACATCCGAATTTGCTTTCTCAGCTTGGCAATCTCCTCGTCTTTCTCCTTCAGCTGCTTTAGAAGTTCTGCGCGGGACTCGTATGCTTTCTTTTGCTCTTGCTTTAGCGAGTTTTCTACGTGCTCTATTACGAAACGCGAAATCGGGAGCTTGGACTTTTCGGCAAGCCCTTTCCATTCTTTGGCCATCTCTAAAGTAGGCAGGTAGACGTAGATCGACCGGTCGGTCAGTTGTTTGCTCTTGACCACCATCACAATGGTCTAGGAACCCGAGCTTATAAAGCGTTACTAGTAAAAGGGTGCGGGGGGTGGGATTTGAACCCACGAATCCCTAAGGAACAGGGTTGTAGTGGCGGTTGCCATTTCTAAGCCCTGCGCCGTTGACCGGGCTTGGCGACCCCCGCATCAACAGCACCGGTGTGTAGCCAAATTTATCTATTGTTACATTCTAAAAGCTGTGAAATGCAGAGGCAGAGGCTTTTTGGAACAAACGGAGTCCGCGGCGTCTATGGAAAGGACCTCACAAACGATCTTGTTATCGACCTCACGTACGCGATTGCCACCTACTATGGAAGCGGGCCAATCGCTGTCGGCTACGACGGGCGCAGGTCCAGCCCGGCGATATCGCGGCTTGTGTGCTCGGCGCTCAACTCTGCCGGCCTTGACGTCGGCGATGCCGGCCTTGTGCCGACCCCGTGCCTTCAGTTTGCCGCAAAAAGTGGCAGATACAATGGAGGCATAATGATAACTGCGTCGCACAACCCGCCCGAGTACAACGGCATCAAGCCCGCGGCCGCCGACGGCGTCGAGATCTCAAGGGAAGACGAGCTCAAAGTGGAAGAAATCTACTACGAAAGGCGCTTTGCCACGACGTCTGGGCACGGCAGGGAGTTTGCTGACGAAAACGTCATCCCCTCTTATGCAGAGAAGGTGCTCTCGCTTGTCGACGCAGAGAAGATACGCTCAAAGCGACTGACAGTGGCGATGGACGTTGGCAACGGCGCGCAGGCGGTGTGCGCGCCCATGATAGCGCAAAGGCTCGGCTGCAAGGTCATAGTCGTCAACGGCAACATCGACAGTGACTTTCCCAGCCGCGGCTCCGAGCCGACGCCGGACAACCTCGGCGTCCTTTCTGAAGTGGTGCGGTCTGGCAAGGCGGACTTTGGCGTCGCGTTTGACGGCGACGGCGACAGGAGCATATTCTGCGACGATAGTGGCACGATATACTGGGGCGACGTGACAGGAGCGCTCCTAGCAAAAAACCTTCTTGCGCAAAAACACCATGGGGCAGAGATAGTCTGCCCTGTCAACACCTCTATCGTGCTTGAAAAGGTGGCAGAGCAGGCAGGCCTGAATGTTGTCTACACAAAGGTCGGCAGTGTGGAAGTGTCAAGGGAGATGGTGGAAAGAAACGCGCCATTAGGGCTTGAAGAAAACGGCGGGTTCATGTACGGCCCGATAAACGAGGTCAGGGACGGCGCCATGACGACTGCGCTGGTGCTTGACATGCTCGCTGGTGCCCGCAAGACTTTTTCCGGCCTTGTCGAAGAGCTTCCAAGGACGTTTAAAATAAAGACCAAGTTCTCGCTCGGCTCCCGCGACGCGGTGAGCAAGGTCATCAAAGCTTGCATCGACCACGGCAGCCCCAAGAGGATAGAGACGATGGACGGGGCAAAGATATGGATAGACGACGAGACCTGGTTGATGGTCAGGCCGTCGGGCACCGAGCCACTGATTCGCATGTATGCAGAATCAACGGACAAGTTGCTCCTTGACTCCAAGGTGGAAGAGTACAGCAGGATAGTGAAGGCTAGCATTTGAAACGTTTTTAATACGCTTCCTAATCACTAGAAATCCAATCGGATGATCCCATAGGGTGAGAAAATGAGCAAACCATATTTCGTCAAGTTTGAAGTTTCAAAGGACCTCGCGAACGCGGCCTACGAGGCAGTCCGCGTGGCAAAGCAGAGCGGCAAGGTGCGCAAGGGCACGAACGAGACCACAAAGGCCATCGAGCGCGGAATCTCCAAGCTCGTGGTAATAGCAGAGGACGTCGAGCCGCCGGAAGTAGTAGCACACCTCCCGATACTGTGCGAGGAAAGGAACGCTCCTTACATATTTGTCCCAAGCAAGCAGCAGCTGGGCATGTCGCTTGGAATCGACGTAGGCTCGGCCGCCGCGACCATCGTTGAAGCAGGTGAGGCCCAGCACATCGTTGAGCAGGTCGTTACCTCCATCGCAGGCCTGAAGGGCAAAAAGGAATAATGGGGCTGATTCTGGATGAGCAAGGCAGCTGAAGAGAAGGTCGTCCCCGCCGAAGTCATTCAGATAGTGGGCAGGACAGGCATAGCCGGCGAGGTCATCCAGGTAAGGGTAAAGGTTCTCGAGGGCAAGGACAGGGGCCGCATCTTGACGCGAAACGTCAAGGGCGCGGTCAGGATGAAGGACGTCCTGATGCTGAGAGAGACGGAGCGGGAGGCCCGCAAGATAAGGTGATCTAGATGAGCAAGACAGCATCATCTCTCCGAAACTGCTTTTTCTGCGGCAGGCACATTACAGTCGGCCACGGCATCATGCTTGTCAGAAACGACGGCCAGGTGCAGTGGACGTGCTCGAGCAAGTGCAAGAAGAACCTGCGCGTGCTTTCCCGAGACCCGAGAAAGCTGAAATGGACTGCCAAGTACGCCAAGGGCGGCCTGCGCACAAAGAAGTGACAGCGCAATGGCAGTAGAGCAGACACTTATCGTTGTCAAGCCAGACGGGTTCAGGCGCGGCCTAACCGGCAAGGTGCTTGCGCGCTTTGAGGAAAAGGGCTTTGCGATAAAGAACCTCAGGTACTACAACTTCACAAAGGAAAAGGCGCAGGAGTTCTACTCTGTCCACAAGGACAAGCCGTTCTTTGGCGAGCTCGTGTCGTTCATAACTTCCGGGCCGGTCGTAGCGTGCATACTTGAAGGCAACAATGCCGTCGCAACCACGAGGATAATGATAGGCTCGACAAAGTCGTTTGAGGCGGCCCCCGGGACTATAAGGGGCGACTTTGGGCTTGGCTTTACGGACAACATCATCCACGCGTCGGACTCGCCTGAGAGCTTTGCCAAGGAAAGCAAGGTCATTTTCGGCTAATTCTGCAAGCCAGAACAAAGACAAATAAACGAGTCGCGGGTCATTTCCGACTGGCAATCCTTGGAGCTTCGGCAGCCTGT
Source organism: Nitrososphaera sp. (assembly GCF_013388945.1). GTDB lineage: Archaea > Thermoproteota > Nitrososphaeria > Nitrososphaerales > Nitrososphaeraceae > Nitrososphaera. The sequence goes on along the minus strand of NZ_JACAEH010000002.1, from coordinate 30,782 downwards.
AGTAGTAGTTTTGGGCCATGTGGACTCGGGTAAGACATCCCTACTGGACAAGATACGCGGGACTGCAGTCCAGGCCCGCGAGGTGGGCGGCATCACGCAGCATATCGGTGCGAGCTTTTTCCCAATTGAGACCATAAAGGAAGTCACCGGGCCTCTGTATGCCAAGCTTGCCAAGGCAGAGACGCCCATCCCCGGCCTGCTTGTCATAGACACGCCGGGCCACGAGGTGTTTGCAAACCTGCGCGCAAGGGGCGGCTCGGCGGCAGACATTGCAATCGTCGTCGCAGACGTGAACAAGGGAGTGGAGGCGCAGACCCTTGAGAGCATAGAGATACTGAAGAAGAGGAAGGTGCCGTTTGTGGTCGCGCTCAACAAGGTCGACATGGTGACCGGCTGGCGGCCGCACTCGCGCTTTATCACCGAAGAGGCAAAGAAGCAGGATGCAACCGTCCAGACCATGCTTGACGAAAAGCTCTACACCGTGGTGGGCTCGCTTTCGCGCCTTGGCTTTCCGTCGGAGGCTTTCTGGCGCGTCAAGGACTTTACAAAAGAAATAGCAATCGTGCCTGTCAGCGCCAGGACCGGCGTCGGGATACCCGAGCTCCTTGCGGTGCTTGTCGGCCTTACCCAGCAGTACATGGCAAAGAGGCTTGAAAGGCACGCAGAAGGCGCAAGGGGGATAGTGCTAGAGATAAACGAGGAGCCGGGCCTTGGACCTTCTGCAAACGTGATACTGCTTGACGGGACGCTGAGGCAGGGCGACAGCGTTGTGGTGGCAAAGAGGGATAGTGCTGTCGTGACAAGGATAAAGGCGCTGCTCCTGCCAAAGCCGCTTGATGAGATGCGCGACCCGCGGGACAAGTTCAAGCCGGTGAGCCAGGTCGTCGCAGCCGCGGGACTAAAGATAACGTCGCCGGACCTTGAAGGGGTTCTTGCCGGAAGCCCGCTTTACGTGGCGGGCAAGGACGACAAGGCAGAAGTCGAGCGCCTGAAATCGCTTGTGGAAGGCGAGGTGAAAAACGCCATCATAAGCAACATGGAAGCCACCGGCGTCATGCTAAAGTGCGACACGATAGGCTCGCTTGAGGCCATCATCGACCTCTTGAAGAAAGACGGCGTGCCCATAAGGACGGCAGACATTGGCAACATAACCCGGCGCGACGTCGTCGAAGCGGCGGCGGTAAAAGAGTCTGACAGGTACCGCGGCGTTGTCCTGGGCTTCAACGTAAAGGTGCTCGACGACGCCGAGTCAGAGTCGCAGGACAGGGGCGTCAAGATATTCAACGAGCGCATAATCTACAACCTGGTCAGGAGCTACGTCGACTGGGTCGCGTACCAGAAGGAGCACGAAGAGTCGATACTGTTCAACGAGCTCCCGCCGGTGTGCAAGTTCCAGTTCATGAAGGGCTTTGTGTTCCGCCGGAATGACCCTGCAGTGTTTGGCGCCGAGATCCAGGTCGGCAGGCTCAGGCAGAAGGTGCAGGTGATAAACGAAGAAGGCAAGAAGGTCGGCACCGTCCACCAGATACAGGACAGCGGAAAAGCCATGGAAGAGGCAAAGACAGGCATGCAGGTCGCAGTCTCGCTCAAAGAGCCCACCATCGGCAGGCAGATAAACGAGGGCGACGTGTTTTACACCGACCTCAACAGCAGGCAGGCAAAAGAGTTGACGCAGAGGTTCATCCACCGCTTAAACGACGCCGAAAAGGAGATCCTGAACTTCGTTATCGGGCTAAAGAGGAAGGAGGACCCGGCCTTCGGGTACCTCTGATCACTGGTATTTCTGCAGCAGCCCTTCGAGGCCCTTCTCGCCGACTGCGCCTACAGCCCTGTCAACCGCCTTGCCGTTCATGAAGATGATGAACGTCGGGATCGCGTAGACATCGTAGCGCATGGCGACGCTCTGGTTGTCGTCCACGTTGAGCCTTCCAAAGGTCACCTTGTCCCCGTACTTCTTGGCCAGCTTGTCAAATATAGGCAGCATGAACTGGCACGGGCCGCACCAGGTGGCCCAAAAGTCCACGAGGGTGGGCTTGGCGCCGTTTACCACCTCATCAAAGTTCTTTTCTGCAAGCTCTACAAGGTTCGGGTTCGAGGCGTGTTTCTCACTCATGCAATTGGAAATTTAACCAACTCGCTATTTAAGATTTCTTGGATTAGCGCCTGCGTTTCAGTACAAACCATGCAACGGCTATGCCGGCCGCGACGCCGCCTGCGACGCCAATGGCAGCGGTCGCCTGTATCACGGGCACAACGTTTGCGACTTCAAGTGTCGACGCGGCCACCGAAACGTTGCCTGCCGCGTCCGTGACTGTAAGCTTGACCTCGTGCTTTCCATCTGGTAGAAAAGTCGTGTCAAGTGTGTATTCTCCAAGGCCGGTCACGTTTGCGACGGTGTTGCCCACCTCCAGAATGGCGCTTGCGACGTGCGCGTCTGACACTGAAAGTATGACAGGGATTGCGCCCCTCTGCCCTCCTCCATTCACAGATACTTTTGCGTCTGGAGGCGTGTTGTCTACCACCAGCTGAACCGTGCGGGTTGCCCTGTTTCCGGGCAGGTCGTCTGACCTCAGGACAAACTCGTACTCACCGTCCTCAAACCCTGTAGAGTCAAACTGCACCGACGAGGACGCCGGGTGCCTTGCAGGCCGGGAATCAGGCAGGGTCACAAGGACGACGTCCTTGACCCCGTTTGCGTCAGTCACGTCCCACAGGATCGTCGCGTTGCCCCCGACCACCATTGTGTCGCCGACCTTTGTTTCAGTGCCGCTTTGCAGGCGCACGGTGATGTCTGAAGAAGGCGGCGTGGTGTCGACTATGAACTCGTGTAATAGCGCCGACGAGTGGCCCACCGTGTCTGCAGACTCGATCCTTATGCTGTGCCGCCCGTCGGCAAGGCCCGTAGTGTTTGCGTTTATCACAAACGCCTTTTGCGTGGCAGATCTGGTGCCGACGTTCACGGGATCCGCGCCGTCGATAGAGTACGAAAGCCCGGCGGGGTTCTGGTCGTCTATCTGCACCGGAATCTTTAGCCTCCCGGTCGAAAACATAGGCGGGTCCGCGTTTATCGCAGGCGGCCTGTCGTCTGGCAGGATGGTAGAGAACTTTGCCTCCACCTCCAGCGGCTCGTACAGGCTTTCTCCGTGGAACAGCGTGTTGTGCAAAAGCACCGAGTATGTGCCCGTCCCGTTCACGGGCACCGAGAGCACCGTCGCATTGTCGCCGGCGTTCTGGCTGAAGTAAAAGAACCCGCCCTCGCTTACAGGCGAGGTGCCAAGCCAGTCGTTGCTCGGCCAGCTCGCAAACTCCTGGAACACTCCCGACGGCACGCTTGACGCCACCGTCCTGCCGTCAGGCGCAAACGCCATCGCGTTTACGCTTGTCGAGTTGTGCGGCCACGACACCTTCAGGTTTATCGAAGTTATCGTGGGGTCCTGCACCGTAAAATAGTAGGAGCGCCAGTCGCCCGCAGAATAGCGCGATGTCATGTCCGAAAGCCCGCCGACGTAGCCGTTTGGCCGAAGGCCCAGGTCCTGCTCGCCCCGCCCCTTTTCCGGCACGATGACAACCGGCACGTCTTTTGGAACAGGCTTTGTGGTCACGACGTAGCTGACAGGCATGAGCACCCTATGCTTTGAGACGGGGTTTGTGAGCAGTATCTCGCCGTAATAGTTGCCAGTCATCGTATCGTCGCCCGTAAAGATGGTGGCGCCAAGCTTTGCCGTGCCCCTTGCAGGCACTGTCAGCACCGTCTGGTCGCCTGATCCGTCAAACTGGATGGACAGGTTTGGCTGGCGCTTGTAAAACTCGACTGTGAGCGTGTAGTCCATCGAAGTCGAATTGACAAGCCTGTCGCCGCGCCAGAATGAGAATATGGTCGGGACAGGGTAGACCCCGAGGACAGGGGTGCCCTTGAACTTGGAGGCAGGGTCGCCCACCCTGAGCTCCTGTGTCGTCCCCCACGAGCCGCCCCGCGCCACCATGTTTATCTCGCCAAAAGCCACCTTGTCGTCCTTGTCAGAGTCCCGCCAGTCGTAGCTGTAAAGAGAGGCGATGCGGAGGTGATCCCCGAACGCCTCGGTAGAGTTCAAAAAGCTGCTAAATGGAAAGTTCACCCTGGCAACCATCAGGTCTGATTCAGGGATTTCTCCGCCGATTATAGAGGTCAGGTTGTGGTAGTTTGGCGCAAAGCCATGCTGCTTCAGCGCGTGCGTCGGGTCAACTTCAAAGAGTCTGGTGGTGTTTTTGACCTCGTATCTTGCGACCAGCCTTTCTATCTTGCTTGCGGCCTGCACTTCCATCTTTTTGCCGGTCGGGTTTTCCACGGTTATCTGGGTTGACGCCGACTGCCCCTGCACTATCTGCCCTGCAAACCACCGTGATTCTGGAAGGTTTTCGCCGGCAGCTTCAAGCGCCGCGTCCTGTACGTAGCCCGGATCTATGATGCCAAGCGTGCTTTCATAGGATTTGATGGCAGGCGCAAGCGCGGCCATTATGTTTTTCGACGTGCTGTCAGTGTAGGCCAGGAACTTGCCGCCTGACGCCCGGGCAAGCTGGACAGCCGCAAGCGCGTCCACCCTGCCTGCGCCCTGCACAAACGGGTCGTTGCCAAGGTCCTTGGCAGAGGACATCAGGATGTTCTTGACCCTGAACGGGTCTGCGGCCTTGCCCCTCTCTTTGAGGTCGGACATCACAAGAGCCGCCGCGCCGGCCGTCATTGGCGCCGCCATGCTGGTCCCGCCAAAAAGGGCAAACGCGCCGTCGTTGTTTGGATCGTCGCGCTTTGACTCGAAAATCTTTACGGTGACAGCAGAAGGCGTGAACCCGTACGAGCCTACCGCCACCAGCTCGGGCTTGGGGTCCCCAAAGACTCCTGGCCCCCTGCTTGAAAATTCTGCGATTTCATCGTACGACGCCGCAGACGAGCCAAAGCGCGTGACGCCGGCAAACGCGCTGTACTGCAGGTGCACGTTGTTGCTCGTCGCCCCTACTGCAAGGTTGAAGGGAGCGACGTTTGGAGTCCCGACGCTGCCGTACCCAAGCCCGTTGTTGCCGGCGCTGTTTATCATCATTGTCCCCGGATAGTCCGGCGCAAGGAGCCCTGGAACCACCAGAAGCGACGAGAACACGCTCAGGACGTCGTAGCCGGGCCCGTACCTCAAAAGCGGAAAGTTCGAGATGCCCCAGCTGTTGCTGATAATGTCGGCCTTGTGCTCGCCGGTATACTTCCATTTTCCTTCTACCTGATCAAATCCCGAGGCATAAAGCCAGCCAAAGACCGCGTCGCCGGCCCAGAGTGCCTTTACGGGCAGTATCTTGGCGTCAGGCGCCATCCCGGCAAGCGCGTACGTGGTCGAGTTGCTGTAAAGCCCGTACTGCGCCCTGCCCTTTGACGCCACCGTTGCCGCGGTGCTCGTGCCGTGCCCTGAAAAGTCGTACATCAGCCCGAAATAGTCGCCTGCAGGGTCGAGAGGCTCAAGAAGCCGGGCCATCGACACCCCGCCGTAGCCCTGCCTGTCCACAAGCTGTATGCTGGTCCTGTTGTCAGTCACGCGCCAGATGTCAAGCACCCGGGCGCCGGCGGTGCCTGCTGAAAAGTCCGGCGAGCCATCGCTGTTGTAGTCGTATACGAGATGCTCGTTTCCGTCACCCAGCTTGAACGGTTTTTCATCCGTAAAGTCAAAGGTGATGTCTCTTGGTATCAGGTAGTTCGTCTGGGGGTAGGCCCCTGCAATGGTGATGGTGAACGTGTACCAGGCGTAGGACATGTCAGGGACTATGGTGTCATAGACTCCCGGCTCTTGCGAGTCCACCAGGAGCACGGGCATCAGCACCAGAGTTATCACCCCGAACTGGAAGCTTATCTGGTACGCGGCGCCAAAGCGGTACATGCCGCTCTTGGACCGGATGTAGTCGTCAGGGCTGTTGCCAATCTTCCAGTCGACGTTTGCCACGCCTTCAAGCACAGGGGAGCCAAGGAGAGGATAGAGCGAGTTGTAGATTGGTATCGTGCCCTGGCTTGTCTTCAGGTAGACGCCGGACTTGCTGACATAGACAGAAGACGTGACGTTTTCAGGCAGCTGTCCGGTGTAGTTCATTATCCTGCCGGTGCGCGAGTCAATGTTTGCAATGTACTTGGCTTTTGTCAGCACGATGCCCTGCCCGTCTGCGTCAAGCATTACGGGTATGCCCTTTGCGTCCCTTGCGATTGCGTGCTGCATGTCCTCGTTTGAAAAGTCGGTTCCCGTGTCGACTATTGCCACAGTCGTGCCGTTGCCAGTCACGCCATAGTCTGCCGCAGCCCTGTCGGCGCCGATTATAGAAGAGCCCGAGAACCTGCCGGGGTCGACAGGCCCGGTGTAGTTGTCAAGTATGTCGCTTATCGTAGAGTCAAATGTGAGCCGGGGATCGGGCGAGTATGTGAATCCTGTCCCAGGCGGCAGTGGGTTCTGCGAATACGCCACGCCAAGGAACGAGTCTGCGCCCTTTCCGAGCCCCACCACGCGTGCGCTTGCCGCAAGCGGCAGCAGGTCGCCGTTGCCAAACACAAGGCTCCTGCCAATGTTGCCGTTGTAGGCAAGCCCGCCGAGGTCGATGGCCCCAAAGTCGGTCCGTATGGTGCTCCTTGGAACAGTGTAGCCAAAGATGTCAACCGTGTCAGCCGCCGGCAGCTGCGTGGGTGGAAGCGAGGTTAGCGGCCTTGACTCGGCCGCGCCTGACGATATGGCGGCAGGGCTGACTGGAAGCGAATACGCCGGAGCTGCAAGTGACGCCACCAGCACCGCGGCGAGAACGACCGGCAGTATACGAATCAAATATTACGAGATACCGGAGGGCCTTTCTAGGTTATTATGATTTCGACCTGAGAAAAAAATCACTTGAACAGGTCGTCGTGCTTGCCTGCTTTCAGGTCGGCGTACGCTTCCTTTGCCGGCTTGCCCTCGACCTTGACTCCCATGCTCACGCACGAGCCGATTACTTCCTTTGTGGCTCCCTTGACATCCTTGGCGTACGAGCCGTCAAGCTTCATCTTGGCTATCTTGGCTGCCGCAGCCATCGAAAGGTCGCCTGTGTAGTCCTTGCCCGGGGTGCCTGATCCCTTGGGGATGCCTGCTTCCTTGGCGACAAGCGCTGCTGTTGGCGGGATGCCGACTTCAACTGTGAACTTTTTGGTCTCGCTGTCGACCTCTACCTTCACGGGCACCTTCATGCCGGGGAAATCCTTGGTCTTCTCGTTAATGGTATTGACCACCTGGAGCACGTTCACGCCCATGGGGCCCAGAGCAGGACCGAGAGGGGGGCCTGCGTTTGCCTCGCCACCCGTGACGAGCGCGGATATAGACTTCTTGTCGCCCATTACGCCCTGCGTGTGGGTACATCCAAATTATAATCGTTGCTTTCCTTCAGATTTTTAAAGATGTGGCTTGTAGAGTTGGTCATGTCAGAGCAGCCTGCAGAAGGCGTCGGGTCGTTGTTCTTCGAGCTTGCAGGCGACTTGCGCCTCTCGATGCTTGCCAGACTTGGCGAAAAAGACTACCGCCTGTCGCAGCTTGCGTCAGAGCTTGACGCGACCATGCAGGAGGCGCACAGGAACATGACCAGGCTGATAGAGTCAGGCCTTGTCGCAAAGGGCAGGGAGGGCGAGCTCGTGCTGACGTCGTACGGCAGGACTGTCGTGTCGCTCATTCCAAGCTACGACTTTCTTTACAAAAATAGAGAATTCTTTGCCGACCACAGCCTCGGCGACCTGCCAGTGAAATTTGTGCAGAGGCTTGGAGCGTTCCGCGGCTGCGAGACCGTGCACGGCGTGATGGCTATCTTGCAGCGCTGGAAGGCGCTCTACAGCGAGTCTGGCGAGTTCATAAAAGAGATAATGGCGCAGGTGCCGCTTGACCTCATAGAGACCATATCTGGCAGGGTGGAAAAGGGAGTGAAATTCTCGTACATATTTTCGGCAAACGCCGTCGTGCCAAAGGGCAGGACGCAGCTGTTACAAAAAGTCGGTTGGCGCAACCTGATAAGCAAGGGCATGGTGGAGCGCAGGATGCTTGCCGACGTCAAGGTGATGGCTATTTTCAACGAAAAGCAGGGCTGCGTCATGTTCCCCAACCTGAAGGGCGAGCCGGACCTCAACGTCATGTTTTACGGCGAGATTCCAGAGTTTTTGGAGTGGTGCTCTGACTTTTTCGACTACCAGTGGAAGATAGCCGGCCCGTTTGACGAGGGCAGGCTCAAGCACGAAGTATAGCCGGAGAAAAGTACACCAAGTTTTTATACGCCGGAGGACATTATCGGCCATGCCCAAAGCCTTCGTTTTGATGAACGCCGAGCTAGGAAGCGAGGATGCGCTTGTTGGCGAGCTGAAAAAGATGGACGGCGTAAAAGAAGTGTACCAGGTGTACGGCGTCTACGACATTGTTGCCATGGTGGAGGCCGACACGATGGAGAAGGTGAAGGAGGCAGTCACGTGGAAGCTGCGCAAGCTGAACGGCGTCAAGTCGACGCTGACCATGATAGTCATGGAATGATGAGCGCAACTTTAATGTGAGAGCGGGTTTCAACTATTTCCGTTGGGACTTTTCGGCAAGAAAAAGGGCGACGACGGCTCGTTCAAGTGCCAGTACTGCAACATGAAGTTTGACAGCGACGAGCGCAGGAAGCGTCACGAGAAAAAGGCCCACAGCGAGAGGGGCGGCGACATGCCCAACATGAACCCCTTTGGATTTGGCTAAAGACTTATTTCCAGTCGGATTTCAGTAGAACTGAAAGCTGGCGGATGTTTCCAATACATGACGACACGGAGCGCATGCACGGCAGGCCATACCTGAACTATACGCTCATCGCAATCAACGTGGCCGTGTTTGTCTGGGAAGCAGTAGCCACGGGCTTTTTCACCGACGAGCGCGCAGTCGCGGAACTTTTCTTCACCTATGGCACGGTGCCTGAAGCACTCTTTGCGAACTGGCCTGCAAGCGGCTTTAACATAGTGACTTCGATGTTCATGCACGCCGGCATCGCCCACATAATCGGCAACATGGTCTTTTTGTGGGTTTTTGGCGACAACATCGAGGACAAGTTTGGGCGGGTCAAGTACATCCTCATCTACCTCGGCTGGGGCGCCGCGGCGGCCCTTGCGCACAGCTTTTACGCGATGTCTACCGGCGACAGCGCGGTGCCGGCAGTCGGGGCGTCGGGTGCGATTTCAGGGATTCTTGGCGCGTACCTGGTGATGTTCCCCCGCGCAAAGGTGTTCACGATAATCGCCGCGTTCTTCATCTACACGGTGCGAATACCGGTCATCGCGTACATTCCGTTCTGGTTCATACTCCAGCTTGTCTTTGCGCTCATCGGCCAGTCAGGCGGCGTCGCGTACATGGCTCACATAGGCGGGTTTGTCGCCGGCGCGGCCACGGGCCTTGTGGCCAGGACATTCATGATGCCGGCACTGGCAAAGCTTGCAGGCACAGGCAAAAAGTACACGCCGCCTGCAAGGAGGGTGCGCCCCAAGATAGAGGACGTGGTGAGCGAGGCGCCGCCCGAAGTCATCGAGGGTCCCGGCTATTACGAGATAATCGCCGAGGTGAGGGGCGTGCGCGACGCGTCAGAGATATCTGCCGAGTACGACCCTGCCACCAACTCTGTGAGGATAGAGGCAAGGGGCTCGAGGCGCTACGAGATGTCCGCCACGCTCCCGCAGGGCGCGGTGAGCCCCAGGGTGGAATACATACAGTACCTCAACGGGATTGCCAGGATAAGGCTGTCCAAAGAAACAGGGCAAGTTTAAAATATCCCAAAATCACCAAATTATTTCACCGCTTTTAGGAGGAATATGAGAAATGTCTATACAGCAAGGAAGCGCCGGCGGAATGCCGGTCCTGATACTGAAGGAAGGCGCGTCGCAGACCAAAGGCCGCGACGCCCAGAAGAATAACATTACAGCTGCAAAGCTGATAGCAGAGATAGTGAGGACGTCGCTTGGACCCAGGGGCATGGACAAGAAGCTCGTGGACACGCTTGGCGACGTGACGATTACAAACGACGGCGCCACCATCCTGAAGGAAATAGACGTGCAGCACCCTGCCGCCAAGATGATGGTGGAAATCAGCAAGGCCACAGACAACGAAGTGGGCGACGGCACCACGTCGGTGGTCGTTCTGGCAGGCGCGCTGATAGAGAAGGCGGAGGAGCTGATAAACAAGGACGTCCACCCCACAATCATTGTGGATGGCTACCGCAAGAGCGCGGCCAAGACCATCGAGATCCTGAACAGCATCGCGCAAAAGATAGAGGGCAACGAAAAGGGCGAGCTCTCGAGGGTGGCCATGACCTCGATGCAGACAAAGATAGTCTCGAGGGAGGCAGAGGACCTTGCCAAGATAGTGGTAAACGCCGCGCTCGCAGTCGCCGACAAGACAGACGCAGGCTACAGGATGGACGTCGACGACATCAAGGTGGAAAAGAAGGCTGGAGGCTCTATCCGCGACACCAAGCTCATCAAGGGCATCGTGCTTGACAAGGAAGTAGTGCACGGCGGCATGCCAAAGAAGATAGAGAAGGCCAAGATAGCGCTCATCAACGCGGCACTCGAAATCGAAAAGACCGAATTTGACGCCAAGATAAACATCAGCTCGCCTGACCAGATGAAGATGTTCCTGGAAGAAGAGAACAAGATGTTGAAGTCGATGGTCGACAAAATAGTCGACGCGGGTGCCAATGTGGTTGTGTGCCAGAAGGGCATCGACGACATCGCCCAGCACTACCTTGCAAAGGCAGGCATACTTGCCGTGCGCAGAGTAAAGGAGAGCGACATGGGCAAGATGGCAAGGGCGACCGGCGCAAGGATAGTTAACAACCTCGACGACCTGAGCGCAAAGGACCTAGGCGCTGCAGAGCTTGTCGAGGAACGCAAGGTCGAGACAGACAAGTGGGTGTTCGTCGAAGGGTGCAAGCACCCCAAGTCAGTCACGATACTCATCCGCGGAGGCTCGCAGAGGGTGGTCGACGAGGCCGACAGGTCGGTCCACGACGCGCTCATGGTATCAAAGGACGTGCTTGAAAAGCCGGCCATAGTCGCAGGCGGCGGCGCGCCAGAGGCCTATGCGGCAAGCAAGCTCAGGGAGTGGGCAAACACGCTTTCAGGCCGCGAGCAGCTTGCAGCTGAAAAGTTTGCAGAGGCGCTTGAAGTCATACCGCTTGCGCTTGCAGAGAACGCAGGCATGGACCCGATAGACACGATAACGGAACTGCGCTCAAGGCAGAGCAAGGGAGCCAAGTGGACCGGGGTCGACGCCCGCAACGCCAAGGTGGCCGACATGTCCAAGCTGGACGTGGTGGAGCCCCTTGCAGTCAAGGAGCAGATAATCAAGTCTGCAACCGAGGCCGCGTCGATGATCCTGAGGATAGACGACGTCATCGCCTCGAGCAAGTCTGGAGGCGGCGGCCCACCGATGCCACCCGGAGGTATGGGTGGCATGGGCGGAATGGACATGTGAGTGTCCTGCCCACTACTTTTTCAATTCCACCTTTATCACTTCTCTGACCCACTGCCCCGTTTCCTTCATTTCGTGAAGTCTTTCCAAGAACTCTTGCCAGGTGATACTGCCGTAGGCGCGCACCCATGCCTCGTGGTGTGCCTTCAGGCTCGAAAAGGCCTGTTCATGGTACTTGCAGTAGCGGTCTTGTACTTGCCTGCCGCAGGCGGGGCACTCCATTGCAAGGTTTATTTATAGACGGATGGGTTTAAGCCTTGCAATGGCGATGCTCTCCGGCAGGTCAAAGGTCGTGTTCATAGTCGCAGGCGCGTACCTCATCACATTCTTCGTCCTTTCCTCAGGCGTGGTCAACGCGTCCATAGAGGGCGCAGGCGCCAGGTCGTTCATAATACCCACCAGGGGAGTCCAGTCGATGGGCGAGACCGTGGCTATAACCATGATACTTTTCATCGGCTTTGCAGGCGCGTTCTTGCTCTACAGGGCCGGCAAGGTGTTTGCCACAAGGACGCAGAACGCGTTTCTGGCTGGCGGCTTTGGCGTGATTGGCATCGCGATGATGCTCGGCTACATACTTGTCAACGTAAAGGTGTGACAGGGTAGGACGAGCCTGCCTTTATGGCGTCGTGCTCGAGCACCTTTACCACTATTTTGTCGTCTGCGTTTTCCACCTGCAGCCTGCAGGCGCTCTTTTTCTGCAAGAGCCGCCGGCTTGCAGGCGACTGCTTCCAGCCGCCCTCTTTGCGGAAGCGCAGCATGCTGGTCACAAGCACCGGGACGCCGTGGGTCACGCCCTGCCGGACAAGGAGCATCAAGAGCACCGAGAGCAGGTGGTTTATGCTTCCGCCGGCGCGCCTCTCGTGCCTGCGGTAATAGCCGTAATACACAGAGTAAAAGCTGTTTATCGAGTCAAGTATCACAACTGACGAGCGCGGCACCTGCGCCAGTGCTTCCTGGAACATTGGAAGGAAGCGGCCCTCCGACGGCAGGTAGACGTCCACACTTTTTGCGCCTATCATCCCGGCAGAAAGGTATGCCGAAAAGGCGGTGTCAAGGTCGATGTAAAGCGTCCTTGCAGACGACGCAAGCGACGCCGTGAAGCACAGCTTGGCATACGGGTCTGAAAACAGCAGGGTGTTGAGGCCCCTTGCGCTCAGCAGGCTCGCAGGGTTATATTGCTCCAACTGCAATCATGATGCGGAGGTTCAATATAACGATGACAAGCCCGGACGTCAGGCGCGACTTTCCGCTTTCAAAAAAGATAGTCTACATGAACAACGGCGCGGTGGCGCCCACGCCAATGTCAGTCATAAAAGCCGTGACAGACTATATGGTCAAGTGCGCGGACGAGGGGCCCGACTCGCAGAGCGTGTCAGAGTACACGACGTCTCTATTGAATGAACTCAGGACGCGCATTTCTCACCTCATAAACTGCAACCGGGACGAGGTGGTGTTGACCCAGAGCACGACTGACGGCATCAACCTTGTGGCAAACGGCCTTAGGTGGAACAGGGGCGACGCGATTGTTGTCAGGGGCGGGAGCCACGAGCACTATGCCAACTACTTCCAGTGGCTCAGGCTTGCAAACGAAAGAGGGGTGTCGCTTCGCGAGCTTGCAATCGACGCAAACGGCTTTTTTGAAATGTCAGACCTTGAAAAGCAGGCAAGGGGGAGCAGGCTGATAGCCATGAGCCATGCGCTATACAACACCGGCGCAATAATGCCGGTCAAAGAAGCAGGCAGGATAGCGGAGGAAAACGGCGCGCTTTTCTGCATCGACGCGGCGCAGTCTGCCGGCACTATAAGAATCGACGTGAAGGAGATAGGCTGCCACTTTATGGCCTTTCCCGGGTTCAAGTGGCTGTGCGGGCCTACAGGCATCGGCGCCTTTTACTGCAGAAAAGACGTCTCAGAACAGTTGAGGCCGCCTTCCATCGGCGGCGAGTCTGCGACGCTTTCAGGAGACACGCTTGCCTACAATGAAATGCCAAACAGGTTTCAGGCCGGCTTCCGCAACTACCCCGGCGCGGCAGGCCTTGAAGCAGCGCTGCGCTACATTTTGCGCCTTGGCATCGATAACATCCGGGGCGCAAACATCAAGGTGGCAAACGCGCTCAGGCAGGAAGTGTCAAAGATAAAAGGCGCGCGCATAATCGGGCCGGACGACGAAAACTTGCGCACATCCATAGTCACGTTCACCCTCCCAAAGGAAGCCGGGTTTGTGGTGAGAAAGCTTGCTGAAAGCAACATCGTGCTTGCAGAGCGCGATATTGGTGGCAGAAAAGCCGTAAGGGCGTCGCCGCACTTTTTCAATACAGAGGACGAGGCCGCAACCGTGGCGGCTGAGATAAAGCGCCTGCTCTAGACCTTCTTTTCGCCCTGACCCTCTATCACTATCATCGTCAGAGTCGAGCGCACCTTGTCTATCTTTCTGACGTGCCAGGTGATTGTCTCCCTCAGCTTGTCCATACTGTCTGAGCGTATCTTGGCGATGATGTCGTACACGCCGTAGACGCCGCTCACTTCTACGGCCTCTGGGAGTTTTTTCAGCTCGCGGATGATGTCGTCTTCAGAACCGAGGTCGCAGTTGATAAGGACGTACGCTGTTGGCATGGCTCTATATCGTCTTCTAAGTTATTAAACAAATCGTAGCCTGCTTATTAAGCAGAATTCCCGATCCTGTGCCATGAGAGTGCTGGACTTGACGATGAGAGTGTCGCCGGAGATCAAGGTTTTCCCGGGCTCGCCGCAGCCGTTCTTCATCCAGTGGTCGCGGCTTGACGTGCACGGCTACGACTCGGAAGTCATGACTATGAGCACCCACACTGGCACGCACATGGACGCGCCGTCGCATTTTGCCCGCGGCAAAAAGGCAATCGACGAAATACCGCCGTCAAGGCTCGTGTGCGACGCGCTGCTGGTAAGGCTGCCCAAGAAGGCAGGCCAGACCATCGGCGTTGCAGACATTGAAGGGGAGGATATACGCCGGGGCGACGCGGTCGTGCTTGCGACAGGCTGGGAAAAGCATTATTCACATAAAGACTACATGACTGAAAACCCCGGCCTCTCAAAGGCCGCTGCAAGATACCTTGCGAGAAAGAAGGTCAGCCTCGTCGGAATCGACGGGCCGAGCATCGACCAGGGCCGCGACGCCAGGTTTGGCGCGCACAACATTCTTTTGCCTGCAGGCGTGCTTGCGGTAGAAAACCTCTGCAATCTGCAAAAGATAAAGAAAAAGAAGTTCACACTTGTCGTCGCTCCGCTCAATCTTGCCGGCGCGACCGGCTCGCCTGTCAGGGCGCTTGCGCTCGTCTAGTTGCCGGCGATTCCCTGCGCGACAAGTATGGAATAGCACCCAAGGCCGCACTCTTCGCACAGCGGCTTTTGCGCCTTGGGGTCCGCGCTCCCTATGCAGCATGGCTGCTTTATCCTGCCCATGTGGTCAAACGACAGGATTGCCCAAGACGGGCAGTCGACGGGCGTCGTGCCGACGCCGCCCCAGTTGCCCTTCATGAGGGACACCTGCTTGACGCTGTTTATGACATAGTCGGGATACTTTTTCTTCATGGCGATTATCTTGTCCACCACCTCGCTCCTCTTGTCACCAAAGGGCATGAAGAGCGGGTCGCCCTTGGCAAAGGGCGTGTGGAACTGGAAGCCTATCTTGTTCACCTTGCCCCGCCACTCCTCTGCAAGCGCTTCGACTGTGTGGTAGTTCTGGGAGTTTATCGTCATGGTTATCCAGATGTCCTTGTACGCTGGCTTGCCGCGCCTTGGAGGGCCTGCTATGTAGTCCAGGATGTTCTTCTTTGTCTTGGCGTAGGAGCCCGGCCCGCGGATCCTGTCGTGCGTCTCCTCGGTGCCGTCCATTGAGACCCAGTAGAAGTAAAGGTTGTCGTACCTCTTTAGCGGGAACGTTCCGTTTGTGACGATGCAGACCCTGTGAGGCATCTCCTCGCAGAAGGTCTGGATGACGTCCGGGCGCATCGTCGGCTCGCCTCCGACAAGCGTCACGACGAAGAGGTGGTTCTTGTTTATCTTTTCTCTGATTATCTTGCGCCAGTCCTCTGCAGACATGTCCTCTCCCTCCTTGCGGTTGAGCCACCAGTAGCAGTGGGTGCAGTGCAGGTTGCAGACGTTGTTGACGTCGACAGAAGCGTACATCGGCTGCTTGCTCTTGAACAGCCTGTATGCAATCATCTTTTTGAAGATGCTAATGTAAAAGGGCATTTCTCTGGCAAGGTCTGTGATGCCCCGGCCGTAAATTACGTCTACCACATAGGTTTTCACACATCTGGCACAATTAAAGGTGATGGTCGGGCGTACTGACCAGTTTCCGCAAGTACCGTAACTTTAGCGGCGGATACTCGACTGCTTAAATAGTTTCCCAAGTAAACTATTGCAGAGGTGAAAAGGATGACACGAGACGAAAGCAGGGAGGCAGAGAAGTGCTGTGTCGACGGCTGCTGCAAGTCAGAACCGTGCGACTGCGGCTGCTGCTAGGCCCCCATCTTCCTATTTTTTGTGCTTGATGATTAATATACCAAAACCGCCCATTTTCCCGCGCGCTTGAACGCAGTCACCATGCTTCTGTACCGGAACCTTGTGGCGTCGATAGACAAGGTGTTTCTTATCTGGCAGATAGTGTTCCCCATAGTCTACATCTTTGTCGCCGGATACGCTTATTCGGCGCTGATAGGCGCTGGCGGCGTCCAGATAGGCGACGCGTCTGTGTCCTATCCTGCGTACCTTGCCGCCGGCATGATAGGCTTTAACATGATGAACTCCAGCACTGCTGCAGGCAGCATAATCTGGAACGACAAGAAAAACGGCATGTTCAAGCAGATACTTGTAATGCCCTTTGCAAGGATGGAGTACATCGCCGGCAACATCCTCACGATAATGCTCATGGGGCTTGCAAGCGCCGGCCTCATACTCCTGGCCGGCTCGCCCACGCTTGTCGGAAGCGCCCAGCCCACCGCGATTGGCTCGCTCTACGTCGTCTATGCGCTCATTATCGGCGCGATATTCTTTGGCTCGATTGCAGTGATAATATCGACTCGCCTCAAGAGCAGCGAGGGCTTTAACGTCATTGTCAACAGCGTGTTCCTTTTCTTTTCATTTGTGAGCTCGGCGTTCTACCCCGCGCAGGGAGTCCCGGGGCCGCTTGGCGCGGCGTTTTACGCAAACCCCCTTACATACATAGTCGACATTACCAGGGCAGGCATATTCAACCAGGTGACGTTCTTTACAAACGTCGAGGTCGGCGTGATAACCGCCGTCACCGCCGGCACCTTCATGCTTGCGACGTTTTCGCTTTTGCGGATGAAGATCTAGCGGCCGCCGTTTACAACCGTCAAAAACACTTCTTCAAGCGTGGGCGGGGTCACCGACACGCTCTCCATCTGGACCGAGTTTTTCGCGAGCGCCTCTATCATCTTTACCAGCATGTCCTGGGCGTCTGCAGAGCTTATCCTTATCGTATCCTCTGCGGGGATCTCGATGACAGAGCCGCCGGCAAGCGGCTTGATTATCGGGAGCACAGAGCGCGCCTTTTCCTCACGCAGCTTTATCTCGACTGCCTTTACCCCTCCGTACTTTTGCTTCAATCCCGCAGGAGTGTCTATAGCCATTATCCTGCCCCTGTTGATGATTGCCAGCTCGTTGCACAGGTACTCTACTTCTTCCATGATGTGCGTAGTAAAGAACACAGTCAGGCCGCTGTGCACGTGCTTTTTCACGTAGTCAAGAAGAGTCCTCCTTGCGGCAGGGTCAAGGCCGACTGTCGGCTCGTCCAGAAACAAGAGGTCCATGTCGTGCATGAACTCCCTGGCGACCTGCACCCGCCGGCGCTGCCCTATCGACAGCTCGTCGTTTTTCTTGCCCCGGAGCTCTTCAAGGTCAAACCTGTCAAATAGCTCCCGCGCCCTGTCGCGCCTGCGCTCGCCGGGCACCCCCCACATCATGCCGTACAGGTCAAGAGCCTTTTCTACAGTCAGGTTGCCCTCAAAGCTTGGCTCCTGCAGGACGACTCCTATGCGCTTTTTTATCTCCCTCGCGTGTCTCACGACGTCCTTGCCAAATATGCTGACGCTTCCAGACGTCGGGTGCACAAGCGTCGTGAGCACCTTGATTGTCGTGGTCTTGCCCGCGCCGTTTGGCCCCAAAAAGCCAAAGACCTTGCCATAGTCAACGTCAAACGACACGCCGTCGACTGCGGCCACCTGCCCGTAACTCAGGCGCAGGTCTGAAACGCTGATGCAGGACTCCACCCCTGTTACAGGGTCCAAGCCGGCTAATATTCCCTGAGCTCAAAAAACCGGAAAACCTTTTTTAGAAACTTGAAATCATCCGGAAACAAATTGCCGTCTTCCAAGTTCAAGCCGTACAACCACCCGCAGAGCCCGGCGCAGGTCTACCTTTTGATCCACGGCCAGATCCTCAGGGAGACAAACGAGTTTGAAAGGCTTGCAAAGAGGCTGAACAGGAAGGAAAAGAGCCAGATAGCATCCCTGTCAGACTATTTCGAGTTCATCAAAAAAGGTCTTACTTTCCATGAGCAGGGTGAAGAGGATTTCCTGTTTCCCGCGCTCGAGTCGAAATTCAAGCACCTCTCTTCGTCATACATCTTTGACCACGACCACCAGAGCATCACGGTGCTTGACAGCATCCCGAACATACTGAACGAGCTCCGCAAGAGCCCCGACAGCGAACTTCACGACAGGCTGAACCGCCACGCGATTGCCTTCAACACGCTGATGCACCTCCACGTCGTCAAGGAAAACGAGCTCCTACTCCCCATCCTGTACGAGCACTTTACGACTGAGGAGCAGGCCAGCATACTCAGGCAGATGTCAGAGCACGTCCCGCCCGAAGTCAGCGGGCCCTGGCTTTCAAAGACTTTTGCGGTGCTGAACATAAACGACCGGGAAAAACTGCTGCGCGCGCTCATGCAGGTCGCGCCGGCAAACAAGTTTGCAATCATCACCAAGATGCTGAGCGGAGTGGCGGCGCCCAGCGACTGGCAGGCGCTCATACTGCGAATTCCGGAGCTTCATTCCTAGGTTTTTTCGATCGTCGAGTCGTCGCTTCTCAAAATATATTAGCAAGCCCTCTCAATGAGAGTGGGGAACTGCATTTGTCGCTTAGCTTTATCGACATGGTCAACTCGCTTCTGAAGCAAAAGCCCGACCTTACGTCCGACCAGGTACGCGACATGGTCGAGGAGAAAAAGCGCAAGGTCGGAGCAGGCTACCTGACAGACCAGGGCGCGCTTTTCCTTGTAGCTGCAGATCTTGGCGTGTCGTTTGACAGCGCTCCAAAGACACAATCAGGCCTGAAGGACCTGTACGTCGGCGCCAAGGACATAACGGTGACAGGCAGGATAATGAACATCTACCCTGTCCACAACTTTACGAAAAAAGACAGCAACGAGCAGTCGTCCACCCGGACCATAGTCGTGTTTGACAAGGATGCAAAGGTGCGGGTAAAGCTCTGGGACAAGCAGGTAGTCGCCCCCGACGAGATGGGGCTCCAGGCCGGCGACCTTGTCAAAATAATCAAGGGCTACGTCAGGGCGGGCCTTGACGGCAAGCCCATCATAAACCTTGGAAGCTACAGCGCGCTCGAGGTGCTGCAGGACGAAAAGGACATCCCCGGCATCGACTCTGTGACGGTGACTGTAGACGACGTGAAAGAGACGCAGGACAGCGCAGTAATTTCAGGGCTTGTCAATACAAACCCCAGGATAAGCGAGTTTGTGAACCAGCGCGGCGAGCCTAGCAAGTCGCTCCAGATGCAGGTGTCAAACGAGGCAGGCACAAGGACGCTGCGTGCCGTGATATGGAACGTCGACGAGTCCAGGATACCCAAGGTCTTCAAGACGGGCACCAAGGTGCGCCTGATTGGCGTGCGCGTAAAGCAGGGCAACCCGCAGTATGGAAACGGCGACTTTGAGCTCCACGGCGACGAGGGCACGATTCTAGAGTTTTCCGGCTCGCAGCAGGACGTCGACGTGATGCCTCTGCGCATAATATCGGTGGGCGAGGAGACCGGCAGGGGAAGCTTTTTGTGCCTTGCTGTCGACAGGGCTGGCCGGCCTCTGACGCTGACAGTCGACAACTCGCTTGCGTCAGCAAAGACGCTGGAACCGGGCACGATGGTCGAATGCGTGCCTTCAAGGATATTTGGCAACGCAGTCACGCTTGCAAAGGAGGATTCCTATATCCGCGTAATCGACGACGACTCTTCTTTTCCAAGGCTCGAAAAATTCGAGAGCAAGATAAGGAACATCGTGGCGACAAACGAGCCGGTACCAGTCGTTGTAGAGGCCATAGTCTTGCAGGCGCCTGAGAGCAGCGACGTGAGCACAAAGTCCGGCGAGTCCGTGTCAGTCTCGTCGACGCTTCTTGGCGACGACACGGGCGAGATACGCCTGGTGGGCTGGCGCGCCCAGAGCCCGCAGGTGGGCAGGCTGAGCGTCGGCGACAGAATCAGGGTCATAGGCGCGACAGCCGGCCCGGGCAAGGAAGGCAAGGCAGAGCTTACCCTGCGCCCCTACTCGTCGATAGCACACCTTGGCTAGACGCTAGCGTGCAGCATCGCTTTTGAGCGTTTACGTCATTTGCGCCCTGCGACCGGGAGCGCCTGGTTTGCGTATCTCCTGCTTGCAACAAACGCCACGTACGCCGACGCCCCGGCCCCTGCATACATCGCAAGGCCGACTATCAGGTTCCAGTTAAAGCCGATTAGCATTGCCAGGAGCGCGGCCAGGACAGTGCCTACTATTGACGCCACGACGTTTATGCCCCACAGCAGCGTCGTCTTGTTTTCGCCGCCGTTGCCAAAAGACGCCATCCTGATGAGCGACGGGAACTGGAACCCCATGAGCAGGCCTGCCGGCGACAGGAGGGCAAACGTGAGCGCGGCCCTTGCAGGCAGTTCCATCACTATGCTCGAGTCGATTATGCCGGGCAGTGAAAAGAGGTAGAACAGTATCATGCCTGCAAGCACTGGCACTGACACGAACACGGCCTTGTGCGACCTCTCTCTGAAAAGCCTGCCGCTGACGTAGGCGCCTATGCCGCTTGAGAGCAGTATCGAGAACAGTATCACTGTAAGGGCCATGATGGGCGTCCCGAGCAAAAGCAGGAACTTTTGGATGAACGTTATTTCCAGTATCATGAATCCGAGGCCGATAAAGATGGCAAACATCACAAACGCCGCGTTGCGCGCCTTCGAGTCCCCGTTTTCTTTAGATCGGTCTTTCATCCTTCTGGCGTGGCGCACCAGAACTACAGACAGCGCCGCAGAGATCGCAAGGACTGTTGCAAGCAGGATTATCATCTGCTGCGGCACAAGGTCCCTTGCAAAGTAAAACGGCGAGTCGTCCGTCGTCACTGCCGGGTTTATGCCTATCACGGAAGAGACGTGCTGGTTGTAGTCGTCGATACTGCCTGTTGAGAACAGCATGTCATAAGGCGGGCTTGTCTGCTCGCTCCCGAGCATTATCGTCTCCGCCCTGCCGTCTTCGACCTTTTGCCTTATCAGGTCTATCTGCTCCTCCGTAAAGGGCGTGGCCTTGACCATCACGAGCACCGGATAGTAGGTCTCCGTGTCGTCAAGCCGGCCAAAGTACAGGCCGGGCCTGTCTTCGATCACCACGATGTGGCTTGCTATCTCCTCCCTGCTCTTGCCGGTCTCTTCTTGCAGCGCGTCTGCCACGACGGGCATGAGCCTCGGCAGCTCAAAGCTCCACCGGATCATGGCAAGCATGCTGTCGCCCCCGTCCAGATGATTGATGTAGTGCTGGAACGCCTCGGTGGTGTAGAGGTAGTTTTCTGAAAGCGCGTAGCCGCCGGCAAGCTGCGCGGCCCACGAGTCGACCAGCTTGATGGTTATCACGTCGTATTTCTCGCTCGTAGATCCTATGAAGCGCCTGCCGTCGTCGACGTGCAGCTCGACGTCGTCCCTGCCGTACACGCTACCCTCGCCGGCATACTGCTGCACTGTGGACACTATCGTCGGGTTTATCTCGACTGCAGTGACCCTGTCCGCGCCGCCTGCAAGGGCCATCATCACGTCCTGGCCGCCCCCGCTTCCAATCACAAGCGCCTTGTCGGTCTTTGCTATCTCGTACGGAGTGTAGTCCATGTACTGCCGCATCCATCCAAGCTCGCCCTTTTCGCCGCTCCATTCGTAGATTGGAGTCCCGGCGTCTGCGTCGATGATGATGTTTGCAAGCTCCCTCGTGTTCCTGACAGGGCTGTCGCCGGTAGTGTCGACGTTGTCAAACAGGACCTGCCTTGTCACGTCTATCCTTGAAAAAGAGTTCCACTGCGTCGACAGGTGCTCAAACCGCTGCGGGTTTTTCAGCTGCCAGTACAGGCCCTTGTTCGGGCCCGGGTCGACCTTCAAAAAGTCGTCGGCGCCAAGCGCGCCCGGCGACGCGATGGCAGCAGCCATTGCAGGGCTTCCCATAACGAGCATTGCCACCACGCCTGCAAAGATCCCTGCAGAGTATGCCTTTTGCCCGCGCGTCATAATCGCAGGGCCCGCTTTTCTGCTATTCCTTGAGAGCGCCAGCGCGCCTATTATCGAGGAGCCTGCGACGAGCAGGGCGGTAAAGAGGAGCACCGGCTCGGCTCCGAGCCCGCGCATCAGGGGGTCCAGGAGCAATGCAGCAGATGCGGCGCCTACAAGGTCGGCAAAATAGAGCTTGCTTATCTGCCTTGGCATGGCAAAGAATATCAGCGCCATTATCGACCCGACGAAAAAGAACGGCACAGACGACGCAAGGTAGAACAGGTATACAAACGACGGGTCGGGCGGGATCTGCGTGATGACGAAAATGAATACAGGCACGGAAACGGCGTACGCGACAGAGTACTGGATTATCTTTTTGGTGACTGCCGCCGGCTCCATCGGAGGCACGGAGAGCAGGCGCCCGAGCCTGCCCGCCCCCCGCTGCTCGCCGCGGTCTTTTTGGATGTGCACGAGAAGCGAGCCTATCCCGAGGCCGAAGAACGCGACAGAGATTGCCATGAACGCATAGTCGTACCAGAGGATTATGGAAAATACTCTAGTCAGCGCCAGCTCGAACAGGATGGTTGAAAGCGACGCAAAGAACAGGGCGGCCATCAGAAACGCAAAGAATCCTCTTCTTGCCGCCAAACTGTCCAGCACCTGCCGCATTCATCCCCTTTGCCCTTAGGCAGTCGGCGATGATTGTTTAATGAATCGGATTCCGGGTCTATAGAAAACTATTGAAACTCTTTTAGCGACAGGGCTTGCTAAAAATAGAGTCCGGCGCAAAGATGCCGGATTGCAGCTCCCTGCCCCGCGACGCGCCTGTCAGTGGAACTGCTTCATGTGCTCCTGCAGCTCGGCATTGCTCTCAAACTCTTCCATGCACTGGTCGCAGGGAAACAGCCCGCTGCCCGTGTCGTTTTCCTTTGCCGCCGTCCTGTGTGTCTTGGCGTGGTCTGCTAACTCGGCTTCAGACTTGAACTTGGCTCCACATGCGTCGCACTTGAACTTCTTCCCAAACCATCCCATAGGGGTGGGAAATACACCCTTACAATAAAAAGTTGATCCTGCGATTGCCGAAAAACAGGGCTTCGCATACAATAATATACTTGCGCACAAGATGTTGACCTATGCCCGCCAAGAGATGGCTTGACAGCGAGGTATCGCTTGATCCGATAAAGAACCAGACGATTGCAGTCATAGGATACGGTATCCAGGGGCGCGCCCAGGCGTCCAACATGAAGGACTCGGGCCTCAAGGTCATAGTCGGCCTGAGAAAGGGCGGCAAGACCTGGAAGCAGGCAGAGTCAGACGGCCACAAGGTCATGGAAGTGCCGGCCGCCTGCAAGGCCGCCGACATCATACACATACTCATCCCAGACATGGAGCAGGCAGAAACGTACAAGCGCGACATCGCGCCGCACGTGACTGCAGGAAAGGCGCTCAGCTTTTCGCACGGGGCCGCAATTCACTGGAAGTGGATAGTGCCTCCAAAGAACGTCGACGTGATAATGGTGGCGCCAAAGGGCCCGGGGCAGCGCGTCCGCGAGCTGTATCAGGAAGGCTTTGGCATCCCGTCGCTTGTAGCAGTGCAGCAGGACCCGACCGGCAAGGCGTGGGACCGCGTGCTTGGCATGGCAAAGGGCATAGGGAGCACGAGGCCGGGCGTCTTGCAGACCAACTTTAAAGAAGAGGTCGAGACAGACTGGTTCGGCGAGCAGGTCGACCTGTGCGGCGGGACGCACGCGCTTGTCATGAACGCCTTTGAGACGCTCGTCGAGGCCGGCTACCAGCCAGAAGTAGCGTATTTCGAGTGCCTCCATGAACTGAAGCTGATAACAGACCTGGTTCAGAGGTACGGCCTGACGGGGATGTACAACCGCGTGAGCGAGACTGCGCGCTATGGCGGCCTCACTAGGGGACCAAGGGTGGTCGACAAGGAGGCAAAGGCCAAGATGAAGGAAGTGCTCAAGGAGATCCAGTCAGGCGAGTTTGCTGACGAGTGGGTCAGCATCTACAAGAAGGAGGGCAAGAACTCGTTTGCACGCTACATGGACAAGATAGAGAACCACCAGATAGAGAAGGTCGGAAGGGACCTACGCAAGATGATGTGGCCCAAGCAGGAGCCCTAGCGGCCCTTCTTCACTTTTTCGTTGATGTGCTTTATTATCACCGACAGCGGCGTGCCGGGCCCAAAGTTGCCGGTCACGCCCTTGCTTTCAAGCTCCTTCCTGTCAGACTCGGGTATTATGCCCCCGCCCACTACAAGGATGTCGCCTGCTCCCTTTTCCTTCAGGAGCCTTGCCACCTTGGGAAACAGCGTGAGGTGGGCGCCGTTTAAGAGGCTCATCGCAACCACGTCCACGTCCTCGTCGACTGCCATGCTCGCCACCTGCTCGGGCGTGCAGAAGAGCCCCGAATAGATGACCTCCATGCCGGCGTCACGGAATGCGCGGCAAAGCACGAGCGCGCCCCTGTCGTGGCCGTCAAGGCCCAGTTTTGACACGAGCACCCTTATCGGCTTTTGCTGCTGCGCGGTTGCTGCCATAGGACGGGTATCTTGATTTCCTCTTAAAATGTTTATTCCGGCCGGAAGCGACGAATACCGTACGCGCTTTAGAATCGTTATATAAGAAAAGCGCGAATATTACACGTGGAAATAGACGTCGAAAAAGAGACCGTGAAAAAGCAGGTCGACATCTACAGGCAGCTGAGAGAGCAGCTGGTGGCCGACATGAAGCGCTACCGGAAAGACGGCAAGGTAGAGCTTGCGGACATCATCGCAAGGACAGTCGCTGCCTGACAGCTTTAATATTATATCCCCTCCTACAGCCTCACTGTGCTTCCCATAGTCGAGGGCCTCTTGAAGGGCGACAGGCGGTCACTTGCAAGGGCCATATCCATTGTCGATAACAGAGAGCCCGAATCAAGGCAGATAATAAGGGAGATATTCGAGAAAACAGGCGGCGCAAGGACCGTGGGCTTTACTGGCCCCGGCGGCGCAGGCAAGAGCTCGCTTCTGGGCAAGCTGATACCCGAGTGCCAGGCGCTCGGGTACAAGGTCGCGGTGCTCGCAGTAGACCCGACAAGCCCGATAACAGGGGGTGCAATCCTGGGCGACAGACTGCGCATGATAGCAAGCCTGGAGAGCGAGGGCGTCTTTATGAGGAGCATGGCGTCAAGGGGCGCAGTCGGCGGCGTGTCAAAATCGCTTCGAAACGCCATCAGGGTGCTTGACGCTGCAGGCTACGACCTCATCCTGGTCGAGAGCGTGGGCGCCGGACAGCTTGAGATAGAGATAACAAAAGTCGTGAACCTGACAGTAGTGGTGTTTACGCCCAACACGGGCGACAACGTGCAGGCGGTAAAAGCAGGATTGACTGAAGTCGGCGACATATACGTGGTCAACAAGGCAGACCTTGAAGGAGCGGGGCCGCTCTACAACATCATTGTTGATTTGATAGGCGACACCGAGCGCAAGCCCGCAGTCCTGAAGACGTCGGCAAAGACCGGCAAGGGCGTCAGGGAACTAGCCAAGACCATTGACAAGTTGCTAAAGGAAAGAAGCAGTAGTTATAAAGAACGGGAAAGGAAAATGCTTGAAGAGGAATTGAAGGACATGGTTTCAGACATCGTCGAGAGAAAGGTCGCTCTGATGCTTGCCGGTGACAAAAAGCACTCGGCAGTGCTTGACAAGCTTGCCACAAAAAAGATGGACCCCTATACGGCGGCAGAGCAGGTGGCTGAGAGCCTCTTCAAGTGAGGTGGACAGGATGGCAGACAAGATAGTAACCGATTCAAACATCCCCGTAAAGCGCGTCTACAAAAAATCTGATATCAAAGGCCGCAAGGACGAAGACCCGGGAAAATACCCGTATACGCGCGGCCTGTATCCTAACATGTACAGGGAGCGTCTGTGGACCATGCGCCAGTACAGCGGCTTTGGCAGCGCCGAGGAAACAAACAAGCGCTTCAAGTTCCTGCTCGACAAGGGCCAGACAGGATTGTCATTGGCGTTTGACCTGCCGACGCAGACTGGCCGCGATTCCGACCACCAGATGTCAGAGGGCGAGGTGGGCAGGACGGGCGTCGCCATCAGTTCCATAAAGGACATGATGACCTGCTTTGAGGGGATACCGCTTGACAAGGTAAGCTCGTCCATGACGATAAACTCGACGGCGTCGACCCTGCTTTCGTTGTACATCACGGTTGCCGAGTCGCAGGGCGTAAAACCTGACCAGCTGCGCGGGACGACCCAGAACGACATACTGAAGGAGTACATCGCCCGGAACACCTACATCTACCCGCCCAAGCCGTCCATGCGGCTGATAGGCGACATGATAGAGTACTGCTCAAAGAAGGTGCCCCAGTGGTACCCGATAAGCATATCAGGCTACCACATCCGCGAGGCAGGCTCAAACGCCGTGCAGGAGCTTGCGTTCACGTTTGCCGACGCAATCGAATACGTAGAGACTTGCACCTCCAGGGGCCTCAAGGTGGACGACTTTGCCCCCAGGCTCTCGTTCTTTTTCTGCTGTACGATGGAGTTCTTTGAAGAGATTGCCAAGTTCAGGGCGGCAAGGCGCATCTATGCAAAGATAATGAAGGAGAGGTTCAAGGCAAGGAGCCAGAAATCGATGCACCTGCGCTTCCACGTGCAAACCTCGGGCGAGTCGCTAACAGCGCAGCAGGTGGACAACAACATCGTCAGGGTCGCGACAGAGGCGCTGTCTGCGGTGCTCGGCGGATGCCAATCACTTCACACCAACTCGCGCGACGAGGCTCTGGCGCTCCCGACAGAGCAGTCCGCAAAGGTGGCGCTCAGGACCCAGCAGATATTGGGGAGCGAGACCGGCGTTGTAAAGACGGTAGACCCGCTTGCAGGCTCGTACTATGTCGAGTCGCTCACAGACGAGATAGAGGAGCAGGTCTGGAAGTACCTGAAGCGGATAGACAGGATGGGAGGCGCCATGGCCGCAATAGAGAAGGGATACTTCCAGGAAGAGATACGCAACAACTCGTACAGGCTAAAGAAGGAGATAGACGAGAACAAGCGCGTGATTGTCGGCGTCAACAAGTACCAGGACGCGCACGACGTCGAGCCGGCGCTCAACAAGATAGACCTGGAGATAGAGCAGAGGCAGGTGGCAAGGCTCAAGGAGTTCAAGTCAGGCCGCGACGTAATCCAGGTGGACAGGGCGCTCTCGGCGCTCCAGAGGGCGGCAGAAAAGGACGAGAACCTCATGCCCTACATCATCACCTGCGTCAAGTCTTACACCACGCTTGGCGAGATAAGCAACACGCTGGGTTCCGTCTTTGGCAAGTACGAGGCCAAGGTCTCGTTCTGATAATTATGTGAGAAATCGCTTCCCGTGTGCATCTCTTTTGGCTGTTGCTTTCGGGGCATCATACATTCCATCCATCGCTTTATGGATCCAGCGACAGCGTTGATGGAGATTGGCAAACGCACTATGCAGTTAATGGTTTTGTGAATTCAGATCCCGCCGCTTTCTTGCCAGATGTCCTATCAGCCTTGCCGAAAATAGCGCTGAAAAAGCAACAACTGCCAGCACGAGGAGTGAGGTGGTTGCCATCAAGACGGCCGGGCTGACTTGCAGCAATGAAACAACCGCAGCAACAGCAGCAACTCCTGCCAGGACGATCGCAAGGCGGTTGCCTGCTCTGCGGAATTTCTGCGCCGCGATGGCCGCCGGCCAGAAATACACCGCCCCTATCATAGAGCTTGCAACTATGCCTGCCGTCACTGCGCCGTACTCTCCCGGTATTGAAGTGTACGCTTTCTCCGATACCGTCAGGATTCCAAGCAGAGGATAAATTGCTATTTTGACTACCTGCTGCAGCCAGGGCTGCTCACGCTCAAAGTCGGCCACGTAAGGACTGAATGAATAGTACCACGAGTTAAAGACGCTCATGAAACTGGCACCGGCTGCCGTGGATAAAATGTGATTGTCCCTAAAGCCTCTCAGGAATTGTACCTGGGGCGTCAGTTCGGAGCCAAATGCGGCTGTTGCGATCAGACATTCGCTTGGAACATTCTGAATGCCAGCACTGCTCTGTTCGATTGTGAATGGAATTTCCTTGACCAGATCTCCATCAGTGTAGATATCGACCTTCCACAGGCCCGGCTTGAGCGCGGCAGGATTATCCTTTACATAAATGAAGTTATTGACCACGTAATAGGTCCAGCCTGTGTATTCCCGTCCGGGGGCTTCAATAGTCCGCGTTTGATTCATGTAAAGCGTGCCGTCTGGCTGGTACCACTTGAAGTCAACAGTGTGCTCAGGAGGGAGGACGTTCATGAATTTTATCCACGCATAGACAAGCCCGTCCTGGTCGTTGAATGTGGTTGTGTGTTCAATCGGCCTGTATGGCGAGGTATCCTCCCATGCATTGCCGATGGCATAGTCTGCTATCTGGAATTGCTGCGTGACAGGCTTTGCCCACCAGATGTTTGTCTTTCCAGGGCCAAACTTGGCTACACTTTGTTTCATCTGCTCGTCGCTCAATCCGGCGCTCGTGTTGGGAATGACTATCTGTTCATTTGAATATACAAACACGCCTGCCTTGCTTTTTACGTCCATCACCCAGACTGGCCCTTCCAGTACCGCTATTGAAGTTGCGCCGTCATCGGCCACCTCGATCGAGAACTCGGATGCCAGGGGCACTACAGTAACATTAGGCGTAATGACAATAGGACCGCCTGGCACTATTACCTCCGTGCCTTCTATTTTAGGTTCACCTGTGAAATACGCCTGTCCATTATAGAGGAGGTAAACAGACTGCCGGAAGCATTCTGCACTTGCAACTACGTTAACATAAGGAACTTCAACTCCAAGCACAGCACCTACGCACGCAAGTGCGGTCTCTGCGATCTGCGGGCCAAGTACTTTGTGTGCGTCAACCAGAGACGAGCCCAAGTCTTTCCAGAACTGTGAGTCGTCTATGGGGGGTTTCACGATGGGATCGAGCTCCGCGTCCGGCGGCAGGGTGATGCTAAGGCCGCCACTAGGAGTAGAATTAATGCCAGCTACTCCGACTGTCGTGGACCTGCCAATTTTTGTTTTGTGGCCGTCATCTGATGAGAGTCCGACGTTCCCGTTCTGGCCCGTCCTAACCGTGACTCCAGACCGGATCTCTTGACCTTCCTCGGCAGGTGAGACATAATCATTCTCGATTATATCTGCATCTCCCTGCACATTGTCAACCTTGCGTTTGTCTATCAATGACAGAAATGATTCCTCGCTTACAACAAGCGTTACCGTTGTAGACGTGGTACAGAGCTTGCCGCTGTCAGGGTCGACGATCTCCGCGTTGACTGTAAGCGGATATGTGCCCAGAGCTGCGTGCTGCGTGGTTACATGCAATAGAACGCTAAGTGGGCTTGCCTGTATGGTCGTCGGGTTAAATGTAAAGTCGGGTACAATAGTCGTGTCATCTGCACCCAGTACACCAAAATAGACCTGAACCGGCACGCTGCCGCTCCAAGCGACGGACATCCTGTAGCTGACACTATCAGAAGGTGTGGCTAATTCTCGTGGATCGGAGGCCGGCGGGAGTGTTGGAGTAATCACAAACTCCGGGCACTCCTCGGTCTGCCCTTCTGGGCAGCCATCATCGTCTTGGAAGCCGTCGAGGTCTTCCGGGACGTTAATACACTGATCCTGATCATCAGGTATCCCGTCTTCGTCAAGATCGTCGCCCAAGCTAAATCCCTCCAGAGTCACATAATTTACAAAGCTACCATTAGATACAGAACCCGAGGAATGCTCGCAGCGAACTGTAATGGCGTAAGTACCCGGTTCTGGCAGGCTGAAAAATATCTGACCAGAGTTGGCAATCCCGTCATCCACAGGCTCTGCATGCGAAGCAACCTCTTGACCATCGGCGAATACCCTGAAAGTTACACTGCCGGTCCCGTAGTCATCGCCAAGGACAATCACGGAAATGTTGCCGATGCTAAATATCGCCGGTTGATAGGCACGTTCGGGCTGTGGAGGATCGTTGATACAGTTTCCAAGCTCGGCACTGGCAGGCTTTATCAGCGCGCCTGTTGAGGCAACTAGCATCGCCATCAGAGATATTGACAGTGAAGCCCTGTAGCAAAAAGACCCGAAAGCCGCTGATTTCAACTAGCGTCTAGCTGACGACCGCAAGGTTATAGCGTTGCAGTCTGCAGTGCCATGCAAAGAATTGCGGGAGATCTCGCCGGGTCCTTTTTTAGGCAAAGTTTTCCTGCAGGTATCTCTAGGCGCGCCGCGTCCTTCTCGCTCACCGGCTTGCCATGCGCAAAATCGAAAGATGATTAATAAACTGGAGGAGGGCAAAGCTAGGCTGTGAGAGTAGACCACATCGCGATTGCGGTAAAAAGCGTCGAGGAGGCTTTAAAGAACTACCAGAAGATCCTGAAGGTCGACCACCTGGAGATAGAGGAGGTCCCAAATGAAAAAGTCAAAGTAGCGATGCTGATGCTCGAAGACACGAGGATAGAGCTCATGGAGCCGACTGCACCTGACAGCCCGATTTCCAAGTTCTTGCAGGACAGGGGCGAGGGCATACACCACATCGCGATAACTGCCGACAGCATTGTAGAAGACGTCGAGCGCGCAAAGGCGCAGGGCATGCGCAAGCTTGGAGACCTGCGCACGGGCTCGTACGGCCGGCGGATAACCTTCATACACCCCAAGTCCCTCAACGGCGTCCTCACGGAATTCTGCGAGGCCCCGCCCAAGCACGAGAGCTAGGTGC
>NZ_JACAEH010000001.1 GCF_013388945.1 Nitrososphaera sp. | reverse complement strand
CCCTCCCGGTAAGCATGATGTCCAGGTCGACGTTGACAAGGCCCATCGACTTGGCAGTGTCAAGAATCTCGCTGTTGAGCCCTGTAAACGACCTCTTGTCTCCCTGGTCCTGCCTGTCACCTACAGCAGAGACCACCGCAAGGCACGAGAGGTCCCGGTTCTTCCTGTCAAGGGCGCTTGCGACCATGTAGGCCATGCCGCCCGCAGGGACCTCTATTCCGCCGTCTATACCATACTTCCAGGCGTTCATGACCTGGCCTGCATCGTCTGTCACGATTTCCTGCTCGGGTATCTGGTGGTGGTCAATAACGACCCACTTGTCGCCGAGGGCCTTGCGAAAGTTCGCTGCCATTCCTCCGCCAAGGTCGGTTATTATGTAAAACTCGTGGTCCTCTGCCTTCATCCTGTCGATGGTTGCAGGGTTCATATCAGAGACTGTTCGGACCGTGTATTTTGCGCCCATGCGCGCAAGCGCGGTAGCCATAATGCTTCCGGAAGTTATTCCGTCGGCGTCGATGTGCGTGACTACTGCTATCTCGCTTCCTGCTTCAACGACAGAGCGTATCTTGTCGCAAAAGGGCTTTAGAGCAGAAACGAGCCGGGAGCTGTCGCCCATCTTGAGCTCAAGTGCCTTATTCTAGCTGGGCAATGACAGCTGTGTATTTCCAAGTTGCTGGGATCTTGCCTGTGCTCTTGTAGTACTGGGCAAGGCGGTGGATCTTTGCCTCGACGAGCTCGAGCGACCTGACGTTTCGGTGGTCGCTGTTGTGCGCCTTCAGGTGCTTCTGGAGCCCTGCAGCCTTTCTGACCAGCCTGTCAAGGTCCTCTGGCATCTCGGCCCTGATGTTGTTTTCGGCCAGAATCTTTGTCAGCTTTTTGCCGGTGACCGGCTTGGCAAGCGGCACGCCGTGCTCGTCTCTCAGCTTTATGCCTATCTCGCTTGGGCCCATCCCGTCCTTTGACATCTTGACCACAAGTGAGGAGACCTGGTCGGGGCTTGTCTTGAGCCACGACGGGGCGGTCTTTGAAGTCGGGCGGATAGAGTGTGATTTACCATGAGTGTGAACATGTGTTCGCGCCATACGCTTTTAAAATTCGAGCAATGCGTGTCTTAAACGTTACTTGGCGGCATGGCGGTTCTTGAGGCCAAACTGCAATTCAGTGTGTTCACAAAGGTTAAATATTCGCACTAAAAATGGTAGGTAGTATGAATAAGCCGATCATAGTGGCGATGGCCGTATTGGCTGTATTCTTCTCTGCGACGGCTGTTTCAGTCATGCCGGCAGCCTACGCACAGTACGGTGTGGAGGGAAGCCCGGTAGCAGGCGCAACAGAAGAGCAGCTTGCAGAGTGCGAACAATACGGTATTGCAAAGTCAGAGTGCACAGAGAACGCCATTCTTGCAAAGAGAAGGCTGATCTACGCACAGGACAACCCATCGACAGGCTCTGGTACACCAATGCTCTCGACCCAGGAAGGCCAGACATGGGTGTTCATCGGCGTCCTGGCAGCAATCTTCGGTGGCGTAGCCGCAGCGTTCTTCTTCAGAGGCAGAGGCGCAACACCGCCAAGCTAGACGTCCCCCACTTTTTCCTTTTTGTTTTAATTTTGCCAAGCTTGAGACGCGTCTGTGCATTTTCAAAGACATATTTCGCAAGCGCACAATGACCAAAATGTATATATCTTTGAGCATTATGGGATAATCTAATGAACTTCGGAAGTCTAATTGGGCAGATCGGTCCGAACTACGACCCACTGTTCTACGACGTCATGGTCTACATATTCGGAACCATGCTGTTCGCAGTGTTCCTGCTGGGCGTCATAGCCTTCTGGCTTAGGAGGAAGGGTCTCGGCGGTGGCTCGGCGAAGGAAAAGTGGTCGCAGGAGCTCGAAAGGTACTTTGAGCGCGAGCAGATAGGCCTGATTCCGGACGAAAAGCACCACTGGTAAAAATCTCCCAGGGCCTCAAGCCCTTTTTATCTTATTTTCTTTCATTCTTGAAATACGAGCTTACTACCTTGACGACGTTTTCTATTCCGTCTGTTTTCTCTGTCAACTTGTTCACCTGCAGTGTTTTTTCCCGGTATGAGGGGTCGCCCAGGACCTGCCCTATTGCAGCTGAAATCTGCGCAGGCTTCAATCCCTTTGGATGGAGCATCACGCCTATCCCGAGCTTGGCAATGTTTTCAGAATTTCCAAGCTGCTCGCCGTGGTTTTCTATCGGGATAGTGACTACAGGCTTGCCAAACTGTATTGCCTGCGAAAGTGCCGTGTGGCCGCCCCGGAGCACTATGAGGTCGCTCAAAGCAAATATCTCGTCACGTACAGGGCACCATTCATAGTACCATGCCGACTGGCCTATCTTGCGGGGCTCTGTGCTGCCGTTTGGCCGGCCCTCTGAAAAGACAAACTGAGCCTTGCCGGACATTTGTGCGGCAGATTCAAGCGCAAGCCTGATGAGCGGCATCCGGGTCTGCATTGGCCCGCTGATGTGCACAAAGACAACCGGCCGGGACCTGTCAAAGCCAAGCGCGCTTGCGACCCTGTCGGTCTGTTCCCTGCTTATCATGGGCTTGGGCGCCGTAAAGCCGATGTACTCTATCTTTCTTGCAGCCGAGCCCACGCCCCACACGTTGTGCGCAGATATGGTGTAAGGAGGCGGAAGGTCTGGCACCAGTATCCTGTCTGCCATGTTCCACATCGAGCCCAGAAACTCGCCGACCATCTTTTCAAACAGGCGCGAGACTGCAAGTTCACGGAGCCTCGGCGAGAGCAAGAGTTTCACCTGATTCAGTATGACAACTGACGGTATCCCAAGAAGCCTTGCGGCAAATATGGGCGAAAGGCGCGAGTCTGACACTATGACGTCGGGCCCGTACATGGTCATGTTGCGCGCCTCGTGGTTTACCTGCCTTGAAAAGTTGGCAAACCAGAGCGGTATGTTGGCTATGCTCTGCTTTATTGAAAAACTGCCCTCGCCGCTCCACGCAAACTCTACTGGCGGGACTGTCCGGCAGTCGTAGCCTCGCATTGCGACATAGTTTGCGGCCTCGCCGTACGACGAAAAGCGGACCTGCACGTTTCCCTGCTGCAGGTGGTCTGCGACCATCACAAGCCTGCTTGCATGCCCCAGGCCCACGCCGTAGGGAGCAAGATACGCCCTGCCCACGTGACCCGCTAGATGGGCGGTGATATTATTTGTACTGCTCAAGCCTTGTAACGTCTCCTCCGGGCGAGCGCTCCTTGAAAACTTGTGCTTGGAACCTGTAAAGCCGGGACGACGGGTCGGAAAGCGCGTCAGGCGGCGCGCCTGCCTTGTAGCACAGGTTTGCAAGGTACTCGTCGACGTCCCAGCCAAGCTCGACCGGCACCTGCGGAAGCAGGAGGCCCGAGCCGTACTTCCAGCGCAGGATGAGCCCGTCCTGCCCTATCCTGATGCCCTTTATCCCGGGCACCTCTTCTGGCTCTGTGAGCACGCTCACTTCAAAAATTATCCTGTCAAGTTCCTTGCGGTCAACCGGCGGAAAGCGCGGGTCTTCAGTCGCTGCCGCAATGGCGGCTTCTACCACCGACTGGTGGAGCGCCTTGTAGGCCAGCGGGAATCCTATGCAACCGCGCAGGCGCTCCTCGTTTTTGGCAAGGTAGTTCAAAGTCACAAAGACGCCGGACATGGGGCCTGTTTTGCCGGTTTTCATCACCGTGCTATCTTCAAGATAGCGTTGTACTGCCAGGCGCGCAAGGCGCACGAGCTCCTGCCCCTCTGCGTCAGAGACCACGACAGGACTTGGATATACGGACTAAAAAGCGCTGTGAAAGTGGCAATTTTCTAATACTCTGCCTGCGTATGAGAATAGATGGTTATCTGGAGGCCGCAGCCAGATTTTCCAAGGCTAAAGTGCAAGGTGTGCGGCTCTGTAAAAAAGCAGGCCGACAAGAACGACGACATCACCATCGACAAGGACGGCAACTTTGCCGCAGGTGTGTGGTTCTGCCCCAACGGTCACGCAAACAAGATCTGAATGTGAAAACATATTAACTGCGACCGGCCCAACCCTATCACATGATGAACTGTCCTTCGTGCGGAGCTATCATGGTCTGGCTCAACGGCTCGGTCCTGCACGACCCGCCCACCAAATTCTACCAGTGCAGGCAGTGCGGCATAAAGGTGACAAAGTTTGCCGACGGTGCAGAAGAGGTGGAGCCCGTCGAGCAAAAGCCGGCGCAGTAAACCGGGCAAAGAATAATAACATTTGGCACCCGCACTTGACCGATGAACAGGCGTTCACTGAGAGAGCAGCTCGAGGACAAGAACAGGATAATAGTTTTGCCCGGCGTGTTTGACGCGCTGAGCGCACGTATTGCAGAGCAGGTAGGCTTTAGCGCGATGTTCCAGACAGGCTACGGCTCGTCTGCAGCTCTGCTTGGCATGCCTGATTTTGGGTTTTTGAACGCCGGCGAGACCGTGGACAACGCGCGGCGCATAATCAGGGCGGTGGACGTCCCGGTCCTGGTCGATGCCGACACCGGCTACGGCAACCCGCTTAACGTGTGGAGGCTCGTGCGCGACCTAGAGTCTTTCGGCGCCGCAGGCATATTCCTTGAAGACCAGGTGTGGCCCAAGAGGTGCGGCCACATGGCAGGCAAGGACGTGATACCAAAAGACGACTATCTGCCAAAGCTAAAGGCGGCCCTTGAAGCCCGGCGCAGCAAGGACTTTATCATAGTGGCAAGGACCGACGCCAGGGCTCCCGTGAGCCTTGAAGAGGCAATAGAGCGCGGAAAGGCCTACAGGAAGGCGGGCGCTGACGTGATATTTGTCGAGGCGCCAAGGAGCGTGGCCGAGCTGAAAAAGGTCGCAGACGAGATAGACGCGCCGCTTGTGGCAAACATGATCGAAGACGGCGTGACTCCAAACCTGCCTGCAAAGGAGCTTTTGAAGCTGGGCTACAGGATTGCGGTCTTCCCGCTCTCGGGCCTGTACAGCGCCACGTATGCCATGTGCGAGGTGTTTGAGGAGCTGAAAAAGACAGGGGCCACAAAGAGGACGCGCAGGATAATGGTCACGTTCAAGGACTTTAACAAGTTTGTCGACCTGCAAAAGTACATGGGACTTGAAAAGAGGTACCGCTAGTTGGCAAAAGATGACGTGCAGACCGCGCTTCTGAAGGAGATACTTGCAGAGCTCAAGAGGCTCAACGCAAACCTTGAGCGGCGCTCTACCCCGCCAGAGATGCCATCCGAAGAGCCGGTGCACGACGAGTCTGAAGAAATGGACGAGTTTGAATAGCCTAGAGCGCGTTTACAAGCCGGTTCATCTTGTCTAGGCTCACCTCAAAGCCGAACCTGCTCTCCTCCTTTTTCATGTGCCTGTACATGCTCATGAGGAGTTTTGCGTGCCTTATCGTCGACAGCTTGCCATCCATCTTTAGCCTGACTATGCGGTACACGTCGTCGTAATACGCAAAATAAGAGAGCACGCGCTTGCGGTATTTCTTGAAATCGAACTTGCCGGCGCCGAGCGACTCGAGGAAAAAGTCGCAGCAGATAAGCGACGGGATAATGCCCTCGCCAAGCATCGGGAACACGCAGCCTATCGACTCGCCGACTCCGACGATGTTGCCGTCAGAAAAAGGCTCCATCCTCTTGGGGGGCGCAAGCCTGATGGGCCTGCCTATCTTTTTTGCCACCTTTGCTTCCGGGTGCCTTTCAAAGAACTCCTTGATTCCATAGTATTTTTTCAGCACGTCGCCTGCGCCCATGAAGCCCTTGCCGGCGCCGAGCGGAAAGTACCAAAAGTAGCCCTTGGCTCCGGGGTAGCCTATTGTGTAAAACTCGTCCTCGCCTTTGACGTTTTCAAGCAGGTACTCGTAAGCAGGTATGATAAAGTCCTCCTTTGACTTGGGCAAAAGAGTGCGGTGCAATCCCGTGCAGTCAAGCACAAGGTCATAGTCGCCAAACGGGAACGCGTCTTTGGTCACCTTGGCGCCGTACCTCACCTCGAGGCTTTTCATCAGGTCGTGCTCCCACCTGCGCTTGTCGTAGGTGACAAGCCCCTTCAGGTCGAGGTGCTCCACCTTGTCGTTTGGCAGGTCCATGCGCAGGCGCTTGCCCACGTGGAGCACATAGTCGTCAAAGTCAAGGCCAGCCTGCTTGGAAAACCGTGCAAGCATGTGTCTTGAAGCGCCCCATGCGCAGACCGGCCAGTGGTCCTCTGGCTTTGCTGCCTCGAACAGCTGGACCTCGTGGCCCCTTGCCTGCAGCATGCTGCCGAGATAACTGCCGGCGACACCTGCCCCGGCGATGGCAAACCTCAATGCCGAAGAGCGTGGCAGTTTTACTTATAATCCTTGTCGCTTTCGTAGCGCTCGGCCACGCGGTACCTGACGTACTTGTCGTCAGGCGAGTACTTGGGCGGGTGCGGGTCCTGCGTCGGCTTGCCGCACTTTGGGCATTCTTGCTTGAGCGTGTAGGCGCCGCAGGCAGTGCACTTGCGAATGAGGTGCTTCATGCCTAACCCTGGTGCGTTTTCTTGGACTCTTCGCGCGCAAAGCTGAACGTGCCGTGCGCCTTCTCTATGGCCGCGTGTATCTTTTCGACAGCGGTGTTCATCGACTTTTCGGCGACTTTAAAGTTCTCGGCGGTGACTATTATCCTGTAGCGCGGCGCGCCTATGTACGTGACCTGCGTCTTGGTGCTCCCCTTGCTGCTCTCGACGCCTGCAAGCGCCGACTTGATTACTTCTATGCCGTCTGGCTTTCTTGACGATATCTCCATGACGCCCCTCACCTCGACGTGGGGCACCTGTATCTTGCTGCTCTCCTCCTCCATCGCCTTTTTCAGGTCTTCTGAAAGCTCAAACTTGTCCAGCACGTCGGCGCCCTTGCGGGCCACTTCTTCAAAGACGTCGTAAACGTAATCGTATTTTGCAAGTATCTTTTCTTCAAGCTCTGACACCTGCGCGTCTGTCATCTTCAGGCGCGCCTTGATAAAGTCCATGAAGGCCTGGGCCTTCTCGTTCTTCTTGACCTCTATCAGCTTGGACTTGCGCTCCTCGCCTGAAACCTGCTTTAGCGAACAGTCCACCTCGCCCCTTGCCTTGTTGACGCGGATTACCTTGAGCACTGCCTTTTGCTTTGGTCTCACGTAGCGCTCGATGTTGCGTATCCAGCCTGTTGCAATTTCTGAAATGTGCAGAAAGCCGGTCATGCTGTTGTACTCGTCCAGGACCACGTACGCGCCGTGGCCGGTCACCTCCCTGACGGTGGCAATCACTATCTCGCCTTCCTCGGGCAGGCGCTGGAGCTCGGCTGACATGCGCAGGACAAGACCGCGAGCACACCATACTTTAAGGTTGCCCTAAAAGTCGATGCCTTTCTTTGCCTTGATGCCGGACTGGTAGGGGTGCTTTACCTCTCTCATCTCTGTTATCAGGTCGGCCACCTGCAGCACGCTTTCCGGCGCATAATTTCCAGTCAGAACAATAGTTGTCTTTTGCGGCCTCGACTTTATCAGGTCAAGCACGTCCTGCTCAGAAAGCAGGTTCAGCTTGACCGCATAGTTTATCTCGTCAAGTATCAGCACGTCGTAGGCGCCCGACGCAAGTTTTTCCCGCGCAATGGAAAGCGCCTGCTTTGCAGCATCCTGGTGATCTTCAATCGGGTGGTCGTCGTCTATAATCCCGACAAAGCCCTTGCCGGCGGCTATCATCTCAAACTCGGGCTCGAGCCTCTTTGAGCTTGTCAGCTCGCCGTAGTACCACTCGCCTTTGATGAACTGGATCATGCCCACCTTGTAGCCGTGGCCGACAGCTCGAAGCACGATGCCGAGCGCTGCCGTCGTCTTGCCCTTGCCCTTGCCCGTGTAGACTATGACAAGTCCCCTGTCCTGCGGCACCGGCAATGCTAGCCTGCGTGAGAATAAAAAGCAATCTACGACAAGTCTAGCAAAATCATAGAGAATCTAGCTACACACGACTTTAATGCAAAGAGCGGTTTTTTCGCTTCAAATGATGCTTGAAAGGGTGGACCCGGAGGTAGCCGAGATGCTGATGCCAGAAGAAGAGATAATACTTGTCGCTTCACAGTCAAAGGTGGCGCCGGGCGGGACGCTTTCTGCCCCGAACAAGGTCTACATAACAAACAACAGGGTGCTCTTCAAGGACCCCAAGTGGTTCGGCCTGAAGGCCAACATCATCGACATAGGCTATGAGGACATCTCTACAGTCATGCTAAAGCGCGGCGTGTTCACGACGGAGATTTACCTGAAGCCGCGGTTTTCGCCGCAAAAGATACAGCTTCCTGCAGTCGACAAGAGGGTCGCCCTGCAGGTGAGCATGCTCATCCAGAAGGGCATGAGGGGAGAGCTTGTCAGCCTCCGTGCGCAGCAGAAGGCGCAGGCTTCAGGCGAGCGCCAGAGCAGCGTGCTTGTGAGGCTGGAAAAGCTTGCAGACATGTGCGAGAAGGGCCTGCTTACCGAGCAGGAGTTCCAGATAATGAAGGAGGAGCTGATGCTGACGATGAAGCCCGAGATAAACTTCCACGGGCCTTCGAGCGTCGCCAAGGAGATAGAGATCTTTGAAGAGAGGCCGGCGCCTGCTCCGGTACCCGAGATTCTAGCCAAGCCAGAGCCCCAGGTCGAGATCCCGCAAAAGCCAAAGGACCACCTTTCGTGTCGCTACTGCAACTACATGACCGTCCCCGTAGGCTCCAAATTCTGTCCCGAATGCGGCCAGGGCATCGTTGAAGAGACCAACGTCTGGAAGATGTGTCCAGCATGCGACGCTCTGATGACAGGCGACTCGGTCTATTGCACCTCGTGCAACAAAAAGTTCCCCGAGACGCTAAGTTAATAGCAAATCGCAGCGCAACACCGGCCCGTGCCGGTGCCAAGACTGGTCATCGCAGGGGCTACAAGCGGGGTGGGCAAGACCACCGTGGCAATAGCCGTGATGCACGCCCTGAAAGGGCGCGGGCTGAAGGTCCAGCCGTTCAAGGTCGGGCCAGACTTTATCGACCCCTCTTATCATACGCTTGTCACTGGCAGGCAGTCCCGCAACCTCGACCCCTGGCTCATGGGCGAGCGCGCCGTCGTCGAGTCTTTCCAGAACGCGTGTAAAGGCGCCGACATTGCGGTGGTCGAGGGCGTGATGGGTCTCTTTGACGGCATGTCCGGCAAGGACGACTTTGCAAGCACGGCGCATGTCGCCAGGCTGCTCGGCGCGCCGGTGATACTTGTGGTCGACGCAGCAAAGGCCGCAAGGTCCGTTGCGGCAGTGGCGCTTGGCTTTGTTCACTTTGACAGGCGGTTGAAGTTAGCAGGCATCATTGTAAACAACGTTGCAGGCGACAGGCACGCCGGCTATGTCGCAGACGCGCTGGCAGAGAAAGTCAGGCTGCCGGTGCTTGGAATAATCAGGCGCGGCCAGCGGGCAGCGATGGAGGAGCGCCACTTGGGCCTTGTGCCGGCGCAAGAGCTAGCGCAAAAGAGGCGCAAAGAGATAATCGGTGCCGCAAAATACGTTCAAGACCAGATAGACATTGACAGGCTTCTCGGCCTGTGTGGAAAAAACCCGCTTGCAAAAGCAACGCCCCAAAAGCAGATTCCAAAGCGCGCCAGGATAGCGGTGGCACTTGACGAGTCGTTCAACTTTTACTATGCAGACAACCTGGACGCGCTCAGGAGAAGCGGCGCAGAGCTCGTCTTTTTCAGCCCTGTCAGCGACAAGAAATTGCCCGCAGGAATAGACGGCATAATCCTTGGCGGAGGGTTTCCA
Source organism: Nitrososphaera sp. (assembly GCF_013388945.1). Lineage (GTDB taxonomy): Archaea > Thermoproteota > Nitrososphaeria > Nitrososphaerales > Nitrososphaeraceae > Nitrososphaera. The sequence continues at coordinate 59,685 of NZ_JACAEH010000001.1, read as the reverse complement.
GAAGTGTTGGCAGACAGGCTTGAAAAAAACCGCGAAATGATAAAGGCAGTTGCAAAGGCTGCAGGCGAAGGCATGCCAATCTACGGCGAGTGTGGCGGGCTGATGTACCTTACCCGGTCAATATCAGGCTACAAGGGGGAAAAGCGCGCAAGAAAGATGGCAGGCCTTATCGACGCCGACACGGTCATGACGTCAAGGCTCACGCTCAACTACACCGAGGCTCAAAGCGATGGCCCCATATTCGGCAGCGCACGCCTGAGAGGGCACGAGTTCCACTACTCTGCAATAGAGAACATCGCCGGCGACAGCAGGTTTGCGTATTCCCTCACCAGAGGCAAGGGCGTCGCAGACGGCAGGGACGGCTTTTGCATAGGCGACAGCGGCCTTGCGGCGTACATGCACCTGCACTTTGCATCAGGCAGGCTTGCGCAGAGGCTCGTGGACTCTTGCGCAGGTTACGCGCGGCGCTGACTCTGGTACAGCAGAAGGATTGCGTTTATCGCCGACGACGCGGCGGGGCTTCCGCCCTTTCTGCCGACGTTTGTGATGAATGGAACGTCGGTCCTTGCAAGCTCCTCCTTTGACTCGGACGCGGACACAAAGCCAACGGGAAGGCCCACGACAAGCGCGGGTCGGGCTGCGCCTTCTTTTACCATGCTAATGACTTCAAAGAGCGCTGTCGGCGCGTTGCCTATCGCCACTATTCCGCCGTCGATTTCTTTTGCCGCATGCCTCATTGCCATCTCAGAGCGCGTCTTGCCAAGCCTCCTTGCCTCTTCTGCCACCTTTGCGTCTGAAATATAGCAGGCAGTCTTTAAGCCTAGGTCGGCAAGCGACTTTTTGTTGATGGCCGCTGCCACCATGTCCACGTCAGTCACAATCGTGCAACAATTCTTTATCGCGGAAAACGCGGAATCTATTGCGCGCCTGTCAAAGAGCATCCTGCCCTTGCCGGCAAAGTCAAAGTCTGCAGTTGCGTGTATCACCCTGCGCACGACGGGCCACTGCATGGCATCATAGTTGTGAGGGCCGACTTCTGCGTCGATTATCTCAAAGCTCCTCTTTTCGATGTCAAACGTGCGCTCTGTCATGCTCCTTTTGGCCGCGGTCCCGAAGGTTCCGTCCAGAAAACGGTTCTCGACTTCCTTTGCCCTCTCGACTATGAGGTTGACCAGCCTGTCGTCGACTCCGAGGTGGCGGGCCATGTGCGCGTTTTTGAAGTGGGCCTTTTCAAGTGCCGCGTCCACGTCGTTTACGACGTCGCGCTTGATGTGCGCGCCCTTGTGCAGGAAATATGGCATCATCAAGAGCACGCGCGGGTTTTTGGCGACTGCCTGAGCCACGCCCTGCTCGATGTTCGGGCTGTCAAGCTCTAAAAAGCAGTGGTGCACGTTCCGGTAACGCGGCCTTATGGCGTCTGCAGTGTGCACAAAGGCATCGTGCGCGTTCGGGTCGCTGCTGCCGTGGCCGATCAGTAGCACGTCGCACTCGCCGTCTGAAAGCGCAATCCCTTTTTCCTTTTTCAGTTCGGATATCCTGTCTGCCACAAGCGACGGCATCATGGGGTGGTAGCTGAGAGGGCGCGTTATTGCCAAGCGCAATTGCCGGTCTTTGCCAATCCGGGCGCTCTGCTTGACCGTGTCTTTGAGCTTCATCCCCGGATACAGGAAATAGGGCATGACAGTTATCACGTCGGCCCCCGCGTCGACGCACGACTTTATCCCCTCTCCTATGAACGGCGGCAGCACTTCTAAAAAGCAAAAACTTGCATGGTCGTAGCCTGCCCTGCGCTTTGCCAGCGCGCATATCTCTTCAAGCTCCTGCCTGACTTCCGGCTCGCGGCTTCCCCTGTCCACTATCAAAAGCGCGCGCTTCAACAACAGCAAGCAGAGGCTGAGGGGATAAAATATCCTTAACTCTTTACCCTGCAGACTGCGACTGTCAGGTTTGGTGGGAACTTGACCTTCTGCACCACAAGCTCGCCATTTGAGCTGAGAAGCGAGGCGGCCTCAGAGACGCTTGCCGTCCCCTCGAACTTTTGCACCGCCGCAGAGGGGTTTGGCACCTCGACTTTTGCAAGCTCGGCCTTTTCAAATATCTCGACTGCAAGTCCGTGTTTTTGCGCAAACTCGTCGAGCCCCTTCACCCTTGCACCCCTGTTGACGCTTGCGACGTTGCGTATGCTGAAAAGCGCAAGGCCGTTTTGCGCAAACACGTCTGTAACGCCGGACTCTATCGTATTGCTGTCTGTGTCAAAGTGGAGCCCGATGCCCACGACAAGCGTCTTTGGCCTGTATACTACCGACTTTGCGGCCACGTCGGCCGGCACCACCCTGTCGGTTATCACAAGGCCGGCCTTGAACTCTGGCGACAGGACCTTTTCAAGGCTGCCTACCATCTCGACGTTTTTTGGAAGCGGCTCGTGCCACCAGCCCTTCTCGCCGGCGTCCTGATAGACCGCTATCCTTTCCTCGTTCACCATGAGGGCGCTCGTCCTTGTGACGTTTTCAAAGTTCTCGATTGTCCAGCCGTACTCCCTGCCGACAAGGTCGACTGCTATGGTCTCGTTCACGTCGGCAGCAGTCGTTATCACTGGCGCTGCGCCAAGGATGCTGGCTAAAAGCCGGGCAAGCGCGTTTGCGCCGCCAAGGTGGCCCGACAGGGCGCTTATGACGTGGTTTGCCCTGTCGTCAATGACTACCACTGCAGGGTCGCTCTTTTTGTCGACAAGGTGCGGCGCGACCATCCTTATGACGGCGCCAAGCGAAAATATGCAGACAAGCGCGTCGTGCGTCTTGAAAAGGCTGCCCACAAGCTGCGTGCTCTGGTCTGAAAACCAATTGATGTCGGTTCCGCCGTCGCTGTGCTTTGCAGGGACGTATATCTCGACCTCAGGCATCCTCGCCTTTATCTTGCGCGCAATATCGATGCCGTGTTTTGTGATTGCCACGATGGCTGTGCGGGCCAACGCCGGCTGTTACACAAATCAGGGCATTAATGTCTTGCTTGGGTGTATCTTGCAAGCACCCTGCCGTCAAAGTCGAACATGATGACCTCTATATCCAGCCTGCCCCCGGAATATTCGCTCATCTGTTCGTGGACCTTTCTGCACAGCAGGTCGTAAAAGCCCTTGATGTTGTTTTTGGTTATTATCTCGCCAACGTGGCGCGCCGTGTTTGCCTGCCGTATCTCTGCAAGCACTTTCTGGTTTGCGCCGCACGATTCTGCAAGGCCGGCCATGAACTCCATGTCTACGTGCGAGCCCCTGACGTGGGTCTGCTTCACGCCCATAGCCATCTTGGTTAGTTTGCCAATAAATCCGGCCATCACCACCCTGCGCATCTTTTTTGCAGCCGCCTGCCTAACTGAGTAACCTGCAAAGTCGCCCATCTGCACAAAGCAGTGCTCGGGCAGGTCAAACATCGCCTTTGCAAAGTCCTCGCTCCGGCCCCCAGTCGTGAGGATTGCGCTGTCCGCGCCGGCGGCTATTGCGACGTCGAGGCTCTGCCTTATGGCCGCGGCAAACGAGGCTGTAGAGTATGGGAGCACTATTCCTGTCGTGCCGAGGATGGATATTCCACCCATAATCCCAAGGCGCGGGTTGTCCGTCTTTTTGGCAAGCTCCTCCCCCTTTGGCACGGAAATGACGACGTCGACGCCCCGGGCCTTTATCTGCTCGCCTGCCACCTGCTCGACTGCCTGCTTGAGCATCGCCATCGGTGTCGGGTTTATCGCGGCCCTGCCTACTTCAAGCCCGAGCCCGGGCTTGGTGACCCTGCCGACGCCCTGCCCGCCGTCGATGTTTACCGCGCCGGCCTTGTCATTGAACGACACGGTTGAGCAGATCTCCGCCCCGTGCGTCACGTCCGGGTCGTCTCCCCCGTCCTTTACAGCAGCGGATGTCGCCCTGCCGTTTTCAGACTGGGTCCACGCGACCTTTAGCGTGGCCGTCTTTCCTTTTGGAAGCGAGACTTGAACCTCTCTCACCTCTTTGCCTAAAAGCGCCAAAAGCGCGGCCTTTGTGGCCGCCGTCGCAGTCGTGCCGGTGGTGTAGCCTGTCCGGAGCTGTCCCTTCCTCTTTTTTTCTTCGACTTCTGCGGGAAGCTCCTGTTCCTGCTCTGCAAGCGACAGGTCGTCGTCTGACATCAGAGAAACACCGTGCCTCCGTCAACCACTATCGTGTTGCCAGTGGCAAATGAAAAGTCGTCGCCGGCAAGCGCCGCTATTATCCTGGCGACTTCCTCCGGCCTGCCCCACCTCTTCACCGCGCTTTCCTGCGCCGCTGCTTTTTGCGCCTTTGCGGACATGGAGTTGAAAGTCGCGTCGGTTGCGATGTTGCCGAGCGCAAGCGAGTATGCCCGGACGTTGTGCCTGCCGTACTCAAGCGCCACGTGCTTTGTCATTGCGACTATGCCTGCCTTTGCAAGCGAGTACGGAGCCCCCTGGTCGTAGCCTGCAATGGCAGGCGTCGACGAGATGCTGACTATTACCCCGCCCTTCTTTTTTGCCATGACAGGCAGGACTGCTTTTGTCATCCGAAACGTCCCCTTCAGGTCAACTTCAAGCACGGCGTCAAGCTCGCCGTCAGAAACCCTGTGCATGTGCTTGTACCATATTTTCGGGTCAAACGGGTAGCCGGCGTTGTTGACAAGGATGTCAATCCGGCCGTGTGCTGCCACAATTTTTTTCACAAAGCCTGACACGCTCTTTGCGCTTGAAATGTCAAGGCCGGCGGCCTGTGCCTTTTTGCCGATGCGCCTTGCGGCCTTTTGCGCGCTTGCAAGGTCCCTCGAGCACACGATGACTGTGGCGCCCCTTGCCGCAAGCTCTTTAGCTGTCGCAAAGCCTATCCCGCGCGTAGCGCCGGTTACAACCGCAACTCTGCCTTTGAGCAAACGGTGATGGTAGAACCTGCGTATTATTTTATGTTGCAGCTACTTTAGCTGAGAGACCTTGTCCGTCTTTTCCCACGTAAAGCCCGGCCCGTCCCTGCCAAAGTGGCCGTATGCGGCAGTCTGCTTGTATATCGGGCGCTTGAGGTCAAGCGTCTTTATGATGCCTGCAGGCTTCATGTCAAAGACCTTGCGCACCTTGGCCTCTATCGCCTCCTCGTCCTGCTTGCCGGTGCCAAACGTGTCGACCATGATGGAGACCGGCTCTGCCACGCCTATTGCGTAAGCGACCTGTACCTCGCACTTGTCCGCAAGTCCTGCGGCCACGATGTTCTTGGCGACGTAGCGGGCCATGTAGCACGCCGAGCGGTCCACCTTTGAAGGGTCCTTGCCAGAGAACGCGCCGCCGCCGTGCCGGCCCATGCCGCCGTACGTGTCGGCGATTATCTTCCTGCCCGTCAGGCCCGTGTCGCCTGGCGGCCCGCCTATCACGAACCTGCCGGTCGGGTTTACGAGGAACTTGGTCTTGTCGTCTATCCACTCGCCGCAGACAGGCTTGATTATCTTGTTTACCACTTCCTCTCGCAGCTGGTCCATGCGTATGTCAGGCGAGTGCTGCGTCGATATCACGACTGTCGCGATGCGCTTTGGCACGCCGTCCTCGTACACAACTGACACCTGCGACTTGCCGTCCGGACGGAGCCAGCCAAGCTCCTTTTTCTTTCTTGCGCTTGCCAGCTTCATCGAGAGATGGTGGGCCATGGTTATCGGAAGCGGCATCAGCTGCGGCGTCTCGTTTGTAGCGTAGCCAAACATCAGCCCCTGGTCGCCTGCGCCCTGCTCCTTGTTCTCGGTAGCAGTCACGCCCATAGAGATGTCTGGGCTCTGCTCGTGGAGCGCTGCTAGCACAGAGCACGAGTCGCAGTCAAAACCGAGCTTGGGATCGTCGTAGCCTATCTCGCGGATTGTGTCGCGCACGAGTTTCTGGATGTCAATGTGGCCCTTTGAGGTGACCTCGCCTGCAACAAACACGATGCCGGTCGTAGTCATCGACTCTGCTGCAACGCGCGAGTCAGGGTCCTGCCTGAGAAACTCGTCTAGAATGGAATCGGAGATCTGGTCGCAGATCTTGTCCGGGTGGCCCTCGGTTACAGATTCAGAGGTAAACAGCCAGCGTTTGACCATTTGTCCCAAGTCACCCGTTCAGATGTCTTTTTCCAGCTTGATGAAAAGCACGTTGTTGCCGCGGATGACGACCTTGCCGTAGTTTGCCATCACGTCGTTGCCGTTGAACTCCTCCGCGTCCGTCAGTATGAGGTTCATGTAAGAATCGACATTGTTCATCTTGCCCTTGTACTCTATCTCGCTCTTCAGCCTGACCGCTACCTTGCGGTTTATCGAGCGCTGGAGAATTGAAAGCGGGCGTTTTGATTGCTGCGAAGGCGGCGACGACACTCTAGTTATTCACTTTGGAATTCGTGGTTAGTACCACGAATAAAAAGGTTCCTTTGCCGCTCAAATCATAAAAAGAGGTATGACAAGATACTGCCGTGCACATATCGACCGGCTCGAAGGCGCTCGACGCGCTGCTTGGCGGAGGCGTCAGGACCGGGATGCTCACCGACGTGTACGGGCCGGCCGGCTCTGGCAAGTCGCAGCTGTGCTTCACTCTGTGCGCAAACTGCGCCCGGGAACAAAAGCGCGTGTTTTTCATAGACACCGCCGGCACTTTTCGGCCGGAAAGAATATCCGAGATTGCCGGAAATACAGACATTTTGGACTACATCACGGTTACAAGGGCGCTTGGCACGCGCGACCAGATAGCCGCGCTTGACAGAATTGATGACGCCGCGCTCGTAGTCGTCGACTCGCTCACGTCGCTTTTTTCAGCAGAGTATTCGGGCCCGTCGAGGCACCTTGCGGTCATGAGCCACATGCACGAGCTTGCGCTCCTTGCCATAAACGCGCCGTGCGCTGTCGTGGCAACCAACATGGTAAGGGCGGTTCCGCAGGAAAACGGGAAGAGCATAGAGCGCGAATACCTCGCCGCCACCGTCTCGATACAGGCACACATGAGGCTGAAATTTGCAGTGGAAAACGCAGCCAAGTCGTCGTACAGGGCGACCCTTGTCCAGCCGCCAAGGGATTCAGCCCAGTTCTTGATTTCTAGAAGCGGAATCCATGACATGGACTAACCGTTTTATATTGCAGGATGCCAGACAAACTTGTTGGAAACCCCCAGGCAGGAAGAGCTTCTAAAGCCTTCCAGGATTCCATTGTCAATAGTCCTGCCCACCTACAACGAGTCGCAGAACATCACAAGGGTGATAGACTCTATTTCCGACTCGATTCCAGAGGGCACAAAGGCAGAGATAATCGTGGTCGACGACAGCTCGCCTGACGGGACCGGCAGCGTGGTTGCAGACTATGCGAACCGGCTGGGTCAGGGGATGAAAAAGCGCCTGCACATCGAGGTAATCAACAGGCCGGGCAAGATGGGCCTCAGCTCTGCAATTTTGGCAGGCGTAGAGTCTGCCTGCGGCGACGTCGTGGTGGTCATGGACAGCGACATGTCCCACCCGCCCCAGACCATCCCAAGGATGCTTGAGGAGCTTGCTCATTCAAAATGCGACATCGTAGTCGCGTCGAGGTACATCAAGGGCGGCGGCGTGTCGGGGTGGCCGTTCAAGCGCAAGCTTATGAGCAAGGGCGCCACCAAAATCGCGCAGTACAGCCTTGGCATCACCGTCAAGGACCCGATGTCAGGCTTTTTCGCGTTCAGGCGCCAGATAATTGAAGGTATCAAGTTTGACGCCATTGGCTACAAGATGCTGCTCGAGATACTTGTCAAGGCAAAGGGCGCCAGGATAAAAGAGATTCCATATACCTTCACAAATCGCCGGCTGGGTTCAAGCAAGCTTGACACGTCGACCATGATAGACTATGTCAGGGCGGTGTGGCGGCTGTACCGGTACGGCAGGTCGGCGCCTGAAGAAAAGCGCAGGTCTGTGCGGTTCCTCTCAAAGGCAGGCAGGTTCTACACCGTCGGCGCAAGCGGGCTGCTTGTGAACTATCTTGTCTCCTTTGTGCTCACGGCGCTGTTCCCGGCGATCTGGTACCTGCACGCAACTATCGCAGGCATTGCGCTTTCAATCACTTCCAACTTTATACTGAACAAGCTGTGGACGTTTGAAGACCGCGACTTTTCCGCAAAGAGGACCCTTGTCCAGTACGGCATGTTTGCAGGGTTCTCGGCGTTTGGTGCGCTCGTACAGCTTGGCATGGTCTACTATCTGGTGGAGAGTCAGGGGCAGAGCTACCCGCTTGCGCTGATACTGGCAGTTGCCACGGCTTCGATAAGCAACTTTTTGCTCAACAAAAAGTGGACTTTCAAGGAAAGGGTCTGGGGTTAAGTCGACTGTCGAAGTGGCAGCGCAAGAATTATCACAAACATCACAGTATTTGATGTAAATCACAAAACGCCTCGAATAGTAATACAGTTTTGCAATTCTATGATAAAAAGACTTAAATTATTTAGCCTTAGTAGAGGATACGACCGGAAGAACGACGCTAAATAGGTAGGGACCCCCCGATATCTCTAGGGCGGATTTGCCGACCCTTCCGATAGGGGGACGACCCTATCTAACTAATTTTGTTGACTGTCATTCAACCAAGAACTTTCTGTCTATTTCATGCGGCCTGTCAAGACCATCTGTGTTAACGGATATTGTCAGCTTGTAGATTCCCGGTTCTTCAGCATGAATAGGTGCCTGCCGATCTTTATCCAGTGGGAAATGCAGGACCTGTTCGGTATATTTTGGCGACTCCATCGGCAGTGGCGTCATAAAGGCTATGTCATAGATCTTGTTTTTCGCGTCCATTTCGTTTGTTATTTTTACACGCTGCAGTCCATTGCCGCGCAAAATGCCTTTGATAATTATGGAGAACTCTATCGGCTCGTTGATTCTGTATTTTTCCTTGAGTCCTTCAACGCCAATAGCAACCAACAGTAACAAGAGACCACACCAGTCGGATAACTATTGTGGAAACCAACTTATGTTGCTGTTTGTCAGTGCATTCAGGAAAGCAGTGGCAGGCTGACGGTGCTCAACTCTGCCTTCTCTTTCTAGGCTCTATGAGCCCCATCAGCTGGTAGCCGTACTCCAGGTTGTGCTTGACGTGGTTGATGCCGTGTGTCCCGTGCGGCACGAACTTGCCGTCCAGCACGTTTTCGATGTAGACCTTGGCTTTTCTGATGGAATTCACTGCATGCTGCAGCTGGTTGTCTGACAGCTTGCGCCCGAGGTCCTTTTCGACCTCCTTTTTGAGCGCCTCCGGCTTTGTCAGCTTGCTGTACTTTTGCAGGCGCTTGTAGTTTACCGAAAGGTCGGTTATCTTTTTCACGTCTGCTGCCTGCAGGTTTGCAAGCGACAGCTCGAGGTCCTTTGGCTGCCTGCCTGTTATCTGCGACAGGTTCTCGATGAGCTCCTCGCTGAACGTTATTGGAGCCTGAGGCTGCCCCGGGCGTTGTTTTATCTCCTGAACGGGCCGTGCGACGTAGCTAGCCGCCGGGTCTTCTGCCGGCGCGCTTGCCTTGCGCTCCTGGTAGTAGCGCTCGATTCCGTACACGCCTACTGCCTCGCCCCGCGTGTCCACGCCCTTGTCAAGTATCGATATCACGTCGACTATTATTCTCGGGAAATGAAGTTTCAGCTTCTCGTCGGCTTTCTGGTAGTTTTCCATGACGTCCATGTAGATGTGGAAAGTCGCGTCGTTTACTGCCTTTGTGCCCGCCCTTTTCGAGTCCATGCCCTTTGCGGCCACCGTCAAAAAGTCGCACAGGTCCGACTGCGAGAACGTGTAGCCAGTGACCGTGCAGGCGTCTGCCACTGCCTTGATGGCAGTCAGCCACTTGCCGTACGCGTTGACCGTTGCCAGCGACACGTTGCCCAGAAACTCGACTGCCTTTTTGCGCGTCTGTGCATCCTCTATCCTGAACATGTCAAGAGATGAAGAAAGAATGTTGCCAAGCGAGGCAGACTGGTTGTCTGTCTCGGGAGTTGAGGTAACAGGTTGCCTCCCGGAAGCCATGCAACCCCTATCCAACTCAGATGCCTTAAAGCTTTCGCACTCTCTCATGATGTTCGACGCAAGCAGAACCGGCCAACATTTTTTTACGACTTGGCAGGCAGAAGGCATAGATGGACACCCTTGAAACGATATTTTCGATGCAAAAAGAGCTTGCAGCCATGATGGACCAGTCGCGCTACCCGAAAGACGCGGAAGGCAGGGTATCCGCACTTTCGACAGCGATAATCCACGAAGCAGTCGAGCTGCAGCGCCTTACGAACTGGAAGTGGTGGAAAAAGCCTGCCGGCTTTGACAGCGCCTCTGCAAGGGAAGAACTTATCGACATCTGGCATTTTGTCGTGCAGGCATCAATCGAGCTTGGCATGACGCCGGCAGACATACTTGACGAGTACCGCAAGAAGAACAAGGTGAACCGTGACAGGCAGAACTCAGGCTACTAGCGCGGATATCCTCTCAAGGTCAGTCACGCCGACGAGGTCGTCTATTTCTACCTGCTTTCTGAATGACGCTATCTGCTCCTTTGGCGATTCAAGCGTCGGATAGGGGCCTTTTGCGCCAATTATCCTGTTGTCCCTGTCGACGCCGTTTTTGTGCAGTGCAATAAGAGCCTGGCCCGCATAGTGCCCCTTGACCTCCTTGCCGCACAATACAATGCGCCGGAGGTCTGGATGGCTGACGGCATAAGCAACAATGGCGTCAATCCCCTTGTTCTCTGAAAGCAGCCTGCCGGCCAGCGCCACTTTTTCCATCAGTTCAGAGCGCGATATCTCCTCTAGCAGGTCGATGCTGCCAAGCGTGCATATCGCCACCTCCTTGCCCCTGCCCCTGAACAGCTCGTGCTTTATCGGGATCAGCGCCTCGCAGACCTTGCCGGCCGCGTCGTCGAGCTTTCTTTTCAGCCCTGTCATATTCCCCAGCTGACCTTGGTAGTCGGGGTGACGCGCACAAATGGCGCCTCGCCTTCCTTCCACGGGTCCGCCCTGACCCATGCAAACTTTTTCTCAAATATCTTGTAGAGCCGGGCAAATTCGCTCCCGCGCTCTATCAGCTCCGCCTTCCCCTGCACGCAGACTGCCCTGTTGCCTTTGGAACTATAGATGTCGACGGTGAGCGCGACGCGGTTGTTTGCCTTGATGTTTTCGAGCTTGCGCGTCTCAAGGTCGGCGGCAAAGTAAAAGGCGCCATCTTCAAACACGTACGACACTGGAACGACGTGCGGTATGTCGTCGTGGCAGGTCGCCACCCTGCACGCCTCGTTCTTGGTAAGGAAGTCGACTTCGGCCCGGCTGAATCGTACCATGCCGCCGCTAGCCGTTTCCTGTATTTAGCCGGCGCGCTAGGAGACTGCCTTTGACTCGCGCCAGCGGCTGTAGCGGATCATGACAATGCCTGCAGCTATCACAAGAAGCGACGACGCAAGAAAGCCCGGGTTTATTATCGACTTCAACTGGTCGGGCGCTGTCGACTGAAAGTTGCAGCTGTCGCCCTCACACTCTTTGACCACCGGGAAGGCAAGCAATACTATCACAAAAACGACCAGCATGGCGACTCCTGCAGTTGACACTATGGCGCCGGCCTTGACAAGAAACCCTGATGGCAAACATAGCGCGTGCGCACAAGCGACAGATATTCTTTGCCTCAGACAAGCTCTGACGCGTCAAGCGTCGCAAACTTAAATGACTCGCTCCCCGTGCGCTTGAACTGGCTGTCAAAGTGCAAAAACGGCCTCCCCTTTTCCACGTGCTGAGTCCAGAGCTTGTGCACCTTGGTGACGTAGACGTCGCGCTTTTTCCCGTTCAGCCGCAAGAGCTCGTGCGCAAGCACGTGCGAGACCTTAGGGCAGTTTTCCTGCGCAAAGTAGGCAAAGCGCTTGGGCTCTGCCTCCGGCTCTTTTGGCCGGCGCCAGAAAATCATGCCAAAGTTCTCTGTCGTGTACCCCTCGGTGTTGCAGTCCGTGAAAAACGGCTTGAAGTAGGCGAGGTAAAAGTGGTACGTGTATTTGCCCCTGTCTTCGTGGTCGCGCAGCAGGTAGGCAAGCGACATCCTGTCAAAGAGCTTGCCAGGTACTATCGGCAAAATGTCTGCTTCAACGGGTATATCTATTCCAAAGAACCTCTTTGCCCACCAGTGGTAAAAGCGGGCCATCGCAGAGACGTACTCCCAGTCCTCTGCCTGCAGGCGCTGCCATTCCTCGTTTCTGGCGACGTAGATGAAAAACAGCTTGTCGGGCAGCACCTGGTACGTGCAAGTGCGAGATGGCCTTAAGAATTTTTGCGACAGGCACGCTTTTTACGCTCAGGACGCATAAGCTGGCGTGGTCAGGCGGCTAAAGATAGACAGGGCAGTCTACCTTGTCGACGACTCTGCCAGGACGTACAGGTTTTTGGAGCGCAACCCCGACTGGCAGAGCCTTGGGAGCGACGAAAACAGAAAGAACAAGAAAAGCATCGACGGCTACACGCGCATATTCAGGGACGGAAGCAGAAAGGTATTCCGTTGCCGCTAGTGCTCATGTAGATGATTTCCGCAGCTGCAGTTGTGCTCGCCCTCGGCCCACTGCGGTTTCACATCAGGCGTGTGGCTCTTGCTCACGTGCTTCATGAGCTTGTAGTCAGAGTCAAACGTCTCGCCGCAGACGTTGCACGTCACAAGGACGCGGAACTCTTTCAATGCGCGATGGTTAATTAGGAAGGAATTAAAACTTTTTGTGGCCTGTCCTACGACCCTGTCAAGTTCAAGCAGACTTTTCGCGACAACTGGAATACTGTCGCGCCCACATACCACGCCGGCTGGGCCAGCGCTGGCAGGGGCCCTTTCAGGTCGACAAAAGAATTAGTCAAAGCTGCAAACATCAGGCGCGACGACTATGTGCTTGACCTTGCATGCGGCACGGGCGCGGTTGCAAAAGAGGCGTCGCAGTTTGTGGGCCCTTCGGGGTTGCTCGTAGGCATAGATTTTGCCAGGGGCCCGCTTGCAATAGCAAGGTCTGAAAACCCGGCCTGCAACTTTGCCGAGATGGACGCCGAGCACATCGGCCTGAGGGCGAGGTTTGACGTCGTCCTGTGCCAGTACGCCCTCATGTTCTTTCCAGAGCCTGAAAAGGTGCTTGTTGCACTAAGAGCACTGCTAAAGCGCGGAGGCAGGCTTGCCGTGGCGGTACACGGCCCTGCAGAAGGCGTCCCTTATTTTAGCACGATAATGGAGCCGGTGCTCAAGCGCATACCGGACATAAGGCCGGCTGGAACGCCAAACGTGCACAGGTTTGGCAGAAAAGAGGATCTAGAGAATGTCATTTCGGCGGCCGGCTTTTCAGAAGTTGCAGTCCGAAATTTCATCTTTGATTACCAGGCCGGCTCGTTTGCGCAGTACTGGTCGGACTACATGTCTACAACTGCAGCTTCCATAAGGTCCAAGATAGAGGCAAGGGGCGCGCAGGTAGTCGAGGAGATAAGAATGGAATCCGAGGAAAGATCCAGGAAATACGCCGACAACGGCTCGATAACGTTCCCGTGGCAGGTCCTCGTGGCGACGGCGGCAAACAGATAAGTTCTTAATTTACCTCTGCAAAACCTCGGCTAGGTGTGAAATAGGTGGCATTCAGAAAAGTCGGCGCGGTGATACTCCTCGTCTCGAACATGGACAAGTCCATAAAGTTCTACAAGGACACGCTGGGACTGCCGCTCAAGCGCAAGTCCAAGGACTGGACCGAATTCTTCAAGGACGGCACTGTGGTCGCGCTCCACCCGGCAAAGAAAAAGAGCATGGTGGGCTCGGGCGCAGGCATGCTTGTAGGATTCATGGTGACCGACATGGACGCAACCGTGAAGGAACTGAAGGCCAAGAAGGTCAAGTTCTTCAAAAAGCCAAAGGAAGAGTCGTTTGGCAAGCACGCAATCATAGAGGACCCTGACGGCCACCTCATCTCGATAGCAGAGATAAAGACCGAGCTTGAAGAGGGCTTTGACATGCTCGGCATGTTCGGGACCGACTAGGGCTTCTCTGCAGTCACGAGGTAGAGCGACCCGCCAAAGTCGGTGAACGCGACCCGGGCAAAGCCGGCTCCTTTCAGGAGCGACGATATTTCCTTTTTTGTCATGAAGGAAAATCCCTGTAGCGCAAAGTCAAGCTGCATGCCCATTATCAGCCGGCTTTCGTCGTCCACTTTTTCAGGCAGTAGGCCTTCCACTATCGCAACCACGCCGCCCTTTTTCAGCGCCCGGAAGCAGTTTGATGCTATCGCCGGCTTGTCTGACGCGGCATAGAGCGACTCGCCGAGATAGACGAGGTCAAACTCGCTTTCAAAGGCCATCTGCTCGCCTGTCTGCCTAAAGATCTCTACCGATTTTCCAGCAGCCATCTCCATCGCCCTGTGCGCGGCTTCAGACGGCTCGACTCCCACAAACGACGAGCGCGGATATTCCTGCAAGAGTTTCTCTATGAATGTGCCTGTGCCGCAGCCGACGTCGAGCACCCTGCAGCCGATGGATAACATCTTATGTAGCCTGCCGCGCTTTGCCGCAGACATGAACGCGTGGTGGTCCCAGTCTGTCGCCTCCACTATCGCGTCAAAGGACGACGCCATTTCGCTGGTCTTGCCGGTCCTTACGAGGTCTTCTAATGAACCATAGTCGAGGCTTCGCAGCGCAAGATAAGAGAACTGGCCGCCGAGGTAAAGCGGGCTCTTTTTCTCAAGCAGTATTTCCTTCATGCGCGCAGGCAGGTAGACCTTTTTGCCCCGGCGCTTCAGAAAGCCAAGTGCCTCTGCCGCAGAGCACCAGGCCCTGACTGCCTTCTGGTCGAGGCTTTTCTGCTCGGCAAGTTTGTCGCTTTCAACAGCGCGATTTGCGATTGCCTCTATCAGCCCTGTCCTGCGCCCGACATGGGCCACCCAGACCCCGTAAAAGCCGACAGAATAGTTCCACAGCCGCTTGAACTCTTTTGGGCGACACTTCCAGCCGGCCATGCAAGTCTAGCCATGCAGCCTGCTCTTAAATGATTGGCACCTTCTTGCCAGGGTTCAAGAGATAGCCAGGGTCGAACAGCTCCTTTACCTGCCTGAAAAGCGCGGTCAGCTTTTTGCCGTACATCATCTTGATATACCCTACGCGCGCAAGCCCGTCGCCATGCTCGCCTGTTATGGTCCCGCCCTTTCTGATTGTCTCTGAGAATATCCTGCGTGCAAGTTTTTCTATCATCTCAGATTCAGACGAGACGTCGACAATCGGCCGGGTGTGCAGGTTGCCGTCGCCGACGTGGCCGTACAGCACGTACTGCAGGCCGTGGTTCCGGTAGGCTGCAAGTATGCTTTCGGTGTGCTCTGCAAGCATCGACGGGTGCACCACGGTGTCTTCTACCAGCCCTATCGGCCTTCGGCTTCCAACCGTCATCTTCATGATGCTGTTCAGTGCGCCCTTGCGCGCAGACCATATTTTTGCAAGGCTCTGCTCGTCTGACGCATATTCTGCAGCCTTGGCAATTCCCTGCATTTTCTGCCTGCACTGCTCCAGCTGCTCCTGCGCTTTTGCGCCGGCAAACTCCACGTAAAGCAGGCTGCCCTTCTCGGCGCTTTTGCTGTGCAAAAACACCGTGTGGTCCAAAAGCTCCAGGGCTACAGGCGAAAACTGCAGTATCGCCGGCGCAGCCCTGACGGCACCTATCACGTCCTCAAAGCCGAGCACGAGAAGGCACCGGCGCTCCGGCAGGTCGAGTATCTTGAACCGGGCCGACGTGACGAGCGCAAGCGTGCCTTCCGAGGCTGCAAGCACTTTGTGCAGCTGGAATCTATCGCGCATGACTGCATCGAGCCTGTAGCCGCACGAGTTCTTGCTCACCTTTGGGTAGCCGTTTCTGACAAGGTCTGAATGCTTGGCAAGCAGGCTTTTCAGAGAAGCCATCCTGCCGTCGCAGCCTGCCGCGCTCGCATGCCCGGCGCTGCCGTCTGCATACACAAGATCGACTGCGTCGACAAAGTCTATCGTGTTGCCGTAGCCAAGGCAGTGCACGCCGCTTGAATTGTCGGCGATCATCCCGCCTATTGTGCAGTAGCTGCTGCTTGCAGGGTCCGGCGGCAGGAACTTGTTCCTCTTTTTCAGCTCCTTGTCAAGCACGGCCTTGACTATGCCGGGCTGTACCACAACATAGTCGTCGCCTGTCTCAAGTATCCTGTTCATGTGCTTTGTAAAGTCAAGCACCAGGCCCCTTGAGAGCGACTGCCCAAGAAGCCCGGTCCCCGCGCCCCGCCCAGTCACGGGCAGCTTTTTTGCAAAAGCGTAGCGCATTATTTCCTGCACATCGTTTGCGTCTTTGGGACACACGACAGCTGCAGGCTCTACTTCATAGTGGCTTGCGTCGACTGAATAGACGCGCCTGCTCCAGTCGTCGGCGAGCACCTCGCCTTTTGCCACGCGCACAAGGTCGTCGGCAAGCAACAGGTAAAGTTGAACTGACCGGAATAATAGTATATGATTAAATATCTCCTGATTCTCTGTAGCGGGTATGATGCAGGCAGAGCACTGCCCGGTTTGCGCCGGCAAGGGCGTTATCGAGCTTACGGACTCACAGTGCCCGTTCTGCAACGGCACCGGCGAGAGCACGAAAGCAGCCGAGAGCTACATGAAGGTGCACATCTGCCAGTGCATATTCTTGGACAGGAAGAACTGCCCCATCTGCGGCAAGCGTTGCCACCACAACACGCCCAATCGCCCAAAGATCCTTATCGCTCCGATGTGAGCGCTATCTTTTGAAATAGTTCACGACAAAGCCTGTGCCGCCGGCTATTGCGCCTGCGACTGTCACCAAAAGCATGGCTGCCACCGGCACGACGAGGGGATTCAGAATCTGTTGCGAGACCTGCTCTATCGTCATTCCATAGCCTCCAAGTTCCACTGGCGTCACGGCAAAGTCGCCGATAAAGCCGGCGTATATCATCAAAAGGCTTGCAGCTGCAACACCGACATTCATCAGAACCAAATGAGACCACGCAAGAGCGTTTGTCACGACTCCCCTGTACGGCCTGCCTGCCCTTGACTCAAAGTGATGGTAAAACTGCGCGCTCAGACCTGTTCCGATGACACCCACTACGAGGTACAGGCCGAGGCCGGCAAGCGCCGTCACTTCACTAAAACCTATTGCAGGTGTTGCAAGCATCATCTCGACCATCTTGAATGGGTAGATGGTGCCTGCGGTAAACGCCGCCAAAAGCGCGGTGAGAATGGCAACGGCGGCGCCCTGGATTATCGCCGCCCATGTAAACCGGCCCGACCACCTGCCGTACTGCTTTTCAGATCTAGTGTCTCGAGGCAGGTGTGCCGGTTCCACGCAGAAAAATAAGCATCATGCGTTATAACGAGTAGGAATTCTCTGCATTGCAGTGCACCGAGGGAAAGGGCACAAAACTTAAAAATCATTCATGCTGTCCGGTCATTGTGAAGCCGGTAACAGACATGGTCTGCACGTTCTGCAACGCCAAGATAGACTACGGCAAGAGCGTGTGCGACGCGTGCGCCAAAAAGTTCAACATCGGCACCTACGATATGAGTAGTGACGGCTGCGGTTGCGACAGCTGATTTTGGGGTCAGAAAGTGGTATATTCAATCACGGGATCATCCAGCCACCACATCATCATACCCCGCTAGTCTTGCATTCCAATCCTGTCCATTAAGTCTTTAGCCTGCTTTCTTTTGGCAGCGGTTATCTCGACTACGACGAGGCCCTCAAGCGGCTGGCCGTACAGCACGACGGAGCCAAGTGGCGCCATCACGAAAAGCGGGAGCGCAAGCATGTCCTCTTCCCCGTCGACAAGAACGCGCACAGGCTTTTTTTCGACAAGCGCGTCCTTTAGCAGGTCGACTGCGCCTTTTGATATGACGCCGGCAGGGTTCGTGCAGCGCATTTCCTTTGCCGGATAATCAGGCGCAGCGCGCGCAGCCCTCCTTTCCCTGCCGTCGATGACCGCGACATCTGGAATGATGCCAAAGCCGGTAAGGCGCTCTGTCGTCGCGTCGCCGACTGTTATCACCTTCTTGGCGCCCTTTACAATGGAAGAAACCTTTTGCCTTGTCACCTGCGCGTCTGGCAAAAGAGTCCCAAACGGCCTTTTGAGCGCCTTTTCGTCCTCCGGCGAGAGGGGCATGCGCTTAGTGCAAGAATCTGGCTATTAAGCTGACGGCTTGGCAGACTCTTGCGACGCCTTTGCCTCGGCCTCTTCCTGGGCGCGCATCTCTGCAGCTATTATGCTTATCCTGCCTGCTATTACCTTGGCTGCCTTGTCAAAGGACTGCGCCTGGAACGACTCTGGCTCTGATAGAACCGTCGGCTTGCCCGTGTCGCTTCCGGCCCTTATCTGCTGGTGCAATGGAATTTCGCCTATGAACGGGATCTTGAAGTCCTCGCTTATCTTTTTGCCGCCGCCCTTGCCGAACAAATAGATCTGCTCGTTGCAGTGCGGGCACTGGAGGAAAGACATGTTCTCGACCACGCCGATTATCGGGACATTGAGCTTGTTGAACATGCCAATCGCCTTGACTGCCACGTTCATGGCAACGTCCTGCGGCGTCGTGACTATGAGGATGCCGGTGATGGGTATGGTCTGCGCTATCGTGAGCGGCGCGTCGCCTGTTCCCGGCGGCAGGTCGATTATGAGATAGTCGAGCTCGCCCCAGTTGACGTCTGTCAAAAACTGCTTGACAATGCCTGAAACTATGGGCCCGCGGTAGATGCCTGCCTGCTGCGACTGCTCGTAGAAAAAGCCCATCGAGATTACTTTCACTCCGGCGACTTCGGGCGGCTGGATCTTGTTGTTCACGACTTCGGGCTGCGCCTTCAGTCCAAGCATCAGAGGCACGCTCGGGCCATAAATGTCGGCGTCAAGCAGTCCCACCTTTGCGCCGGTCTTTGCAAGCGAGAGTGCAAGGTTGACCGAGACCGTGGTCTTGCCGACCCCACCCTTGCCGGAAGCGACGGCCACGATGTTCTTTACGCCCGGCAAAAGCTCGTCGAGGCTGAGCGCCCTGCCTTCCATGACGCGCGCTGTCACTTTCAGTGATAGGTCCTTGACTCCAAGCGACGCAATAGCCGCGCGGACGTCGCGCTCGATGTCGCTGTTAAAGGGGCACGCCGGCGTCGTCAATTCAAGCGTGAAAGCCACCCTGCCGCTGTTTATCGAAAGATCTTTAATCATTCCCATGGAAACGATGTCCTTGTTGAGCTCCGGGTCCACCACTTTTTTCAGAGAACTCAGGACCTGATCAACCGTGACCATTTGTCAAAAATTTGGTTTCACCGTATTTAAATCATGGTCTTAGTACAGCCTTACGTGAGCGGCGATGCTGCAACGCGAACTTGTATAGAAAATTTCAGACTTGTAATCCAAAAGTTCATAAATTGATGTTTCGTTCAAGTTTGCATATATTATGTTTGCCATAGTGCACATGAGTGATGTTGTCAGGATTCCTCCAAACAGGCTGACCAATTCCCTCAAAGATGCCGCTATCCAGATCCTCAAGGAAAAGTACGAGAGCATGCTCTCGCCAGAGGTGGGCTACGTCGTCATGATTACAGACGCCGAGGTGAGCTCGGTTGGCAAGCTGGTGGCAGGCGACGGCGCCACATACCACAAGGTAACGTTCAAGGCGCTCACGTTCTACCCCAAGCTGCAGGAGATTGTCGAAGGCGAGGTCGTCGAGATAACGGACTTTGGCGCGTTTGTAAGGATAGGCCCGACAGACGCACTCTTGCACCTGTCGCAGATAACCGACGACTACCTGAAAAGCGACGTCAAGCAGGGCGTCATCGTGGCAAACCAGTCTTCTCGCACGCTCAAGATAGGCTCGAAGATCCGCGCAAGGATAACCGCAGTCAGCCTCGGCAAGGGCGCAGGCATGGGCAAGATAGGCATAACGTGCAGGCAGCCGTTCCTTGGCGCTTTGGAGTGGATACAGGAAGAGATAAAGAAAGGCAAGGGAGCGGGCCAGCCGGCAGCCGCGCCGAAAAAGGGGGCCAAGTAGTTGGCAAAGGAGAAGGCCTGCAGAAAGTGCAAGGCGCTCACGCAGGGCAAGGTCTGCCCCGTGTGCAAGTCCACCGACCTGAGCCCGGACTGGTCTGGAATCATACTCGTCTTTGACCCAGCCAAGTCGCTTGTCGCAAACACGCTTGAAATAACTGCGCCGGCCAGGTACGCGCTCAAGGTCCAGTAAGCCTGATGGAAAGCCTGGGCTCGTTTCTCGAAGTCCGCAAAGCGCTTGCAAGCTTTTTAGAAGAAGACATTGGCACCGGCGACATCACAAGCGATTCTGTGATACCGGCAGACCTTGCGGCAAGCGCAGAGATTGTATGCAAGACTGACAGCGCGACCGTGTGCGGGCTGGAAGAGGTCGGAGTAATCTTCGACCTGTGCGGGTGCTCTAGCAGGGCGCTTGTAAAGGACGGCTCACGCGCGAGAAAGGGAAAGCGCGTGATGACTGTTTCAGGCAATGCGCGTTCAATATTGAAGGCAGAGCGCGTGGCGCTTAACCTGCTGATGCGGATGAGCGGCATCGCGACAGAGACAAGGGCGCTTGCAGACGCGGCGCGCCCGGTAAAGGTCGCGGCGACCAGAAAGACGGCGCCCGGTCTGCGCTACTTTGACAAGAAGGCAGTCGTCGCAGGGGGAGGGCTGGCGCACAGGATGCGGCTTGACGACATGGTTCTGATAAAGGACAACCACATCGCCCTTGCAGGGTCGCCGCAAGAGTGCGTGAGGCTTGCCAAGGAAAAGGCGGGGACCGCAATCAAGATAGAGTGCGAGGCAAAGAGCGAAAAAGAAGCCATAGAGGCAATCAAAGCGGGCGCCGACATCGTCATGCTCTACAATTTCACGCCTGCGCAGGCTGTCAGGGCAATCAAGGCGATAACAAAGATGGGCCTGCGCAGGAAGGCTCTGATAGAGGTATCCGGCGGTGTGAACTACAAGAACATCAGGCAGTACGCAAGGGCAAGGCCAGACTACATCTCGATGGGCTACATCACACATTCGCCAAGAGCCGTGGACTTTAGCCTGGAAATCCTGTAAGGCTAATCTTTCAGAAGCAGCGGCATAATCATGCCGGCCCCGGATGTCGACGCACCGCCCTGTGCCTGCGGCCCTGCTCCTTGAGGCCCCCCTTGACCCGGCGGAGGCCCTGAAGGCCGGGGCATCGCCGCAGGAAGCGCAAACGCGCCTATCAGAACCAGCGCCACGACGACGCCTGCAAGGATGGCGGTTTTCTGCATGTGCTTTGCTGGCCTGAAACCCGTATCTCTGATCTCCGTCCGCCCCTTTCTCCTGCTTTCATAGACCAGGACGGCTGCTGCAAGACCGACAAAGATCGCCTGGCACACCTCGATGAGTATCGCAGTTGGGTTGCTCGCCGGCCCCGCCCTTCCTGTTATCGGGTTGTCCGGCATCCTTGTTATGACCCACAATGCAATGAACACGACTGTCCCGCCTATCCCGACAGCGTACCAGGGAGCACCCCATCTCCTTATCATTGGGATTATCCAGAACACCTGCGCAATGCCGCCGACGATAAACAGTATCCCCTGGTTGGCGTTAAAGCCGAGGCTGCCGGGCCCCATCATGAGGTGCAGCATGCCTGCAATGGCGGTTGCCGCAGCGGCTGCATAGTAAAGAGCCTTTGCAGGTTCTGTCAAGCGCACGTAGAATTCCTACGCGGCACGATATAAGCGACAGGTAACAGTGTTACTCGTCTTTATGAAATGGCGAGCATCCTGTCTATCGCAAGCCGCGCCTTTTCTGCAGTCTTTGCCGGGACCTTGACCTCAAAGACGTTGTGCGCAAGCGAGTTGTAGACCTTTTCCAGCGTTATCTTTTTCATGTACCTGCACACCGCGTCGTCCTTGACAGGTATGAACTCCTTGTCCGGGTTCTCCTTCTTCATCCTGTAGAGTATGCCGGTCTCAGTTGCGACGACAAACTGCTTTGCGTCAGACGTCCTGGCGTGCTTCATCATGCCCTCTGTCGACAGCACGTGTCCTGTCTTTGCAAGGTCGCCCTTTGCTATGTGGTACATCGTAGACGAGGTGCAGCTGCACTCTGGGTGGACTAGAAAGTCGGCGTTTTTCAAAGTAGCCAGCATCTTGTTGATGTCCTCTGCCTTTATGCCAGCATGGACATGGCACTCGCCGGGCCAGATGTACATGTTCTTGCGCTTTGTGACTTCAGCGACGTAGGCGCCAAGGAACATGTCTGGCAGGAAAAGCACCTTCCTGTCTGCGGGGATGCTGCTTACCACCTTGACTGCGTTTGACGACGTGCAGCAGTAATCTGAAAGCGCCTTGACGTCTGCAGTAGTGTTGACGTAGCTGACAACAACCGCGTCTGGGTGCTCGGCCTTCCATGCGGCTAGCTCGTCGGCGTTTATGGCAGACGCAAGCGAGCATCCTGCCTCAAGGTCTGGGATGAGGACGCGCTTGTCAGGGCAGATTATCGAAGCAGTCTCGGCCATAAAGTGGACGCCGCAGAATACAATCGTGTCTGCCTTTGTGGTCGCCGCGTTTCTTGAAAGCGCAAGCGAGTCGCCGATAAAGTCGGCAACGTCCTGGACTTCCGGCAGCTGGTAGTTGTGCGCCAAAATGACGGCGTTCTTTTCCTTCTTCAGCCGCAGGACCTGTTCTTTAAAATCCATCGCGAGCATTGTCATGGCTGTCTATGTGCAGCATACGATCTATATGCTCTACATTTAAAGTAGTACAATTCAGGATATGCGTGTACGCGATTTCAAAGATGCAGGCAATACTTGCCTCATTTACCGCACGGCTCACGCAATACAATTATAAGCAATCGCACTTGAACAGTGCTGGAGATAAATGCCAACTCACGGATCACTTACAAAGGCAGGCAAGGTCAGGGGCCAGACGCCCAAGGTCCAAGCCAAGCCGCGCTCAAGCAAGATAGCAAGGATGCGCAACAAGGACAACTTTGTCAAGCGCTTCGAGAAAAAGAGGCTGCCGGGACAGAAAAAGCCCGAGCGCCGCGGCGGCAGAAGGTAAGGGTAAAATCCCCCGCCGCCCAAGCTGTTAGCGCATGGCAAAGAGGGTCGGGATTATCGGCTGCGGCACGATAGGCAGCCAGCTTGCGCTAGCAGTAGACTCGGGTCAGGTCAAAAATGCCACGCTTGTCTCGCTTTTTGATGTTGTAAAGGGGAGCGCGCAGAGCCTCAGTTCAAAACTAAAGAGCGCTCCAAAGCCTTTTGACGATTTTGGCAGGTTCATGTCACAGGATTGCGACGTCGTCGTAGAGGCAGCATCGCAGGAAGCGGCAAGGAAATTTGCCAAACCCGTGCTTGACGCAGGGCGCGACCTTCTGGTAATGTCGGTGGGCGCCCTTGCAGACAGGGAACTTTTAGCATCGCTGCAGTCGTCAAAAGGCAGGGTCTACATCCCGACAGGTGCAATTGCAGGGATAGACGCCATCAGGGCAGTCAAGCATCTGCTTGACTCAGTCACGCTCACCACAACAAAGGCGCCAAAGGCGCTTGCAGGAGCGCCATTTTTTGAGACCAGCAGCATCAGGCTTGACGAGATAAAGAAAAGCACGGTCATATACGAAGGGCCTGCTGCTGACGCGGTGAAAAAGTTCCCGGCAAACGTCAACGTCGCCGCGGTTCTGAGCCTTGCAGGCATCGGCTTTGACAGGACAAAGGTAAGGATAGTAGCAGACCCCGCGTACACAACGAACCAGCACGAAATAACGGCGACTGGAAGTTTCGGGAAATTCCAGTTCACAGTAAACAACGTTCCAAGCCCGGGCAACCCGAAGACAAGCTACCTTGCAGTGCTGTCTGCAATCGAGTGCCTCCGGTCGGTCTGCGAAAGCGGCATGAGAATAGGTTCGTAAATTTTTTCATAGTTTATATTTGGATTCCACATGGCTTTTCTTACGTATGAGTTACGGAAGAAGAGATAACTTCGGCCCCAAGCCCGTGGAAATGGGGAAGGAGTACGACGTACAAATCACGGAAATCAGCCGCAAGGGCGACGGAATCGCAAGGATACAAGGTTTTGTCATCTTTGTGAAGGACGGAAAGGTAGGTCAGAACGCCAAGATCCGAGTCACACAGATCGGACCTAGGTTCGCGACTGCCGAGGTCGTAAACGGCGCAGCATCTGCTGAGGCTCCGGCATCCGACAACAACTAGACTACTGCGTTCTGACGAATGCAGTTGCGTTCCTTTTTTGTTTTCCCCTTTTACCAAAAGCATTTAGGTGCATTTGACAAAGCGAGCATAGTGTCTGCCAGGAACAACATCATCGCCATAGTTGCAGTATCCTGCATAGCTGTGGGCTCGCTGTGGGCCTATGGCAACCTGACAAAGGAGACTGAAGAGGCAGACCTCTCTGGCGTCGAGGGCATCCTGCTTGAGGCGCAGAGGAGCACGTTTAACGGCACAAACCCCGACATTTACGTCAGGGTAAACGAGCCGGTCAAGCTCGTAGTTGTGAACAAGGACATCGTGATACACGACCTGCAGATAAAGGACAAGACAGGTGGGATCCTGAACTTTGAGACGGCGCCCCTCAAGTCCGAGCAGCACTTCAACTCTGCAATAGTCGCATACAAGCCGGGCACCTACGAGTATTTCTGCCAGTACCACCCCGACATGCGCGGCAAGATTATAGCAGAACCCTAGAGCGCGCCGGGCGCCTTTACAATCGTCAAAACGTCCTCGTCTGCAAGCGTGTGGTCGAGGCCGACTTTTTGCGCGTCAAACTTGGCTGACTTGCCCCACACCAGCGCGTACTTGAAGTTGCGCGCCATGCTGCGGTGGATCTTGTTGCACACGTCTCCAACCGTGGATCCGCTCTGCATTATCATCGGCTCCTTGTAGTCTGTCTGGCCGCCCTTGGGCCGCATGTAGATGCGGATAAAGTCGAGCTTGTTGTATATCGCCTCCTTTACCGCGTCGATGTTGACGCTTGCGTCTGCCGATATCGGGATAAAGTTGTGCCCTATCTGCGATTGGACCTCCTTGACAAAGCCCTGGTTGACGAGGTCTATCTTGTTCAGAAGCACGAGCGACTTTGAGTACACACGGTTTTCAGAAAGCACGTCTATCAGCTGGTCGTCGGTGAGGCCCGGCTCCCTGATTATTATCCTGCCGTTGTGGATGCCGTACACGCGGGCTATCTCCTTTACCATCCTGTCAGACATCTTGATAGGCACCTGGCAGGCAACTGACAGCCCTCCTGTAGACGTCCTCTCGATCACGACGTCGGGCGGCCGCTCGTCCAGCTTTATCCCGGCCTCCGCAAGCTCCCTCTTTAAAAGCGCCACGTGCTGCGGCTGGAAAACGTCCAGAACGAGCAACACCAAGTCCGCGCCGCGGGCCACTGAAATGACGCGCTTGCCAAAGCCCTTGCCCGATGCTGCGCCTTCGATGATGCCGGGAAGGTCCAGCACCTGGATTTTCGCCCCGCGGTATGACATCATGCCCGGTATCGCAGTCAGCGTCGTAAACTGGTAAGAGGCGACGCGTGATTTTGCGTTTGTAAGCCTGTTCAAAAGCGTCGACTTGCCCACGCTTGGGAGGCCTATGAGGACGACTGTAGCGTCGCCGGCCTTCCTCACGTCAAAGCCGGCGTTCTCGCCGCCTGTGTGGACGGTCCTGCCGTGGATGTTCTCCTCCTGCTCCCTCTTCAGCTTTGCAATCTTGGCCTTCAGGAGCCCGATGTGGAACTCTGTGGCCTTGTTTATCTGGGTCTTGTGTATCTCGTCCTGGATGGCCTTTATCTTCTCGGGGATGCCCATCGGCACTTTACTGTGAGCGAAAAGGCGATAAAAGCATTGTCAGAGCGCCTGTCCGCACTGGTTGCAGAACCGGGAGCCGTCTGGATTTTCGTGCCTGCACCTGCCGCAGACAAAGTTCATCCTTTCCCCGCAGCTGTTGCAGAAAGCCGAGCCTTCAGGGTTGTAAGACTGGCACTTTTTGCACTGGATGCCCTCCGGCTGCGAAGGCAGCGTTGCCGTCTTTTGCGCAGCCGTGCCGGTCGCGCGCGTGTTTTTCTTTGACTGGTCTATCGCAGAGCGCGCCATCTGGGCCATGCCGTCAGGGTCTTCTATGCCTTCAAAGGTGACCATCGGCTTTCCGGCGTGCATGAAAAGGACGTCGCCTATTGTGACGCTTTCTGACTGCCCCGAGCCCTGGCTGTACGAGTACGAATAGTGCCCGCCGCCGGTCCTGCTCCGCGTCTCTCCCTGGTGCTGGAACCGCGACTCGCGCCTCTTGTTGTTGACCACCACTGACTCGACCAGCGGAAGCGAGAGCGAGTTGCACTGGTGCAGCTTAAAGTCGTAGAAAAAGACCCTAAAGTTTGTCAGGGCTTTCACCCACTTGTAGCTGCCAAAGCCTAGCCAGCTAGAGCCGTCGTCCATCCAGAGCACCTGCTCTCCACCGGCAAGGTACAGGGTCCGCGGGTACAGCTTGCTCTTGTGCCACTCGTTGCCCTGACGATATTCAAAGTCTATTGCATCAAAGTACTGGCGCTCGTACAGGCGCATGAAATCTATCTCGTTTACCAGCTCGTCTACCTTGTCGTCGTCGACGTCAAAGGCCACCGAGTTTGGGTTGCCGTCGTCGTAGGAAATCAGGATCTTGCTGTTCTTCTTTGCACCTGTGAAACCCTTTTCGGTCTCCGAGTATTTTTCTACGCTGGTTATGGAGCCCGTCGGGATCTCCAGGTAGAGGTTCTTGCCGTTTACGAAAAGAAGTTTGTTTCCTATCTCTATCGGGATTATGATCAGCTTGTCGGCGCCCCCCTCGTTTCCTCCGCCGTAGGCCTTGATTGAAAAGGCCGGCTTCGGGACCTTGTCCTCGTTTACCATCAGCCTGCCCGGACGAGGTATGTCGAGAGTGTCCTTTAGAGGTGCTGGCGCGTCCTGGCCCAGAGGAGTTGCCGATGAGGATGCAGGTTGCTGGGCGCTTTCCATGTATTCCACTACCGCATACTCGGGCGTAAACACCTCCACGCGCTTGCCCAGCTTTTCAAACAGTTTTTCAAGAAAGCGCCTGTCCGGCTCTTTGTCTGAAAAGTCAAAGGCTTCCACGATGACGCCGTCGTACCTGTCCAAGAGCCGGGCGTGGAACCGGAAGGAGAACCTGTTCTGAAGCCACATTGTCCCAGAATCGCCGTCGATTGTAAAGGTGTCTCTGTCTGCAATCTTGACCTTTGCGTCCACGTCTCTGCACGCCTGCAACAGCGCGTCGTAGGCGGCTTCCTTTGGAGCGTGGACCGTAATCGTGCCCCTAGTGGGCATGATGAACCTCCAAAGGTCTGCCTGTTTGCAAAGGCACAATCAAATGTGTGGACAAGATTATTTCTTTTTCGCCTGCAAAGGCTTTGTAAAAAAAGCCGCCTCTAGATGCCTCTGCCTGCACATTTACAAAGCTAGGGTCGGACTCTGTACCCAATCCGGACAGGTCTCGAACCCTTTTCTACCCGCAGAAAAAATGTTACATCGTGTAACATTTTGAGCACGAAAAAATGATACAATTTTGCAGGAGGGCAAGAGGCAAAAACAATCTCGTGCGCAGAATTAGTTCTTTTAAGGCGGACTTTTTTTACAAAGCCGCCTGCAAAGTTACATTTTTATGAAGAGCGAATTTCACAAGTTCCAAGCTCCGGTGGTGTAGTCCGGTTAAGCATTTCGCCCTCTCAAGGCGGAGATCCCGGGTTCAAATCCCGGCCGGAGCACTTTTCTCTCATTCACACATTCCCAACAATCTGGCCAAGATCGTAGTTTTCCAACCTTACCAAATACAGTAAGCCGCCTTGAACCGTGCTCAATGCTTAACCGGACTACACCACCGGAGAAAGCTGATGAATTCTGGAAGAACTTCAAGACGTATCTGCTACAGAACCAGAATGAAAAGACAGCGTATGATACGTTTTCTTATGCTCGTCGGTATGCTCATGTTCTGGCGGAGACCAACGCTCAGGAGCTTCTGCAGCTGTCTGACGACAAACGCAAACACGCTATGAAGGCATTGGCGGCGCTCTCAAAGTTCATGGGATGCTATGACATGTGGGAGATGCTGAAAGAACGACATCAGCTAAAGTGGTCTAATAGTGACGGACTTGAAGCATTCCATGCCATCATCAATAATGACGCAAATTATAAAGTGATGATGGAGTGGCTCAAAGACGCCTGCTCCAAGATACCTGCTTCCTACGCCAACATGCTTCTCTACGACACACTGACTGGGCTCAGACCGGGTGAAGCGATTATGAGCATCTACTACGTCCAGAACGAGCTCGACAACTATCTGAAGAAGGAGTCGATGGTGCTTGAGCATTATCGGTTCAAGTCCGATTTTATCAGAAGGACAAAGAAGGCATACATCAGCACAGTCGACGACTCGATTATCAATGTGGCTAGAAAGGCAGGAATTCACAGCTATACAGCATTGAGGATGGTGCTTGAAGAACGGGGCCTAGCCATGCATATGGGATACTGTAGGAAAATCTTCTCCACGCATCTCAGGATGTCTGGTATTGAGAGCGAATTAATAGACTTGCTTCAAGGTAGAACACCAAGCACCATCTTCGCTCGTCATTACTTCAGGCCAGATTTTCCAGATGAAATTAAGCGGATCAGGTCTATACTATCACGATTACAGGAAACGATACTCGGCTATTGACGATAGGCTAATAGCCTGCGAATGTAATTCATTATGTCCTTTGACTCTGGAGGCGGTCAGTCTAAACTCGGTATGTATCATACCTCCTCCACATGTCCTACCGCAGCTGAGACTGATCTCCGACCGACTAGCAGTTGTATTCCCAACATTGAAACCGACTGACAGACCGCACATCACCTTAACGGGAGTTGTCGCCTGGCGTGGGAGAATCGAGCCGTGGATAGAAGACTTGCGACGGACCGTGGCGGTTTTCCCAGCTTTCCAAATAGAACCAAGCCCACCAACGAGAATGAATCCTGAGGACGCATGGCGTAAGAAACTACCGGCAAACTTCGGCCTGCCCATTCCAACTACACAGAGGCTTTCCGCTCTGACACGTGCGGTAATAGACGTCACGCATCGTCACTTTCCTGAGCTTGACAAAGAGAGCTTGGGATCGCTTTATGAGCACATCTATCTGGTGGAAAACATCCCAGATCACATACGACCTCTAGTGGCAAAAGAGGCTGAAAAGGTATGGAAGCCCCTCTCCTTCATGGTCGACCGGCTATACGTAATAAATGAGGCAGAACGGCGGACTGTTCCATTATTCCTGTCTCAGAAAATAAACGAGAACTATGACCATCTGCAGCCGGGAGATAAAGAGGGAGAATGGCTACTGGCCGTCTACTTTGCTCACGACAAGCCAATGGAGTCAAAGTTAATGCTGCACAAGCTTGCATTTCTAGTCGATAAAGAAGAAGTCGGTTATCTGCATCATGATTTTGTTCCATATCCAAGAGGCCCGTGGAGTATCGGGCTAGAAGAGAAAGTGCGGCAGTTGGTGAAGGTTGGGCTATTGTATGTTGATGGTCACGTCACAGGGCTTACCGAACTCGGCAAGAAGGTAGCGGGACTGTGCTATACCGGTCTGGACGCCGTGGAGAGGGGAGCGTTGGCAAAGTCTGTGCGAAAACACGGTGGCAAAAACACCAACGAGTTATTGACTTACGTTCACGGCGAGTATCCTGACTGGAAGCGCACTGAGAGAGGCGGTCCTGACGACTAGTCTAGACTATGACCCGTGAGTTTCATCGCCTAACAATTTCCCCGCCATTTTGATGTAGTTTCTGCACTGTAAGTCGACTTCCTGTTCCAGCGCATTGATGTATAATATGGTAAAGAGGTAGTCTTGATAGGCATCAACGTGCATTTCGATCCAGTCTTCACCTTCAGTTGTGTCCGCCTTACCAGCTACTTCCTTTAGTTGGTGTGTTGCGTCTTCTAGTTGCTTGTCGAATAGGTGATGTCTCATTTCATGCAGACCGACGTCAAGTCCGGCAGCCTTTAAGATGTCCAACTTGTCGTATATTCGTGTAAGCGTCCGTCTCGGAGCCTTGAGAAAATCATCTGCAACGGCTTTTTGCACTTCCGCAGCTAGTTGGGAGCTGCCATCTTGTTCATGACCCATTAACTGCCTTAGGCGCTCAAGTGCTCCAGCCTCCTTCGTGAAGTCAGACATTCGATAGTGAAAGAATGATTGACTTCTTATACTTGTATCTTTTGAGAGTCGAGTTCACTTCTGCAAATGCTTGCTAATCTCACTTATTATCTCATGAATTGTCGTCTCTGTCAAGTATTGCTCTACGGGAACGATATTCGGAATAATTCTGTCTTCATGAAGCTGCAGACCATAGAGGTTCCCGAAGACATCTGCTTTGGCGTTTGGCGAGACTACAATCAACCGTCCACTATGCGACAAGAAAGAGCTGAAAACCTCGTTAATGTGGGCATCTCTGAAAGAATAACCTATGACTATGCACACATCGGCTTCATTCATGAAACGTGAGAAGTGTTGGAGTATAGTCTTAAACGGCTCTTTCTCTGCACCATCCTTCGGCGAGATGGTAGGCATTATTGCGATATTCTCCGAAATGTTAGGATCGTTGGTTCTTCTCTCTATTCCAGTCTTCACGATAATACCATCAGAATTTCGTTTCCAATCGAGAGAACCATGCAGTTTGTATAGATATACTGATTTTCTATCATTTTCTCTGTCTTGTTGGAGATATGTGTTGTTCGTCCAAGTATACATACCGAGCCCAGAATCAGGGCCAAAGCCATCAATCAGTTTGAATGCTGCCGAATTCAAAATGCAGAATTGTTCGACAGCTCTATCATAGTTAGTCGTAAAAATGTGCGCTTCTCCAGACTTTCCTACCACAGCGATCAGTCTGGCCATGATTTCCAGCAGAATGCCATTCTTCGTCCTATCCCAAGAATAGTTCTCAAAGATGTCGTCTTCTATTATTTCCTTAACCTCTTTCACTTGTTTTAGAAATGTAGGAAAAGGCACTTGATGACTAGGTGTTTGGATATACGCCGTTCTCTTCTCATCTGAGAGATATTTTATGGCGTGACTATCCCGAAGGCGATCCCATTCATATATCGATTGTAAGACATCTTCGATGTCGTTAAAATGATAGTTATCTAGGAATGAGAAGAGAATGCTCCTAGCGTCAGTCGGCGGGTTATTCGTGCGATATTTGGACTGGAGCTTGTTCTTGATGTCACGAGTTGTAGGTTTGCCGTATGCCACTGACGCTCCCGCACCCAGAAACAGAGCTATTCTCATTGGAGTATACTCGAAGCTGTAATATGCTACCTATAAGATTTCTCTAACATGAGTGAGCGGTCTTCTGATTTGTCAGACGCAATAAAGCGGGCGGACAGAATTCTCTCGACGATGGAAGCAGACATAATCCACTTCAGAGACCACGTTGGCGCAGGCCTGAAGATTGTCAATCCTGATCCGAACTGTAGCCTATGCGCCGCATCAAAACAAAGACAGTCGAAGCTTAGGAACCAAAATAAGAGGAAGCCCTACTGAACCTTGCCTGACGAACTTAGTCGACTACAAAGAAGCGATCCTGATGACTAAGCCGGATTTGATGGATTATGCCGGATTTATTTAAAACGGTCATATTCTGCTAAAAAGCACTAGAGGCTAAATACTCGTCTTGCATAATATGGGTAAAATGGCCTCTGTTTCAAAAGATAAGACACGAAAGATTCTGGCCAGAATCTTGAAACAAAGATACGCCGATTCATACAAGAAAAAAATTGGCAAGGCAGTCAGGAATTGGGACAAGCTCGCAGAGTCCCTGATTCTAGCTGATATCGAACGAGCATATTCCAGAGATTCTGCATTGAGAACTAAGCAATTCAGAGGCCTGCCCAAGAGCACAGTAATGGACAGACTGGCTTCGTCTCCATTTCATTTATTCGACAAAAGAAAACACGGAATGCATCTAAAATGCGAAAGAGACGGATCAGCCAAATTCTCACCGGATGAGAAGGATGAGGCAATTGCCCGGGAGTTGAAAGGACTTCTTGAACACATGAAGGCGTCCCGCAAGGTTCTCGATCTCGTCTTGTCCTTTCTTGGAATGTCGTCGCAAAGCACAGTTGACGAGGTCAAAAGTCGCTTCCAGAGTCTATCTCGCCCTAAGAAGATAAATCTATACGGCAGAATCTATCAACGCATTAAGAAGGAAGGACTGCTCGATCCTAATTATGATTATTACTATATCCACTATGAGAGCGGTTCTGATAGATACTGGCTGTCAGATTTTGCTAGGATTCTATTGAAGAAGGCAAGTGATGAAGAAAGCAAACAATCTACGTTGCGTTAGAACCTCTTCACATTCTTTGCATGGCGCGAATGCGTGCGGAGTTTCGTTCTACAGCAGGGACAAAAATTTTCAGATAGGCCAAAGAATCCGCAATAACAGGTTATACAGCCTTTGAAGTTGTTCTGGCCAGAATAGGAATTACCTTGAAGTGAGGTTCTAGTGGGTATTCGCAGACAAAGATTTTTGCAGCTCATGGAAGATCGCCTGTGGAGAAAAGAATCGGAGTGCTCAGTTCATGCCCCTTCAGTCCACCAAGTAGACGTCAATGACAACCTTTCCGTTCTGCTTCCTTTGCTGAAACTGCACTGCTCCACCGGGACCATCCAGGTGTCTGGCGAGCCTTGTGGCAGTTCGTCCACCGACGGTGGTCAATTTCTGCAAGTTCATTCGACTGGCGCCCTGTGGCAGGGTTGGAGTGCTCAATTCCTCATGTTTTTGACTTGCTGTCATGCCACGGCCAACCTAACACGGTCTATATAAAGCTGTTGCTAAAAACCGCAACACTCAAAGAGGAATCTTTCTATAATACGGAGATAACACGGGACCACCAAAATGCTGAGCAAAGCAGAACTAAAATTCATTGAAGACCTAAAGGCCGACAAAGTCAATAGATATGCTCCCACCTACAGGCGAACTCTGAAGCATAGAATCTTGAAGAAGCACAAGCAATTGACACATGAAGCACTACTCATCGCTGAAGTTCTTGACAAACTTCAGGAATTGTAGTTAGAACAGCCTTGTCTGTTTGCTCTGCCTATTCTTTTTGATTTCATATTCGCTTAGCATTTTACAGAAAAAGCAATCGGGGTCTAATTGGCCAGACCGGATAGCCTTGTCTGTCAAGTGATGAGTGGTATGATACTTCAATCCAAGTCTAATTTCTTCAGCACTGTTCGTCGCAAGAAAAGTCCCTAAAGCAAGGGTCTTGAAATAATCGGGCGGAGGTGAAGGGGTTCGTCCTTCCCGTCTATCCATGTCTTCATACATTCCATCTATTATCCAGTCATACAGACGGCTGGCGCAGCTATCGCAAAGTGGGCCATTCATCATACCCCCTTCTTCAACGAAACCGACATCAACATTGCATCGAGGCTCCTTATCAAAAGCTATGAAACACCGAGCACACGTGTGCGATTCTGCCGTCGTAGAGTCCATACCATATCACCTATTTTTTCTGCACTTTCCGTTTTCCTATCCTTTTGACGAATTCACTTGCTTGGTCGTAGATATCATCGTATGTCAATATTTGGAAGTGATTGAAGTAATAGTTCAGCGTCTTTATCGCCTTTCCATAGTCTTCGCGCCTACCGATAACGATTATCCCCTTTGGCTTATGTAGGACGACACCATATCGTTTCAAAAGGCCGGGAGCCCAATCATCTGCGGCTTCCAAATAGTCAATCATCTGTGAAATAGCATTCTTTAGTTCCTGAGAAATCGGTGTCTTCCTCGAAGGTGCGACTGTAGGCAGCAACGTCTGATCTTCAGAAGGCTTTTCATCAAACAGATTCACTTTGGGCTGCTTCAGCTCGATTATGTCATAGAATGTGTCGTATCTCTGTAGAAGAAAATCGAACCTAGTGCCGGGTAATTCAAATTGCGAGAAGCCACGTAACTGAGTCTCGATATACTCCATGCCAAACATCCAGACATGATTCTCCAAGAACTCCTGCAATTCCTGTTCCTTCTTGGAATTCTTCATGAGACGTTTGAATTCGGCCAGATGCTCTTTGTAGGTTGGCAGTTCTAGGCTCATCTGAGTCTCACGGAGCTCCGAGAGAACTTTTGTCATTTCCTGAATACGCTCTTTGTCTTTGATACGAGCTTGTCTGAGGCTAGTGACTTCATCTGTGAATTTTTGATATAGACTCTCCAAACCTTTCTGCCATCCAAGTTCCTGAGCTCCTAGTTGAAGAACCTCTATCATGCTTGCCAAGTCTTCAGCAGACTTGATACTATATGCCTGTTTGAAGCGTCGCAGACGTAGATACTTCTCTTTAGTTTCCTTCTTCTCAGCGACGATTAGCTCTGCCCAAGTGGTATTAGATTTGATGGGAATCGTTTTCAAGACATTATTAACGGAAATCCATGGTATCTCTTCAGCGGGCTTTGTCGCCAATATACCCGCTTACTGTCATCAGGCTTAAAGCCATTACGCATACATGAGAATCTTCTATAATATTCTCACAAGGTTTGCCAAAATTCTTGACACGCACTATCCTAAGGTGAATCCGCAGCTGTTACAGAATTTAGAGTTCTCTGGGTTGTTATTACCGCACTTTGAACAGATGAATTGAAGCTTCGCACCACAGTTATTGCAGAAGTTCGAACCTTTAGCAACTGAGTTCTTACAAGATGGACAGATGATCTGTTCTACTACAGTGGATTGCGTTGCAGCAGGAATCTCGACCATAGTCTCTCCTTGTGTGGGGGTCTCCTTTTCAGTTGACTTGGCTCTCTTCTCCAGTTCTTTGTATGCCTCTTTGATATCTTTCACAGCAGCTTTGGCCAGTCTCGCTAATCCATGAGGATCAGCAACGGGGCCAAATGTGACGATGGGTTTTCCATCTGCTATGAATGAGACTTTGCCTACAGTATGACTTGTTCCGCTTGAGCTTCCAGAATACACACCGGCACCATATCTGCCACGACTATACATTCCACCGCTATTTGACTCTGAAACACGATGTTGGTCAGTAACGATCACTTCATCAACACCAGGGAGGAAAATCCTGCCACAGTCATGCTCTTGGAAATCGTAGACGAAAGCTCGGAAAGTCGTAATGGCTGCGAATAGGTCGGCTTGCTTGTTGATGATACCTTTTGTCTGAATGTGGGACCAAAGTAGGGTTTCTCCTTCAGCCAGAACTGGCGCTCTAACAGGAACTTTTGTAGACGTAAGTTCACCTTTGTTGTAATAGAAGATTTCGATGGTCTTCCAGTAGTCTTTTTCAAGAGCTCTAAAAATCGTAATTTGATTCAAAATTTCGTTTATCTCCTTATCTTTAACATTGACTCTCACCTCTCCAGCCATTCTTCCCTGCGAAGCAGATGTAATTCTGAGCCACAAGTCTTCTGACTTTTTGAAGCGACCTTTTGTTTCGGTCACTGCTTCTACCTGACACTCAGAAAGGCGGCTTGAAAAAAGTGCCGCGCCGTCCTTCCGTTCCACTTGGATGAGATTGCCAAGTTCAATTGGATAAATTACTAACTTGTTTGCTCCTTTGATCTCTTCATTCCGCTCGTCTAGGGCTTCATCGATAGAATATTCTAGTTTCTTCACGAGCTTCTGATCGATAATCAGACGACCTTGCGACATCTTCTAAGAGAGTAGAAAAGTGATACATAAGTTTATTCTATCTCATTTTAGCGACGTTTTATGAGCAGAACTCCACCATCTTCAGGAATATCGATCTAGCTTCCTCAACTTCCATGTCGTCAACCTGCTCATCAGTCAGTTTCAGACATCTTCGTAATACCAAGCCCATCGTAGTGAGTAGCTCCTGATTTATAGCACGAAATTGCTCCAAGAGAATTTCTTTCTCTTTACTGTTGGTATAGTGCTCTATGTCATAGAAGAGCTTCGACAGCTCTTTTCGTCGATCCTGTATCCCTAGTGCTTCTTGTCGAGTAAGCCGTTCATACATCGTGTATTTATGACGACTTTCAGTGTGGACTACGTCCCATGTCTGAGGAATATCAGAAGAGAAGATGAAGGGCATCTCAGAACCCCGTGAATCCCAACTGCTTCAGATTCTCTTTGATGGCCATTCTGACTTTGTCGACGAGCTCTTCTCCTGAGACGTCTCCGTAGACATTCACGGTAATCGATGGTGTCGAACCTCCCCCGCGACTTACTTGTGAAGCAGGAGTTACGTTCACGAACTCTCCACGATGAGCCAAGAAGTGTGTGTCTCTGTCGAGCTTTCCGCTGAAGCCGGTGGCCGCAGAAATCGTCGGGATCGCTGTAAACGCCAGAGGACTGAAGCCTACCTTCGGAAGCTTGATTCCCGTCCATTCTGCGGCACGATTTATGGCTTCGATTATTGCATTGACTGCCGATATGACAGCACTGACGGCGGTATTGATACCATCAACGAGTGCCTGACCGCCGGCGTTAACTAGACCAATCATGCCGTTCCAGAAGGCCAGAAACCCTGTTTGAATTCCTGACCATACAGTAGTTAGAGTCTCCTGAATGCTTGTCCAGATACTCTCAAAAACAGGGCGGAAAGTCGAGTCCAGCCACGATAGAGACGACTGGAAGGCGGCTGTAATCTCGTCCCAGTGTTCTATCAGTAGAGGGATGGCTATTGACAGGCCGATGATGATTAGACCTATCGGGCCAAGTGCCGCCCAGATTGAACGAAGTGCGGCTCCGAAAGTCCTAGCTCCAGCTGCTCCGATAGCACCGGCAGGACCAACACCAAGCAGGCCAGCCTTAAAGGCGCTCAGTTGTGGACCGAGCTTTGTCAGCATCTGTGTAGCACCGCCAAAGCCAATCGCAAGAGTCGATACCAAGTTTATGACATTCGTTATCCTGCTCTGAAATTCTTCTGATGCCAGCTCCTCCTGCTGTGCCTTCAGGACGTTAAGTCGTTCTTGGAGCTCCGATATCGTTTGCTGATCAGCACCACGCTTTACGGCGTCTGCAAGCTGGGCAGTTGTGCGCTCGATTTCTGCTCTCACTTCGACGAGTTGTGAGCTTGTTCTTCCAAAAGCGACTGAAGCAATAGACCACGCCGTGGTCACGGCCAGAGCGCCACGGGCTATCGAGCCGACACTTGACATTATTTTGGCAGCGGTAGATAGCGTGCTGTGCGATTGACGCCAAGCTTGTTCATTCAGCCTAACGACTCTTGTCTGGGTGTTGACTTGCGTTCCAAGCTCTCTGATTTCTTCTTTGAGCTCCTTCGTGACGGGCTTTCCTGCCTTCAACTCAGAATTGATCTCTTTGAGACGATTCCTTACGCCTTCAGCGCCCAACTGCTGGACTCTATAAGCTACTCCCGCATTAGCGGTGGACAATTAGAAGGAGGCCTCCTTCTGGAATGACGTGCACGTCATAGCTATGACATCGTTCCATAGTCGCTGACCGAATAACAGAAGTATTTTCATTCTAATACGAACCACTCCCATTGTGACGACCATTTACACAGTTGATGCAAATGCCACTGGCCAGTCGCCACGCTTCTGCGATATCATCGACAAAATAGAAGGTGATGCCATTCATTCTGTCGACGGTCTGTCCTTTCGCCAGAAGAAAGCTCGTGAATCCTGCGTTCTTTGCTGCTCTGGCCTTTTCTTCAAGTCTTAGGACGGGGAGAACTCTACCTTCAGTGTCTACTCCACCGCTTCCCGTCACTCTTTGATTCAGTGATACTCCAGTAAGTAGAGACATCAGCGCTAACGTCCGCATGAGAGAGCCGCTACTCCCATTCATCGACGGCTCTTCCATCTTCATGATGACGTCTCTCTCAAATGGTCTGCCAGTCAGCTTCTCAGCGACTCTTTTTGAGATGAGAAGGCTTTCCTTAAAGTCGTCAGATAGATATCTTGCTGGTTCGATCTTGATTCTGAAGCCGTCTCCTGCTTCGGCCAGTTGAAAGGAATACAACGACATGTGACCAGCTAGACTCACTGACGGAACGTGGACTTCGACTCGTCTAGTCATAGTAACTCCTTCGCTTTATCGATACAGCAGTAATCTTTCTGTCTGTCAGGCCAAAGGAAGATTCGATCTTTTCTGAAATACTACCAGGCGAGTTCGATTTACTACCATCTGAAGGTCCAAACGTGTCGTGTCGCTCTTCTGCAAGCATCGACAGGACTTCTCCAGCCTCGACGGTGTTACAGTCTGAGTGCAAATTGTTACGGATTGGCTCTGACTTAAGTTTGCTTAAGTTTGGCGACTCGCCACTATAGCCAGTTGAACGTGAATTATTATGTCCTAGTGTCCCTATCTGACCGGCCACTACTTCTGGCATCTTAGTATTTTCCCCAGATACCAAGATAGTATTCTGTTTGATAGGGACATAAGGACAGTCTGGCTTCAGGCTTATTCCTACATAGAAGTATGGTCTGTCAGCACCTTTCACTCGCCGTCTTTCCTTTCTGACTCCAAGTGCTTTGATGCGCTCGCCAAGCTCTCTGATGTCTACGTATCCCGTTCCTTTCTCCTTACAGTATTTGGAGAAAGCTTCCTGTAGGTCGAGCGTCGTTATCCGTAGATCATCGTTGTCGACGTCCAGTTGGCAGTGGTCATTGATAAAGTCCTGAATCTTGCTAGCTCCAAGCTCGTATTGCCGTCTAATGTCTTCGATGTCGGTGTCTTCAAAGCCACCATCTGTGACTAGCCGTTTCAGGCCTACTAGCGCAACGTTCAGCAAGCCCGAT
The DNA here is from genome assembly GCF_013388945.1 of Nitrososphaera sp. GTDB lineage: Archaea > Thermoproteota > Nitrososphaeria > Nitrososphaerales > Nitrososphaeraceae > Nitrososphaera. The sequence continues at coordinate 20,958 of NZ_JACAEH010000001.1, read as the reverse complement.
AGCTCCTGCTCTGTCGTTAATTTGTGGATAAGATGCTCATCTCTATCGCTTCCTTCGAATGTCTTGCCAAAGGGAATGATGACCCATCTCCTGAAGTAAGAATAGCTTTTGTCGTCGGTTTCTGGAATCCTGTTTGCGCTGAAGATGAGCTTAGCAGTATTGACAAAAGAGAAGTGCTGTTGATGCTTTCTCTGCGCCCGAATTCTGTCGCCAGTCACTAGCGTCTTGAAGTGTCCTGTGTCACTGATCTTATCGGTTTTCAAGTCCGCAAAGACGTTAATCATCTTCTTGTGCAATTCGGCCAGTGCGAACCTGTCCTGTGTCAAGTCTTGCAGAGATACACTGCTGGCATTCTCCCTTCCCACGAAAGCTGTCAGGAGATTGATGAATGTGCTTTTACCGTTTGCTCCTTCGCCCACCAGCATAAACGCCTTTTCATATTGTGTGCTTCGCATGAGAATGTAACCGAGCAGTCTTACGACGACCTTGAACTGTTCTGTGTCGAGTGTGCTTCGAAGGAAGCGCATGATATTCGGGCAAGTCGCCTTTGGATCATACTTGGCGGGCAACTGTGCCAGAGACAAATACTCATGAGTATGCACCTTAAACTGGCCAGTCGAAATACTCAGTAGACCGGTTGCAAGATTCAAGATGTCTGAATTCCTGTCAAACTCGTCTCTTGAAACGTAGGTTCTTGCCTTGATTGAAGCAAGCACCTCGTTACGCATGTGATTGGTGATTAGATGACCGCCCAACTGTTCTAGCTCTTGAATGAGTTTTGCTTCAGCGCCTGTCCGGTATATCCCGTTTTGATAATACAACACTTCGTTTGTGTCGTCCAGAGTCTTGATGTGGAATCTATGTAGCAATTCCTCGACGAGCGCGCCTTTCTTTTCGGAATCAGTGTGGTTACTGTCGTTCAAATACGACAAGATTGCCACCTCGGCGTCATCTTGTGGTCCAAAGCTAGGCCGCGCCATCATTTCACATCCTCCCTTACGAGCTTGAGCGTGCAGCGCTTTAGCTTCTTGTTGAATGCAAAGATAGCCCGCATAGCAGCCAGCACCCATTCCTCATCATTGGAGGGAATAGTTGTCTGACAGTGATGGATAGTTAGATCGATATTCAGCGCTTTTGGATTACCATGTCTGGATATGATATGGTCGTCAAATGTAATGGGCTCTCCACAAAATCGGCAGGGATATACTCCCCACCTTTGCGGTTTAGTAGAAGTAGTAGACAAGGTTGTCCCCTTAAGACCGTAGCTTGGCCACGATATCCCGGAGTCCGAGTCTGTCTAGCTCTGCATCCTGTTGTTGACGCTTTGACTCTTCAGCTTCCTTTTGCGCTTTCTCCTTCTCCAGTCTCCGCCTTTCTTGGTATTCGGCGCGCTCTGCTTCCCAGCGTTTTCTCGCCTGCTCACCTAGGAAGGCTTTGAGTTCAGAAAGTGAGTCCGGCAGCACTTGTTTGCCAGTCGAGAGAATGCTCTCTACGTCCTGCTTCAGCGAATGAAGACTTCCTCTACTGAAGAATAGCCGAATATTTTCCAGCTTCGTGTCATCGTCGATTCTTTCTTCCAGTTGGTTTAGAGCCGACTGAAGACCATGAATCTGGTTCTGAACGATGTGGCCTATTCCATAGAGTTCGCCTACTGGCAGGATTTCGCGAAATGCGTTCTGCCTTTTCTTGAAATACTCTTGCAGTTCCTTCTTATGCTTGATTCCCAATGTAGGTCTGCTCCTAGTTCTTCGGCTCTTTGCGCTGATGGAATGACGTCGCTGGTTCGGTTATCACGTTGCGGACTGTGTTGTCACTAGATGCGATATAGCCACCTTTGGCAGTAGGATGCTGTGAATATCTTCCGACTATGCGCTCTGGGTCTTCCATTTAGGCGACCTCCTGCATGTTTCGGGGCTTCAGAAGCCTGTCTATGACAGAATCAAAACTATCTTCCAAAGTCCCCATTCTAGCCAGATTGTGGTAAGTCTGCTCTGACACTTTGATTGTCTTGTATGAAGACATGGAGAATATGTGTAAGAAGTCACATTAAGGAACTAATTCGGGTGATACTTCTATCACCTCTTTTCCAAAGTTTACTTATAAGAAGCGATGGATAGGCTCCACTGACTAGAGCCTAGTTGTCAAAGTGGAAGTATTCTAAGGCTCGGTTAGCCGAGGCTTAAACTATTCTCCCGCCGCGAGAATATCGCAGTCTTTGACATAACGACGTCAACTCGGCCTAGTGTCCTAATGGTCGCTAGCACCTTGCAGCCGCAATAATTCAAGTATAAAATGATAATTCAGATGCGTCGAAGCCAGCCTACTACTCAGAGCCTTGCGCCTATCGCTCCAGTCTCTGGAGAACCATGAAGACCGTCTGGAGTGAAGAAGCAATCGCAGACTAGATGAAGTCGTTCATGTTCTATCGCAAAGTCAGCCGATATTGACACTGAATAGGTGTCGTATGTATATCCAGCAGCAAAGCGACCTTTCGACCACTCTACATATCCAGTCTGGACGTAGATGACATAGAACCACTGCTCAAAAGCCCAGTAATGTGCTCTAGCAAAGGCGACGTTTGGTTCTCTAGCGCACACTACATAATAATCCGGCAGTTTTTCTTGAAGCCAAGTTTGTTCTTGACAGGTGTCTCCTGTCAAAAAGATGACAGTCTCTAGCTCCTCTCCATACGCTGTTAGTGGAATGAAAGTAAGCAGATCAACCGCAGCCAGAAAAATGGCGACGTAGCTCCACGTTCTCATTTTGGCGGTGGCCGACCGCCGGTGGTCTATTTAAAGATGGCCGATATTCGGTCTGAAACGCCGTATAACGGCTTTCATGCATCTCAATATTGCGTGATACGATGATTTTGCTTAAATAATAGCCGAGAAATGGTGTCTTCATGGCCGAATGCGCTCTACTCACAAAAACAGAATTGAGCTGGTTGCGTGGAGACATCAAGGTCTCCAAATCCTATGAATACAAAATGCGAAGCGTCATTCGCAAAAAACTGACGACCTTTTTCAACCAAGAACTCCCTTTGTTAAAAGAGTGTTACGGGCGGGAGTTGAACTTACTACCAGACGTAAGGAATTATCCTCTCAAGGCGGAGATCCCGGGTTCAAATCCCGGCCGGAGCACTTTTCCCTACTCGCGCAGTATCAGCATCTTGAGCTGCGGGAGCTGGAAGTACTCCTTGCAGTATATGCACTTGCACCAGGACCTGTCCTCGCTTTCCATGACCTGCAGCTTCATTCCGCAGTTGGGGCAGTTGAACATGCCTCTTATTCCGCACCTCCACCTATAACGAGGAGGAGTACAGCGCGTGGCAGAGTGTTGTAGTGAATGCACTGCAGTATAGGCAATGCGCCAGAATTAGCTTGCAAGGGACTTTTTCAGTATGATTGTCTTCAAAAGCGCGGTTGTAGACCTGCCAAATACGGATTCAAGCACGGGCTCTATCCTTGACGAGATGACCCTTTCGCCGTCGATTGCGCCCTGGCTTTCTAGGAACTTGATGATGTCGCCTGCCGCTTCCGGGCCGACCACCACTTCGAGCCTTTGCCTGAAGGGGCGCAGCATCCATGCGTCGCTTGCCATCTAGCGAAGTTCCTCCTGTTCTTCCGCGTACCGGGCCTTCAAGTAAAAGATGCCCTTGAGCAGGTCTCTTGCTTCGGCAGGAGAAAGTTCCCTGACAAGCTGCTCGCTCACTCCCAATTCCAGAAGCTTGGCACAATCCCAGTGGATTGCCTTTAGATCTGAATATTGCACGGAATTGCATAGAAAGTGCTGGAATTTAAAGCTATCTTTAAATCTAACAGGCGGGCTAGATCGAGTCAACGGCCTTTTTTGCCAGGCCCTCTTCGATCTTTGCCCTCACTGCCTGTTCTATCTCGTCCTGGTCGTACGGCCTGACCAATCCGACAAGTACGGTCGTGCTGCTGTCGACTGGAAAGAACATGCCGTCCACCGACTCGTGACGAACAAGGACAAATCCCACCTCGCCAAACAGCCTCTCGTTGCTCTTGACGATGTCCATGACAGTCGCAGTCTGCCTCGAAAGCCTTTGAGCATCTTCCTCTTTTAGCACGGGCACGTCCAGCTTTATGTGCGAGCCCCGGATCCCGTTTGAAAGCACGAATGCAGCAACCATCGACTCGTCAAGGTCTACAAGTTCCTGGCAGAATTGGTCGTATTCAGCGTCTGGCACAGGGGCAGCATTACCTGCCGGTGATTAAAAACTTGAGCCGCAAGGCTCGGCAGTCCGGTAAATTCTCTTCATCTGTTCTGCCTACGCAGGCAGAGTAATAGGGGGACTGTACACCTCGTCATCACCCTGCAGCCTGCGCTTGTATGGCTTTCAGGGATAAAAAATCATTCGACCACGTGGACGCTGTGGAAGCTCTGCTTGCACTTGGGGCAGTGCGCGTGCACGCCCATGCACTCTATGCAAAAGTCCGCGGCCGCAAGAAACTCGGATTCGTCGCCGCGGTAAAAGCAATGCTCGCAAAAGCGCTTTGCCAACCTTACCTCGGAGGCGGCTCTCATGCATTTAATCCTTTGGAGGGTGTACTATTAAACCTTCTTCTTGATCTTTTTGTTCTGTTTCAAGAGCGCGAGGACCTTGTTGCGTATCTTGAGAGTGTCGGCCTTGGAGGTGGTCGAGAGGCACAGAATCCCGTCGCCGAGGGGAAACGTGAGAAGGTTCACCTTGCCGTGCTCCGTTATGCTGTACCGGAACTCGCCCAGCCTGTCCGAGAACTGCCTGAGCGTAAGGACGTTTGAGAGCGACTGGAGGTACATCTGCTGCTCCGCCGTGCCGTTTAGGAGCGGCTGCGTGCCCTGCTGGAAGCCGCCTTCCACGACCTCGCCGCTGCCGTTCACTATGCCGGCAAAGCGGATGTTCTTGTCAAGTTTGATGACCCTCTCGCAGAGTGTGCCTTGCATGGGGTCGTACAAGCCGTCGGGGCTATAAATCGATTTACACGGATAGGCGCGTCTCTACGACGTGGCCTTCCTTTATGTGCGACGAATAGTGTATCCTGACAAGCTCGGTGATGTCCGCGTCGTCAAAATATTTCGTGGAGTAGCGCGCAAGCACCATCTTGCAATCGGCGCAATAAACTTCCTTAAAGCGTGCCCCTTCCACGCCCATCACTTGCCCGGGATAGACGTGTCGTGCTTGTTCTGCGCAAAGCGCATCCGGGACGCCTTGTAGTATATCACCTCGCCCCTGCGCTCAATGACTGCAACGACTGCATCCTTGCCCATCTTTTCAATCTCTTCGACTGCGCCTGCAAAGTCCTTGGCTGAGACGTTCGCGCCTTCGCTTACTCCAAACACCACGTACTTTGCCGGCTTTTTCTCGTACTCGCCCCTTTCGTAGACGCGAAAGTCGTCGCCAAACCCAAAGCCCTCCTTTGCGACGTAGCCCCGGCTTTTCAGGTCGCGGTAGACAAGGAACCTCGTCATGATGTTCCTGTCGTGCTTTAGCAGGAATTCAAAGAGCGAGTCAAAAGTCATCTCCTTTCCCTTCACAGTCAGGCGCTTTGCCTGCATCAGGTACAGGGCCTCGTACGGCTTTAGAACATAGTCGTCGCCTTCTTTTTCGCCGTAGCCCCGGGTCCGAAGTTCGTCCTGCACGCGCACGTCGTCGACAAGAATCCTGCTGCCGGAAATTCGCGCCTCTACTGCCTGCACCTCTTCCTGTTTTTCCGGGGCAGGCGGGACTGACATAACGATTAAATCACAGCAGAATTCCACATTTAAGCATTCAAACCAGTGTATCGATATGAAGGGAGTTAATTATCGCGAGACCCGTGGCATGCCGTATGTCCGCAAGGAGTACATAGCCGGCAAGCCCCAGATAAAGATAGCAAGGTTTTCGTCAGGCCAGGCATCGCCTGACTATGATTACAAGCTGGAGCTCATCGTCACCGAGAAACTGCAGATAAGGCACAACGCTCTTGAAGCAGCAAGGCTTGCGGCAAACAAGAGGATGGCAACTGCAGGAGAGATGAGCTTTTTCTCGATGCTGCGCGTCTATCCCCACGTCATCCTCAGGGAGAACAAGATGATTGCCACAGCAGGCGCAGACCGTCTCCAGGAGGGAATGCGCAGGGCGTTTGGCAAGGCAACAGGTCTTGCCGCCAGGGTGAGGCCTGGACAGCCAATATTTGAGGCGCACGTGACTGCGGCAAACCTCAACCTCGCAAAGGAAGGCTTCAAGGTGGCGGCAAGCAAGCTTGGGTGCCCCACGATAACGAGGGTAAGCGAGCTTCGGCCCCAAGTTGCAAAGGTAGAGGAATAGCCCTACAGCTTTTCGACCAATGTTTTGATTGATTCAGAGCCGCAGGCCTGACCCTTGCCGCCAATGCTCTTGCAGACAAGCGCGGTGATGTTGTCTATCTCGGCGCGCATCGCCTTGCCTATCGCAGAGTCGGGCTTGTCAAGCTCTGCACGAACCTGCTCGTGCGACATGTTCTGTATCATCTCCGGCGAAAAGCCGGCTCCTACCTGCATGTACTGGCCGTCCACCAGCAAGAAAGGAATCATCTGGTCCGGGTTGTACATGTCAAGGATTTCAAAGTCAGAGTCGCCAAGTTCCTGCAGCGGCTCAAAGTTGCGGTCTGCAGTCTCTTTGCCGGCAAACTCGACGTGGCTGCTCGAGTATTTTGCGCGTGCAAGGCTGAAAGTGGGGACGTTGAGGTACTTTTCGTCGTGGCCTGCGCTCTTGTCCTCGACGAGGCCCTCCCATTTGCCAAAGCGCTCTAGCGCCTTTACAATCGCCCAGCGCTCTGCCGCGCAGAACGGGCAGAATCCTGCGCCCATGAAATAGACAAGCGACTTGCCGCCGTCTCTTTTTAGCGGTTGGTCTGTCACGTGCATGAACTTGCCAAGAACCCTCCTAGGTACGAAACTGCTCACGGACAGCTCTCGCCTTGGCTGTTCTTTAAGTGTTTAGAGGAATTTCGCACAAGATAAATTAATCCCTGCAAATTTACAGGTGCTGTTGGCCCCAAGGACGGTTCTCGACGTTGACGCCAAGAGTTTTGAGGGCAAGCGCGTTCTTGTCAGGGTCGACTTTAACGTGAGCGTCAGCAACGGCTCGGTGGGCGAGGACTACCGCATCCGCATGACAATCCCGACGATAGAGTACCTGAGCAAGAACGGGGCAAAGGTGATACTTGCATCGCACCTCGGCAGGCCGGAAGGGCGCGACCCGGACTACACGCTTGCGCCGGTCGCCAAGAGGCTGCAAGAGATAACGGGCAGGGCCGGCATCAAGGTGAGGTTTGCAAGCGACTGCTTCGGGCCGGCCTTCGAAACTGAAATAGCCCAGATGGGCAAAGGAGACATACTTCTTCTGGAGAACCTGCGCTTCCACCCCGAAGAGGAGGCAAACGACGAGGAGTTCTGCAAAAAACTTGCGTCGCAGGCAGACATCTACGTCAACGACGCGTTTTCCACGTCGCACAGAAAGCACGCGTCAACCTATGGCGCGGCAAGGCTGTTTGATACAAGGCTTGCCGGATTTAACCTAAAAAAAGAAGTCGAGTACCTCTCGATGATGCGTGAGAACCCGCCCAAGCCGTTCAAGGTTGTGGTTGGCGGAGTGAAGATAAAGGACAAGATAGGCGCGCTGGAAAACCTGCTGCCAAAGGCAGACAAGGTAATAATCGGCGGAGCTGCAGCATACACGTTCTTGATGGCAAAAGGCGTCAAGACCGGCAAGTCGCTCATCGACCACGAGCGCCTCCCTTGGGCGGAAAAGGCCCTTGCCAAGTACGCGGACAAGATAATGCTCCCCACCGATCATGTGGCCGCGCAGTCGCCGGCAGACACTTCGATAATGATGGTGAAGGAAATCCCCGAAGGCATGGCCGGCTTTGACATCGGAAGCGAGACCATAGAGCGCTTTTCCGCAGAGGTGAGCGGGACCAACGGCTCGGGTATGATATTCTGGAACGGCCCGATGGGCATGTTTGAGGTGCGCGCGTTTGCAAACGGCACGATAAACATCGCAAAGAGTATGGCCCTTGCCTACTGGCGGGGCACCAAGACGCTTGTGGGTGGCGGCGACACGCTTGAAGCAATGAAGAAGGCAGGCGTCGCAGAAAACGAGGTGAGCCACGTTTCTACGGGCGGAGGGGCAAGCCTGCGCTACCTTGCAGGCGACGAGATGCCCGGCGTGTCAGTTCTGCAGACCAAGTAATCGAATTATACCAGAACGCTTTACAAGCAGCGTTGGCAAGGGCTGTCCTGCACGTCGACTTTGACTACTTTTTTGCCCAGTGCGAGGAGCTCAGAAATCCTGAAATAAAAAACAGGCCGGTAGTCGTGTGCGTCTTTTCCGGCAGGACCGAGGACTCGGGCGTCGTGAGCACCGCCAACTATGTCGCAAGAAAATACGGAGTCAAGTCAGGCATCCCGATAAGGACTGCCAAGTCAAGGCTTGCAGACGCAAAGGACGCGCTGTTCTTGCCCCTTGACGTCGAGTACTACAAGGCAGTGTCTGAAAAGGCGATGGCTGCCATCAGGGAAAACGCCGACGTCTTTGAGCGCGTCGGAATCGACGAATGCTTTGCCGACGTGTCAGAGAGGACAGGAGGCGACTTTGACTCTGCCGAGGGCATTTCTCGCAGGATAAAGGACGAGGTAAGAAGGGCGGCGCAGATCTCGTGCTCTGTCGGCGTCGCCCCGAACAAGATGCTTGCCAAGATTGCGTCGGATTTTGACAAGCCGGACGGGCTCACAGTCGTCAGGCCGGAGGACGCAGGAAGGTTTGTGTCTGCCCTTGACGTTGACAAGATACCGGGCGTAGGCCCCAAGACCCGCGACAGGCTTGCCGAGCTTGGCGTAAGGACTGCGGGCGACCTGGCGGCGTTTGACATCTACAGGCTCGTCGGCGAGTTTGGCAGGAAAAACGCGACTTACATGCAAAACGCCGCAAAAGGCATCGACGACGAGCCGGTGCAAGAATCAGAGGGCGAGCGCAAGCAGATAATGAGGATAGTGACGCTAAAGCATGACGCAGCTGCGGCGTCTGAAATGTACGGCGAGCTCGAAGGGATATGCAGGTCTGTGCAGGAAAGCGTTTCTAAAAAGAACCTTGCTTTCAAGAGCGTTGGCGTCATACTCATACTGAACAACCTAGAGACGGTAACAAGGTCTAGGACGCTCAAGGCGCACACCAGCGACCTTGACGTCCTGCACTCCACCACAAAGGCAATCCTTGACGACGCAATGGCAGACGGCATGAAGGTCAGGAGGCTTGGCGTCAGGGTGTCTGATTTTCAGGACAGCACGGGCCAGGAAACGCTTTTTGACTTTATGCCGCGCTAGGGCTTGCCTGCTTTAGCCGGCGCATCCTCTTGCCCTCTGCGTACATCACTATCCCGATGTAGATTGCAAGCCAGGGCAGGAACATTATCTCGCCTGCCACCGAATGGAATGCCTCCCACTCGCTCACCTTCGTAGTCACGACAAGCGCGTAGAGCGAGAGCGAGATTATCCTCACCACGTTGACTGCGACGGTACCAAAGGTGCCGATGACAAAGTAGATCATCTTCCTCTTCAGCGGCATTTCCATCTTTAGCAGAAACGCCAGCATGACAAGCGTGTAGATTATCATGCTGTGCACGCCGGCAGAAGGCCAGAACACCTGAAGCGCAAACGGCCCCTTAAGCCCGTTGAGCACCAGCAGGTTGCCCCGGGCCGACGCGGGCGGGACCGGGTTGTCAGGGTTTGCGGGCCCGACGTTGGTGATGTTGGCGTCGATAAAGTTGATGACTGCCTGATCTATCTGCAGGTACACAGGGACTATCACCTGGAGCGGCCCCAGTGTGTCGTACGGGAAAAAGGCGTCAAGGGCAAGGATTACGGCGCTTCCTGCAAGGTATATCGCGCCTGCCGGCGCTATCTTGTACCAGCGCCTGCCAAAGAGCACCGCAAGCGACGCGCCGATAAAGAGCGCCATCACGATAAAGTCCCACATCCACACCCAGCTCAGCTCAAGTTCGACATTGTACAGCGGCGCGGCGTCTTGTATCGACTGGCGCAGGCCAAACGGCAGGGCCGCAAAATAGGCTATAGTAGCGGCTGCAAGCGCAAGGACCACCGCAACCTTGGCCTTGCTGACAGGCTGCCTTATGCCTATCAGCTCTGCCGCGATGAACGCCATCGCAAAGATAAAGCCGCCCCTGCCCTCGTTCCACGAGAGGCTGAACGTGTCAGGGTAGGCCGCCATCGTGAATATTATCGGGGCGATGAGTGCAAGCGTGACTGCGATGCTCGGGTGCACCCCGAAGATTGCAGGCGGGCTTGCGGCCTTTGGGACGGTCGCGTCGCCGGACAAACTGCTATTTTTCAGCCTCTTGAGCATAAAAACGTTCTAGGTCCGGATTGCTTCTGAGAACCACTTGGGCACCATGTCCTGCGCGCTCTTGAGCAGGTAGTCTATGTTTGAGTCAAGCATGTAAGTCGTGGCAGAGTCGTCCTTGCTCCTGACGCTCCGGCCGTACGACTGGACAAGGCGCAGGACGGTATACCATGTGTACCAGCGCGGGTCGCGCTCTTTCATCGCAGCGACCTTGCGGTCACTCAGGTCCGGGTACGGCACTTTTACTATTATCTGAAAGCGCGACAGGTCGTCCTTCAGGTCGACTCCGAGGTGAAGCGACGGGGATATCAGTACGGTTGGCTTTTTGCTTGCCGTGTGTTTGGCTATGACCTCCTCCCGGTCAAGTGTCGAGCCGGTCTCTATCAGCCTGGCCGCGTTCTCCCTTGTCAAATTGTCGCGGATGAACTGCAGCTGTGCATAAGACGTCGTGTGGATTATCCCCTTTTCGTTCTTGTGCGTCGACATGATGTTGTCGACTGCCTTGACGATCTTGGGTAGGCCTTCCTGCATCGTCTTTGCAGAGAGCCACGCGACGTTCATCAGCCTTATCGGCCGGTTCTTGACGGGAAAGTCAGACTCGCGCACCTGGATGAACTTGGCGGCATCAGGCTTTATCCCTGCCACCTTGCAGAGATAGTCCTTGCTCAGGATGGTCGCGCTCATGAAAAACGCGATGGCGCCCTTGTCCAGTATCTCGCCAAAGTAGCTTGCCGTCTCAAGCGGCGTCAGCGTTGCGCGGGATATCGCGTCGCCGTCGCGCTGGATGCTTGACACTATCCAGTTCTTCTTGCTGCTCCGCATGTCGTACAGCACTGCAGACAGGTTCTTTTCGCGCGAAATCGCGTCTATCAGGTTGCGCTCCGTGTAGGGCTCGGCAATCCTCCCGCGGTCAATCGCGTCGGTTGCCTGCTCGATGAACTTTTGCAGCTTTTCCTGCAGGCGCGAAAGAAAGTCAAGCCAGGTGTCCACGTCCTCGACGGCCCGCTCGGGCATCTGAAAGCGCGGAAGGAAGCGAAGCGAGTTTCTGTTGACCGTGAACGAGCGGAAATCGCCCACTTCAGATTCCAGCTGGTGCGCCTCGTCAAGGACCAGCAGCTTGCGCTTTTGCGTGGTGCCTGTGTAAAAGATGTCGGATAAAAAGTAGCGGTAGTTGTACACAGTGTGGCTTGCCTTTGCGCCCGCCCACTTTTGGTGGAAGTAGTGGCACGGCCTCCACGAAAGTTCCACCAGCCTCGACTGCTTTTTCAGGCTGTCGACGTAGCCTTTTTCCGCAAGCGGGTTTATCCTTACAAGCTCCTGCGCAGTCCCCTGCCCCACAACGTCGTAGTCCAAAAGCCGGGTCTTGAACGCGCAGTCATAGTCCTCGTCCTGCACGCAGGGCCCGTAGTCGCAGCTCTCGTCAAGCCCCATATCCTCCTTTACTATGCACGGGAAGTTCCCGCGCCCCTTTACCTCGAGCACGAAGGGAAAGTCGCGCCTGTACTGCGCCTGCAGGTCCTTGGTTGCGGTGCAGATGTGCGAGATTCCAAGGTAGCGCGCAAGCGTTATTGCAACGGGGCTCTTGCCAAAGCCAGTCGGCGCTTCAAGAAAGATGTTCTTGTAGCCTGATTTTATGGCCGACTCTATGTCCAGGAGCACCGAGCGCTGCCTGTCGCGCATTTGCTGGAACGGAAAGTAGTTGAGTATTGACAACAGGCAGCGTGGTTGTCAGTCAGCCGTCTTTTTTAACGTTGGGTCGTACAGGAAGCACCGGACGTAGCCCGTGTTTGTGGGAAATTCAGGCGGGTCGCTCTTGCACACGTCCATCGCGTGCGGGCAGCGCGCGTAGAACCTGCAGCCCTTTGGCGGGTCGAGGAGCGACGGCGGACTGCCGGGGATGAAGCGGATGTTTTTTTCTGTGGAATGGAGTCGCGGGACCGCCGAAATCAAAGCCTGCGTGTACGGGTGCTTGGGGTCGCGGTAGACCTCCTCCGCGGAGCCAAACTCCACCAGCTGGCCGGCGTACATTATGCCTATCTTTTGGGCTATCTGCGACACAAGCGCAAGGTCGTGCGTGATGAGGATGACTGTCAGGTTCTTTTCCTCGTGCAGTTTTTTGAGGAGTGAGATTATCTGCGCCTGCACCAGCACGTCAAGCGCCGTCGTCGGCTCGTCGGCTATCAAAAGTTCCGGCTCTAGCAAGAGCGCCATTGCAATGACGACGCGCTGCTTCATGCCGCCGGAAAGCTCGTGCGGGTACCTTGCGCCCACCGACGGGTCCAGCCCCACCTGCTTTAGTGATTCTGCGACTTTGCTCCCGTAGTCGCCCCGGTAGCCGTGCTCCCTGAGCACTTCTTTGAGCTGGCTAGACACCGTGTATACAGGGTCAAGCGCGTTCATGGCGCCCTGAAAGACCATCGCTATCTTTTTCCATCGCACCTTTTCCGTGAATTCCCTGTCTGAAAGCTTTGCCACGTCCTGGCCTGACAGCATCACGCTTCCGCCCACAACCTTGCCGGGCGCCTGCATAGAGCGCATGAGCGCAGACCCGAGAGTGCTCTTGCCGCAGGCAGACTCGCCGACGATTCCCAGCGACTCGCTTTTCTTGAGCACAAAGTTGACGCCGTCTACCGCCCTCACCGGGCCTCTCTCGGTCATGTAGAAGGCGGAAAGCGCAGAGACTGCAATCTTGTCGTCGTCCTGAGGCACTAACGGCATGGACACGTCGTACGTATAATAGCTTGCGCCATTGGTGGAAAAGGTTCAAAAGATGGCAAGGTCGGTCAAAGATAGCGAGAAACCCGGGATGGCAGACATACACAGAACCCACTATGCCCGCGAGCTTGGCGAGCACCTTGTAGGCAAGGAGGTAAGGATAGGCGGCTGGATAGAGGACGTGCGCGACATAGGCAAGCTCGCCTTTGTCACCGTGCGCGACGCTACGGGCGCATGCCAGATTATAGTCACAGGCGACAACGTGCAGAAAGCCGTGCAGGCTCAGAGGCAGAGCGCGGTCGTGGTCGCAGGCGTGGTGCAAAAGAGCAAGGCAAGGGACTTTCCAGTAGAGGTCAAGGTCAGCGAGTTTTCAATACTTACAGGCGCCGTCCACCCGCTGCCGATAGACCCTACAGGCAGGGTCGAGTCTGCGTTTGACAAGCGGCTTGACGCCAGGGCGCTTGACCTGCGCAACCCAAAAGTCGCAGCAATATTCAGGCTGCGTTCTGCAGGGCTCAAGGCAGTTCGCGACCTCTTGCGGAGCGAGGGGTTCATCGAAGTGAACACCCCCAAGATAATCGGGAGCGCAAGCGAGGGCGGCGCAAACCTGTTTGGCTTTGAATATTTCAAGCGCAAGGCGTACCTTGCGCAGAGCCCCCAGCTGTACAAGGAGCAGCTGACGCTCGGGCTTGACAGGGTATTCGAGATAGGGCCGTATTTCAGGGCCGAAAACTCGCACACGGTGAGGCACCTGACCGAGTTTACAAGCGTCGACGTCGAGGCCGCGTTCTTGGACTATGAAGACGTAATGGACCTGGTAGAAAAGGTGGTCAGGACAGTCGCAAAGGAGTTCAACGAGAACTGCAGCTGCGAACTTGAACTTGCCGGCGCCAAAAAGACAGAGATAGGCAAGATAGAGCGGCTGACCTACGAGCAGTGCCTCGACGAGCTTGCAAAGACAGGCGAAAAGCTTGCGTTTGGAGACGACCTGTCAGACGCGGCGCTGCGCAAGCTGGGCGAGGCGCACAGTGGCTTTTACTTTATCACCGACTGGCCGCTCAAGCTAAAGCCCTTCTACATCCACGAAAAGGAGGACGACCCGCGGCTTTCAAAGTCCTTTGACCTGCAGCACGGATATCTCGAGCTTGTGTCTGGCGGGCGCAGGCTGCACGACCCTGCAAAACTGCGGGCAAGGCTTGCGGAGCAGGGGCTCAACCCCGAGGGCTTTGCAGAACACCTGAAGGCGTTTGACTGGGGCATGCCACCTCACTCGGGGTGGGGACTTGGCTTTGACAGGCTGATGATGGTGCTCACGGGCGCGCAGAACGTGCGCGAGGTAGTGCTGTATCCCCGCGACACCGACAGGCTGACGCCCTAGCGCACGACAATTTCGACCGGATAAATCTGGTCTGAATGAATCCAGGCCGCAAACCTGCTTTCAGTCGTTGAATAAATGACCCACACTACAGGGTTTATCTCCATGAACCTTGCGTCAGTCGACGACGGCTTGGGGCTTGCGGGGTGCGAGTGGAATATCCCTGCAACCTGCAGCTTTTTTTCTTCCGCTTTCTTGTAGGCGTTCAAGAGCTCGTCGGCAGGCACGGAAAAAGAGACCCTGTCGGCCTGCGCGTTTTTCACCACCATGACTTCAGACACTGCGACCTGCGCTGCGCCGGCGCCAAGTAAGAACGCGCACGACTCGTTTGGAAGCGAGTCTCTGGCGTGCTTTTCAAGCTGTGCCAGATGGCTTTGCGTCAGAACAATGCTCGAAGGTATGCTCTGCATCTAGTTGACGATTACCTTGCCCGTCATATAGGGATGGAGCGAGCAGTAGTAATTGTATTCGCCAGTTTCTTCAAACACCCAGTTGAATTCGGCGCCACCTTTCATGATTTTCGAGTCAAACACGCCGTCAGGCGCCGGAGTATTGCCTTCGACCACGCCCGACGTCACCGTGTGGAAAGTGGAGTCGTCATTGGTCCACACAACCATGCTTCCAACCGTAGTCTCGACGACGTCAGGGTCGTAGAACTGGCCGTTTGTAGGCGCAGAGGAACCGACCACTATCGAGACAGGAGTCACGGTAGCAGGCGTCGCTTCCCCGCCAGGCGCACCACCCGTCGAGTTGGTTGGCGCCTCGGTCCCGCCTGCCTGCTCGCCTGTGGACTGGCCGGCTTCGGTCACCTGCAAGAACGCTGTCATGAACGGGTGCAACGTGCAGTAGTACTCGTATTCGCCGACGTCAAGCGTCGCGGTGTTGAGCACCCACGTCTTGCCGGCGGCGATCACGCCAGAGTCAAAGGCAGCCCCGTCGTCGGCCTTGCTTGTTACAGTATGCGGCGTGTTGTCAGCGTTGGTCCACTCTACGCCGTCGCCTTTTGCAGCCACTACGGGGTCGGGGTCGTAGTCAGGGTTGTCCTGCGACGAGGCGCCGGCAAGGATTGTCGCCTTGACTATGTTTGTCGGCGCAGGCGGAGTCTCTGGGGTGGGAGTCTCTTCTTCCTCTTCTACGGGAGCCTTGGGCGCCACCAAGCCAAAAGCATAGAACGTAGCGCCGGCGACAATCGAGCCACCTATGAAAATGACTGCCGCGGCCTTGAGGTATTCTGGCTTTTTGTACGAGACAAACGCAAGCATTGCGCCGGGGATGCCGATGATTGTCATGAGCCCGATGTAGGCAAAGATGCTGGGCACCTGCGTGCTCACCGTGACTGCGGCTGCAACGCCAAAGGTCACCAGGAAGCCGAGCGTGATGAAGGTGCCGGACTTGGCCTTGCCCGACGACGGGAACCCGTCTTTGAAGATGCCGGAGGCAAGGAATATCATGCCGATAAACATGGTAAGGAGCGAGACTGCGTGCATGCCGTCGATGAAGGTCTTGGCGATGCCTGCAAGCGAGATGCCGACGCCGACTATGCCGATGGTGGTAAGTCCTATGCCGGGGGTCAGCAGGTCCCAGTCAGTCATGCTCCGGTTATTGGGGGCAATTTTGGCATAATTAATCTTTTCTAGACATCCAAAATTATTGACAACCTTCCTTAATGTCGAATTTGCAGAGCCACACGCAGCTTGTCAGTGGCAGACCTGTTTGACGTCGGCGACGGCGACACGGTGTGGGACGCGTGGCTCGCAGCGGTCAACCTGCTTGACATGGTGGAGCGCACGCACAAGGTCGAATACGACTTTGAGGACGCAAGGAAAAAGATAGCAGACGTGTGCGCGATGGCAGACAGGCACGGCATAGACAAACGAAAGTGCGGCTGCGGGCTTTCCGACGCAGAGCATTCCATCCTGAAGCGCAAAATACTGAAATTCTACAGGCTGCAGGTGTCAAACCTGAAGCATTTCGTCTACTGAGTCCGAATAAATTAAATGCTAGCAGAGGCAGAACACCCACGAGGCACCATCCGTGACCGCACGTGACTTTGTAGAGGTTTCAAAGCCCAGAATAGTGGTAGTCCTCGTAATTACCGCAGTCTGCTCGTACCTTGCGGCCACGCGCTTTGATGCAACCCCTGCCGTTGCGTGGGACGTCAGCTGGTGGCACCTCGGCTTCCTGACGCTCTCAGGGGCGCTGGCTTCGATGGGCGCAAGCGCTCTCAACCACTACTACGACAGGGACATAGACAAGATAATGGAGCGTACAGCCAAGAGGCCCATTCCTGCCGGCAGGCTCTCTGCGCAAAGCGTCCTTGCCTACGGCATAGCGGTGAGCGCCATCTCTGTCGCCATTGCATGGTTCACGCTCAACCCTGTTGCGACAGGCATGATAGCGCTTGGCATATTCTTTTACGTCATAATCTACACAGCGTGGCTCAAGCGCAGCAACGCGTCAAACATAGTCATCGGAGGCTTTGCCGGCTCGGCCGCGTCGATGGCAGGCTGGGCAACTGCCACAGGTTCTATGGACCTGCTCGGCTTTCTTGTCGGGTGGCTCGTGTTCATGTGGACTCCTCCACACTTTTGGTGCCTTGCAATCCGCGCGCGGGAGGAATATGCAAGCGTCCGCGTGCCGATGCTCCCGGTCATGATAGGAAACCAAAAGACTGCAAGCTATATCCTTGCCAACACTGCGATACTCCTGCCCTATTCTGTAGCGCTGTACTTTTTCGGCCTCGGCCTTTTGTATGCGGTGATCGCGGCAGTCTCTGGCGGGCTCATGCTTGCCTACCACTACAAGCTTACAAAGAACCCGACACCGGAGTTTGCCTGGAAGGCGTACAAGGTCACGGCGCCGTACCTCGTCGTCATCTTTGTGGCGCTTGCAGTCGACGCGCTGTTCTACTACAGGCCGTTCTAAGTCTGCGCGACCAGCTCGACCCTGCGCTTTTCCTTGGTGACCCACGACACCCTGATGAGCCCGTAGATCTCAAGGTCGAGCAGGATCTTGTTGAATTCCGAGTCGGCAAGCGTCACGCCGTCTTTTGACAGCGCGTTCATCAGGTCCGCGTCTGTCATCGTGCCTGCCTGGCGGATCTTTTCGTAGACTAGGTTTCTTAATGGATATTTCATAGTGTCACCCGTAGAAGGATTTGTCCGGCGGCTTTGGCATCGCATAGGTCAGGTTCTTCTTCATCGCCTCGTACCAGTCCTCGACTTCCTTTGTTATAGACGGTCTTGCTGCTTTTAAGGCCTTGGCAAAGTCCTGGCCCGAGACTATGTCTGACTTGTTCTGCATGGCGCTCACCGCGGCTTCCCTGCACAGCGCCACTAGGTCGGCCCCGCTAAAGTTCTTTGCGGCCTGGGCTATAGACTCAAGGTCGACGTCCTCTGCAAGGGGCATCGGCTGCGTTATTATCTTCAGTATCTCTAGCCTCGCAGCCTCGTCCGGCTGGCCTATGTAGACTATAAGGTCGAGCCTGCCCGGGCGCAAGAGCGACGGGTCCACGAGGTCCGGCCTGTTCGTGATTCCGACTACTATGACGCCAGAGCTTGCAGCGTCGTCCATCTCTGTCAGTATCTGGCTGACCACGCGCTCGTTGCCAGACGAGTCGTCGCTCTGGCCCCTCGGGCGCGCAAGCGAGTCCAGCTCGTCAAACACCACTATGCACGGCGACGAGGTCTTGGCTTTTCTAAATATCTCGCGGATTGCCTTTTCGGATTCTCCGACCCACTTGGACAGCACCTCGGGCCCCCTCACGATTATGATGTTGGCGTTGCTCTCTGTCGCAAGCGCCTTTGCAATGAGCGTCTTGCCGGTGCCTGACGGGCCGTACAGCAGCGCGCCCTTGGGCGGCTTTATGCCCATCTTGGCAAAGTTCTCGGGCTCTTTTATCGCCGCTATCAGGTTGTCGTGGAGTATCCGCTTTGCGTCCTGCAGGCCGCCCACCTCGTCCCACCTGACCTTTGCGACCTCGACGTAGAACTCGCGCATGGCTGTCGGCACTATCTCCTTTATGCCGTCTCGAAAGTCCTTCGATGTTATCACCATCGACTCGAGCATTTCAGGCGATATCTTGTCCCCTTCCAAGTCGAGCTCTGGAAGGTAGCGCCGGAGCGCCTTCATTGCGGCTTCGCGGCAGAGCGCCTTTATGTCTGCACCCGTGTAGCCGTGAAGTTCGGAAGCAAGCTCGGCAAGGTTGATGTCGTCAGCAAGGGGCATCCCGCGTGTGTGTATCTGAAGTATCTCGAGCCTGCCTTCCGCATTTGGGACGCCAATCTCTATCTCCCTGTCAAACCTGCCGGGGCGCCTGAGCGCTGGGTCGAGGCTCTCGGGCCGGTTGGTGGCGCCAAGCACTATCACCTGGCCCCTCTCCTGCATCCCGTCCATCAATGCAAGCAGCTGGGCGACCACGCGCTTTTCCACGTCGCCAAACGCCTCCTCCCTCTTGGGCGCAATCGCGTCAATCTCGTCGATGAATATTATCGATGGCGACGACTCTTTTGCCTCCTTGAATATGTCCCGAAGGCGCGCCTCTGTCTCGCCGTAGTACTTGTTCATTATCTCCGGCCCATTTATTATGAAAAAGTTGGCCTCAGATTCTGACGCCAGCGCCTTTGCAATGAGCGTCTTGCCTGTGCCCGGCGGCCCGTACATCAGGATGCCAGAGTGCGGCTCTATACCGAGCCTTGCAAAGACCTCCGGGTGGCGCATCGGAAGCTCGACTATCTCTCGCAGCCGGCGTATCTGCTCCTTCATGCCGCCTATCTCCTCGTATGTTACGCGGGGCTTGCGGTCACTCGTGGTCTCGGCGATTATCGAAAGTTTTGTCGGGCGCTCTATGCGCACAATCGCCTTTGGCGCCAGCTTTTCCACCTTAAAGTCCATCTGGTTGCCGAGGATTATGACTGACACCTCGTCGCCCTCGCTCACTGGGAAGCCCTTGAGCCTGCTTTTCACAAACTCGCAGAACTCCTTGTCAACTGTCATGTTGCTGTCGCCAATGGGGCTGAGCGTTATGCTCTTTGCCGGCTTGCTCTCTGCGCGCCTTACCGCAAGCAGGTCGTTCAGGCCGACGCCGGCGTTCTTTCTCGTCTGGCCGTCTATCCGGATGATGTCTGTCTCCTGCTCCTCGTCGTCTGCAGGCCACGCGGTGACTGCAGTCTGCCTCTTGCCGACAAGCTCGACAATCTCTCCCGGCTGCAGCCCCATCTGCTCCATGTAGTGCGGGTCAAGGCGCGCCCTGCGCTTGCCCACGTCGCGGTGCTTGGCTTCTGCGACGCGAAGTTCTATCTGTTGAAACTCGTCGCTACCTGCCTTGGCTTTTTTCACCATGCACCGGCCTCCGGGATAACGCGCATTAGCCTTACTTCATCTTGACAGAAGCGCGGCTTATGTTCATCACTTCTATCTCGCCGACGCCCTCTACAGCCTTTATAGCGTCCTCGAGTTTTTCCATCTGGCCTTCCGAGTCGTCCAGCATAAAGTCGCCGACTATTGCGTGCAGCCCAAATGCAATGGGCTCTTTAGTGTACTTGCTAAGCTCCATGCCGGTCGGCACATTTTTCTTCAGAGATTCCGCAACGCCGTCCAGGTTTGTCTCGGCGTCGGCCGGAAGCACTTTAACACGGGCGATCAAGCGTGCCATTTCTACGGGCCCTCAAAACCGCACCCGACGCACTTGTATGGACGGGCAAACTCGCGGCACGACTCGCATCGCCACATCAGGACGTACCCGCAATTGGGGCAGTAGTATTTTACGCATTCATCGTTAGGCATTATCGGCCTGCTGCATGAGGTGCAGACCGGCAACTGCAACGGCTTTGACATGCGGTTCGGAGAACAATATCGGAATTTATATCTATCTAGGAGTCGAAAAGCCGCCGGATTTCGTTGCCAAGGAGTGCTTTTGCCATCCTGGCCGCGCTTTTCACGCCCAGGACCTTTGAAAGCGCTGCAGAGTGAAAGTCAAAGTCGCCGGTCGACGACGCTTCTTCCAGCTTTTCCGGCGGGACCGACGCAAACAGCTCGCCTATCGCCCTGTTGTCGAGCCTTTCAAGCAGCCTGCGCGCAAGCAACATCTTTTCAAATTCCTGCCCAAACATCGACTCCCAGGCAGGCTTGTAGTCCAGCCTCTCGTCGCCTGCCGCCATTGCCTGTGCGATGGCCCTGCCTGCAAGGATGCCCCCCATGCCGCAGGTGTAGATGCCGCCGGCAGTCGTCGGCTTTGTCTGACCCGCCGCGTCGCCTGTGATGACAGTCCTGCCGTCTACGAAGCGGTCTACAGGGCCGCCGACCCAGATAGGAGCATAGACTTTGCGAACAGCCGAGTGTGGTCCCTTTGAGTCCATGTACGACTTGAGCGCCGACGCCGCGTTTATCCCCTTGCCTGCAACGCCCACCTTGCCCCGGCCCTCGCCTGTCGGGATTATCCATGCAAAAAAGCCGGGATACTTTTCGCTGTCAAAGGCCACCTCTATGG
>NZ_JACAEH010000011.1 GCF_013388945.1 Nitrososphaera sp. | reverse complement strand
ATGGCGTTGCTTCCGCCGCCGACGCAGGCGACTATTGCTGAAGGGAGCCTGCCGTAATCCTGCTGCATCTGCTGGCGCACCTCCCTGCCGATTATGCTCTGAAAGTCGCGGACCATCATCGGGTAGGGGTGCGGCCCGACGACTGAGCCTATTAGGTAGTAAGTGTCATGCACGTTTGAGATCCAATCGCGTATCGCCTCGTTTATGGCGTCTTTCAGGGTCTTGCTCCCCGAGTCGACCGGATGCACCTTTGCTCCAAGCAATTCCATCCTAAACACGTTCAGCTTTTGCCGCTCGACGTCTTTGGAGCCCATGTAGACTTCTGCAGGAAGCCCCAGCATCGCGCACGCCAGTGCTGTCCCGACGCCGTGCTGCCCTGCGCCGGTCTCTGCTATCACACGCTTTTTGCCCATCTTTTTTGCAAGAAGCGCCTGCCCGAGTGTGTTGTTTGTCTTGTGCGCGCCGCCGTGCAGGAGGTCCTCGCGCTTTAGCAGTATTTTCGCACCGCCTGCGTGCGCGGTCAGGTTCTTTGCAAAGTAGAGCGGGGTCGGCCTGCCGGCGTACTTTGTCAGGTAGTAATGCAGTTCCTGCTGGAACTCGGGGTCGTTCTTGAACTTTTCATAGGCCGCCTCAAGCTCGCTCACTGCAGGCGCAAGGGTCTCTGGTATGTACTTGCCGCCGTACCTGCCGAACTTGCCGTGGACGGGGTAACTGCCAAGCATCGCCAGAATCGATACGCCCAAGGGTTATTAATATTCACAGGGCGTTGTAGAGTTCTGCGACTTTGGCGCCAATGTCGCCTGTCTCCATGATGGAAGTTCCCACAAGAAACGCGTCGGCACCGGCTTTTTTCAGATATTGAATATCTGCGGGCTTGGAAATTCCGCTCTCGCTTATGATGATGCTAGAGCCCTTGCCGTGTTCTTTTATCAGGCGCTCGGTGTTCTTGATGTCCACTGCAAGGTCTGACAGGTTGCGGTTGTTGATGCCGACAAGCTCGTAGCGCGACTTGATGCAGTCGGCGTATTCCTGGCTGCTGTGCGCCTCCACAAGCACCTGAAGGCCTTTTTTTGCGGCGCGGTCGTAAAGCGACTCCATGCTCGACTCGGCAAGGTTGCGGTCAAAAACTGCCTTTATGAGGAGTATGCAGTCGGCACCGGCTTTTTTTGCGGCGTCTATCTGCACGTCGCTTACAACGATGTCCTTCATGAGAAGCGGTATCGCGACTGCCTTTCGTATTGCAATCAGGTTCTGCACCGAGCCGTCAAACAAATACGGCTGCGTCAGAACAGACAGCGCGGTGGCGCCTGCTTCTTCCATCGCAAGCGCTATTTCTGCCGGCGTGCCAAAGTTGCGGATCTGGCCCCGCGAAGGCGACGAGAACTTGACCTCTGTTATGAGCGGGGCATGCGGGCATGAAAGGATCGCCTTTTTCAGGCTGATGGCGTCGTGCGACACCTCGCGCTTTAAGTCGTAGGCGCCCTCGTCTATGGCCTTGTACGAGTTTTCGACCAGCTTTTCTACGGTGTCGCCGGCCTTGGCAAACCTGCTCATGCAAAACTGTGCACGTGATTGCTGCTATTAATTCTATATCGATATATATCGACGCGTCCGCCAAATAGTAGCGATGTCCGAGAGCGCGATATTCCTTGACAGGTCCAAGCTGTCGCCCCGGTTCATCCCCGAGGAGCTCCCGCACAGGGAGAAGCAGATAAAGCAGATACTGCACGTTTTTTCAGGCGCAGCCGGCGACCCCGACAGGTTTCCGCTCACAATCCTGCAGGTGGTCGGAGTCGCAGGCATCGGCAAGACCACGACTGTCATCCGCTCCACAAAGATAATCGAAGACGAGTTTGCAAAGAACAGGCGCAAGCTAAAGACTGCCTACATCAACCTGAAGCTGCAAGGCGGCAACAAGTTTGCCATCTACCGCCTGCTTCTTGAAAGGCTGGCGCCGGAGCTGCCTGCGCAGGGCCTGAGCGCCGAGGAGATGCTGCGCTATCTCTTGAGATACCTCCGCGACAACAGCCAGTACGCGCTCGTCGTGATGGACGAGATAGACTATTTGATAAAGACAAGCAAGGACACAAGCATCGTCTACGACCTGACGCGCCTGAACGAGTTTGAGCCGGAAAAGCCGTGCAACGTCAAAGGTGTGGTGTTTATCGCAAGGAGCACCGACTTTTACTCTAGGCTTGACCCTGCAGAGCTGAGCACGCTTGGACGGGTGCCAATGGAGTTTTCCCAGTACTCGCTTGAAGAGGCAAGCGACATACTTGCAAGCCGGTGCGAGCAGGCGTTCAACCCGAGGGCGATGGGCTCTGACATCATCGACCAGGTAGCCAGGATAACCACTTCTGCAGAGGTAAACGGCGACGTGCGCTACGCCCTTGATCTGTTGCTTTACGCAGGCAACCTGGCAGAGTCACAGGGGCAGGACCATGTCACGCTGGAGCACGTGCGCAAGGTGCACGGCCAGACCCACCCCACCATAACGACAGAAGAGATAGAGCAGCTGTCAAAGAACCACGTAATCAGCCTCGTCGCCGTCGTGAGGGCGCTCAAGAGCAGGAAGAAACAATATGTGGAATTAAAGGACGTGCGCCTGCACGCTGACGAGCTTGCCGAGCAGCTTGGCATCAAGAAAATGGAAGTGGAAGACTACCTAGACGACCTGAAGGTCCGCAAGCTGGTGGAGATGCGCTCCCTGAAGGAGATAGGCCTGCACGGCGCGTCGCTTGCAGAGCTCGAGCCCGTGCTCCTTGGAAGGATAAAGCAATGAGCCCGAGGGAAGCGATAGAGGCGGGCCTTGGGAGCATCGGCAAGGTAAAGATACTCAAGGCGCTTGCAGAGGAAAGCAAGATGGCAACGATATACACGCTTCACAAAAAGACGGGCCTAAAGCGGGACGACATCAAGGGCAACCTGGACGACCTGGTAAAGATAGGCTGGGTCAGGGAGGCAAAATACGCAAACGCAGTCTATGGTCTTGACCGCGAAAACGAGTACGTGGCAAGGCTTGTGCAGTTTTTCAGAGACGTAGGCTATATCGGTCAGCCGTAAAAGTTGACGTACCTGTCGTTGTCGCCGCCCTTGCTTTCCATGATGTAGAGGTTCCGAAACAGGATATCGATTGCTGCAGGCTCTGCGAGCTGGCCTGTCGCCACCTGGTACGCTGCCTCCTGGACGGCAAGGTGCTCCATCTTTTCCTCAAGCGCCTTTTTCGTCATGCCATTTTGCCTTGCGCGCCTTTCAAGGCCGGCAAGTATCCTCTGGGCATGGTAGTTTGCATGTATTTCAGTCGCCTCCTCGCTGTCGACGCGGTAGATTTCAGAGATCTTGGCGCCTATCTTGGCCTCGTCTTCTTTTGATACGTCGGTGTGCACGGCGTCGATTGCCGACTTGCCGCGCTGCCTGTCCTCGCTCATTTACCAGAAAACGTGGATACTTCTCAAGATGTTCTTATTAAGCTAGCGCGCAAAAAGGAATAAAAAGGCGCGTTTCAAAAGTCTAATGTGCAGTCGAGGCCAAAGTTCATTTTCGTAACCGGCGGAGTCATGTCGGGCCTCGGCAAGGGAGTCACGACGTCGTCAACTGCCAAACTGTTGCAGCTTGCAGGATACAAGGTGTCCTGCGTCAAGATAGACCCCTACGTCAACTACGACGCCGGCACCATGAACCCCGTGGCGCACGGCGAGGTGTTCGTTACAGACGACGGGGGCGAGTGCGACATGGACATCGGCAACTACGAGCGCTTCATCGATATTTCCATGACAAAGGACCACAACATCACGACCGGCAGGATATACCGCGACGTGATAGAGGCCGAGCGGGAAGGCAAGTACCTGGGCCAGTGCGTCCAGATAATCCCACACGTGACTGACGCCATAAAGGAGAACCTGAAAAAGACTGCTGAAAAAGAGAAACTGGACATCATGGTAGTCGAGTGCGGAGGCACCGTGGGCGACATCGAGAGCCTTCCGTTCCTCGAGGCTTTCAGGCAAATGGCCCTTGAGGCAGGCAAGTCAAATACGCTTTTCATCCACGTGACGCTTGCGCCAGTGCTTGACGTCGTGGGCGAGCAAAAGACAAAGCCGACCCAGCACAGCGTGCAGGAGCTGCGCAGGATAGGCATCCAGCCAGACATTTTGGCAGTAAGGTGCAAGACTCCGCTCACTTCAGACGCAAGGCGCAAGATATCGCTTTTTGCAAGCGTCAACGAAGAGGACGTAATTTCGTGCCACGACGCTCCTTCGATTTACAAAGTCCCAGAGGTCCTTGAAAGCCAGAAGATGCTAAAGGTGGTTGCAAAGAGCCTGGCGCTCAAAAGGAGCAAGCCGCGCTGGGGCGACTGGAAAAAGATTGCAAACTCGTTTTCAAACTACAAGGGAAACGTCAGGATAGCAGTCGTGGGCAAGTACGTAACGCTTCCTGACAGCTATGTCAGCGTCTACCACGCCCTCTCTCATGCAGGCGCCAAGATAGGCAGAAAGGTCGACATCGACTGGATAGACTCTGAAAAGTTCGAGAACGGCGCGCAGAGAAAGGTTGCGTCGCTTGGCGACTACGACGGGATACTTGCGCCAGGCGGCTTTGGCAAGCGCGGCAGTGAAGGCATAATAGCGGCTGCAAACTTTGCGCGTGAAAACGATATTCCTTACCTTGGCATCTGCTTTGGGTTCCAGCTTGCAATCGTCGCGTTTGCGCGCCATGTGTGCGGCATGCAGGGCGCCAACTCGACAGAGCTTGACCCGCACACAAAGAACCCTGTCGTTGATTTCATGCCCGAGCAGAGAAACATTCACGACATGGGAGGCACGATGCGCCTTGGAGGCCACGACATCGTGGTCGAGCAGGGCACATTTGCGCACAGCCTTTATGGCGCCGACAAGATAAGGAGGCGCCACCGCCACCGCTACGAGTTCAACCAGAATTACCTCGGCGCGGTAAGAAAGGCAGGGCTTGTGCTGTCGGCCCACTCTGATTCGGGCAAGCGCATGGAGGTACTAGAGATACCAAAACACCCGTTCTACTTTGCAGTGCAGTACCACGCCGAGTTTTCAAGCAGGCCGGGAAAACCCGAGCAGGCCTTTGAAGGCTTTGTAAGGGCTGCAGCTAAATCTTGAGCTCGTAGATCCTCTGCCGGGCGTCGCGAAGCGACGTCTTTTTCTTGACATAGCCGCCGTCCAAAAGATGCGACAATGAAAGCCGCACTGTGCGCTCGGGAAGCATGGTCCTTGACGCAAGCTCTTTCTGGCTCAGAGCACCTTCATACTCGAGCGTCTTTAGTATCAGTTTCGCGCTTGGCGGCATCTTGAGCATGTCTTCAGCAAGGTGAACCTTCTTTGCCATGAGAGACGCAGCTGGGTCGCCTGCCATCCGCACGAGCCTTGCAGGGTGCTCGTGCCTGACGCATTCAAGCAGGTTCTTTACCCTGACGCGCCTTCCGCCGTCAAGCACGACTTCGCAATGATATCGACTTGTGATGTCGGCAATCTCTATCCTGGCGCTGCTTGGAACGACGAGTGGCCTCCTGGTGTTGTCAAGCGAGTTTACAGAAACTATCAAGAACACCTGCGACTTTTGCAGGACCATGGGTCCGCCTGCTGACATGGTATACGCAGTCGACCCTGTCGGCGTGGAGATGATGACGCCGTCGCTCTGATCGTGCCAGATGTCCTTGCCGTCTATTTTCAAGACGTGCTCCATCAAAGTCGCGCTCTTGCCGGGAAACACTGCAACGTCATTTAGCGCAGGTTCGACTTCTCTGCCGTCGACTGTTACTTTGAGCCGCGTCACCTCGTCTACCTCGTACTCGCCACGCTTTAGCCTGCGGGTGGCAGGTTCCAAGTCGCGCACTTCAAGCTGGGCAAGAAAGCCGGTCGAGTCAGTCTCGTAGATGCCGAGCACTGGCGCAGACGCGGCTTGTACCTTGTGGAAGTAGTTCAGTATTCCCTTGTCGCCACCGGCCACAAGCACCATGTCAACTTCTGCTGCCGCCTTGTAGTCGTCTTTCATTATCTGCGACCGGACGCCCAGAGACTCGAGCGTCTTTTTCATCTTTGACAAAAGAGCGCCGTCCCTCGAGTCAACGCCCCAGAGCGCTACCCTCATTGAACGACTTTGTAGACGCAATGCCTGATTTAAAGCTAGGTCGCAACCTGCACCTGCATCTCGGCCCCCAGAGATAGAGGCGTTGGGGTGCGAGTTACGGTATCCCAGATAAGCACCTTGACTGTATACGAGCCGGGCATCTGTGGAACCCAGGAAGAAAGTATCGCGCCGTAGGCTGCGGTGTTGGCAGAAATAAGGTCAACCAGTACGGTGTCTCCTTCCGGCCCGACGACCTGCACTATGTAAACGTGAGCGACTGATGACCCCGCGTTATCCTTTACGGATATCTCGATGTTGTATTCCTGACCCACCGCTGGCTGGCCCGTTGTGCCGATGTTTATGCTTCTAATCTCAAAACGTCTTTCCGGGTGGCCCTCAAGGCGAGAAAGCGAGTCTGCAGGCTTGCCGTTTTGTAACACCTGTCGGGCATCCTGCAGGTTCAGCGATTCCTGGATTCCTCTGAACTGCCGGACTCTTTCTTCTATTATGGCTACGCTGTTGGAATTTGGCAGAACCGCATAGACTTTGTTGGAGGTCGGGTTTGCGGCCATGTCCGCAGCGGTGGCGCCTATCTGAATTCTGGCGCGTAGCTCCCCGTCTGCAAGGCTCGTTACGGAGACAAAGCCGTTAGAGTGAGCAGAATACAACATCCCGGATGAGGGGTTGATGGCAAGGTCGGTTGCCCCGCGGCCAAGTGAAATGGTGTCCTTGAGCCTACTTTCATCTATTACGTTTACGCTGGGCTTGGTGTTAAGCCGGCTACCAACGTATGCCGAATATGTGGCATAGTCTACAGCTATGTCAGTTGGCGAGCTCAAAGACATGCTGGACAAGACGGCACCATCTTCAGACATCACGGTAAGATTGTTTGCAGTCTCGCTTGCAATGTAGACAAGATGCCTCGCCGAATCTACTCCGATTGCAGTCGGGGCCGCAGACAGAGGTAGCGCAGCCAACGTCTGGCTGGCGTCGGAAGGCACTATGAACAAAGTAGAATCGGCCCTGTCAATAGCATAGACTTGCCCCGTTATCTGGTTGACTGCAAGGTCGACAAGGTCTGAGCCGATTTCCAGTCTTCTCACCACTGTGTCGCTTTCGCCTTCTATCAGCGTCAGGGAGCCGACTCCCGTTGTGACTGCATATATCCTGTTTGCCGCGGGAAACACGGCCAGAGCAACTGGGCTGCTGTCGAGTGATATCGAGCTTATCCTGCCGTTTGTCGTGCCGTTTATCACGTGGATGGTGTTGTCCGCCTTGTTGGCAACGTAAACCTTGTTAGTGGCCGGATTGACTGTTACCGCTACAGGATTTGCGCCCACGGCGAGCCGGGTAGAGACCACGTGTGCGTTGCCGTCTACAATAAAGACCGTGTCGCGCGACTCGTCAGCCACGTAGAGGACTCCGGTCTTTACGTTTACCGCTATGGCAAAAGGACCAGTGCCCGCTTCCTTTGAAAACAGAAATTCGGTAGCTGTGTGGGTCACTCCGTCTACCGCGCAGATGTACCGGCTATAGGAGGACACCATGTAGACTCTGTTAGTAACAGGGTCAACTGTGACATCTTTGGGTCCTCCTCTCAGACATTCACCAGTGACCTTGGGCGACAGATTGCGGTCTCCGTCTATTGCATAGAAAAAGTTTTCCAAACGGTGGACCACATACACCTTGCCCGTAATTGGATTTGCCGCTATCGCGTCAGGAAACGTCCCCACAGCGACGGAAGGGATGAGATAGACAGCGTTATTTGGAAGCACGAAGACCTTGTTGGCCGCAGGACTCGTGACATAGAGAGTCTTCGTCCCTTCGTCGAAAGCAAGGTCGCGCGGGTCGGCGTCAAGCGCGACTCGGTAAGACTGTTTAGTAAAGCCATCAATAACCGAAATGCTGCGATTTCCGACATTTGCGACAAAAATCCTGTTTGTCGCAGGATCAACCGCCACTCCGTGCGGCCTGCTCTTGACAGCAATGTCTGCTAGAACATGGCCGGTACTGCCATCAAAGATTACCAGCTCGTTGCCCAGAGGGTCAGTGACATAAACGGTGTTCGTGTTGCTGTTGACGGCAAGTCCCCCTGGAATGAAGCCCAATCGGACCACGGCTTTTTCAAAACCCGACGTACCATCTATTATTTTCAGGGTGTTCTTGGAAGGATTCATTACATAGACCGTATTCGTGTCCGCGTTAACTGCGATCTCGATCTTTACTCCAAGGGACTGGGCAGGAGTCTGGGCTTTGATTTGGGTAAATGGGGCAAAGATGCCTACAAGCACAAGAGATGCCAAGGCAATGGAAAAGCCAGACCTGAAAAGTCGCTCCAAGATTTGCTGTTTGTTATCCTTTCTGGGATAATTAAGGCATATAGAGGATTTTTCTAGAGAAAACTAGACGTCCTTGAAGCTCACCGTGTTGTAAAAGTACGAGGCGCTAGACTCTATCTTTGACATCGGAGGTATCTTGGCAAGGCCTGCCTTGCCTGTCTCGAGCGCGGCGCGAAGGGCCCCTGCGCCAAAGCAGAGCGCCCACAGCGCGTCCTTCTCCTTCACCCACGCGCACGTAAACGCAGAAGCGATGATGTCGCCGGCCCCCGTTGCGTCCGGCGTGTCGATGTCGCGCAGCTTTATCCAGTAGTGCATGTCCTTGTGCAGCATGTGGATTACCCTGTGCTCGGTTGTCACGACAAAGTCGACGCCCCTTGCCTGCAGGGCCTTCATACCTTCCACGCCCTGCAGGCCGTCCGTGAGCGCGGCCAGTTCCTGGCTGTCTGCCTTGATTGCAGTTATCCCTGCCAGGTCGATGTCTATTTTGTCCTTCAAGGTAATCCCGCCTGCGGCATCCACCTCTCTCATGTACCCTTGAGGGTCGAGCATCACAAAGTCCTTTTTGCCGCGGTTTTTCTTTATAGCTTCAAGCACCGACGCCGGTATTTCGTCGATAACGGGGCTTGCAATCCAGCAGTCGACCTTCATGTCTGCAATGTCCTGCTCTGAAATGGGCCTGCACTTTGACTGCAAGACCAGCTTTCGCGGCTCGCTGTCTTCAAGCATGAACCGCGTCGTCGGGCCGTCTGCAATGCTGCGCTCTTTAAGAGGGATGTTGTTGTCGCGCAGGATGTTCCGGGCGTCGTCGGGAAAATCGCTTCCCACCCTTGTCGCCAATTCGACGTCAAAACCAAATCGCCTCGCAGTTATCCCGCAGTAGCACGCCGGCCCGCCCAGGCTTTGTACCGTGCTGCCTCCGCTCTTTATCGTGTCAAGCACAATGTGCGAGGCGATGCCTATTTTCAAGCAAGAGGTGTGTTTTGCGCCGGATAATAAAAGGGCTTGTTGCGCGCCTCAAAACCTTTGGGATGGCGGTCAGGAGGCAGCGCCGTACCCTTCTAGGTATCGCTGCCCGGCTCGCAGCTAAAAGCGTTTGGGGCAAATTTTGCTGACAAGCACGCCCGCAAATGTTGTCCTGCAGATCGCGAGCTTATTCCGCGCAAGTGTCGCCTTTGCCGCTCCATTTTGCGCCGTACTTCATCCCCCAGGCTGCCCAAGTAGCGCCCATGGCTCCGACAAAGCCCAGGATTATCACGGCGACGACAGCGATATTCTGGTAGACGCTAAAGTCCTGCGCGTAAAAGAACAGCCACACGACCACGCCTATCAGGGCACCGAAAAATGCGAGGATGGTAACAGCTATCCTCCAGCCCATGCCTTCAGGGACCGGCTTTGACATCGGCATTTCTCCCATATCTGCTCAAATCCAGCAGAATATCATAAGCACCGGGTGTACATTGCCATCCTGTGCAATGCGGCATGACGGCCGGCCTTAACACAAGATTTAAAGTATGGCGAAGTCCAACGACCTGCATGCCGAAGAAAAGAGCGAGTCGAGGCCGTTCCAAGGGCGGCAAGGGCAGCTCAGGCGTAGTCCACTGCAGCCAGTGCGGCGCGCTTGTGCCTCGCGACAAGGCGAAAAAGGTCACCGGGAGAATAACGCTTGTCGAGCCGGCGCTTGCAAAGGAGCTGAAGGCCCAGGGCGCGTACATACCCCTGTCTACAGACGTCAAGTTCTACTGCGTCTCGTGCGCTGTGCACCGCGGAATAGTCAAAGTAAGGTCGGAAGCAGAGCGCAGAACCGGCGGAAGGCTCTGGTAATCCCACATCCTTTTTTACAGCTTGCTTGCAGTGGCAACTATTCTCTGGATTAGCGTTATCCCTGCGACTATCGAGACTATGATGACTGCCCAGTTCATCTGTGCGCCAAGCGAGATGTCGCCTGCGAAAGGAATCATGCCGATTATTGCCAGGATCAGCATGCGTTCGGCGCGTTCTCCGATTCCAATGCCCTTGAGCTCGACTCCAAGCGACTCTGCCCGGGCGCGCGTGTAACTTACAAGAAGCGACAATCCTAACGCTATCATAGACCAGACAGGGTTTGCAAGGCCGCCGACTGCGATGCCGACAAAAATCGCTACTTCTGCTATCTTGTCAAACGTCGAGTCCAAGAACGCGCCTTTTTTTGACGCCTGCTTTGTGACCCGTGCAACCGCGCCGTCTACCATGTCGAAAAACCCGGACACAAGAAGCATGATGCCTCCTGCTATTGCGGCAATCCAGCCAGGTATGCCAAATAGCGTAGAGGCGTACGCGCCGGCAGCAATAAACGCAAGCGCAAGGCCGACTCCTGTCCAAAAGTTGGCGGAAAGGCCGGTGGAAGCAAAGCCCGAGCCCAGCTTTTGCATGGCAGGCTGAATCGAGTCCCGCAGATTGTTCAGCAAGGCTGTCTGCAGTAGAGCCTGCCAGCATAATAGTTTACCGGGCCGGCACTATGCGGTACACGCTTCCGCTGTACGAGAGGACGTAGAGGTAGACGTCAGGCCCTGTCTCGACGTCGGTTATGCCCCTAAATCCCGTGCCGATGGTTACCGCCTCAAGCTCGCTGTCGCTGTCGGCGACGAGGTCTGAGAGGGCGCCTCCAAGCACCAGGCCGTCCCGCTCCTCGTTCACCTCAAAGTAGTAGAGGTTGCCGTTGTTGATGTCGCCGGCAAAGATGTTGTTCTCGTATTTCTCGCCAAGCCTAGTCGAGTTGAGAAACTCGATGTCAGTCACTCCCACAGGCTGTCTCCAGCTGAACAGCGGGTCGTCGTAATGGGCGCCCTCAAACATCACAAGGTCGCCCTCGTCTGCAGACGTCCTTGATATGGGCCCCATGACGCGCTCCCAACCGCTGTTAAAACCCGGCTCGACTATGTTTATCTCGTCGTAGATATTCGGCCCGTTTTCAGTCATCCACAGAACATCTGTAAGCGGATCAAAGTCAAGCCCAAAGCCGTTGCGGATGCCGTAGGCGTAATAGCTTGCAAGGCCGTCCCTTCCCGAAAGCACGTCTGCGACAGGCCTGCCGTCAAAGTCGACTTTTAAAATGACAGAAGTGTCGTCAGGTGCAGGCCCGTCGGGATAGTTCTGCAGCATGCCGTTTCTGTTCAGGTCGCCTATCACCGCGTACAGGTAGCCGTCAGGGCCTACCAGGATCTTGCCGCCGTCGTGGTTTGGTCCAGGAGTCCCCGGCAGGTCAAGTATCATGGCCCTGTTGGCAAGCGTCCCGTCCTGCAGGTCGTACCTGTAGACGCGCTGGCGCGTGTCAAGGCCAGTGGATTCTGTGAGGTAAAAGAACACCCTGTTCTCACTGTATGCGACGCCGAGCAGCCCACGCTCGCTTGCATTCTCCACGTCAAACGTCAGCGCAGGCTGCCTCTGAAGCGTGCCGTCGACGACCAGCCGGACGTTGCCGTCGTTCTTTTGCGTGATTATCATGTCGTCGCCGACAAAGACCATGCTGGTTGGCGCCGACAGTCCTTCCACTACCTTTTCGACTTTCAGAGAAGGATCGCTCAGCCTGGGCAGGTTCGAGTCAGGTATTGGCGTGAACGGATCGGCAGGGCTCTTGTCTGCAGAAATGGTGTCGTTTGTTCCCAAGCCGTCGCCTATTCCTGCGGGCCCACTGCCCGGCTGCCATGCCGCAACACCCGCTGCAACGGCCGCCGCGATGATAATGCCGGCTATAACCGCGACGAGACCCCTCTTCAATGCTCAAAATAGGCGTTTCTCGCTATTATGTATTGAAAAAGACTTAAACGCCTAGAATCTGCTTGAGCAGCGCGCGATAGTCCACCTTTTCCTTCTTGCTACCCGGCGACGGCAGCTCGAATATGAGCGGAATGGGCCTCTTTGCGCGAAGGTTTGTCAGCGGGACGCGGATCTCCTTGCCGATGTCGTCGCTCAGAAGGACGAGCCCCACGTCGCTTGCGTCGCCCATCTTGTTTATCTCTGCAAGCGCCTCTGCCGGCGACTCGACCTTGACGCCCTTGACGCCGGCGAGCTGGAAGCTGGTCACGAACACGCGACTTCCGATGGCAATGATTCGCATCTTGGTGGCGCTTGTCCTGCTTCCCTTTTTATTCTTTTTGAGAAGACAGGCTTTGTACCCAATCCGGACAGGTCCTGACCCCTTTTCTACCTGCAGAAAAAATGTTACATTGTGTAACATTTTGAGCACGAAAAAATGATACAATTTTGCAGGATGGCAAGAGGCAAAAAACAATCTCGTGCGCAGAATTAGTTCTTTTAAGGTAGACTTTTTTTTACAAAGCCGAGAAGACAGAAAACGACTTATACCGTCCTCTGCAAGGGTAGGTGATTTGGCTGTAGGAAAGCAGATTCCGCTCATGTTCATGCTGGCATCTTTTGCTTCCGCAGGGCTTGCGATTGTCATGACCCTCGGAGTCGGTGACTCGTCCCTTCTGTTGATCTCTGCTCCGGGCTTTATCATAGGAGCATTCTTTGCATACAAGTATTTCTCCTACGACAGGAACAAGGAGAAGGAAGAAGAGCACCGGCGCAAGAGGCACAGGCACTAGCTTGCAAGAAGGATAAGGGCTACAAGCGCTGCCAGCCCGCAAAACAGCGCGACCGTAAACTTCCACATCCCGCGGCTTGCCGCGTCGCTGATGTCCCACATGCCGCCGCGGAACGTCTGCCTGTACTGCCTCTTTATCTCGTCATAGCTGTAGACGGTCCCAAAGTCTGCCGGCGGCGTCCACGCGTGGCCCGGCGCATGCGACGGGTTTTCGTCGTATTTTCTGCGCGCCTGCTCGTTTGACAGCACCTCGTAAGCCTCGACTACTTTCATGAACTTTTGCCGGGATTCTTCAGAGTTTCTGTTCTTGTCTGGGTGGTATTTCAGCGCAAGGGCGCGAAACGACTTTTTTATCTCTTCCTGTGAGGCTCCCGGCGCCAGCCCAAGCTCGCGGTAATAGTCTGGCACAGGTACCTGCGCGTCAAAGTCGTAAATAAACTGTCGCTGCTAGCCTTCGGCCCTCTTTTTGAGGGCGGCGTTCATCTCCTCAAAGCCCTTCTTGACGTCGTTGTCAAGGCTGGAGCCGAAAAACGAGGTGAGCAGGCCGCCAAACACCTCCCTGTGCACAAGGCGCACGCTTTTTTCGCTTACGCGCTCTATCACAAAGATGTGCTCGCCAGAAAGTAGCCCGGGCATCTTGCCGAGCCAGCGCAGCTCCTGCTCCGGCGCCACCCGCGTGACCTTTGGCGAGTACTCGCGGTTTGCGCCTGCCGGCGTGGTGATGTGGATGTGGAGCTTGGCCCCTTCCACCAGCTCGCCTTCTATCCTGCGTATGAACGGGTTCCACTGCGGGTAGCTTGAAAAGTCCGTCAGCACCTGCCAGACTCTGGACGGGCTTGCGCCGATGTCTATCTCGGTCCGGATCTCCTTCAATTACCTGCCTTTGTGCAGGCATGTTATTTTAGCTTCTGCTCACAAACTCGACGCGTATCTGGTCGCCGTCGCGGAGCACGATGTCCAGAAACGAGCCGTCTGTGTGCCTCTGGCCGTTGACGTACACCGTCGTGTCGTACTTTGTCAGGTCTATCTTCCAGTTGTAGAGGAAGTGCCCGAGCGTAAATGGATACTGTTCTTTGTATGCCACGTGAATGACGCCTTCTTCAAGCGTGTGGACGGGAAGCGTGCAATCCTGCGTCATGCCAATCCCGCTTGCCACCCTGACAGGAACGCCGTCTTCTGTTACTGTTATCGGCACCGAAAGCTGGAATGGCTGCGAGCGTGGGTCGCCTATGCACTGGTAGATGGGGTCGCGCTCTCTGAAATAGCCAGTCACTGCCATCGTGGCCGCGCCTGCGCCCACTACCACGACTGCAAGAAGAACCATCGACCAGACAAGGCGCCTCTTTTTCTCCGCGCCCTCTGACGGCCCAAAACCCATGGAGATACCTGCCTGTAAAAAGTTAAAAAGACTTGGGTTACTGCCTGATGGCAATCACGTGGGCGACGGCGTCAGCCATCTGGAAGCCTGCGAGCAGTTTTGCAGCAGGCACAGTGGTGACGTAAATCAGGATGCCCGGAACGGCTGCGCATACGATCAAAGTCAGTATAATCAGCCACACGGCAGTCATCTTTTCAACCATCGAGGGGATTTCGCCTGTCTTGGTTATATAAGTCTTAAAAACGGGATCAGCCGGCTTTTGGCGCCGGCGCGGGCTTTGTCTGGCCCTTGAGCGAGTCCAGCTCTTCCCGGAGCTCCTCGTTCTCGTCTTCGAGCACCTTGAGCGACGTTATCGCCTCCGCGTTTTGCGCCTTTAGCTGCTGCAGCTCGCGGACCACCTTGTCGTACTGCGCCCTGTCGATTGCCGGTGCCGGCGCGCTTTTCTGCGCGACTTGGAGCCGCGCGCTTTCAGCTTTTAGCGACTCGATTGTCCTGTTTGCGCCTGCAAGCTGCTCCTTGAGGGACGCCACTTCTGCGCCCGCAGATTTCAGCTGCTGTACAAGCCTGGCGCCGTCTTCGGCCATCTTTTGGCTCTGGGCCTGAGAGCGCGCAATCTCTGCCTTTAGCTGCGCTACAAGCTCCTCGCTTGCGGCAGATGACGACTTCTCTACAAGTTCTGCCATTATGAGGGGTACGAGGTCGGAATTGATGTAGGCAGACTGGCCGAAATCGAGTGTTATGGCGCCCCTCGACCGGAGGAGGCTTTCTACCGCGGCGTCAAGCGTGAACGAGCTGGCGTTGAACGTGAACAGTTTCCCAGACAATCCAAGCCTTGTTGGCGCAGGTATCTAAAAAGAGGGCAGCGCAAACTTTGTTGACATTTTTACTGGAAGTCGTGGAGCGGCTTGTCGCGGTGGGAGGCTATCTTGGCATCAACCTCCTTTCGGTGCTTTGCAAGGATGTGCCTGTTGGCGCACTGGTCGTGCATGACCCCTATCCCGCAAAAGTCGCACGCAGTCACAAACTCTATCCTGCCAAACTTTTTGCCGCAGAGGGCGCACCTGTCTGTCCCGGCGTCGCCGTCGGTGAGGGGCTTGAGCCACTGGTCGCGCCAGAGAAGCGTCATGCCAGTACAATGGAAGGGCGCTTATGTATTATTTCCGTCCCTGAGCATGCCGTACAGGCGCCTGTAAGACTCTTGCAGGTCCTGCTGCTTTTGCAGGTCCTGCTTTATCTTTCTCAGAAGTGGCTCCAGCCTGCCCGTCCGTGCTATTTCCCGCGCGCTTTTCAGGTACCTTGCCATGTACGCGCGCACGTACGGGTTGTCGCGAAGAAGAGCTGCTGCAAGCTCGGGCTCGTCTGTCATGACGCTTTCTGCAAGAATCGACTGGACGCCAAACGTGGTTCCGCCGATCCTTTTGAGCGCCTTCAAGTCCTCCTTTGCGATGACGCCGGCAAAGGCCGTGTTGACAAAGTACGTCAGCCCAAGGACAGCCGCTATCGACCTGTCGTGCGTCTTTGCATCAGCGATAATGTTTATCGACATCCCGGAAAACGCCTGCTCGGCCGCGGCCTGCTCGCCGGCCCTGTCGCGGACTGGAACGAGGAGCATCTTTTGGCTCTTTGCCATGTCGGCGCCGGGCCCAAACATCGGGTGAAGGCACAGAACCGACAGGTCCTTGCGCACGCCCTTTAGAGCGGCAAACGCCTTGCTCTTTACCGACGAGATCTCTGCAAGGCGCGACCCCTTCTTCATCTCCTTTTCGCACTTCTTTACAAGTTCCGCTGTCTTTTGCACAGGAACGCATACGAGCACCAGGTCTGCATCGCGAACGCAATCGCGCAGGGTCGGCGCGACCTTGACGCCTTCAACTGCAAACGGCCTGACGTCAAAAGCGCTGACAGAAAAGCCCTTGCGCGCAAAATATGCTGAAAACCACGAGCCCATCTTGCCGGCAGCGCCGACTACTGCCACCTGCATGTCAGTTCCCCTGGAGCGCCCGGGCCATTATTGCAAGCCCCTCTGCCATCTCCTCTTCCGACCTGCAGGCAGATATCCTCACAAACTGCCTGTACGAGTCCCCAAAGCCGCTCCCCGGCGCTATAGCCACGCCTTTTTCAAGCAACTTTTCCACAAGCTCCATGTCCTCCCCTGTAGGCAGCTGCGGGTAGACGTACATCGCGCCGTCCGGCTCGACGAACCTGAGCGACATCTCCTTCACCTTCGACGACAGAAACGCAAGCCTCTTCTTTACAAGGTCGACGTTTCCTGACGCGTCCTGCCCAAGCGCCGCCAGAGCCGCGCGCTGTACCGGCTCTGCAACGCTTGTTATCCCGACAGCCTGCACCTTTGCCATCTTTTGGATGGCGTCTGCCGATGCCACCGCGTAGCCTATCCTAAATCCTGTCATCGCGTAGGTCTTTGAAAACGACGACACGACGATGCTCCTGTCATAGTTGTGCGAAAGCGCGCCCTCAAACGGGACGAAAGAGTAGTCCGAGTACACCTCGTCGCTTAAAAGGTGCAAGTTGTGGTCTCGGGCAAGCGCGACGATGCCGGCCATCGTCTTTTTGTCTATAACCTTGCCGGTAGGGTTGTTCGGGTAGTTTATCGCTATCATCCGGGTGTTTTCGTTTATCATCGATGCAAGCTCTGACAGGTTCGGAGTCCAGCCCTGCTCCATCGTGGTCTTGAGCACCCTTGTTCGCGCGCCTACAAATTCGGCGCATTCCCTGTACGCCGGCCACGCCGGCTCTATCGTGATTATCTCCTCGCCGGGCTTGACAAGCGCCGCTATTGCGCTAAACACGGCAAACCTGCCGCCGGGCGTTACCATCACCTGGTCATCTTTTACGCCGGCCTGCTTTGAGAGGGCTTCAAGCAGCGCAGGGATGCCCCGAGTGTCGGTATAGTGGTACTGCTTTTTTGCAAACGACTCAGATAGTGCCTTTCCGACCTGCGCGGGTGCAGGGTAGTCCGGCTCGCCCACCTCGAGGTGGATTATCCTTTTTCCTTCCGCCTCCATCTGCTTTGCCTTGCGGAATATCCCAAGGTGTGTCTGCCGCGCCTTTTGCGGCCGGCCCTTTTTCTGCACAAGCTCGGACTCTTGCAACAAGATGTTGAGCAGCCTTAGCGCAAACTCTTTGTCCATGCCGGATTTTTCTGCCTGCCTTGCAACCATCAGGCGGATCTCCTGCTCGACGCGCTCGTCCTTGACGTCGATTCCTAGCCGGCCCTTCACCTCGCCCACCTGCCTTGCAAGCTCGGTGCGCTCCTGCACCTTTGCCATTATCTCCGACGTGAGCGTGCGTATCTTTTGCCTTAGCGACTCTAGCTCCTCGTTCTTTTCGACAGTCACTTTCCGCCCACCTTCAGGACGGGAGGTATCAGGCCCGCCCTCAGCGCGTGGTCTGCAAGCACCATTGACACGACGCACTCGACAATCGGTGGAGCCCTTGGGACCACGCAAGGGTCGTGCCTGCCCGGCACCGCAAGCTTGGTCTGCTCGTTTTTGGAAACGTCCAAAGTCTCCTGCTCCTTTGCTATCGACGCGGCCGGCTTGAACCCGACGCGGAGCACAAGCGGCATGCCGGTTGAAAGCCCGCCGAGAATTCCGCCGGCGTTGTTTGTCTTTGTGACCACCTTGCCCTTTTCAAGGTAATAGACGTCGTTGTTCTGCGAGCCCCGCCTCTTGGAGCCTTCAAAGCCCGAGCCAAACTCTATGGCCTTGACTGCAGGTATGCTGAAAAGCGCCTTGCTCAGGTCAGATTCTAAAGACCCGAATATCGGCTCGCCAAGGCCCACAGGTAACCCGGTGCTCGTGCACTCGACGACGCCTCCAAGCGAGTCGCCGTCCTTGCGTGCCTTGAGTATTGCGTCCCTCATTTTTTCTGCCGCGTCGGGGTCCGGGCACCTGACGTCGTTTGAGTAGCGGGTGGCGATGTTTGCCTTTGTGATGTTGCCGGCCTTGATTCCGCCTATCTCTGACGTGTATGCGACAGTCTCTATGCCAAGCGTTGTCTTCAGCAGCTTTTGCGCCACTGCGCCTGCCATCACAAGCGTGGCTGTCAGCCTGCCTGAGAACCTGCCGCTTCCGCGGTAATCGGCAAAGCCGCCGTACTTTACCATCGCAGGGTAGTCGGCGTGACCTGGGCGGGGGATGTTCTTTATCGCCTCGTACGCGCGCGAGTCTGCGTCCTTGTTCCAGATGAGCATGCAGATGGGCGCGCCTGTGGTGAGGCCGTTGAAAGTGCCGGAAAGTATCTCAACCCTGTCCTCCTCCTTTCGCTGGGTGGTTACCGCCGACTGGCCGGGCTTTCTCAGGTCCAGCTGGCCCTGGATGTCGGATTCAGCAAGCGGCAGGCCGGCCGGGCAGCCGTCCACCACTATTCCGACGCAGCGGCCGTGGCTCTCTCCGAAGCTCATGGCGGCAAAGCGCTCGCCAAGAATGTTTCCGCCCATTGACAGAGCACACTTGGCGCGGTTCTATATATTGTCTTTTTGGGCTATTCCCGGCTCGGCATCGGGGCAAGCCTTGCACCAAGCGACTTCATGTCCTGCACGAAATTTGGATACGAGACGTCGACAGACTCGGCGCCTGCGACCACTGACTTGTCAGTCATCATGGCCGCTATCGAAAAAGCCATGAACAGCCTGTGGTCCTCGTATGCCTCAAGCGACGCATTTTTCAGCTTCTTAGGCGCGTTTATGAGAAGCCCGTCGTGAAACTCCTCGACCTTTGCGCCAAGCTTTGAAATTTCCTTGGCAATGTTTGCAACCCTGTCAGTCTCCTTGACCCGGGCGTGCGCGACCCCGGTTATCTTGACCGGTGACGTGGATTTCAGCGCAAGTATTGAAACGACAGGAAGAAGGTCAGGCGTGTCGCCGAGGTTGAACTCGCCGCCTTCAAGGCGCTCTGCACCCTGCACCACCACCTCGCCCTTTTGCCTGTCTGCCTTTATAGCGCAGCCCATGGCAGACATTATCTCGACTATCTGCGAGTCGCCCTGCGGCAGGCCAAAGTTCAGCCCTTTGACTTTCAGTTTCTCGCCTGCAAGCGCGCCGGCGGCAAGAATCAGCGCGGCTGTTGAAAAGTCGCTTGGCACGTCAAAACTGGCAGGGCGGTACTCGGCGTTTCTAATCCGGTATTCAAGCATGTTCTCGTCGTGGTCTACCTTGACTCCAAAGTTCTCCATGGTGGCAAGCGTAGCCTTGACGTACGGCTTTGACACGAGATCGCCCTTTATCTTGAGCAGTATCTCGGTGTTTGCATAGACGCCTGCGATGAGAAGTCCTGATATGAACTGGCTTGAAATGCTTCCGTCGATGAGTGCCGAGCCTCCCTTTATGCCGCCTCCCTTGACAATGAGCGGGGGCGTACCGTTCTCCCTTGCCGAATGCGCCTCGACCCCGAGCTGCGAGAGCGCGTCCAGTATCGGCTGCATCGGCCGCCGGCGCAGGCTCTCGTCGCCTGTCAATACCACATAGCCCTTGCTCGCAAGGCCCGACAGGGCAGTCATTATCCTGATGGTAGTTCCGGAATTTTCGCAGTTGAGCACGTTGCCGGGCGGGTCAAAGTTGCGCCTGCCCCTTACCTGCACCGCCCTGCCTTCCCGCCTGCTTTCTATCTCTGCGCCAAATGCCCTGCAGCAGGCAAGCGTGGCAAGCGTATCCCGCGCCAGAAGCGCGTTTGTTATTGTCGACTGGCCGGGCGCAAGCGACGCCACTGCAAGCGCCCTGTGGGTGTAGCTCTTGCTTGAAGGGCACCTGACGCTCCCGGCTATCTTTGACCTGCGGACAACAATGCTTGCCATCTACAGCACCTCCACCGACGCCTTCTGGTTATTAACTTTAGACACTATCACCTTTCCGTTGAACTTGGAAAAGGCGTACTTGATGTCCTCGACCTCGTCCTCATACGCGACTGCCGCAATCGATGGCCCGTTGCCCGACGTGCCGGCTGCAAGCGCACCCTTTTCCAGGGCAGCAAGGACAGGCTTGTAGCTTGACGAGAGCGCCGCAGACGCAAGGACGCCGTTCATCTTCATGGCCTTCCAGTACTCGCCTGCCTCTGCAAGCTGGTAGGCGTCCATGAAGAGGTCCGACAGGTCGCGCAGCTTGCTCACGTCGCCTCTGGGCGTGTTCCGCGGAAGGAATATGACAGCATAAAGGTTGTCCGGCGCCTTTTCCCGCCTTACCAGCTTTCTTGCATAATTGTCGGTGACCACAAACCCGCCAAAGTAGCAGGCAGTCGCGTCGTCAAACGCTCCTGTTATGGTCACCTTGGCGTCAAGGGAAGCCCTGACTGCGGCGTCGAGCACCGCCATGTCGTCTATCTTGTCCTTCACGAGCCTGCTCAGTGCAAGCGCTATTGCGTTTGAAACGGCGCTGGAACTTTTCAGACCAAAGCCTATCGGGACCTCCGAGCGAACTCTGACTGACACCTGGTTCTTTTCAAGCGTGCCTGCAGGAAGCACGTTCTTGGCAATGTTGGCGACGAGCCTGTCGTCGCTTCTTCCTGTAAGAAAGCGCAGGCCCCTGCCCTTGCCCATTTCCGCTTCTGCAGTGACTGCAAGCGATATCCCAAGCGCCGAGCCGTTGCCCGTCGCTATCGCGTTTACTATGGACACTGCGCCGTGCATGGTTGCCCTTACCTTCATGTCGGCTCCCCGAATATCCCAAGCAGGTTCTTTTTCATGACTTCCCTTGGAGCCTCAAGCCCTGTCCATATCTCAAACGCCCGGGCCCCCTGCTCAATAAGCATCTCGTAGCCATAGACGACGCTTGCCTGCGCCATCTTGGCCTGCTCTATCAAGTCGGTGACCACCGGCCTGTACACGATGTCGTAAACGATGCTTCCCTTTTTAATGTGATCAGAGTCCACCGGCGACGGCTCGTTTGAAAGCCCAATCGAAGTCGCGTTCACTACCAAGTCCGCGTCAGGCGACGCTGTCGTGACTTTGTCAAACGGCAGAGGCTCGCACTTTAAGCCCATCTTTTCGCCTGCCCTTGCAAGCTCGCCGGCCTTTTTCTGGTCGCGGTTTGCGATCACCACCTTTGCAATGCCTTTTTCTTCAGACAGGGCTGCAACTATTGCCCGCGCGGCGCCGCCGGCTCCAAGCAATAGCACAGACATCCCCTCAAAGTCAACCTTGCGCCTCCTCAAGGGCTCGATGAACCCGTGCATGTCAGTGTTGTAGCCTTTGAACACGCCTTCGATGTTGTTGACCGTGTTGACCGCGCCGGCCTTTTTTGCAGTTGCGTCCAGCTCGTCAAGATACTTCATGACAGCCACCTTGTGCGGGATGGTGACGTTAAATCCCGCTATTTTTATCGACCGGAGCGACTGGATGGACGCCTCCAGTTCGGAAGTGGGCACTCGAAATGCAATGTACGTGCAGTTCAGGCCAAGGGCGTTAAAAGCCGCGTTCTGCATCCCGGGCGACAGCGAGTGATGTACAGGGTCGCCTATAATGCAGTAGGTCTTGACGGGGGCCCTTTCCATCGTCAAGAGCGATTGCCCTTTATCCCGTCATATAGCTTTCTCATCTGCGCAAGAGTCAGCTGCCCCGGCGCAACTGCCCTGTCAAGCGCGGCGTAGGTGTAGGGCGCGCCGTACAGGGCAGACAT
This sequence comes from Nitrososphaera sp., assembly GCF_013388945.1. Taxonomy (GTDB): domain Archaea; phylum Thermoproteota; class Nitrososphaeria; order Nitrososphaerales; family Nitrososphaeraceae; genus Nitrososphaera. The sequence goes on along the minus strand of NZ_JACAEH010000011.1, from coordinate 11,733 downwards.
GACCCTTGTAAGCACGCCTGCTTCCCCCATCGCAAATATTATCGGGTGCAATCCAAGCGCGCCCTCGTAGAGCGCCATCAGCCTCAGCGAGTCGTCTACGCTCTTGGCAGTCGTGACCACCTTGACGTAGGTGCTAAAGATCCTCATTTCAGTGAGAATCGACGACAGCTCTTCGTTTGGCGGCGTCTTTTCAAAGTCGTGCCACGAGACAAGCGTCGGGATGCTTGCAAGCTCCAGATAGTCGGCAAGGTTGTCGTTGACTTTTAGCGTATCGAGCTCGACGTCGACCAGCATGGGTTTGGCCTCTGCCAGCTTTCTCAACAGGCGCATCCTTTCTTCTTCGGTCCCGGAGAACTTGCCGCCCTGCGCCACCGAGCGGAGCGTGAACACGCACCTGCCCCTGTCCTCGCCTATGATGTCAACTGCGGCCATAACCTCGCCGGGTTTCAAGAAATCAAAGCGGACCTCGACAAAGTCTGCGCCGGCCTCAAAGGCCTTCTTCATCTGTTCTTTTACCTTTCCAACGCTTTCTTCGGCAATTGTTACGCAGATCTTTGCCAACGCAATCAGGTAGCAAGAGGTACTTATTAGCCTACGCCGGCAGGCGGATGGACCGACTCGCCGTGCTCCATTTTCTTGTGCGCCTCAAGCAGGTCCGCGCTCTCGAAAACCCTGCCGCAAAGGTTACACCGGTGACCCGCAGGCCGTTTCCCGGACGACGTAGCGGCTGACACAGGGTATATTCGATGCGCAGCTATTAAAGGTCGCCGGCCTGTGCATGGTTAATATTTCCTTGCCGGTTCAGATTTCGAGATGTCGCTAGACGAGCATTCCTCGCGACTGCAGGCGCTTGGGTTTGACGCCGGTTCCATCGAGTCGTTTGCCTCCATCTGGAAGCCCCTGCAGGACGACGGCTACGAGATGTACGCGATGTACACCGGGGCCGACGGCTCGGCGCTCGAGGGCAAGGCTGCCTGTGTCGTGTGCTCCAAGAGGTCGTTCCCGCTCAGGTGGGAAAAGGTCATCACGCCAAGCCAGGACAGCGCCGCAGTATACACGGTTTGCACCAGCTGCGACGCCGAGTACGTCGACGTGGCAATAAGGCAGAAGGCACTGGGGCGCCTGCTCAAAGAAAGGAACACACGGCCTGGCTGATCAGCCCCGGAACGACTGGTAATGCACTTTTTCCGGCTTTATCCGCAAGAGTATCCGCTTTTCACCCGGCGCCCTGCCGGGATACTTGTCCACGCCCAGGTACTTTTTTGCCATCTGGTCTATGTGCTCCTCGGCGCCTTCGGTAGTCTGCTTGACGACCCTGCCCTGCACGGCAATCATGGTGTAGGGGTTGGTGCTGTCGGCAACCGAAATCGCCACGCGCGGGTCGCGGGATACGTTCTTTTGTTTTATACGCCCCTGTGCCGTGTTGACGATTATCTCGTCGCCTTCGATGTCAATCCAGACCGGAGACACCTGCGGCGAGCCGTCATTCATCAGCGTCGAAAGGTATGCAAAGTTCTTGCCCTGAAACAGGCTGCGCGCCTGCTCGGGGATTGACTGCGAGTTTGGCATGCCCATTTATGTCAAGGACGCGGAAATAAGACTATCTGCGCCGATAATGCGACCTTATCTTTTTCCAGCTTGCAATAAGCGTCTCTTCCCTTATGTGCAGCGCCTCGCCGGCAATGCGCGACCGGGCAAGCTCGACGTATTCTTTTACCATGTCTATCCCTATGTAGCGCCTTCCAATGTTGTGCGCGACTTTAGTGGTCTGGCCGCTGCCGTTGAAAGGGTCCAGCACGACGTCGCCCTTGTACGAGTAGACCTGCATCAGCCTGTAAGGTATCTCTTCTGGATAGGGGCAGGGGTGGTCTATGTAGCCGGGCGGGACCGGCGCTATGTGCCACACCGAGTTTGCTATCTCTTTTGTCCATTCTTCGTGCGTAGCAGGCAGTGCTTCCTTGCGCTTGCGCCCGCTTGCCACGTCGCCCTTTCTGAGAACGAGTATGAACTCGTGCATGATGTTTGCACGATAGTATTTCGGGTACGGGTTTATGACAAACGAGCCGTAGCGGTTCGTGCCACCGGTCACCTTGTGCCATATTATCTCCTCGTGCATCTGCCACCTGCCAAACGGCTGCACAAGGCGCGAAAGGAGCATGTGCGGAAGGGGCAGTATCGTGCCGTTCACGACTTCATTGGCTATGACTATGCAGCAGTAGCCGCCGTCCTTTGTCACCCTGTAGACTTTTTCGCCGAATATCTCGGTCATCTCGTCAAGGTACTCGGCAGTCTCTACGCCGGCGTTTCCCCGGTAGTAGCCGCCGTTTCCCGACGCGTGCATGTCGTAGTTTATCGCGTTCCGGTATGGCGGAGAGGTTATCGTGAGCTGGACAGAATTCTCAGGAAGCCTCTGCAGCACGCTCTTGCAGTTGCCGAGGATGACCCGGTCTGCCATCTGTTCTTCCTGAGCAAGCATGATGAGCACCGCTTGCCTAGTTTGTCAATATCCAAGATACTTTAGAGTCCTAGACCACGCAGTGAAAAATTACTGTACGGCCAGCTCGCTTTTTCGAGCTTGTTTCTGCGGCTCTTGAATGAGATTACAGTGTTTTCCTCCAGAAAGAAAATCCGCATGCGATATATCAGATGCCGCAAGCAAAGACTCATGGATTCCTCAAAGGGCGTGTTCATAAAAGCTGATGGACAGCTCGCGGAACTCGTGAAAAAGACCCTCGTGGAAAACGGCGTAAAAGAGAGCGACATCGAGAGCTACGACGAGGCCAAGCTGCAGAAAGGCTCGCTAATTGCCACGCTTTACGAGAAGACCACCTCCTCGATGAAACTGCGCATTTCACGCGTCGAAGAAGTGAAAGACGGCGACCTGAACCTAGTTCAGGAAAAAGAGATCGAGTCGGCAGTCTGACTATTTTTCTACGATGTACTCGTCTGGCACTTCCATGCCAAAGTGCCGGCCCGTAGGCGGTTTTGCAAACCCCAGCACCTGGTCGCCCACCTTTACCTCAGTCACAGAGAGGAGCTTGCCGTCGGGTTTTATCAGGCGTATCGTCTCGGCGTTCTGCAGGATGACAGTCCCGGTCTCCCCTTCTATCTCTGCCCTTATGAGCAAAAGCGGGCGGGTCTCTATCTTGGACCTGCCAACCACGGCCTTTCTTGACTGCCCTTCTTTGTTCACTATCCACACCTCGGTGCCTGACTCTACCTCCGAAAGGTAGCGCGTGTTGCCGTCAGGCGTTATCGTGTAGCAGTAGACGGCGCCGGCGTTCACCCGAAACGGTCTGGGCGACGTGAACGACGATCCGACTGACTCGTTGTGCACAAGGAGCATAAAGTTGGACCTGCTGCCGACAAGCATGCCCTCGCCCATGCCCATCATTGACGCCGTGTCGACGCAGACGCGCTCGCCTGTCCCGACGTCTTTGACTTCGGTTATCTTGGCTACTTTTATCGGGAACCTTACCGTCGACAGCTGCTGACTTGCCTTTTCAACCTCTTCCGCGCTGTCTGTTGCAAGTATCACGCCGTCGACTCCAAGCTCGAGCACTGAAAACATGGTCGCGACTTCCTTTGCACTTGCAGCCATCGCATAGACCTTTGTCTTTGACTTGTGCAGCTTTGCGATGATGTTTTCAAGCGGGATTATTTTCCAGTCGCTTGCGTCGACTATGACAAACGACGCGCCTGCCTGTGACGCCTTCTCTATCTCGTTCACGTCGGCGTTTCCAAGCACCTTCTTGAAGTATCCAAACGGCTTGCCCGCCTGCTTGGCAGACTTCATCTGGTCAAAGGTCTTGCAGATTACCATGTCGGCGTCCTGCGACTCGAATATGGTCTGGAACTTTTTGCCGGCCACGCTCTTTGGATCGATGTTGAGCATGCTGACGTTTTTCAGCTTTGACAAAAACTTGTCAAGGCCTGCCTTTGGCACCGTCGGCCTGACTATCAGGTCCTTTGACTCAGCCAAGCTCTTTTGCAGCCTCCTTGGCGCTCTTGTCCTCAAATATCACCCTGTGCAGGGCGCGCACCATCGCAGGAGGGTTCTTGTGCTGGAATATGTTGCGCCCAAAAGTGACGCCCTTTGCGCCGGCCTTCATCGCGCCGGCGCACATCTCCAGTATCTCAAGGTCGGTGGTGGCCTTTGGGCCGCCTGCTATAACGAGCGGTACCGGGACGCTTTTTACCACCTTTCTAAACGACGCAACGTCGCCGGTGTAGACAGCCTTGACAATGTCTGCGCCTGCTTCTGCGCCCACCCTTGCCGCGTGTGCGACTATCTCTGGGTCGTGCGGGTTCTTTATCCCCTCGCCCCTCGGGTACATCATGGCGACAAGGGGCACGCTCCACTCGTCGCACTTGTCGGCTATCATTCCAAGTTTCTGAAGCATTTCAGGCTCCTCCTTTGCGCCGATGTTTATGTGGAGCGAGACGGCGTCGGCCCCGAGCCTCAGAGCCTCCTCGACGCTTCCCATGAGCATCTTGCGGTTTGGTGCAGGTCCCAAAGAGGTGCTTCCAGAAAAGTGTGCAATGAGGCCTATGCTAGTCGGCCTCGGCATGGTCTTGATTATGCCCTTGTTCACAAGGACGCAGGTGAGACCGGCGTTCTCGCACTGGTATATCATGCCGTGCGGGTCCTCAAGCCCCCTTATTGGGCCGTTGCTGATGCCGTGGTCCATCGGTATGCACAGCATCTTGCCGTCCTTCATAATCCTGCCGAGCCTTATGTCCCTGCCAAACACCATTGGTAGGGATTGAATCTTGCTACCCTACTTAAAAGTGATATGCCCGTGCCAAAATGCGCAGCTTTTTTAGAAGCGCCGCAATAGGTCTTGCATGGGATACGAGCCGGACTCTGACGGCGGAAGCATCGCCAAGATGTCGGGCAAGAAACTGGCGATACTTTTTGGCCTCATATTCTTTGGCGGCTTTATGGGCGTGCAGATGATAACCGGCTTTCCGATAAAGGACATCTTCATCAAAGAGTCAATCACAGAAGAGGTGCCAGTCGTAGTCAAGCAGGCCGACGGCACCTGTGTTGTTGACGCGACAGACCACCCGAGGGAGATAGAGAACTGCCCCTACGACGAGGGCGACCATGTCGTGATAACGTACAACAAGAACAACGCCGGCATCGAGTCCCACAGGCTAGCCGACTAGGCCCAGAAAAGCCTTCATGTTTCCCCTGTCGTCCCGCCTTTCGTCTATAGGTGTCTCCATGACTATTGGCAGTTTTGCTATCGCCTTGTGCCGCACAAACGCAGACAGCCCCGCTTTTCCGATGTTTCCAAGCCCCAGATGTTCGTGCCGGTCAAGGTTTGAACCAAGCTCGCCCTTGGAGTCGTTCAGGTGCACAAACTTTAGCTCTTTGAGCCCTATTGCGCTTTCAAATTTGTCTAGCATCCCGTCCACGTCCTTTGCCGTGCGCATGTCGTAGCCGGAGGCAAAAGCGTGGCAGGTATCAAGGCAGACTCCAGAATTTGCGCCCACCATGTCAAGGATCTTGCGCAGCTCCTCGAAATTGCCGCCTACGCTGTTCTTCTGGCCGGCGTTGTTCTCAAGAAGCACCGCAACATGCTCGCCCTTCTTTTTCGCTTTATCACGGGCAGTCAAAATGGCGCCTGCGACCTGCCTCATGCCTCCGTCAATGCCCTTTCCAAGGTGGCTGCCAAGGTGTATCACAAGGTAGGGTATGCCAAGCTCGCCTGCGCGCACGAGCTCTCCTGCAAGCGTTTCGACGGATTTCTTGTAAAGCTCGCCCTGCCCCGAAAGGTTTGGCAGGTAAGGCATGTGGACAAGCGTAGCAGCCCTGTCGATTCCGCTTGCCGCCAGCTTTTCCTTGAACAAAGACGCGTCGTCTGCCGCAAGCGGCTTTGCCTGCCAGCCGCGCGGGTTTCTGCTGAATATCTGAAACGCAGAACAGCCTATTGCCTTTGCGTTGTCGACTGCGTTGTTTATCCCGCCTGCTATTGAAACGTGAAAACCCACCCTGTAGCCTGCGTTCACGGTGCAGGATTGCGTTAGGCCGTTTGTAAATCTATTGCGATGTCGTTTTATGGCAGTTGCGCAGAACAACACCTGTTGTCCATACGCCTTGGGACCGGAGACCTGGCCCGGTACCCGTTCCTCAACGAGGCAGGCGAGTACCTGCGCCAGTCAGGGTTTGGCTGGGAGGAGCTTGACAGGCCCGACATGGCAGACATCATACAGAGGGCCGCAGAAAGGATAGAGGCAGGCGTTTCAGGCAAGGTCTACGAAAAACTAGACAGGTACGAGACTGAGATACTGACGTTCCTTGTGACACTCATCATGGTCAAGTCAATCGGCATGGAGCCGGTCCTGAAAAAGTACGCGCTTGCAGAGGCACGCAGAGCGGAAAAGTTCCTGACAGAAGACCTGAGGAGGCAGAACGACGCGCAGAGACAGGCGCTTTTGTCAAAGATCTTTGGCGACCTTTTCGGGCTTGCCATAGACACAACCGAAGACGGCAGGCTGTTCAAGGTAAAGGTGACAGACTACCTTGCGCGCTCGTCGCACTTTCACGAGCAGGAATGGAAGATGATAAACAGGCTTGTGAGCAACGGCAATGTTTACCTCGGGCCCGACGAGACGGTGAGGCTTGTGAGAAACGAGCTTGCTGTCATGATAAACGGCAGGGTGCACGCGATGAGCCTGCCTGCCCTCCCAAAGGCGATAAAGGAAAGATCGGACACGCTGCGCGCCGAGCTTGCACCGCGCTATGAATACAGGGCGCACTCGGTGACAGAGTACCCGCCTTGCGTCAAGCACGCCATCGAGGTGATGAACAGGGGAGAGAACCTGCCTCACTCTGCAAGGCTGATGCTTGCCACCTACATGCTTGCAATAGACAAGCCCGTTGACGAGATAGTAGAGATGTTCAAGAACGCGCCGGACTTTAACGAGCGCATAACCCGGTACCAGGTGGAGCACCTTGCAGGCTCCAAAGGGAGCAGGACAAAGTATTCGGTCCCGTCATGCGACAAGCTCCGCACGGAGAACCTCTGCTTTGCGACAAAGGACTGCGACAGCATAATAAACCCAATCCAGTTTGGCAGGCGCAGGAAATGATAAAAAGCGAAGCTGTGAAGGCGGCGTTTCGAGAGTACTATTTCAAGCAAAAGCTGGTCGAGGCGCCGGACAATATGGACCAGCGCGAGTTTGGCTACTCGCTTTTTGGGATACCCGGCATGGTCCGGCACCTGTCGTTCAAGAATCCAGGCGAGCTGACGGCCGCGCTTGTGAGGGAAGTGCCCTCTGACGTCTACTGCTCAAACGCGCTGTATAGGTTCCCAACCCTTCCAATGCAGGAAAAGCAGTGGCAGGGCGCGGACCTGATATTTGACATCGACGGCAAGGACCTGCACCTGCCATGCGTTCCGTCGCACTCGTACCCTGTGTGCTCAAACTGCGGGCAGGCCTCACCCCCAGTCGAAAAGGAATACGCGTGCCCTGCCTGCGGAAACAAAAAGGCCGAGTATGTATCGATACCGTGCGGCAAGTGCATCGACGGGTCAAAGAAGGAGGCCGCAAGGCTCGTCGAGTTTTTGACAGGTGACCTTGGCATAGCCAAAGAAAACATCCATGTCTTTTTCTCAGGCAACAACGGGTTTCACTTCCACATAAGCGACGGCTCGTACAGGCCGCTTGACTCGCAGGCCCGCTCAGACCTCGTAGGGTACCTTGCAGGTGTGGGGCTGATAGCAGAGAGCATCGGCGTGAGAAGGTCGCCCGGGAGCGACCTTGCGTTTGTCAAGTTTCCAAAAAGCGGCCTCGACTACGGGTGGCGCAAGAGGATAGCAGAAGAGCTTGACATAAGCGCGTCTTCAACGATAAGGTTGACAAACATTGTAAAGGAAAAGGGAGGATACTCGGCTTTCAAGGCAGAGCTTGACAGGATCACCCGGCAGCTTGGCGTCAGGATAGACCCGCAGGTTACAACCGACGTCCACAGGGTTTTCAGGATGCCCGGCACGCTCAACAGCAAGAGCGGTCTGGCAAAGTTCCGCTGCAGCCTGGACAGGCTCGACTCGTTTGACCCATTTGTCGACGCCTGCGTCCTTGGCTCGACAAAAGTGCAAGTGAGGATGAAGACGCACGCCAAAGTCAAGCTGAAGGGCCAAACCTTTAGCATCTCAAAGGAGGAGGCAGAGCTCCCTGCTTTTGCGGCCGTCTACTTTATCTGCAAGGGCCTTGCCGAGGCCGCATGAAAGACATTAAAGGACCTTTAGCCATACTGCCGGTGTTTGTGGGACACCTATAGCGAGGACAGGACGCCTGCCACCAACGTCGGGCGGCTGATAAGGATAGCCATACTTGCGGCCATGGCAATTGTCATATTTACCGTCGTCAGCAACCAATCGGTCAACCTGCTGATAAACCTGGCCGAGTTTGGCGACGTGTTCACAAAGACTATAGCATATTCGATAATCTCAGGCGTGGTCCTTGCGGCAATAGCCCTTGTCAGGGTGAACTTTGTCTCGCGCCACTCGATAGTCTGGTACGGCCTTCACACGATCGTCAACTTTGTGCGCAGGTCTGACTTTGAGGCCGCGGCAAAGCCCATGCGTTATACCGATTTCAAGATGGGCCCTGTCAGTTTCGGGCTCTGGCAGTTAACAAAAGTCGCGCTCATGGCGCCCCTCTTTGCCAGCCTTACGTTTGGCATGGCAGTCTCGTACATGGCGGAAGGAAACGACATTGGACTTGGCTCGCTTGTGACAGTGTTCGGCCTGCCCTTTGCGGAGGTGCCCTTCGACGGCGCCTTTGCGCAGGAAAGGGTGGTGCCTGCCATACCCGCGCTCACGTTTGTAGTCCCTGCGCTCATCGGCGCAGTCGGCGTCAGGCTGCTCCTGTACGTCGGCATTTCAGGGGCAGTCAACATCGTCTCAAACTATGTCCTCGACGCGTCGGAACGCAAGCCCAAGTTTTTGAGCTACATTGCCACAGTCGAGTTCATAGTGGGTGCCGCGATATTCTGGGCAGGCTTTACCATCTTCTTCAGCCCCGCAATCGACTTTAATACAAAGTACCTGATAGGAGGTTCGCTTGCTCTTGGCGCCGCGTTCCTGGGGTTTGGCGCATGGGACCGAAGGCGCGCAAAGGTAATGATATACCCTTCAAGGAGGCACCTGTACTCGCGCATACTCACAGTCGTGGCAGTCATAGCCATCGTCGGCTCGATTGTGGTGATAAACACAAGCATCGCCGAGGCAAAAAAGCTAGAGTACAGGGGCCCATACATCGCCCAGGAAATAGCGGTGAACCGCCACATAGCCGAGCTTGGCGACATCAACGTCGTAAACTATAACGTGGCGCCTCCGACCATATCTGCCTCTGCAATACAGGGAATCGTGAACGAAAACCGCGAGACGCTTGGGAGCATCAGGCTCTGGGACCAGGAAGCGGCCACGCAGAAACTAAAGCCCGAGCTGGGCCAGAGAAACGACATACTGTTTGCAGACACGGACATACTCCGGTTTGGAGGCACCATGTACTGGACAAGCACGACTACGCCCAAGCTCCCTGACACTCTTGCACGCGGAAACGAGTGGTTCAACCAGCACCTTGTCTACACGCACTCTAACGCAGGCTTCAAGATGCTGCAGGCAGACACCGGCAACCTTGCAAACTCGAACAACTTTTTCAACCAGAACCGCATCTATTACGGAGAGAGCGGCGACGGCGGCCTGTTTTCAAGCTCGTGGGCGGCTTTTCCTACAGGCAGGACCACAAGCGACGAGCTCGAAGGCGTGTACTACAACGGCACAGGAGGAGTCGACGTCCCGCCACCTTTGAGCTGGATGTTTGAGCCAAACTTCATGCTCTCCTATCCCGACACGCCCATCCACGTCATGCGGTACAAGGACATACACGACAGGATGGGGCTAATCTACCCGTATTTCACTTATGACTTTGGCTTTTCCAACACCGGAGGCGTCGCGCTGCAAAAGCTCGAAGTTTTCCCGGTCACAGACGGCACGAACACCTACTGGATGATGCCGCTCATAGCCGCGCTTGACACCTCGCACGTCCCGTGGGGCGCGCCTTTCATGTTGAAGCTGGTGGGCTACGCCCTGATAGACTCGTACAACGGCGACATGCAGATAATCGTGACAGGCGACGACCCGTTCTCCGAGATGTTCTACAGCCAGTACCGCGACCTTGGAGCCACAAGGGAAGTGCCGGGATGGCTTGAAAACCAGATCCGCTACCCCGAGGAGATGTTCATCTGGAAGATTGCCAAGTTCAACCGCTACCACGTGACTGACCCCAAGACGTTCATAGAGGCAAGGCAGTTCTACAACGTGCCGCAGGAGGCTCCGGCGCCCTACTACATCATCACCAAGCCGCAGGGCTTTGAAGAACCCGCGTTTGTGGGCTTCCAGTCGCTTGAACTTGATGGCTCGCAGACAAAGAACCTGGTCGGGTACATGATAGTCGAAAACGACCTGCAGGGCCTCGGCAACATGTCGTTCTATTCAGTCCCGCTCGACTCGCCCACAAAGCTGATAGGCCCAAGCGCTGCGAGGGAGGCGCTTGAAAAGGACGAAAAGTACAAGAACTTCAAGACGCTCTTGCAGGGGACGCCCAAGGTAGGCGAGAACATCCTGTACAAGATAGGCGAGCAGGAGGTCTACTTTATCCCGGTCTACACCGCCGCAACCACAGGAGGCGTCGTCTCGCAGCTTGGGACTGTTGCAGCCGTCGGCGCGTCGGTGACAGGCACATTCTACGTCGGGCTCGGAGACGACTCTGCAGAGGCGTTCCAGAACTATTTGCTTCAGGCAGCAGGCAGGCAGCCCACACAGCCCACGCCTGACGGGCAGCCGGATACGCCGGCGCCGGACCTCGACGTGCAGGACAGGATAGAGGCGCTTGAGCAGATATTTGCAGACGCAGGCATACAGGTGCTCAGGCCCACCTCGATATCTGCACCCATAGAGTTCCAGGAATCCCAGGCAAGCTACATAACAGAAACAGACTATGCCGCAGCCGAGCAGGCGGTCCTGCAGTTCATTTCAGACTTCCAGACTGACAGGGTCTACGAATGGAAGGCAGACGACAGGGTGAACTTTGGCGTGCTCCGTGCCGAAGGCGGCATAGTGGAGAACCACTACATATCCATAGAGGTAAGTTGATGCGGCCGGTACTTGTGGTGGACAACCTCTCGCCCTTTACGCCAGACATCGTGGCGTGCCTCGGCAGGCTCGGAATAAGCCACGAGCGCCTGGAATACTCGCAGGTGTCGCCGGCAGACCTTGCCAGGTACGACAGGGTGATTCTGTCTGGCAGGCGCAAGAACGACCCTGTCATAAACGCGGCAAACTCGAAAATAATAAAGAGCTGCCACGACACGGGCCAGCCGCTTCTCGGGATATGCTACGGCTCGGAGATAATCGCCCTTACGCTTGGAGGCTCGCTCAAAAAGATGGCCCGGCACGTGCAGGGCCCTATAACCATACAGCCGAGGAAAAACCCGCTCACAGACGGCAAGAGCCAGATAACAGTCTATGAAAGCCACGGCTACTGCGTGGCGCGCATTCCGCCGGGATTTGAGCCGCTTGCAAGCTCTCAGGACTGCCAGTACGAGATGTTTGCCCACAAGAGCAAAAAGATTTTTGGCACGCAGTTCCACCCGGAAAAGAGCGGCGCAGACGGCATGGACATCATCTCCAATTTCGTGCGCGTTTAGAATGATTT
>NZ_JACAEH010000030.1 GCF_013388945.1 Nitrososphaera sp. | reverse complement strand
GCTTGGAGACCTGCGCACGGGCTCGTACGGCCGGCGGATAACCTTCATACACCCCAAGTCCCTCAACGGCGTCCTCACGGAATTCTGCGAGGCCCCGCCCAAGCACGAGAGCTAGGTGCGGCCCGAAATATTGTAATGCACGAAACGCCAATAGATAGGCGATGCGCAGGAGCAGGGCCGCAGCAATCGTGATAGCGGTTGCAATAGCGGCGATTGTCAACTATTTTGCCCTGCAGGCCATAATGGCTATGCCATGCGACTCGGCTGCAAGCTGCAACCAGAGGAACGCCGGCTTGCTGGTCGTCGCTACTTCAGACGTTTTTGCGTCTGTGATGGTCGTTTCAGAGCTTGCAAAGAAAAGGTAGACAGGAGTAAGGGCTAATACCCCTCTTTCTCAGTACAACCCTGTTGAGACCTACCTGCGGCGAGCTTGTCGACCGGCTTGAGGCAAGCGTGGAGCGAAACCGCGCAGGCGCGCTCTTGCTTTCCGGCGGCCTTGACAGCACCATCCTAGCCAGCATCCTGCGCCCCGAATATTCGGTGGCAGCAGGCTTTGGCGCAGATGCCCCGGACCTTGCATTTGCAAGGCAGGTGGCGCAGAGGTACAGCAGAAGGCACGCCGAGGAGGTCTTCTACGAGGAAAAGATGGCAGACATGGTAGACGCGGTGGTGCAGGTTTTCAAGACCTTTGACCCGATAGAGATACGGAACTCGTGCGTCGCCCTAGCAGGCCTTGAGAGGGCAAAACGCGACGGCCACACACGTGTCATGACAGGCGACGGCGGCGACGAGCTTTTTGCAGGCTACAACTACCTTTCAAGGTACTACGGCGACCTGAAAAAGGTAGAGCAGGAGCTTGCCCGGCTCTGGCAGGTGATGCACTTTTCATCAAAAACATTAGGGGAGAGGATAGGCGTGCAGGTCGTGACGCCCTTTCTGGACCCTGAATTTGCAGAGTTTGCCAGGTCAGTTGACGTTGCAGAAAAGGTGGGCGAGCACGGCGGCCAAAAGTACGGCAAGTTCATACTCAGGCGGTGCTTTGAGCCTGAAATAGGCGAGCTTGCATGGAGGCCCAAGATGGCGCAGGAGCAAGGAGCCGCAACTGACAGGTTTTCCGGCTTTGTCGAAAAGATGATTGACGACGCCACCTACGCCAGCAAGGCAAGGATCGCAGAGTCAGAAGGCGTGAGGATAAGGAGCAAGGAGCACCTCAACTACTACGCCATATTTCGCAGCTACTTTCCGCCGCCAAAGGAAGAGTCGCACTGCGACAGGGTGTGCCCCAAATGCCACGCGTGCCTGGAAGGCAGGTTCTGCCGTACGTGCGGCGCGTTCCCGGTCACGCCCGTGTCACTTTGAATATTTGCCGGGCTTTTTCACGAAGATGCGCTTGCAGCCTTCGCAGCAGAAAAAGTAAGTCTTGCCGTTGTGCTCGTGCGACACAGCAAGGTCCTGGTCCATCTCTATGCCGCACACAGGATCCACTGGCATTAACAGCGATGTGCGCAAACCAAGCGTATTTATTTTTACCGGTGCCACGCATGCTGCAGGAAATAACTGACTGACTGGTCAGTTATCTTTATTAACAACGCGTCCTCTCGTATAAATAATTGAACAGCACAGAAGAGTATGCCTTGCAGAATGGCGCGATTGACAGCCAGACAGTCCTGAAAGTCGACAACGTCACAAAGGTGTTCGAGTCGGCAGCAGGCAGGGTGGCGGCCCTTCGCGGAATTGATTTGGAGATAAAGAGGGGCGAGTTTGTGTCGATTGTGGGTCCGTCTGGAAGCGGCAAGTCGACGCTCCTCAACATCATAGGCGCGCTGGACAAGCCCACGTCCGGCAAGGTGTACATCAACGGCATTGACATATTTTCGCTTGACGACTCTGAGATGGCGACCATGAGGAACCACCTCATCGGCTTCATCTTCCAGTCATACAACCTGATAAACAGGACGACTGTGCTCAAGAACGTCGCGCTGCCAGGAATCATTTCAGAGATGGGAAGCGAAGAGCGGGAGAGGAGGGCCATGAGGCTTTTGCAGGTGCTCGGCATTGGCGACAAGGCACAGTACAAGCCGGTCAACCTGTCAGGAGGGCAGCAGCAGAGGGTTGCAATTGCGCGGTCGCTGATGAACGACCCGGCGATGATACTTGCAGACGAGCCGACTGGCAACCTTGACACCAAGACCGGGAGCGAGGTGTTTGGCCTGCTCAGGATGCTTTCAAGCAAATTCAGAAGGACTGTAGTTATGGTCACGCACAACCCCGAGCTTGCGGAGGCAAGCGACAGGGCTGTTTACATCCGCGACGGCAGGGTGGAAAAGGAGGTATCGCATTGAAGCTCCTGGCAGCGATTATCGCGGCAATGATGCTGATACCGGTAAGCGCCTATGCGCAGCAGCCCGGCCCAAGCCGGTTTGACATAATTCAGGCCAACTACAGCGGGCCGGTGTTCCTCGACGCGTTCTGGACGGACAGGACAACGCCGCCTGCGACCGGGACCTCCCTTCAGAAAGTCGAGGTGGCGCCCGGCGACGGCGCGTCGGTGCTTGCAGTCACACTCGCCAACAGGGGCTTCTCAGAGATAACCGCGGTCAGGGGCACGCTTTCCCTCCCGACAGGTTTCAGCTCGTCAGGCGGAAACGGGGCAGAAGCTTCTAACAGCGGCATAGTCAGCGCAGGAGGCGTCTTTACGCTCTTTTTCCAGGTGAGCGTCTCTGAAAGGACCAGGGTGGGCGACTACTCCACTTCCCTGCACGTAGAGTATTCAAGGACGCTTGAAACGGGCACCCCGAGAACTGCCGACCTGAACATCCCGTTCAAGGTGACAGGCAAGGTCATAATCGACGCGTCGGCGCAGGGAGGCGTGGCATCCGGAGGCTCCAGCAGGGTGCCGATCGAGATAACCAACACCGGCAGCGCGCCGGCTACAGGCGTGGTGGTGACCGTGCCCGGCTCGTCCGGCGTGAACACGACCACGCAGCAGGCGGCCATCGTGGCGCTGGGCCAGAAGACGTTTGAGCTTGGGGTCATTCCGCCGGGCGAGTCCAAGACCATCGAGCCGACTCTGTACGTGGCAGAGACTTCAGGCGAGGCCCTGCAGGCAGTGGCGCTCAACGTGACTTACGGCAACGCGTACGGCGAGAGAAAGACCTCAAACGTGCCCGTGGGTCTTGTGGTCCTGCCCGAGACGACAAGCTCGCCGGTGAGTGTGTCGCCGGTCGGCGAGTCCTCAATTATCACTGCAGGCAAGATAACCGACCTTTCAGTCTCGCTTATAAACAACAGGGACCAGGAGCTCTCTGACGTGGTGGTGTCTGTCAGCTCGCAGTCTGACTCGATAAAGATCCTCGGATTTACAAGCTGGAGCATCGGCGACCTGCAGGCAGGCTCAAGCCAAGAGATATCCACCAGGGTCTTTGCGTCAGAAGACATGATAGGCAGGGCGACGACGTTTGTATTTACAGTCCAGCACGTTTCAGCGGGCCAGCCGCAGGTGGAAACAGTATCGCTTGGCACGTACGTCGACGGCGAGATAAGCATCAAGGCCTACGAGGTGGGCGTGACGTACATAGGCGGCAGGCCCAACCTGACGGGCAACCTCCTCAACGAGGGCAACGTGCTTGCGCTCTTTACCACCGTGCAGGTCGTGAGCGCCGGCGACCTTGTAGAGTCGCTCCCGCCGCAGCAGTACCTCGGCGACCTGACTGAAAACTCGCCGCTTCCATTCAGCATCCCTATAGACGTGCCGGAAGGCACGGGCGCAGGCACTTATCCTGTCGAGCTCAAGATCCAGTACAGGGACACACTGCGTCAGCTGCACACGCTTGACGTATCGGCCAATGTGGACTTTGTGCCCGAAGTGGTGACTGAAAACGGCTCGCAGCAGGCAGGAAGCCAGGCCATGGCAAGCACAGTAGCCGGCGGCGTGGCTGCGGCTGCGGTAATAGCGTTTGTCATTTTCCGCATGAGGAAGAAGGCAAAGCTCAAGCGCACGCTCCAGTTCAGCAAGCAGAACGGCGGCCAAGACATCGAGTCGGTCCTTGACACGCACCTTGGGAAACCGGAAGAGAAGAAATGAACATCAAGGAGATCTTTGCGCTCTCAATCGACGCGCTCAGGGAGCGCAAGACACGCTCCGCGCTCACCATAATGATGGTGGTCGTGGGAAGCAGCCTGATGGTCGCGCTCAACGGCATGACTGCCGGCTTTTCCAATTTCATAAACTTCCAGTTCAGCAAGCTTGCGCCAAACATACTGTTTGTTACAAGCGCGCAGAGCGAAGGGGGCGGCGACCCGTTTGGCGGCGGGCCTCCTCCGGCGCCCAAGATAACCCTCAACGAGGCCGTGGTGAGCAGGATACGCTCGCTTCCGTTTGTCAGCGACGTGATACCCTCGTACCAGGCGGGAATAACACTTGAAGCAGGAGGCAAAAAGGCCGACACGACTGTGTTTTCGATAGACCCGCAAAAGCTGTACGTGATTGCGCCCACGATAGAGTTTGTCGAGGGCTCTAGCATCAGGCAGAACGACCCGTCGGCGATACTCCTGTCAGACAGGGTGGCAAACCCGCCGGGCGAAAACACGCCTTTTGCAGTCGTGGGCCAGACCATCAGGGCCACCTACACTTTCGTGGACCCGGACACGGGCAAGCAGGAAAGCGAGAGCAGGAGCTTTGTGGTGTCAGGCATCATGGAGCCGACCGGCAACCCGACGATTGACAGCGCAGTCGTGTTCAACCGCATAACGGGCAACGCGATGCTGCAAAAGGCCGGCAAGTACGACGCCATACTCGTGGCGGCAGAGTCAGGCGAGTTTGTCGACGCAGTGGAAGAGGAGATACGCCGGCTCTACGGAAACGACATCGGCATCACGACGCCCGAGGCCATACTTGAGACCATAAACGAGTTCATAGCAGGGTTCAGCTCGTTTACGACAAGCATTGCCCTTGTGGCGCTCCTGGTCGGCGCAGTAGGCATAATCACAACCCTTTACACTTCAGTTACCGAGCGCATCAGAGAAATCGGGACCATGAAGGCGATAGGGGCCCAGAACAGCTTTATCCTGGTGCTCTTTCTGTCAGAAGCCCTGACAATAGGCATAATCGGGGCGACGGCAGGCATGGGCGTAGGCGTGATGGGCGGCTACGTGTTGATTGCAGGCTTTGCGTCGCAGGACCCTTCATCGCAGAACATGACGCCCGTGTTCCTGCCGCAGGACATGGGCACGGTGTGGGGGCTCTCCGTAGGGCTGTCAGTGCTCGCAGGCATGTACCCTGCGTGGCGGGCTTCGAGGACGCCTCCGATAGTGGCTCTCAGGCGCGAATAGTCAGTATTTCTGCCACGGCCTTGCGTGCTTGGTCAGGTGGCAGGCTTCGGAGCAAAAGTAGTCGTCGCACATGTAGCAGAACAGCGGGTAGTCCTGGGTCTTTTTCCCGCAACCACCGCACGTCGCAGACATGTCCATACAAGTTATCCGTCGTTCAGAGAATTAAGACTTTGCAGTGGGAGAAAATTAAAAAAAGAAAAAGAGCAGTGGCCGGACCCTTTCGGACCGGCCTGAATCGAGCCCCTTTACGGGATGGACCTGCTGTACAGCTTGCCTTCGAGGGCGAGCTTGTACATCTCTGCTACATATGGGTTCTTTGCCGGTGTTTCTGCACCCAGTTCTACCAGACGTGCGTACACCCTGACGACATACGCCAGAGCGCCCATGAATGCCACGACGACACCCATGTTGAACATCCAGTGGTTGGGGACTGCAAAGATCTCTTCCACGAACCAGAAGTGCCACATCTCGTTGACACCGATTGTGAACATCGTGGCTAGGTAGCCAATGATGGTCAGCTTCAGACCGGTGTTCATCGAGTTGCCCGGACCCCTGAGGATCGGTACCCTTCTGTCGTAGACCGCTACCATACCCCAGCCTACCGGGAGCGCCACGAAGTGGCTGTATAGCCACCAGTGTGCTGGTGTGAAGGCGCTGTCTCTAATTGCAGTCTGGTGCAGCGAGCCATCGACGAAGTTGTCGACTTCGACGGAGGCTGCGATCGAACCGAGCATGATCACCATGATGTAGATCTTCTTCAGTCTTTGGATCTCGACTTCTTTCGGGATCAGTGCTGGCATCTGCGCCATGAATTACCTAGGTCACAATCTGGTATATTAACCCACATGTCAGCAATCGACCAAATTTGTTGCTATTTCTCTATAAATATGCCAGCAATATACGTATTACTATAACTATTAGACCAATAGTTTGGAAATTTCAAACTAGAGTAATACTAAGCACCTTTGCTAATCATTAGTGCTAATCTAATATCCGCATGCACGGAAAGCGTCAAAAACGCCTCCCAGCCGCGAGGGCCACGCATACTTGTACAGCACCGAGGTATTTTGGCTTTGCCGTGTCGGCGCGTCCCCCTACGGAATCCGCTAGTATGAAAATGAGTGGCAGCTCGGTCAAATGCCTTCTCTTCACCTTTCAGTCATAACTCTGAATCGTCACCGCTGCCTTGCAAGCTTTGTCCTTGCGGATTAATAATCATGCTTGTTTCAGCCCTCCATGACAGTAACAGTTTAATCTTTTTGCAGTCTAGAAAACACGCTCGGTGCACGGCACCTGACGGGCGAACGGACAGCCCCGTGCTGGATGAAGATCAAAGTCCGTGCACCGACTTGATAATCCTTTTATTTGCGATAAACGACGCGATAACGTTGGCAAGCTACTGTCCCGAGTGTGGTGGGGAATTAAAGTTCGACCTGTCAAGCAAGAACTTTATCTGCAAGAGCTGTGGCCTTTTTGCCTCCAGGGAAAAGATTGACGAGATAAGAGACAGGGCAGAGGCCGCAAACGTTGACAAGAGGCGGATGAAGCACGACGACTACCTCGACTGGTGGCAGTCGTCCAAGAAGGACAAGCAAAAGTAACCGGCTGCAAGGCAGGGTCTGGGCGCACACCTAGTCCTGTTTATTGACGGTTTTTGAAAAGCATGGTAAATAAACGGCCCCCGCCCATCATGGACGGGGAAAAGTAACGTGTCATTTGGATTCAGAAACAGCTCGCTTGAAATAGACGCTGCAAAGCTCAAGGAAAAGCTCGACAGTGGCGAAGACGTTTTCATACTGGACGTGCGCACGCCCGAAGAATACGACGCGTGGCGGCTGTCGTATGACAAGCACGACAAGACCCCGCTCATTCCAATCGACAGGCTCTTTACGTCGCAAAAGATGATTGCAGAGCAGATTCCAAAGGACAAGGAGATAATCACGTTGTGCGCGCATGGCAACAGGTCCATGATGGCCGCGCAGATGCTTTCCCGGATGGGATACAAAGTCAAGAGCGTGAGAGGCGGCATGGTGGCCTGGAACCAGGTCTACGATGTCGCAGAGGTGCAGCAAGCCGACGCAGCAAGGGTGTGGCAGCTAAGGCGCGTATCAAAGGGCTGCATGTCTTATGTCATTGCAGTCGGAAACGAAGCGACAGTCATCGACAGCACGAGCGACCTTGAAAGCTCTGTGCTAAAGCTCGTGCAGGACAACGGGCTAGAGATAACAAACGTGGTCGACACGCACATGCACGCCGACCACGTTTCCGGGTTTTCTGCCATTGTAAAGGCGACAGGAGCTCAGGGGTACCTGGGCGCAAAGGAAGGTTACGAGCTTCTAGAGGACGTCAAGGTCAGCCTGATTGACGACGGGCACAAGATACCCCTTGGCGACGGCGTGTCCCTTGAGGCAATCCACGCGCCGGGCCACACAGACGGGAGCATGTGCTTTGCCCTGAAGGCAGGCGAAAAGACATTCCTCTTTACCGGCGACACGCTTTTTGTAAACGGCGTAGGCAGACCAGATCTTCGCGACAAGGCCGACGAATTCGCAGGCAAGCTCTACGACACGTACCAGAAGATACTGAAGCTCCCAGACGACACGGTAATCCTGCCGGCGCACTTTGACCCCAACTCCATCACGATAAAGCACGGGGAACCCATCGCTGATACCGTGGGCGCAAAGCGGAACGTAGAACTCCTTTCCAAGCCAAAGGACGAGTTTGTCAAGTTCGTTGTCTCGTCGGTGCCCCCGAGGCCATCAAACTACAGGGTGATAATCCAGATAAACAAGCAGCTGGTCCCGTACGACGAGATAAACATCGCCGAGCTCGAGGCCGGCCCCAACTCGTGCGGCGTCAGGATGTAAGATTATAACCCCTGCAGGGCTTTGTAGGGTCTGTGTCCCACGCCTGCACGAAATGCCGCAGGGATAATTCGGTATACTTCAGGGCATACTCCGGGGAATACCTGTGCAAGAAGTGCTTTGTGCGCTCCATAGAAGACAAGGCAGCGCGGACGATGTCAAGGTACTCGATGGTAAAGTACGGCGAGCGCGTCGCAGTGGGCGTTTCCGGCGGAAAGGACAGTTTATCGTTACTTTACGTCATGAAAAAGTTCTTTGACGACCACGGCAGGTCCTCTGACGACCTGGTGGCAGTCACGATAGACGAGGGGATAAGGGGCTACCGCGACGAGTCGCTTGAGATAGTGAGGGACTTTTGCAGCAAGCTTGGCGTGCAGAACAAGGTCATGGGCTACAAAGAGATATTTGGAATATCGATGGACGAGGCGATGGTGGTCAGGCCGTCTGAAAAGATGTCGTCGTGCTCTATGTGTGGCACGTTCAGGCGCAGGGCAATAGACCTGGCTGCAGAAAGCGCCGGCGCCGATGTAGTTGCGACGGCGCACAACATGGACGACCAATTACAAACATTCATGATAAACCTGCTTGCAGGCGACGTGGAGCGCATAGGCTGGATGCACCCCGAGCCCGTGGAATACGCGGGCGGCATGAAGAAGGTCAAGCCGTTTGTCGAGATAAGCGAACACGAGATAGTTTTCTACGCGCTCCAGCGCGAAATCCCGTTCCAGTCAGAGGAGTGCCCCTACATGAACGAGAGCATACGCACGGACCTTCGCGAGTTCTTCAACGGGCTAGAAAAGGAGCACCCGGGGATAAAGAACAACGCGTACGCCTCGATGCTCAAGGTGTCAGAAAGGATGAAGATGACGCTAGAGCCCCGGGGAGACAAAAAGTGCTCGGTGTGCGGCCGGGACTCTACCGGCGACGTGTGCTCTGTCTGCAAGACGGTAGCCGCGCTCAGCCTGAACAGATCAGGCTGATTCTACCTCGACTGTCCCCCTCATCCACGGGTGGATTGTGCAGTAATAGTTGTACTCGCCTTCCGACTCGAAAGTGTATGACCAGCTCTTGCCCGGGTTTATCAGCTCCGAGTCAAAGCCGTTGTCCACGTCAGTCACCGTGTGCACCACGCTGTCGTTGTTTGTCCAGGTCACCGTCGTCCCCGGTGCAACCTCTATCCGCAGCGGCTGGTACGGGGCTGTGCTCCTTGGGCTCCACGCGTTTTGAGGTATCTCGACCCTGTCTGTCCTGACCTCTGTCACGGAGCTTGTGTCTGTGCCGTAGCGGAGCATCGGCCCTCCCATCATGCCGGATCCCATGCCCGGCCCCATCATCCAGTTCTGCATCATGTATGGATACCATTCCTGCTGGAACCTTTCGTCGCCCATCCACTGCTGCATCGCCTGCGGGTCCTGCATCATCGTTTCAAACATCTGCTGGCGCAGTTCAGGGTCGGTTGTCATGCCGCCCATGAATCCGCGGCCAAACTGCGGACTCTGCTGCATGCGCTCAAGCATGAGCTCCTGGAACTCGGGGTCGTCCATCATCTCGTACATGAACTGGCCGTCCTGCTGTATCTGGGCGCGCATCTGCTGCCTCGTGTCCGGGTTGCCCATCATGCCCTGGGTCCACTGGCCGGCCATCTGCGGGTTCATCATCTGCTGGTTGAACATAAAGCCGGGGGCGTATGTGCTTGCAAAGACGGCATAGCCTATTGCAATGCCGGCCGCAAACAGTCCCCCTGCTATTGCATACCAGGCGTACTTGCTTGCCATGCACCTGCAAAGGCCGCAATGCGATTTAAGAGGCAGGACTTTAGTGCAATGCAGTGCACTCCACCGCTAGCGTAATATAGAGACTTTTTGCTATCTCTGGCGGAGGCAGGTAGGGCCGGGGT
This sequence comes from Nitrososphaera sp., assembly GCF_013388945.1. Taxonomy (GTDB): domain Archaea; phylum Thermoproteota; class Nitrososphaeria; order Nitrososphaerales; family Nitrososphaeraceae; genus Nitrososphaera. Next base: position 5,730 of record NZ_JACAEH010000030.1, on the reverse strand, counting down.
GCTAGCCGTGCCCCACACTGGAAATCGGCTTCATGTCAGGGCCAGTAACTGCCGGGTAAATCCGCTGGGAGGAGGTACCCGCTTGCCAGGCTGAGATGAAATCACGCCGTGTCGGATGGTTATGAGCGGCGATCTACGCGAAGGCGTGGCGTCGACCGTGAATCGTCGAAATGGGTGAGGTCCGGGAGGGAGCAACCCTAAGGCGGCGTAGCCATGCTAGCACGTCTACGTGGTGGATCTTGCAGGGCTTGAAATGGGGCCTTTTGCCAACGGTGGTACCGGCAGGCTGCCTCCACTTCTAGTCCAGGTGGTTTGAAAGCCGTGTCATGCGATGCCTACTTTTTGCCTTCTTGCCTGCAGGAATCTGCCGAGATCCCTGCCGGCTTCCCTGAAAAGGGCTTCCATCCCTTCTTTGAGCACGGCGTCCCCGGCCTTGGATCCCTTTTCCTTGCGCCCTACCACTATGGCCGACGCGCGCACTTTTATGATGTCAAGCCCGAGATCGCCCAGTTTCTTTTCGATAAACTTTGCCGCGCTGCCTGAAAAGCGCGATTCCAGCTTTGTGTCAAAGGCAAAGCCGGCCTTCCCATGCAGATCGACAGTTTTCAGCCTGTCAAGAAATTCCTTCATGGGCTTTGACGCCGTAAACATTTGCGTGGGCGCTCCAACTGCCAAAAGATCGTATTTGTAAACCTCGCCCATCCGGGCTTCTTTGATGCTGACGCAGTCTGTCTCGACCCCGGCTTCCCGCAGGCCCTCTGCGATGCAGTTTGCTATTTTCTGCGTGTTTCCAAAGAGAGAATCAAAAAGTACCAGGGCTTTCAAGGCAGGTCACTTTTTCGTCAGTGCAAGTATGCCGCCAATTATTCCAAGTATGGGCCCTATCAGAAACCCGCCCATGCCAAACAGCCCTGCAATCGACGCAACCAGTATCCCGACACCCCATTCCCTGCTGCTTTCCGGTTTGGTGTGGATAAAGTAGCTCCCGGCCACCACCACGCCGCCTGCCGCAAGCGATATGATTGAAGTCCCGGCCATTACCCCGAGAAATGCGCCTGCAGGCATGCCCCACCCGCCCATCATGGAACCCCATCCGGGCATCCCAAACTGGTTCCAGGCGCTGTACATGTAGAGGCCTCCAAGCCCGCCGGCTATCATCAGGGCCCCGCCTATCACCGAGAGTATGGTGGCAGCACTCACGTCCCTTCCGCTTTTAGATACGCTTTCCAACTATGGTCATGCGCAACTTGCACGTCCGGAAATATAGGGAGCAGGTATACACTGCGGCGCAGTGCACAGCGTTTTTACAATTGTAAAGCCCTGATGTTATATACGGTCCGTTCGTCAGGTTATCCGTGGCAAAGGACCCGGTCTGCGGCATGTTTGTTGAAGAAAAGGAGGACTCGATCCGTCACACCGTCGACGGCAAGGAGTACTTTTTCTGCACCACCCAGTGCCTCCACGAGTTCACCGCCCCCGAGGTGGAGCTGAAAAAGCTAAAGGCAGTGACTGTTGCAAGCATAGGCCTCACCATACCCATCACGCTTCTCACATATCTTGCGTTTTTGCCTTCAGAGATAAACAACTTTGTGCTGCTTGCACTTGCCACGCCGGTGCAGTTCTGGGCGGGCTGGCGCTTTTACAAGGGAACCTGGGACGCAATCAGGGCGAGGGCGTCAAACATGGACACGCTCATTGCCGTGGGCACGACTGCCGCTTTTCTTTACAGCGCAGTGGTGACGGCAGTCCCGTCGTTCTTTCCGTTCGAGCAGGTCTACTTTGAGACTGCGGCCATAATCGTCACGCTGATACTGCTTGGCAGGCTTCTCGAGCAGAGGACAAAGGAAAAGGCGTCGTCGGCTGTTCGCAAGCTCCTCGACCTCCAGCCAAGAAAGGCAAGGGTGCTAAAGGACGGGCAGGAAGTCGAAGTCCCTGTGGAAGAGGTTGCAGAAGGCGACCTGCTCCTTATCAGGCCCGGCGAGAGGATACCTGTAGACGCGGATGTGGTCGACGGCTCGTCGTCGGTTGATGAATCAGCAATAACAGGCGAGAGCATACCCGTCGACAAAGTTCCGGGTAGCGAGGTCATCGGGGCGACGATAAACAAGAGCGGCCTGCTGAAGGTGAGGGCGACAAAGGTGGGCCAGGACTCGGTGCTGTCGCAGATAATCGCCCTTGTTCAGGAAGCCAGGACGGGCAAGGCTCCGATGCAGCGGATGGCAGACCAGGTCGCGAAATACTTTGTCCCTGCAGTAGTCATCATAGCGGTTGCTTCAGGCCTTGCATGGTACTATGCAGGAGGCATCGGGCTCACTTTTTCGCTCCTGGCGTTTGTGTCTGTCATAATCATAGCGTGCCCGTGCGCGCTTGGCATAGCGACTCCTGCAGCCCTCATGATGGGGACCGGCAAGGGAGCGGAAAACGGCGTGCTGTTCAAGGGAGGCGAGTACCTGGAAATTGCAAGGAAAGTCAGGACTGTGGTGTTTGACAAGACAGGGACGCTTACAAAGGGCCAGCCGGAGGTGACTGACATCATTGTGCTGTCAGACGCAGGCGAGCAGGAGGTCCTGCGGCTTGCGGCGATAGCCGAGTCAGGCTCGGAGCACCCGCTCGGGCAGGCTGTCGTCAGAAAGGCCAAAGAGACTGGCATTCCCGTGGCAGGCCCGGACTCGTTTGAAGCGGTGGCAGGCCACGGCCTTGTGGCTGTCTACTCTGCCCACAGGATAATGATAGGCAACAGGAAGATGATGGCCGACAGCGGCATCGCAGTCGGCGACGAGGTCAATGCGCAGATGGCTAGGCTAGAGGCTGACGGCAAGACCGCGACTCTCGTGGCAATAGACGGCAGGCTTGCAGGGATTATCGCGCTTGCAGACACTCTGAAGGACAGCGCGAGGCAGGCTATAGACTCGCTCAAGGCGATGGGCATGGAAGTGGTGATGCTCACAGGCGACAACGAGAGGACCGCAAAGGCGATAGCTGCAAAGGTCGGCATCGACAGGGTGATAGCGCAGGTGCTCCCGCAGCAGAAAGAGGAAGTGATAGCGAAGCTAAAGTCTGAAGGCAGGGCCGTCGCGATGGTGGGCGACGGCATAAACGACGCGCCGGCGCTTGCAAGGGCGGACCTTGGCATCGCAATCGGCTCGGGGACCGACGTGGCAAAAGAAACAGGCGGCATAATACTGATAAAAAATGACCTGCGCGACGTCGTGACTGCGCTGGAGCTTGGCAGGAAAACCGTTGCCAAGATAAAGCAGAACCTGTTCTGGGCGTTTGCCTACAACACCGGCCTGATACCGATAGCCGCAGGCGCGCTTGTCCCGGTGTTCGGCGCAGAGATGTACTCGTGGCTGCCGTTCCTGGCGGCAGGCGCGATGGCCCTCAGCTCAGTCTCTGTTGTGAGCAACTCGCTCCTGCTTGGAAGATACAGGCCCGCTCACATAGAGACGCGGACAAACTTGTAGCCCGAGTTTTCAAGCATCTCCTTTATTTCCTCCCGGCTTATCGCTGACGCGTCGTATTCCACGATGACGCTGTCTGTCATAAAGTCGATGTCTATCTTTTTCACGGCGTCCTTGCCCTTCAGCTGCTTTTCCACTATGGGCTTGCAGGTGGTGCAGTACATCCCCACGACTTTGAAGAGCGCCTTCTGCAGGGCCACGCCGGTTTTGCGCAGGCCCGGTAAAAGAACGTGCGGCTTTACATTTGTAAAGTGCATTATTTATCTAGCATACACGCCAGATAGAGGGCATGTTCAAAGATCCAGTTTGCAAGATGATGGTCGACGAGAAGACAGCCAAGCACGTCTCAGAGGCAGGCGGCAAGAAGGTGTACCTGTGCTCCGCTGCGTGCAAGACCCAGTTTGACTCAAACCCGAAAAAGTACGGATACTGAAAAGCATGATTTAAATTGAATCTGGGCAGTTTTTCTCACATTGCCCATAGACCCGGACTTTCAGCTGCACAGGCGCGCGGAAGCATACGGCAACCTGAAGGTCTGGAAAAACGATTCGAGCAGGCTTGGCATATACGGCACGGACGTTGCGGTTGATTTTGACCTGTGCGTCGGCGACGGGGCGTGCATCGACGTCTGCCCTGTCAACGTGTTTGAATGGCAGGGCGAGGGCGCGGACAGAAAGGCCCTGCCCGCGCTTGAGCGCGACTGCATATACTGCTTTGGGTGCGAGGCGGTCTGCCCCAAGTTTGCGATAAGGGTGACCCCGCTGGTGAGAAGATGATAAGGATAGACGAGAGGCGCATTTTTGAGGTAATAGAGGAGCGCAAGCCGCATTCCGTTGCACTGAACGGCGCCGAGGCGCTGATACCGAAATTGCAGGACGCGGCAGACCACATCTCCGAGCGATTTGGGATAGAAGCCTATGTGATTGGCGACACGTGCTGGGGCTCGTGCGACCTGAACACGCACGCGGCAGACATGCTTGGCGCCGACATCCTGTTCAGCGTGGGCCACACTGTTGCGATGGAGACTTTTGGCGACAAGGTTGTGATGATAAACGCGTACGACGACGTCAGCTTTGACAAGGTCGCGTACAAGTTTGCAGAAGACATGAAAGGCAAGTTCAGCGCCATTTCGCTTTTGACTGACAGCCAGCACCTGGAGCAGGTGGAGGGCGCAAAGAGGATCTTTGAAGACATGGGCTACAGGGTGATAATAGGCAAGGGCAAGGGTCAGCTGAAAGACGCGCAGGTGTTTGGATGCGAGTTCTACCCCGCATGGAACGTGCAAAAGCAGGTCGACGCCTACGTCTTTTTGGGCCAGAGCCAGTTCCACGCGGCAAGCGTGGCAATGTCTACTGAAAAGCCCACATTCATGCTAGACCCGTACTTTGAAGAATACACGCAGGTAAACGAGTTTGCGCAGGGGTTGCAAAAGCGGGCGATACTTGCGATATACAAGGCGGCAGACGCAAACACCATCGGCCTTGTCATAGGTCTGAAGGAGGGCCAGTTTGCGCACGTCAGGGCGCTTGAGCTGAAAAAGGAATTCGAAAGACTGGGCAAGAAGGTGCAGCTGATAGCTCTTACAGAGATAACAGACGACAGGATGCAGATTTTCAAGAACATAGACGCGTTTGTTCAGGTGGCCTGCCCCAGGATTGCCACTGACAACCACTTTTCAAAGCCGATGCTGTCGGTTCCGCAGGCTCTTGCGCTGATAAAACTGCTCAAAAAAGAGCCGGTCGAAGACTTCCTGAGGATGCAGCACTGGCTCTAGCTTGTCGCTCGCCCATGCGGCCTGGCATGCCCGGTGCAAACAATTAAATAGAGCGTTTAGAATTTGCTTATTTTCTGTGGTTTTTAGTTATTTTACATACGAGAGGCTCGACAAATGCAGATATTACACTAAAATATATCTATCAGTGTGTAAAATATTGCATCGATAACTATGATTTTCCCATATTTTATTTAGAACATTTGCAATATCGCTCTGGATTGGATTATACAAATTTTGGGTATTAATCCCTTTTAATGATAGAATATTTCTAAAAATCTTATATAGATATTATGTGTAGTGGATAATACGGGAAGGAACTAAAGCTACGGCGGTTGTCGACCGTTCTGCGATAGTAGTTACCCGGTGAAAAGAGAAAATGACTTGCAAAGGTATATGCATACGCCACAAGGCCCAAAAGCCGGTCGGCTCAGGCAGGTACGCTAGCGGCCAGAAGAGGTGCCAGATCTGCGAGATATTCATCAAGTGGGATGGCCT
>NZ_JACAEH010000031.1 GCF_013388945.1 Nitrososphaera sp. | reverse complement strand
GTGCAGGATAGTCTCGTACGACCACAGCAAGCCGGGCAAGCACGGCTCTGCAAAGGCCAGGATCAACGCCGTCGGCGTCTTTGACGGCAGCACCCACCCGTTCGTAGGGCCTGTCACCACGAGGGTCGAGGTCCCGCTCATTGACAAGCGCAACGGCCAGATAATCTCAAAGCAGGGCGACACGCTGCAGATAATGGACCTCGAGACCTTTGAGACATTCGAGACGTCGTCTGTAGAGGACGAGATCCGAGAAAAGCTGCAGGACAACGTCCAGGGCCAGGAAGTCGAGTACTGGAAGGTGCTTGACAGGGTAAAAATAGTCCGCGTCAAGGGCTAGCGCGCTACGTTCAATACCCTTGCAAATTGATTATCGCCAGCGGATGCTGATGACGTGAAGGAAGAGCCGTCTGATTTGTGACGAGGATTATGAGTCCTGAGGCATCCGCTACACCTTCTTTGACCGCGGGTTGACAATTGCATCAAGCGCGTTGCCGACAAGCGCAAACGCAAGGCCCGTTATGGCTATCATAAGGCCCGGCGGGACAATCCACCACCACAGCCCCCGGACGGCCGCGCCGGCGGAATTTGCGTCGTGCAGTATCTGGCCCCAGGTCGGAATCGACGGGTCGCCAAGGCCAAGGAAAGACAGCGCGGCTTCTCCAAGGATTGCGGACGGAACAGCAATGGCGATGCTTGCAAAAGTCAGCGGCAGCAGTTGCGGGATTATGTGCCTGAATATTATCCGCACGTCTGACTGGCCCATCAGCTTTGCGGCCTCGACGTACTGCAGGTTCTTTATCTGGAGCGCAAGGCTCCTGCTTATCTTTGCCATGCCCACCCAGCCGAATATCACCAAAAACCCTGTGATGAGAAAGATGCTCCTTCCGACTGTGACTGAGAGAATGACAAGCAGCGGGAGCGTCGGGAGCGAGTAGAAAATGTCGTTTATCCTCATGAGCCCCTCGTCGGTCCTGCGGCCCTTGTAGCCGGCCACTACTCCATAGACAAGGCCTATCAGTATGGACACGATTGACACTGTCAGCCCGATGAAAAGCGCGACCGGCGCCGCCCACAGTATGCCTGTTGCAAGGTCGCGCCTGAGCTCGTCCGTGCCCATAACACCGTACACCTTGCCGCCGAGGATTACGCCGGAATCCTCCACAGAGTCGGCAGGGTCGAAAAGGTAGAACGTCTCCCTGAACACGTACGTGCCTTTGAGCACCTTGCTCTGGGTAGCGTCTGAAAAGATCATCACATGCGGCCTTGCAGGGTCCTGGGGGTACGAAAACGCGCCGGTGTCTCCCCGGAGCGACTCGGCAATAGCCCTGTCTGTCGAAAACACGCGAGACGAGAAGACGTTCTGCCCTCCCTGCGACGGCGGGAGCGACGCAAAGTACACCCTGAACTCCTTGCCGTCGGGCCTGACCACGTCGACCTGCAGGGCAGGCTGCGTCGAGCCATAGCGCGCAGAGTATAGCAGCATGAAATCTGCGGGGTACTGGTCGTAGTTGAACCGCACCGTATAGGAATGAGTCACCGTCCTTACTCCGCCGTCACCTGACTCTGCCACCTGCGCGCTCGGCGAGTGCATGACGATGTGCTCGGGCGCCCTTGCGCCAAAGGCGTTGGTCCAAGCCGGCGCCGCCGACTTGGGCAGGTCTATCCAAAAGTTGGGGTTGTTCCACTGCCTGTACGATTCAAGCGGTATTGCGACCACAGAGTAGATAGTCATGACGATGAGCCCAAGCAGTATCGCTACGCCGGCAAGGCCACTTTTTGAGCGCCTAAACTCGCGGACTATCTCGGACCTTGAGAGGACTGTCGAACTCGCGCTCAGGCCACCTTCACCCTCGGGTCAAAGTAGGCGTAGATGATGTCAGTCAAAAACACGGTGATTACAAAGATGACCGTGGAAACGTAGGTGAGCCCGATGATGACCGGTATGTCAAACATGCCGATTGCGTGGTAGTACAGCTGACCCATGCCGGGCCAGTCAAACACGGCCTCGACTGTGATTGCGCCGCCAAACGAGCCAGCAAGGCTGAGCGCGACCACCGTCACTATGGGCGGCGCGGCGTTTTTGAGCGCGTGCGAGTAGACTATTCTTCTTTCAGGAATTCCGGCCGCCCTTTTGGCCGCGATATAGTCCTCGCCCAGAATCCCGACGACGAAATACCTCACGATGTAGGCCCATGCACCAAACCCGACCAGGACTATCGTGATGAGTGGAAGCAGCATGTGGTACAGCAGGTCGAGCGCATAAGCCGGGTCGTCGGGCGGCGTCAGCGGTGTCGCGCGGGCCGGAAAGATGTGGTAGGCAAACGCAAACGCAAAGATCATGAGCATGCCGACCCACCAGGTGGGAAAAGAGCCCGAGAACACGGCAAAGGCAGAGTTGAGCCTGTCCCACACAGAACCGGCCTTGTTTGCGACAAAAGCCCCCAGGTACAGGCCGATGACGGTCACCACAAGAGTCGACGTGGTGAACAGAAGCACCGTCTTGGGCACCTTTTCCAGGATTATGTCCCGGACGTTTGACGAGCCGCTCTCGCTTGTCAGAAAGTTGGACTTGCCAAGGTCAAGCACCATCACCCTGAGCACAGTGTTGAAGAAGCGCTTGGGCGAGTACCACGGCTCGTCAAGCCCTATGGTCTTGACCTGCTGCTCCACCCGCTCATCGATGAACTGCTGGCGCTCCTGCGCGTTGTCAAATTTCAACTCGCGCAGGTTTATCTCCTCTACGACGTAGAATTTTATCCCGTCAAGCAGTATCCTGTCCATCGTTGGGCCGAGGAGCGCTATTGTAAGCACGAGCGTCGCAAAGAGCACGACCAGCGTGTTTATGGAGCGGACCAGCACAAAGCGGTAGAATCCACCCAACTCGCTAGACCAGAGGGGCTGGCTTTCTTTTAATATTATCTGACTTTGCGCCCGATTGCCCTGCCGACAAGCCTGCCTGCGGCCATGGCCGAGGCGCCTGCCGCAGAGAGCACGAACAGCGAGGTGCCTGCAACAAGCGCCGGCGTGTTTGCGGTGGCAATACCAATTGCTATCGCGATTGCAGACGCTGCAAGCACCGCAAGGGCCATCTTTATCGCAAGCGACGAACGTTTTTGCACGGGCCTTGCAAGGCCTGCGGGCCAGAGGTATACCGCGCCGATGAGCGAGCTTGCCACCGCGCCGGCCGCCACCGCGCCTGCCTCCCCGCCGGCAGCAATCGCATGGACCCTTTCAGCCGCCCCAAGGATGCCAAAGAGCGGGTAGATTGCAGCCTTTACCGTGGCCTGAAGCCATGGCTGATCTCTTTCATAGTCTGCAACCTGCGGGCTGAACGAGTAATAGACTGCATTGAACGCATTCATGAAGGCCGAGCCCGACGCAGTCGAGAGGATATAGTCCTGCCTGAAGCTGCGCAAATACTGCACCTGAGGAGTCAGCTCCGACCCGAACGCCGCGGTCGCTATCAGGCATCCTGACGGCGCCGTTTCAGGCGTGGTGCCGCCTGTCTGGTTGCCTCCGGTCTGCCCGCCGGTCGAGCCCGTAGAGGATGCGAGGATGGTTGTAGTCGAGATGTCGGGGCTGAACGCAAAGTCACTGTTTGCAAATATCTTTAGCTGGTTGGGGCCTGCAGACAGTTTCGATGTCTCTTCTGCCGGTATGTCTATGACAAACCTGCCGGTGTCAGTCGCCTGCGCGCTGCCCCTGACGACTACCCTGCCGTCCTTGTTTGAAATGAAATAGTCCACCTGGGCCTCGCTGCTAGGCTCGCCACCCACCTCTATGTTAAGAGTGGCCTGCGCCGGCTGGCCTATAGTTATGGTCCTTGCAATGTTGGAGCTTGCTATCTTGGCAAGCCGCGGGGTTTCGTAGCCTGACCAGTGGCCCACCTCAAACGGGTACGTCGGGTCGCGGAACGCCTTTACAGTTATGGTCCTGCCTGCCACGTTGTAGCTGTCAAAGTAGAACGCGCCGTTGCCGATGACTGCGTGGTCGTGCTCGTCAATCCAGTCGATGCTTGCATTGTAGCGCGAAATGGCCTCGCTCTCGCTCACCATCCCTTGCAGCGGCGCGGGGACGAACCTCTCGTTTCTCATTTTTACAAGCTCGTCGCGTATAAGCTTGGCGTGGTCAGGTACTACCATGTCCAGCCAGTCCACGTTCTTGACTGTGGCCTCCGCCCTCGAGTACGCTATCTTGCCCGACGTCACAAGCCTTTCAGTCGCCGCCGTTATCTCCCACGGCTCTGTAGCCCACGCGGTAGCAAAGTCGGCTATCTCGCTTGGGTCATAATGCCAAAAGTCAACGTACGAGACCGCGGTGTCGCTGTCGATGAACCTGAGGCCCTTTATGCGCTCAAGCGCTGGCCCTGCAAGCGACGTGAACTCGGGGTCGACTGTCATGTCGCCGGGCCCGAGGTCCGTGCCCCACTCAAACGTGAAATACTGGGCGTACATGACGTCGGCCGCACTCATGGGCTGGCCGTTGTGCCAGTTGGAAAACACGAGGTCAAACGTGACGGCGCTGGTCGCCTCGCCAGCCGGGTTGGCCCACTCCTGGGTTGCAGGGTCCCACGTCACGGCCTCCTCAGGCACCGCAAGCTTGCCGTCGGGGCCTTCAGTCTTGATGTCAGTCCAGTCCGTCCTTATGGGCACTATCTCGCCCGTGTACGGGTCGCGGAATGTGCCGCTGTCAATCACTAGGAAGTAAATGTCGCGGCTGTAAATGTCAGACAGCCCGCCGACGCTGTTCCAGGGCCCCTGGTGGATCTGCTTGACGCCCACGTCAAGCGAGCTCCCCTGCGCTGGCCTTGCGTTTATGAGCGAGTACTTGCTCGTAATCCCTGCGCCAAAGTCGTTGACCAACCCTTGCAGGTCGGCCTTTGCCACGTGCGGGTCGGTCTTTTGGTTGACAAACACCCTGACAGCCTCCTGCATGCCCATGGTGACTGCCTCGTTGACTAGCTCGTTGCGCTCCTCCTCGGATTTAAAGTCTGCAAAGAATATGCGCTGAGTCACCTCGTCAAGCGTCGCGTTCTCGTACTGCCAAAAGCTCGGGTTCTGGAAGCCCGGCATCCTGCCGTACCACGGCGCGTACATCTGCGCCGGTATCACCGGGTTGTATTTCACAAACACGGACGTGCCTGCAAAGCCTTCGGTGTAGGCGTCCCACTGGTGGTCCTGCGGGTCCGTGCCATAAACTACCGTGTTTGCCTTGCTCAGGTCGCCATAGTCCTTCTGGACAGAAAACCCGACGCTCTCGAGTTTTGCCGCAAAGTCGTCGCCTATCAGCCTGCGAACCGTGTCGTCGGACCTTATCAGCACCTTCACCTCTACCTGCTTGCCGCCGTACATCCACCTGCCGTCTTCTTTGGCCGCGCCGGCCTGCGTGAGCGCCTTTGTTATCATGCTGTCTGCCAGCTGCGGGTTGTAGCGCAGCCCCATCGACTCGACTGTCTCGATGATGTTGAGGTACTCTGGCGAGTAGATGCCAAACGGCTCCACCAGCGGGCTGCCGTAGCCCTTGTGGAACTCGTTTACCACAAGGTCGCGGTCTATCAGGTAGTTCATTGCATACCTGACGTCCCTGAACTGGAACGGGTTGAGCCTGTCGTCCTTGTACGGGGCGGGATTGAGCATCATCACGTTAGAGCCGGAAAGCCTGTCATAGATCTTTATCCTCGGGTCGTCCTTGGCGTCGGCAGCCGCTTCGAGTGGTATCTTGAAGTAGTAGGCGTCAAGGCCGCCAGACCTGACCTGCTCCAATGCTACATTTTCATCTTCGTAGTGGATAAAGCGCACCTGGTCGACGTAAGGTCCCTTTGCGGGCTGCGCAAACGCCGGGGCAAAACCTGAAACAAGCAATACAGCCACTGCAATCGAGAGCGCAGCCGCCTTTCGCATTACCTCTTGCATGCGGGGTTCACTAATATATTTTTCAAGCACTCTTTAGACGGGAGTCTGGATCGGGGATCGCCGATATAAGCGCCTGCGTGTAGGGGTGGGCAGGCGACGAGAGCACGCGGTCTATGGGGCCCATCTCGACTATCCTGCCGGCGTTCATGACGGCAAGGTCGTCGCCCACGTACCGTGCAGTGGAAAGGTCGTGGGTGATGTAGATGTAGGCGATGCCGAACTTTTGGCGCAGCTCGTGCATCAGCCCCAGTATCTCGCCCCTCACCGACACGTCGAGCATCGATACCGGCTCGTCGGCGACGATGAGCGCCGGCCTCATCACAAGCGCCCTTGCAAGCGCAACCCTCTGGCGCTGGCCGCCGGAGAGCATGTGCGGAAGCCGCATGGCAATGTCGGAAGGGAGCCGGACTTCTTCAAGCGCCTTTAGCACCTTCTCCTCTTTTTGCTCGCGCGAGCTTGTTCTGTCGTGGATTGAAAGAGGCTCCATGACAATGTCGCGGATCTTCATACGCGGGTTCAAAGATGCGTAGGGGTCCTGGTAGACCATGTGAACCTGCGTGCGGAACTTTTTCAGCTGGCTGCCTGTATAGCGCGTGATGTCCTCGCCGTCAAATATTATCGAGCCCTCGTCAGGGTCTTCGGCTCTGAGCACCAGCCTTGCAACTGTGGTCTTGCCCGAGCCGGACTCGCCGGCCAGCACAAGCACCTTTGCGCGCTCGAGGGAGAAGCTGACGCCGTCTACTGCCTTGACAAACTGCTGGCCCTTCTGGAACATCTGCCTGATGCCCTTTTTCACCGCAAAGTACTTGACCAGCCCCCGTGCCTCAAGCAGAGCGCCCAAAACATGTGCGCTTGCCACCCTTTCAGATATAAACAATTGCGGACGGTTGATATTTGCCGGCGCCGTCGCTAGCCTGTGAGACTGGGGGCGCTCTTTTCTGGCGGCAAGGACAGCACCTACGCCATCTACCTGGCAAAAAAGGCCGGCCACAGGATAGAGTGCCTGATATCGATGTGGCCCGGAGCAGACGACAGCCTGCTCTTCCATTACCCCAACAGCGCCATGACGGAATACCTTGCCGAGGCAATGCAGACGCCGCTTGTAAGCGTGCCTGCCCCGGGCAGGAGTAAAGAAGAGGAGGCAGAGGCGCTCGACCTGGCAGTGTCAGAGGCAAAGAAGCGCTACAGGATAGAGGGCATTGTCCACGGTGGCATTGCAAGCAACTTTCAAAAGCAGGCCTTTGAAGCGGTGTGCAAAAAGCACAACTTGAAAGTCTTTGCGCCGCTGTGGGGCGTTGACCAAGAAAAGTACATGCGCGAGCTTTTGGACAGCAATTTTTCGGTAATGATAGTGGGCATTTCCGCGATGGGGCTTGAAAAAGAGTGGCTCGGCAGGATGATAGACAGGGAGTCGCTTGCGCGCCTTTCAGCGCTTTCAAGAAAGCACGGGTTCAACCTCGCGTTTGAAGGGGGCGAGGCAGAGACACTCGTTTTGGATTGCCCCCTCTACTCAAAGAGGCTGAGCGTGAGAAAGGCAAGGACGCACTGGGACGGCCAGCGGGGAATATTTGAAATACTGGATGCGGAGCTAGTACACCGGGATGTTTGACAACCTCCGTGACGGCCTGCGTAGCGCGCTCAAAAAAATAGTGGGCGCCTCGGACATCAACGAGGAGCTCATTGATTCATTGTGCAAGGACATCCAGCGCTCGCTCTTGCTGTCAGACGTAAAGGCAGCGCTTGTCAAGACGATTACCGACAACCTGAAGCAGCGCGCAATGAACGAGCAGCCGCCAAAAGGCCTCTCGCGAAAGGATCACATCGTCACCATCCTGTACGGAGAGCTGGCAAGGATGCTTGGCTATTCTGGCGAGGTGATAACTACCGTAGACAAAAAGGGCATAGACGACGACCCCGGCGTGACAGCATTTTTCAAGCCCGGCAAACAGAACATCGTGCTACTTCTCGGCATCCAGGGCTCCGGGAAGACCACCGTCACTGCCAAGCTTGCAAGGTGGCTCACAAAGCACGGCTACAGGGTCGGAGTCATTGGCACTGACACCTGGCGCCCCGGCGCGCTGACGCAGCTGAAAATGAACTGCGCCAAGATAAACGTCGAAGTCTACGGCGAAGAGGAAAGCAAGGACGCGGTCGGCATAGCAAGGCACGGCCTCGAGCATTTCAAGCCCCAGAATCTTGACGTGATAATCATAGACACTGCCGGCAGGCACAAGGAAGAGGCGGGCCTCCTGCAGGAAATGGCCGAGATGCACAAGGTGTCGACGCCAGACCTTGCGCTGCTCGTCCTGGACGGCACCATCGGCCAGCAGGCGTACAGCCAGGCCGAGGCGTTCCACAAGACAGCGCCGCTTGGCGGCATAATAGTCACAAAGCTTGACGGCACCGCAAAGGGAGGCGGCGCGCTTGCGGCGTCTGCAGCTACCGGCGCCAAGGTGATGTTCATCGGGACCGGCGAGCGCATCGACGACCTGGAGCAGTTCTCGCCGACGCGCTTTGTTGGCCGGCTGCTTGGCATGGGCGACATCAAGGCGCTTTTGGAGATGGCAAAGGGTCTCGAGATGCAGGCTGACGAGAACCAGGCAAAGCGCGTATTGTCAGGCAAGATGACAATCGAAGATTTCTACGCCCAGATGGAACAGGTGGGCAAGATGGGCTTCCGAAACGTCATAGAGAACATGCCAGGGCTTTCCGGCATGGTAAAGGAGGACCAGCTGGACGCCATGCAGGAGCGCATGGAAAAGTGGCGCTTTATCATCCAGTCCATGACGGCTGACGAAAAGAAGGACCCGGACCTTGTAAACGAGTCAAGGCGCAAGCGCATAGCGCGGGGCTCTGGCATGCCAGAGAGCGAGATAAAGCACATGATACAGCAGTACAACAACTCCAAGGCCATGATGAAGCAGTCAAAGGGCCGGCAGATGCAGGGCCTCATGAGGAGGTTCGGACTTGGTTGATTCTCGCAAAAGCGCCCTTGTCCAGCTGAAAGAATACGGGCTGTGCAGGTACTGCCTTGCAAGGCAGACGGGCCAGGCAAGCAAGAAACATGTGGAAAAATGCCACATCTGCCGCGGGCTGTTTGACAACCTTGACCCGATAGCGGAAAAGGCGCTTGCAGCTGCAGAGCAATACCAATTCGACACATTCCTTGTGGGCGCGACCCTTGCCACGCAGTTCTTTGAGCGGGAAGACTCGCTGAGGGCGCGGCTCAAGATTCGCGGAAAAGAGAGCGTCAAGGGCCAGCTAACACGGGAGCTCGGGCAGAGGCTTGCCAGGATGACTGGCAGGCGCGTCGATTTTTCAAGGCCAGACTTGGCCGTGAACGTGATGATAGACAAGGACGGCAACGCCGAGGCTACAGCGCATGCAAGGCCCATCGCGCTTGAAGGGCGGTACACGAAAAAGGCAAGGGGCTTGCCGCAAAAGCAGGAACGCTGCCCGATGTGTCAGGGCAAGGGCTGCAACCTGTGCGACAACACCGGGTTTTACGGCGACGGAAGCGTCGAGGCCATCCTGGCAAGGCACATCGCCAAGGCAACAGGCGGCCAGGCCCCGCGCTTTTCGTGGGTTGGAAGCGAGGACCAGAGCAGCCTCGTGCTTGGAAAGGGCAGGCCTTTCTACGTCAAGGTGTCAGACCCGCACGTGAGAAAGCCCAAAAAGAGGCGGTTTTCAGAGGCCGGCATTACTGCCACGATAACAGGCGTCCTTGACGACGTGCCTGACACGCAGGCGCGCTTTACAGTCAGGACGAAAATTGCGTGCACCTGTGAGCGCCCTGTAACGGGCGAGGACATTTCCAAGCTAAAGTCGCTTGCAGGAGCAGAGGTGAAATTTGAAAGCAGGGCAAAGGTCGCTTCAAAGAAGGTCTACTCTGCGCAGGCAAAAAAGACCGGCGACAGGGAATTCGAGCTGACAATAAAAGCCGACGGGGGTTTGCCGATAAAGCAGTTTGTTGGAGGCGTCGAGTACATGGAGCCAAACGTGTCCGGCCTGCTCGGCGCAAAGTGCGAGTGCGCGACCTTTGACATTTTATCTGTACAATTTCAGTAATGTTTTTTGCCCACACTACCTTTTCGATGCTGGATGAGCTTTGACCCGCTCTACAAGGTCCACGATGCGCTAGCCGCAGGGCAGATACCTCAAAAGATGCACGACCTTGTTGCAGAAAGGTTCCCGCTCGTCACCGAGGGAATAAGCCGGGTCGAGCAGGCGTCGGGCCTGAGCTACCCGTACTACTACGTCGAGCCCTCGATGGTCGTCTCCACGTCTGCAGTAGAGTTTACGCAGTTTGGAATATTCTTTGCCCGCACCATCCCGGTGGTGGGCGACGACAACTTGCTCCGTGTTGTTGTTCAATTAACGGCGCCGCTAGTCGCGTTCGGGCTGAAGGGAACCATACATGCGATCCTGGCGCACGAGTTCATGCACTACCTGGAACTTGTGAGCAGGATAGTCAAGATGAACGTCGTATCTGATGAACTGTCAGGCACGCTTTTTGAGGGCACCTACGCGGACGCCGGCAGGCTTCTCGAAGAGCGGGCAGTCTTCAAATCCGACCAGACGCTTATTCGACACATCACGAGCCGCTTCCCAGAGGGATTCCGTGATTTAAAACTGGAGGACAAGGCGATAAAGCTGTGGATGGACAAGGGGCTCCCCATGACAAAGGTCCCCATAGACTCTAACGTCATCAAGATACCCGTCGAGGCAATGGCCCGCCTGCAGGTCGAGCAGGTGGTAAAGGACAAGATAGCGCAGTACGAGAGCGTAAAGCTGCGCAAGAGAAAGGGCCAGCCCGGCTATGTCTAGCCTGCCTGACAGGGAAAGACAGGTCCTTCAAGACTGCATGCAAAAGGCGGCTAAAGGTCGCAAGATTTCAGCGGCCTGCGTCTATGGCTCAAAAGTCGCAGGCTATGCAAGGCCTGACAGCGACATCGATCTTTTACTCGTGCTTGAAAACTACCCGTACAAGGTAAAGTACGCCTACATGCAAGAATCCGGCTTGCAAGTCTCAGCGCTTGTAGTCGACAAAGAGGCGCTAGAGCGCGACGCCAGAGGCGCTTACCTGGGCGAGTTCGTGGCAGGCAGGCTCTTGCACGTCTACGAGCCTGTGGAAAATCCCGAGTTTTTGCGAGAGGTCGAGAAAACCTACAAGCGCCGGGTGGTGCTTGAAGAGCTGCAAGAGCTGGTCAGGTCCGCCGGGTTCCTTGCGCCTGACATTTCGTTTCCGCTGGAATACATCGCGTTTTCAAAGATACGGCGCAGGATGTCGCTCTACCCAAATGCGACATACAGCTATTACAGGACGTACGCCGCAGGCGGCAGGAACCTAGAGCTTGCCATGCAGGGCTACAGGGACGCGCTTGCCGACATCGTGGCCCACGACCCTGAGCTGCTTGTCAGCGACAACGGCATGCTCCGGGTGTCTGAAAAGCGCCTGCGGTTTGCAAGGGGCGAGCCGTCGCTCAGGCTTGCAAGGAGGCTTCACGAGTTTGAATCCTATTTCGTCCACTCGTACGCTGGCCGCAAGATGTACCACCTCGCAGTCAACGAGGCGCAGTCAAAGATACGGCGCCACCTGAGGCAGCCGGTCGAGCTGCCACTGTTCATGTCGTGCCCCGCATGCGCCTACTGGAAGCTGCCAGAGGGTTTGATTATAGCGGACAGCCGCAGGCAGGACTGGCTTGATAAAGTTGCAAGGCAGAACGGCATCAGCGACTATTCGGTGTCAAAGCGCAGGCTCGGGAACCAGAACAGCAGGACGATACTGTACGCGCTAGGCGACCTAAAGCTGGCAGTCAAGAAACTTGCCAAAACCAAGGGGATGAAGTGGGCCGCGCTCGGAGTCTGGACTGCTTACCTGAAAAAGTTCCAGACGGATCCGCTCCTCAGGCTCGGCACCGAATACAGGGCGCTGCGCCATCTGCGCGCGCTCGGGCTAAAGACGCCTGCAATAGAGACAGTCGTGCTTGACGAAAGGCTCCTTGTCACCAGATACGTGGAGGGTCCAAGCCTTGCCCAGATAATGAGGGGCGCCCTGAAAGGTCCGGACAGTCCGGAAATTCGCGAGGCGGGCCGGCAGATTGCTCGGGTCCACAAGACAGGCGCGTGCTTTGGCAACATCAAGCCCAAGAACGTCATAGCTGCAGACGGGCTCTGGTTCACCGACCTTGAGCAGTTTGTCTTTGAAAAAGGCGACCCCGCGTGGGACGTGGCGCAGTTTCTGTGCTGGGGTCTAAAGGGCACGGGCAACACGGAAGGTGCAGCCAGAATAACAAAAGAGTTCCTGGAAGGCTACGACAATCCTGATGTCGTGAAAAGGCTCGCAAAGTCAAGGCGCTACATCCAGACCTTTTACCCCGTGCTCTCGCCGCAGGTCGCGCAGGCGATAAGAAAAGAGATGGCCTGACTACTTTTTGCCTTTCTTTGCCGGCTCTTTGCGGGCAAACTCGGTGTAGCCGCACTTGCCGCAGGTGAACCTGTCCTTGTGCTCGGCCATGAACACGCCCTTGCCGCACTTCAGGCACTCGCGCCTGTTCCTCGTGACCTTGTCCTTCTCAACTTTATAGAACTTGTATACCTGGACCTCGCCTTTTGCCGGAGCCTTCTTGTCTGCCATTACTTCTTGCCTCCCTTTTCAGCTGTTGCTGCCTGTTTTGCCTTCAGCTTTTCTGCCTTCTCCTCGTCCAGCAGTTTCTTCCTGTCGGCTTTTGGCATCTTGCGGAGCAGCCTGTAGCGCGGAAGCTGCTTCTTTGCCTCTTCCTCGCTGTCATAGATGTAAAATGTTGCGTGCACGTCGACCATGCCGGTCTCGCACAGCAGGTTTATCGGTATGACGTTTTTCGCGTCGACCCCAAGCTGGCCCGCCAGCTGCTCTGCAGCCTCGGTCTTTTTCAGCTTGCCGGCCGCGCCCTTGAAGACTGCCTTTACCTCCCTCCTTCCAAGGAGCGAGTTCTTGCGGTCCTCGACCATTACTAGTTCTTGCGACAAAGCGGACTGTATCGCCCCCTGAAACCCATTTAAGTATTTGCTTGGAAGATACTGTTCGATTAAGGTACATGGCCCGTTCGTGAGACCTTCCCCGTTATTCATTTCCAAGCGCAAATGATAATAGCTACCCCATAAAGCTTGGAGCTGGCAAGTTGGTAGTATACACCAATGAGGGTAAGCCGGTAGATGGGCCAAATTCCCGAAGGCAGGCCTTTCTTAAGGCATTGGGTCTTGAAGATCTGACTCTGAAAGACCTTGGAATGATGGCTGTTGAAGTAACATATGCCCTCCTCGGTCTCATTATAGTAATCACCTTCGTTCTCACAGGATACACTATCCTGACAAATCCTCTTCCTACAGCACCCCAATTCTATCAAAGCCATCTTAACGAAATAGCCAATCCAGTGGATAGTACACAGATGTTGTCACTTACGATAAATCTCAATTCCACTACTCTGGCCGCAGGAAGTGGCATAACTGTTCTTGCCAGCATCAAACCTGATCCTGATGATGCACTATACAATGATGCAAACAACATTCCCTTGCCTGATTTCTATCGCTTATGGATGGATGGCACTTTTTGCCGTCGTGGTGCAGACTTGTACGAGCATATTCCATCTTGCTTTTTTGACTTGACAAAGAGTTCCGATAATGCGACTTGGACTGATGTCATGTATCGCGGAAATCATACGCTTACCTATGCAACTAGTGGCGTATTCGATATAGCCCTAGGAGCTGGTCCCACAGACGAAGAGGATAGAATCAAAATGGGTCAGCCTTTCATACATGTAGAGGGTATCGAAAGTACCAATAGTTTCATTCTTGGCAGGAATACTCTGTCTATGAGTCAAGCTACCTTGGGTATTGCGAGTCTTGCGTTTGCAACGAGTTTCCTTACCATATACATACCGGGTCTCAAGTACTTACGGAACAAAGGCTTCTACAAAGCGAAGAAACGCCAGCCCCGCCGCTAATCCTATTGCCATCATAATGAATGGCACTATGCTGTTCCTACCTGAAACTGCATCTTGAACAGCAAATAACATTCCAATGGGTCCGAGGAACATCAATACTATGCACGATAATATTACCAGTATATCCCGCGATTGCTTCTGCAAAATTTGTTGAGTTACTTTTTCTGATGAAGTTTTTTCTGAACGCGCTTTTCCCATTCGTTCTGGTCAAGCTGTCCATGCTCCTCTAGGATTTCTGCAAGCGCGGTTATCATGTTGTCGTGGATGTCAAGTTCACCAGCCACTTGATCAACCGTTCCAGTCTTGCTGATGTGTGTTTTTGGCTTTACCAGATATCCCCTTTCTGTCAGGTACGCGATAACGATGTTGCGAATAACCTCTGAGTCACCATCTCCGACCTGCCCCCTAAGCTCCTTGTCTATGACATTCCAGACCCCATCAGGTAGGGAAACAAGCGCCCGCCTCATGCCTTTACCTTTACCTGCATAGCGCTTGCTTCTATCTCTTTCTTTGTCTTTTGCTCGGTTGCCTTTTCGATAATCTGTTTCCAGCCCTTTATTTCCAAGCCCGCTGCCTGCGCGGGCGTCATTTTGATAGACTGGTGCTTTCTGCAAAAGTTGTAGTTGATGATATAGCCGTCAAGCAAGCTCTGCGCGCTTTCAAAGTTCTTTAGTCCGCGCATCGGATAAGTGCGGTCTTTCAGAGTGCCGTGTAAGCGCTCAACTATGTTGTTTGTTTCTCTTGCCCTTATGCCTACGCGCCTAACCCATTCTACCTGATCAACCTTGTAACGACTGTAAAAGACCTTGACTGCATCGTCGTATGCAAAGCTGCCATCGGTGAAAAAGGCGGTTGGCCTCTGCTTCTTGAGGGCCATCGTAAAGACCTTGCGAGCGTCTGCGCTTGTTCTGCCCTCACTCAACAGGCTTGCCACAATAAAGCGGGTATCTTCGTCTATCGTTTCCCAGAAGTATTTGCCGTCACCACCAACCTTGATTTCTGTTTCGTCGTGGTGGTACTTGCCTGAAAGCGCGGGCTTCAATGTTTCCACGTACTCTTTTGCAATTGTCGCGAAACGGTGGACCCAATAGTGTATCGTGGATTGCGATACTGATTCGCCAAAGATGTTTTCCAGCTGCTCTGCAGTCTTGCGCATGGAAAGACCGCCATAGTAAAGGTCGAGCGCGGTCACGATTGCGTGAGTGTTTATCCTCATTCTTGGAAGGCTGTCTGTCTCGTTAAAGTGGTGTTTGCAGTCCTTGCATTGCCAGCGCTGAAGCCCGAAGCGCTTGCCATGCTTGACTACTTGGCTTGAGTGACAAAACTTACACTCCATATCTATCATATATCATATGTATATCACCCTATATAGCTCTATCGGTTCTATATCAGAACTATATCAAATAGCCTTAAAAAAGGCCGGGCATAGCTAGAGGTGACTTTGCACGAGAAATTCGCATTGCTGCTTGCGGGAATCGTTCTTGTAGTCATTTCTTTCATTACCGCAGGTACTGCAGATTTCATCGGTCTTGAAAATGACCTAGGATTGCCGCAGACTGCCTTTATCGTTGGAATAATAGCCATCGTTGGATCAATCATCTGGATTATTCTTGACCGCTAATGCTTTCCTTAACCTGAATACCAAACCTGCTATTCCTGCCATTATTACTGCGCCGATGGTTATTCCAAGCACGATTCTTGTAATGGATTGGCTGCCAAATCCAAGCGCTACGACATAACCCAATGCAAATAGAGTCATTCCTAACGCTCCATAGATTATGGAATTTGGGAGGGAAGTCATCTACGAGAGCTGTTTGCCATGTACCTTAATCGAACAGTATCGCTTGGAAGGTGCGGGAAAATCAAATATACCTCACGCTCGCTTGCAATAGCGAACAAATGAAGACACCTTTCCAGAACTTTTGCGACAAAGCCGTATCGCTTGACCCTGCCATACGCTTTGTGGGGATTGCCGACGGCGACGGCAACCTGGTGGCGACTGCCGAGAGAAAGGGCCTCAAGCCCATCATGACGCCGGAAGAGCGCGCCCAGTACGCCATAACCGCCGCCACGCGCCAGTACACGCGCCTGCGCTGGGAATACCTCCTTGGCAAGATAGGCTACGCCTGCTCGTTCTATGCTAAACTTGTCCGCGCCACCATACCGATATCGCACGAAAACGGCCGGCTGGCATACGTCGTCCTGATGTCCTTTGACGTCAAGCACGGCGACAAGGTGCACGGCATCATCACGAAAAAGGTCCTGCCGCTCGTAAAGAAGAACAAGGCCAGCTTTATGAAGCGCGCCTAGGAACGCTTATCTAATGTCAAAGGCGACACTGCTCCATGCCTTTTGAGGACCTCGGCGAGTACGTTCAGGCGCTCGAGAAAGCAGGCGAGCTCAGGCGCGTCAGGGCAAAGGTAAGCGCCGACCTCGAAGTCGCCGAGATAATGCGCCGGCTCATGTACCAGAAAGACCAGCCGGCGGTGCTCTTTGAAAACGTCGAAGGCACAAGCATGCAGATCCTCGGCAACGCGTTTGGCACCATGAGGCGCCTGCAGATTGCGCTAGAATCCGACGACTTTACCGAGATAGGCACCCGCATCACGGAACTTACTCGCATGAAGATGCCGTCGGGGATGCTAAACAAGCTAAAGATGCTGCCCAAGCTGTCGGAGATCGGCGAGTACGGCCCCAAGTACGTCGACAGCGGGCCCGTCACAGAAATCGTGGAAACAGACAGGGCGTCCCTCAATTCTATGCCCGTGCTGAAATCGTTTGCAGGCGACGCCGGCAGGTTCATCACCTTTGGCATGACTGTCACAAAGCACCCCGAGACCGAGATACGCAACCTGGGCGTCTACAGAATCCAGATAATCGACGATAAACATGCGATAATGCACTGGCAGACCCACAAGCGCGGCGCCCAGCACTTCAAGATGCTAAAGGAGCAGAACAAGAAAATTGAAGTGGCAATTGTCATCGGCGCCGACCCTGCAACCGTGTTTTCTGCAGTCGCGCCGGTGCCGGAAGGCATGGACAAGTACCTTTTTGCCGGCATCGCCCGGAAAAAAGGAGTCAAGCTTGTGAAATGCAAGACCGTCGACCTGGAGGTGCCTGCAAACGCAGAGATTGTCCTTGAAGGATTCGTCGACCCAAACGACATGCGCATGGAAGGCCCCTTTGGCGACCACACCGGCTACTACACGCCGGCAGAGCCCTTCCCCACGTTCACGCTCACAGGCATCATGAGGCGCAAAAACCCCATCTACCTCACGACAGTCGTGGGCAAGCCGGTGCTCGAAGACGCGTACATCGGCAAGGTCATCGAGCGATCATTTCTGCCACTCATCCAGATGTTCCACCCGGAGGTTGTCGACTTTTCGATGCCGGGCGCCGGCTGGTTCCAGGGGCTTGCAATAATATCGATAAAAAAGACGTACCCCGGCCAGGCAAAGAAGGTGATGATGGGCCTGTGGGGCATGGGCCAGCTTGCGCTTACGAAAATGTTTGTCGTAGTCGACAGCGACGTGAACGTGCACGACATGGACGACGTTATCTGGGCGGTCACGACGCGCGCAGACCCGGCGCGGGACACGGTGATAATCGACAACGCGCCGACTGACACGCTTGACCCCGCGTCGCCCCTTGTCAACCTCGGCTCAAAGATGGGCATAGACGCGACCCAAAAGACGAGGGAGGAAGGCTACATGAGAGAGATCCAGCAGCTTGCAATAGTCGACGAAGAGACAAAGGCGCTTGTAGACAGGCGCTGGAAAGAATACTTTAGTGGTACCTGATTATCTGGTAGTTGTTGTCCCGCTCTGCAACCCTGTAGCCTGCCTGCTTGACAGCAGCGACTATCCTGTCTGACGTCAATTCGGTAGAGCGCGCGCCTGTTGCGCTCACCACCTCTTCTCCTATCAGGGTGCCTCCAAAGTCGTCGGCTCCGTGGTTCAATGCCAGCTGCGCCATGCCTATTCCGTTTGTCAGCCACGACGACTGCAAATGATCAATCAGCCCGCTGAGCATTATCCTTGAGATCGCAATCATCTTTAGCAGTTGCAGGCCGCCGGACGGGTATTTTATCAGACCGTCAGACTGCATCTCTGTTTTGTCAGGCTCAAAGCTCCACGGGATGAAGCACAAAAACCCGCCGGTCTTTTCCTGCAGCCTCATTATCTTGATTATGTGCCTTGCGCGCTCTTCCTCGGTCTCGACTGTTCCGTACATCATAGTCGCAACAGACTTCAGCCCGACCTGGTGGGCTTCTTCCATAATCCTGAGCCACTCGTCGCTCCTTATCTTGAGCGGGCTTATCACGTCCTTGACCCTGTCTTCAAGTATCTCGGCGCCTGCGCCGGCAAAGGTGTCCATGCCGGCTGCCTTTAGCCTTGACAATACTTCGCGTGTGCTGCTCCTTTCAACCTTGGCTATCATGTCGACTTCAGACGGCGACAGCCCGTGGATTGCGACTTGCGGCGTCTTTTGCTTTATGGCCCTGAACGCGTCTTCATAGTATTCTATCTTTAAGTTGGGGTTGTGGCCTCCCTGGAAGAGCACCTGCGTTATGCCAAACATCTCCCTCGAAGTCGCGACGCGCCTCACAATCTCTTCCTTTGGAACAGTGTACGATTCTTCGTGGCCGGGCGGCCTGTAAAAGGCGCAGAACTTGCAGTACGTGACGCAGACGTTGGTGTAGTTTAGTATGATGTTGTTGATAAAAGTCACAGTGTCGCCGAAAAGCCTCTGGCGCAGGATGCTTGCTGCAAGCCCCATGGAATACACGTCGTCCGATTTCACGAGCCGGATGCAGTCGTCAAGGCCAAGCCTCTTGCCGGCAAGTGCGCTGTCCAAGACATCTGATATGTCAGACTGTTTCATGAACTGCTGGAGCAGCCTTTCCTGCAAGCAAGGTTCGTGGGATTTTAATGATATTTAATCATTCTCGAGTTATCTTACTACCATGACGGTGCAGGACGCATAAGTGACTACGCCTTGGGCCACGCTCCCAAGCAGCATCTTTTTCAGCCTTGTCCTGCCCCTCGTGCCCATCACTATGAGGTCTGACTTTTTGTCTTCTGCGTAATTTACGATTGCTGCCGCAACCCCGTGCGAGCCGTTGAGCACCTCTGTGCTTATCTTGATGTCACTTTTGGCCGCCCTCTCCTTGACCTTCTCGAGCAGGTCCTTTGCCTCCTTCCTGCTTTCAGACACTATCTTGTCGAAGCCGCCCCCGCCAGGTCCGAGAGGAAGCGCGGTTGGCACCGTGCTGACGCTGACAGCTGTCAGTCTTGCCCTGTCGCTTTTTGCCATCTCTATTGCGACATCAAGCGCCCCTTGCGCCGACGCCGAGCCGTCGTACGCGACCAGGATATTTGAAAACGGCCTGCCTTGAGCCATGAACAAGAGTCCTGAAATTGCGATATAACCCTATTTCAGGTATATCTGCAACAGGTGCATATATCATAAAAATCAAGGACTGCAGATCCAAACCTAAATTTATAACACCATAGGGGGTAGTAACCCCGTTGCAGTCAGTAGACGCCGCCGGCAAAGAGGGCGGGACGGCCGCGCTTGAAAAGGCACTAACTGGAGAGGAGCTGACCTACGACGACGGCGTCCAGCTCATGAAGGAGGAGAACCTCTTTTTGCTGGGCGCAGCAGCAGACAAACTTAGGCGCGACCTGTGCGGCAACACAGTCACTTTTGTTTCATCATACTACCTGAATTACACAAACGTGTGCGCGGCAAGCTGTCCGCTGTGCGCGTTCTACCGCAAGGGCAACGAGGACGACGCGTACACACTCTCTACAGATCAAATAGTCGCAAGGGCAAAGATAGCGATTGAGCAGATGGGCGCGACAGAGCTCCACATAGTAGGAGGCTTTCACCCCAAGCTCGGACTTGACTATTACGAGGACATGATGAGGGCCATAAAATCAGCGTACCCGAAAGTGACGATAAAGGCGTTCACGCCGGCAGAGATATTTTTCATAGCACGCCTGACGCACAACTCTGTCAAGGAAGTTCTCATACGCCTGAAAAGCGCGGGCTTGGACGCGCTGCCGGGAGGCGGCGCCGAGATATTCCACCCAGAGACGCGCAAGAAGATAGTCGTTGGCAAGTGCTCCGGCGACGAGTGGCTCGACACCGCAAGGCAGGCGCACGAGCTTGGAATAAGGAGCAACTGCACGATGCTCTTTGGGCACGTCGAAAAGCCAGAGCACATAGTCGACCACGTCATCAGGATACGCGAGCTCCACAAAAAGACCGGCGGCTTTACCACCTTTATCCCGCTAAAGTTCAGCCTTGAAAACACAGAGCTGGAGCAGAAGGGGCTGATAACTGCAGAGAGCCCATCCACCTACGACCTCCGCGTGATTGCAGTGTCGCGCCTGCTTCTTGGCAACGTGCTCAAGAACCTGTCTGTGTACTGGGTGGCGCTTGGAAAAAAGATAGCGCAGGTCGCTCTCTCGTACGGCGGAAACGACATGGTTGGAACGGCGTATTCTGAGGAGATATTCAAGGCCGCAGGCAAGGAGTCCGGCACCTCGCTGCAGGAGCTGGCAAGCATGGTGAGGGAGATAAAGCGCGTGCCGGCCCAGCGTGACACGTTTTTCAACATCATCCGAAGGTTGGACTGAGCCCGGGATTTTCCGCGATTTTTAATATATGCAATTTTGCCCGTGCAATGTCAACTAAACTTAAAGCGCTCGGCGGCATCGCGTAGTCGTTGGTCCCGCGCAAGGGCAGACCAGTTCTGTGGGAGGAGCTTTCTTGGAAGGATGTCGACAAGCTTACAAAGACCATGAAGATGGCGATAATCCCGACAGCAGCATGCGAGCAGCACGGGCCCCACCTGCCGCTTGCCGTCGACACGATTGACTTCTACGAAGTTGCCAAGCGCGTGTCTGCAAGGACCGGGGTGCCAGTTGTGCCGCCTCTCATTTACGGATGTTCGCAGAGCCACGGCGACTTTCCCGGCACGCTTTCAATCAGGCCCGACACCATGATGTGCATGATATGCGAGATTGCCGAGTGGCTGTACCGGAGCAGGATAAGGAAGGTCCTGATACTGAACGGCCACATGTGGAACTGGGGCCCGATATACTCTGCTAGGGAGAACCTGCGCTACGACCTGCCAGACATGCAGGTGCGCGTGCTCAACTGGTGGGAGACGACGCCGCAGACGATGGCAAAACTTGTGGAAGACTGTCCCGCGTTTCCGTCGTACATCCACGCCAACATAGCCGAGACTGCCTGTGTTCTGGCGGCAAGGCCGGACCTCGTGGACATGAAGCAGGCAGTCGACGAGGACGACTATCCCACGTTTTTCGAGTACAGGATGGACGATTATTCAAAGACAGGCGTGGTGGGCCGAGGCGCGACAAAGGCAACAGCCGAGCTTGGCGAAAAGATCTTTTCAATGGTCGTAGACGCGCTCGTGCCGATGGTCGAAAAGGCGCTTGCCGAAGGGAACCCGCGGAGGAGAAAGAGGTGAGCAAGCGCACACTTGCAATAGTAAATGTTGCAGCGCTTGCTGCAATGCTCGTTGGCGTGCTGAACCTCATCGTGTTTCGGGAGGTCTGGGTTCTGGCAGCCGCCACGGTCTTTATCGTGGCACTTGCGGTGTATTCTGTGAGGGAAAAGCGCAAGCTCTCGGGAAAACCTGCGAACAGCTAGTCTATACTTTTCTGCGCCTGCATATATATGAAATTCAACTTTTCTATGATATATGAAGTGTTTTTGTGTCGAAATGAAATACGCTTATAAGTTTTCAAAGGCACCCTTTTCCAAAATTGGAAAGGCTGGACAAGAAGGGCAACTCCAAGGTGGACAGGCCCAAAAACGCCACAGTGTGCATCGCGGTTCCGTCGCTTCGGCTCTATGAAAAACTCAAGGACGCCAAGAGCGCGCTCGACTCGTTCGGGGTGGAAAGCGACGTGTGCATAGTTGCCGCGCACTGGGCGCCCAAGAAAACATTGCGCTTTATCGCAGAGATAGAGTCCAAGGGGTATGAAGTGATAATAGCAGCCGCCGACGGATCGGCCCATCTGCCTGGTATGATAGCTTCTCTCACCAGCATACCGGTGATAGGCGTGCCTCTGAGCAACGACGCGCTTGACGGCATGGACTCGCTTTTGTCAATAGTCCAGATGCCCCGGGGCGTGCCGGTCGGCACGATGGCGATAAATTCGGCCTTTAATGCAGGCGTGTTTGCCTGCCAGATACTTGCGCTGAAATACCCGTCGCTTCGCGACAGGTTGGCGCGGCACAAGCAGTCGATGGAAGAAGTGGTCGAGTCAGAAGACGCACGCGTAAAGAAATCCATCCCGAGCACGTAGATTCTGCAGGTATTTTCCAAAAAAGCGGCTTCATTCGTCCTTTACGCAGTATATCATAAAATGCAAAAATTGACATAAATGTTGATTCTTGCATTTCTTTATTTATAATTTGAAGGCAAAATTACAAGAAACAGGCTTATATCATTCGTTCAGTTCAAAATCTTTGAGATGGTTGAGCAGGAAGAATATGCTGAACGTCCTGTCCCTGAACACGCCCGGCTCGGATTTGTGAAACCCGCGCTGGTGTGGGCCGGATTCACATACGCGTACATCTGCATTTTCATAGGCAGCCAGATAATGGGCGGCCTTGGCGCGCCGATGGGATACGCCGCGATAATTGCGGGCCAGCTGTTCCTGTTCGTGTACGCCGGATTTATCGGCCACAAGGGCTCGACACTTGGATTGAACTTTTCCATGATGTCAAAAGCCGCGTTTGGAAGGTACGCGTACGCGCTCCCGGTGCTGATGATTGCAGGACTTGTGACCGGCTGGTATGCATTCCAGGCTTGGCTTGCGGCAGACCTGATGGTCGGGTTGTACGGCGGCCAGTCCTTTAACGCGGGCGTCGGCAACGGCGCGCTCGGAGACGGCATATTTGCGACGACCGGATTTTGGGCCGGCGTCTTTGCGATAGTGTTTGGCATGTTTGCAGTATATGGCATAAGGGCCATGGCATGGATGGGCCGGTTCGCCGTGGTGTCGGTCACCATCCTTGCCGGGTGGATGATCTACTCTATCCTCAATGTCGTGGCGGCCGAGACAGGAGGCAACTGGCTGAGCTCATCGCCCATAGGCGAGCCCTGGACGTTTGCGCTTGGATTCACGGCGTCGGTTGGCACGTTCATAGTAAGCGCGACCATGACAAGCGACTTTACCCGGTGGACCAAAAGCGCCAAGCAGTCATGGGGCGTCACCATGGTGGCATTCCCGATAGCAAACCTGCTGATGCTCATGACAGGGGCGATATTCACCGCAGTTGCCGGCGAGCTGGACTTTTTCTTCGGGCTCAGTACGCTTGCGCTTGGCATACCCATCATGATAATCCAGTGGGCAAGCAACGGCTCGACGTGCGACGGGTGCATGTACAACGCGACGCAGGGCTTCAAAAACGTGGCCTACTACCTTTCCGGCAAGAAAGTCTCTATCACTTGGAAGAAGGTCGCGTACGTCGTCATGATAGCCGGGACTGCAGTCGCCGCTGCAAACCTTCTCACAAGCATCGTGCCGTGGCTGCTTTTGCTCGGTACGGTGGTGCCGCTTGTCGGAGGTATCTTGATAGGGCACTTTTGGATAGTCGCCCGCAAGAGCACCCCTGAAGAGATCCTACTTGCAGCTGACAAGAAGATAAACGGACCTGCCGTGGCGGGCTTTATGGTGGGACTTGCCATAGCGGTTGCAATCCAGGTGTATGTGCCGGATCTGCCCGCCGTCCTGGGAGGCCTTATAGGCGGAGTAGGCGTATATCCCGCAGTGGCATACGCGACAGGGTATTGCAAGAACGGCCGGCTCACTCCAAAGGGGCTTGGCACGGAAGCGTCTTCTGGCACTTCTGGCGCCAGGGGCCAGCCGCACACGCCAGAGGCCCCGGGCGGCACCTCGGGCATGCGGGCCAGCAGGGTGGACAAAATAGCCGAGTTCCTCATGCCGTGGTTCTCGTCGCAGAAGGGAGGGGTCTAGGTGACTGCAAAAGGCAGCGTGCCAGAGACCTCTGTGCCGAACAAGGACTTTACCGCGGCTGCAAGAGAAGAGATCCTCCGGCGAGTCGAGCAGGACTACGAGGAGTTCAAGAAGACCAAGACCTTCAAGTTCCCCACGTGGCTCTACGGCCCGCCCCGGGGCAGGCTGTTCAAGGTTGAGGTGGAGGACTGCCCGCGCATGGGCGACAGGGCCTGGGTCGAGTTTGATTCTGCGCGGACAGCCTTTGTCAGCATCGACATGCAGATCGACTTTTGCGGGCCCAAGGGCTACGTCGACGTGATGGGCTACGACCTCGGGCTCACGTCTGCCCCGATAAAGCCCATCCATTATGTCCTGCACAACATACGCAACCGCACGGACATCAAGGTCATTCACACGCGCGAGGGCCACCTTCCGGATCTTTCAGACGCGCCGTACAACAAGGTGCTACGCAGCAAGATAATCGGAAACGGTGTGGGGATAGGCGACCAGCCCAAGGGCGGCCTCGGCAAGCTGCTTGTCAGGGGCGAGAAGAACTGGGACATCATCGACGACCTCTATCCGATACCGGGCGAGTACGTCGTGGACAAGGCCGGCAAGGGGGCGT
The DNA here is from genome assembly GCF_013388945.1 of Nitrososphaera sp. Lineage (GTDB taxonomy): Archaea > Thermoproteota > Nitrososphaeria > Nitrososphaerales > Nitrososphaeraceae > Nitrososphaera. The sequence continues at coordinate 25,976 of NZ_JACAEH010000031.1, read as the reverse complement.
TTGGGCAGAGCAACATGCCCCTCTTGCTCAAGAACCTGGGCATCACGCACCTTGTTATAACGGGCATAACTACAGACGTGTGCGTCCACACAATAATGCGGGAAGCCAACGATTATGGCTACTGGTGCCTGCTCCTGAAGGACGGGACCGGCGCGACGGACTTTGGCAACTACCAGGCGGCGTTAAAGCAGATCAAGATGCAGGGCGGCGTGTTTGGCTGGGTCTCGGACTCGAAGCGGTTCATCGACGGCGTCATGACCGCGTTCAAGTAATCTGTAAACTACGCACCGGCTGATCATGGCTATATAGCGGAACACTGTTTCGGCTAGAGGGGAACGGGCTTGGCGGAATCTGCGATACTGCACCTGCTGATAACGCTGGCGATGCTGCTCTTTGCCGCCAAGCTGCTTGCAAGCCTGATGCGCAAGATAGGCCAGCCTGTGGTCCTGGGAGAGATAATCGCAGGCATCATAATAAGCCCGTTTGCTCTGGGCGGCATACCGGTCTTTGACGGCCAGCCGCTTGTAGTTCTCGATGAGACGGTGCTCCAGATAGGCGAGATAGCGGCCATTGTCATACTTTTCGTGGCAGGCATGAACACCACACCCCGCGAGTTCATGAGGCTTGGCGCGCCCTCTTTCACGGTGGGAGCGCTCGGCGTGATAGCGCCATTCTTTGTGGGCTACTTTGTGTTCGTGGCGCTCGGCGTAGCAGTTCTCCCTGCCATCATTGTCGCAACCGCGCTCACTGCAACAAGCATAGCCATCTCTGTGCAGGTGCTAAACGAGCTCGGCAGGCTGCAGTCGCGGGAAGGCCGGCTGATACTTGGCGCGGCCGTTGCAGACGACGTGCTTGGCATAGCTGTGCTCTCCGTCGTCCTTACCATGGTAAACACCGGGGAGGTCAGCGCCGACATTGGCAACGTCGTTTTTCTGCTGTTGCAGGTCCTCGGGATATACGCTGCCATCTTGGTTGCGTCGGTCTACGTCGTGCCCCGGTTTCTCAACTCGCGCCTCTGGAAGCCGCACGGAAGCGCCGAAGCGGCTGCAACCGCGGCGTGCTTTGCCATATCAGGCGCAGCAGCCGCGGCCGGACTTTCACCCATTGTCGGCGCATTTGCCGCCGGCATGGCAGTGACTGCGTCTAAAGTGTTCCACAAGATCCGCGAGTTTGCAGAAAAACTGGAGATAGTCTTTGCGCCGCTGTTCTTTGCAATAATCGGCGCGCAGGTCGACCTTCGCGGCGTGAACCAGGAGGTGATGGTACTTGCAGGCGTCGTGATAGCAATAGCCGTCGTCACAAAGCTTGCAGGCTGCGGCCTCCCGTCCATGCTTTTCCTGAAAAATAGGAACAAGGCTATGAAAGTCGGCATCGGCATGATCTCGCGGGGCGAGGTAGGCCTCATTGTTGCAGCTGCAGGCGCGTCTGCCGGCGTGCTTTCGGGCAACCTGTACACCACAGTAGTAATCATGGTTGCAGTCAGCACGATAATCACGCCTGTCTGGCTCAAGATTGCCTACCGGAAGGACCCACCCGAGCCGGCGGCAGCGGTTGAACAGCAGGCCAAATGAAAGGATATTACGTACTTGGCGTACATTACTGAAAAAGCGGGGGATGGTTGCTTACGAAGATAGCGCGAGTGGTCAACGAAGGCAAGGAGACCTACGCCCTTGTCAGCCCCGACGGCATGATGGCCGCCACAAGGGCCGAGCTTGAAAAGCAGTCTGGCCTGAAGCTTCCGGCCTCACTTGAAGATTTTGTCTTTGCCGGACACGCCCAGAAACTGGCGTCGCACAGGATATCCTTCAAGCGCGACCTTGCCTCGCTCAGCCTCCTGCAGCCGATAGCGAGAACCTTCAAGATCATCTGCCTCTCGTTCAACTACTCTGATCAGGCAAGCTGGGTGCGTTTTGGCAAGAGCCCGCCAAAAGATCCTGTCGTGTAGCTGAAGCCAAGGACGAGCCTGTGTGGGCCATACAGCGACATCGCCTGCCCGCGCTTTGTCACGCAGCTTGACTACGAAGGCGAGCTTGCGCTTGTTATCGGCAAAGAGTGCCGCAAGGTCCCGGAGGCAGCCGCGGCCGGCTACGTGGCCGGCTACTTTGTCATAAACGACGTGTCTGCGCGTGACATTCAGTTCATAGACAAGCAGTACACGCGCGCAAAGGGCTTTGACACTTTTGGTCCGTGCGGCCCGTGGCTCACGACTCCAGACGAGATTTCAGACCCGTGCAACCTGCGACTCACTACCAGGGTGAACGGCGAGTTGCGACAGGACTCGTCGACCAGCAACCTCGTCCTGAAAATAGGCAGGATAATAAGCAGCCTGAGCAGGGTGATGACGCTGGAGCCGGGAGACATCATTTCCACCGGCACACCTTCAGGTACCGTGCTTTCGCTCTCGTCGCACGTCAAGTATCTGCAACACGGCGACGTGGTGGAAGTGGAAATAGAAAAGCTGGGGAAGATAAGAAACCGCGTCGTTTTCACGGACTAGGGGCTGCCGGCAAGCTCCGGCCCGAGCCTGAGCTCGAGGCTTTTCCTGAAGCCCTTTTTCAAGGTGATGAACACCGTGTTGCATCTGGCCAGACTGGGAAGCAGTCCTCTCTCTACCCAGATGGGAAAGCCATAGCTGTTGTCCTTTACCACGAAAAGCTCGTTTGGCTCTTTTTCTACAAGTTTCACCTTCGGCTCGAATTTGAGCCTCCTTGTGGTGTAGCTCATCACTATCCCTGATACGTCGCGGTACAGGATCAGGTTTGGCCTCCTCATCTTTTTCCCATTGATATAGTCCATCGCCTCCTGCGAAACGACGATGCTGGCCATCAGAGATTGATTGCCATCGCAATCGTATAAGGGATTCTGGTCATGCCTGTCGCTCAAGTCTTGCCCTGTAGGCAGCAAGGATCGCCTTTACAAGATCGGGCGCGTCCTTTTCATGGTGTTTTAGAGAATCTATGACGCACCTGGCGCCCTCTTTTGTAGGGATAGAGATCTCGCCAAAGTCACCTCCCGGCACAAACTCGACGCCACTGTCGGGACAGAGCTCTTTTGCGCGCTCAGCGACCTTTTGGAGCCAGGCGGATATCGCCGCCGGCACCAAGCTGCCTGTAATGCTTTCCATGTAGTCGCCTATCTGCTCAGGCCTCTCATCTAGCAACGGCACCGGTGAGTGTCTCTTGTATAAAAAATGGGCAGTCACGTTCTAGAAAATGAAGTACGTGGGATTTGCTTAAAAGCGATAACTGCGTTCTAGAGGACAATGGCTACGCAGAGAGGGCTGTACTATGCTGCAGCAGGCGCGACGGCCATAGCCGGGATACTGCACCTGACGCTGGTCCCGAACTTTCTGAACTTCAACCCAAACGGCGCAATACTGTTCCTGGTGGGAGGGATAGCGCAGCTGTTCTGGGTCGTGCCCATGGTAAGGCGCTGGGGCAGGCCGTGGTATGCCGGAGGAATCGGCGGAACGGCAGTGCTCATCGCAATATGGGTCATCACCAGGATGGAAGGCAACCCGATAACCGGCAGGGGCCTCAACGTGAACGAGATGGGAATGGCAGTAGAAGCGCTGCAGGTAGCGTTCATCGGCCTTGCCGCAGCGATACTTGCAATGGAATCAAAGGTAGTGATGAAAAAGCAGGTCTAGACCACTTCGACTTGCACGTCGGAGTGGACAAACCCTTTTTCTTTTGCCATCAAAAACATTTTCTCGATTGCCTTTCTGCCCGACGGCCCCATGTCGCGGGTGATGTCGTTTACGTACATCCTGACAAACCTTGCAATCGTTTCCCGGGGCTGGCCGCGGGCGTACTGCATTGCGTAATCTACGGCGGCGTCCATGTTTTCCAGACCGAATTCAATTGACTGCACAAAAAGATCGCTGAACTCTTTTAATTGATTCGCAGTCATCGTGCGCTTGCTTGCGACATTGATTCCAAGCGGCACGGGAAGACCGCCTGTCTGCGAGTCCCACCAGGGACCTAATTCCAACACGCCGTCAAACTTTGTCCTGTCGTAGGTTATCTGCGCCTCGTGAATGACAAGGCCGGCGTCAACCTTGCCCGAAAGCACAGCATCGGGTATGGTCTCAAACGACACCTCGACCTCCTTAAAGTCGCCGACTGCAAGCTTTAACAAAAGGTTGGCAGAAGTCATCCTGCCCGGTATGGCTACCCTGGCGTTTTTCAGCCTGTCGGCTGTGATGCCGCTGCCCTTTTTCGCAATCACCACCGGCCCGTAGTTCAGCCCAAAGCTCCCGCCGCCCCGCAAAATGACATAGTCTGAAAGATAGGCGTACGCGTGGGCAGACACCGCAGTAACGTCAAGCTCGTGCGCAAGCGCGCGCCTGTTCAACGTTTCAATATCTTCAATCACGTGCTTTATCGTGAAATTGCTAGACGAGACCTTGCCGGAGGCAAACCCGTAGAACATGAACGCGTCGTCGGCGTCCGGCGTGTGCCCGAGGGTTATCTCCATGCGGGAGAAAGCGGGCGTGGGGCACTATTAAATGATGCACGGTGAAAAATATAGTAAACGTTTATAGTCCCCAATCAAATTTTTTCTAAAAGAGAGATGCCCAAGTTCAAGTCGACCCAAGAGATACTCAAAATCATTGGTAACAAGGATCAGATACGCAATTTCGGAGTCATTGCCCACGTTGACCACGGCAAGACTACCATGTCAGACAGTCTCCTTGCCGCCTCGGGCATCATCGCGCCCTCTGTTGCCGGGCAGGCACTTGCACTCGACTCGATGAAGCTAGAGCAGAACAGGCAGATGACCATCAGGGGCGCCAACGTCACGCTGCTGTACGAAAGCGAGGGCAAGGACTATGTCATCAACATGATAGACACACCCGGCCACATCGACTTTACCGGCAGGGTTACACGCGCACTTCGCGCAATCGACGGCGTGGTCGTCGTCTCAGACTCTGTAGAAGGCATCATGACCCAGACAGAGACAGTCACGAGGCAGGCGCTTGAGGAGCGCGTCAGGCCGGTGCTTTACATCAACAAGATAGACAGGCTCGTGAAAGAGCTGAGGCTGGACGCGCCGGCCATGCAAAAGTGGCTGTAAAACATCATTGCCGATTTCAACAGGCTCGTCGACCTCTATGCAGAGCCCGAGTACAAGGACAAGTGGAAGGTTAGCATCCAAAGTAATACTGTGGCGTTTGGGTCTGCAAAGGACAGGTGGGGATTCAACTTCAAGATGGCCCAGAAAAAGGGCGTCAGCTTCAAGGACGTTTACGAAGCCTACACAGCAGAAGGCACGGACAAGATAAAGGCGCTTGCAGAAAAATCACCGCTGCACGACGCGGTCCTTGGCATGGTGGTCGAGCACCACCCGCCGCCCCACGTGGCGCAGAAATACCGTATCCCGAAAATCTGGCCTGGCGACCTCAACTCCGAGATAGGGCAGGCACTGCTGAACTGCGACGAGAAGGGGCCGGCCATGATGATGGTGACGACCATCAACGTCGACCCGCAGGCAGGCAGGGTCGCGACAGGCCGTCTGTATTCGGGCACCATAAAGGACGGCGACGAGGTCTACCTTATAGACGCCAAGAGGCCCGGCAAAGTTCAATCAGTGAACATCTACATGGGCAACACGCGCGAAGTGGTCAGCGTGCTCCCTGCAGGAAACATACCTGCGCTTCTCGGGCTTGACTACGCGGTGTCTGGCGAGTCGATATCGACGGTCAAGACCGCGACAGCGTTTGAGTCGATCAAGTACGTATCTGAACCGGTGGTCACGATAGCAGTAGAGCCCAAGCACCCCAAGGACCTGCCCAAGCTTGTAGAAGGCCTGCGCAGGATAACCGTCGAGGATCCCAACCTCATAGTCAAGATAAACGAGGAAACAGGCGAGACTCTCATGGCAGGCATGGGCGTCCTGCACCTTGAAATCGCTACATCCTTGCTGCAGGAAATGGGGCTTGACATTGTTACAACCCAGCCGTTGATCAACTACCGCGAGACCATCCGCGCAAAGGCTGGGCCAATAATGAGCAAGTCGCCGAACAAGCACAACAAGATATTCCTGCGCGTCGAGCCGCTGCCGGAGGACATTGTCGATCTTATCAGGACTGGCAAGCTCAAGGAAGACATGGACAAGAAGGAGATGGCAAAGATCCTCAGAGAAAAGGGCTGGGGCACCGACGAGTCAAGGAGCGTCCAGGCCATCGACGTATCAGGCAACATGCTAGTCGACGAGACCAAGGGCGTCCAGTTCATCCAGGAGTCGATGGACTCTATCAGGTCAGGCTTTGACGACGTGATAAAGAACGGGCCGATTGCAAAGGAGCAGGTCAGAGGCGTGAAATTTGTCTTGCACCACTTTGTCCCGCACGAGGACCCTGCTCACAGGGGCCTTGCGCAGCTGATGCCAGCGACAAGGCGCGCCATGCTCGGATCGATACTGATTGCAGACCCTGTCCTGCTTGAGCCAATCCTTGGCATCGAGGTCAAGTGCCCGCAGGAGCAGATAGGCGTAGTCGCAGGCATACTGTCTGGCAAGCGCGGAAAACTCCTTAACGTCGAACAGAAGGGCATCATCGCCATCATACAGGGCGAGGTGCCTGCCTCTGAGACATTCGACCTGTCGGAATCCATGAGGGGCGGGACTGCAGGCAAGGCGATGTGGACCACGTTCTTCAAGTCGTGGTCTCCTGTGCCAAACTCGATCTTCAGGACCTTGGTGGCTGACGTGAGGAAGAGGAAGGGACTGAGCCCCGAGCCGTCAAGCCCGGACGAGTTCATAGACAAGGAGTAAAAATAGCCATCCCCCGTCCCACGCTCGCAAATCCGCGTGCTGTCGTAAAATACTTTGTCTGCGGGGCCCCTTAACGGGCCCAGAGCATGACGCTGAAGGGAAAGAAGAATCATTACGGGGTAAAGCTGCTGAGGGGGTACGGGGCCTCAATTCGGCTGAAGGATAACAGGGTTGTATTGAGAGGCGCCTTTCCTAGATAGGTAGTCCCAGTGCTTTGAGCTCCTCTTCAGGCACTTGGATGGGCGAGAATTCGACCTCAAGGGGCCCAGAAAGGGCCTTTGCACATATCTCATGCTGTATGGGCGCGATACGGATAACGCTGACAGGAATCTTGGCAATGCTATCAAGTTCTGCTAGCACTTCCTTTGCCTGAGAGTTGGAAACGAAAAAGTAATCGGGTTTTGATAACATAGGGGCCTCCGGCGTGCTAGGCAAGGCGAAGATTACACCTAGCAGACTGGGGTACATCTCTCCCCTTTCTTTCATAATGTGTGCCAATTCCGCCGCTAATGCAGCCGGATCAAATGGCGCAGCTCTGAAATCCATGACTACAACCTGCCTGTGGTATTCGCTGCTTTGTTGGTATTTGTCTTCGAGTTTTGATATTATCTTTGCTCGGTAACAAGATACATGTTGTCTTGTCCTTAGAAGCGAATAGTTTCCTCTACTCTTCTGCTTCCGTAGAACCTGTATCGATGGTCGGTCCTTGTCGTTGGCGTACATGTATACGAGCCAATCATGGCCCATGTTTTCAGATAGGAATGAACGAATCTCAACTAGCTCCTGAATCTCAGGTGAATACACGTGTACAGCCGTCACTTCAAAGGCTACGTCCTTGGCACCATAGTCTGGCGTCCTACCGGGGCCCCTTGAAATGCGATGCCCCTGCAGTCCCAGGGAAGATAACAATTCTTTTACATCTTTTTCAATTGCCTTCTCCAGCTGGACGCTGGAGATAAGATCGGTCACAGAACCGGACAGAGCGTCAATGAATTTATGGCTTGTGACGAATTAGAATCGAGTATAGTGGGTTAGGTCTCTGGTCATAGCTTTCCACGTAGTGCCGGTAGGAGGTTCTTCAGGGTCCGTCTCTCGCCAGCCCAGAAAACCTTGCCAAAGAGGGATTCCGGGTAGAGGCCCACAATGGGCTGCTCCAGTAGGACACTCTTCTTCTTTAGAAGAAAAGCCATTATCGTTGAACCCTTGTCCCTGCCCATAGCTTGAAAGATCTCAAGAGGTATGCCCGTCTTCAAAAAGTCAACATGGCGCTCTTTGTAGACTTTCCTGTCCTTCTTGTGACCGCGATATGGAAATCGCTTACTGCCGTCTTCAAGGTAGAAGTGCCAGATGTCAAAGTCGTTTATCCCCCATTCTGGATTAAGGTAATGCGTAGCGGCACCTTGGCATAGGCATATGCCGACAAGCTTGTCTTTGAAGTCTTTCAAATGATCATTTCTATCAAAATAGTCATTGTGCTCCTCTAGGCTCATACGCTGCAAGGCTCGCAGCTGCCTCTTGTCGAGTTTGGAGAAGAGCCTGTTTACTTTCTTGTTTGACCGCTTCTTCACCGGCTAGCCAAACTTTGATGATATATGAATATGCCCTTATCGCGATAGGGGCCCAAATTCAAATTCATTGAATTGTTTGCAAAATTCACAAAATCTTAGGGCTCTTTTTATGGAACATATAATATGTTCTCGCCAATGAAACGCATAACCTACGACAAGACAAGGTTCAAACCAATCATGGTGGCCTTGGACGTATACAGGGCGCTGAAAAGTGCCAAGGGGCCCTTGGAGTCTTTCACGGACGTCGTCCGCAGACTAGTCAGGAACGCAGCCGGCAGGGACATCGACTGGTCGGTTGTCAAGCCAGTACAGTCATCTGTCAGGGACTTTTACGGGAGTGACCTCTTTGCCTAGAGAAGTAGTCATTCTGGGCAAGAAGCACGACGACGAAAAGTCAGACAGTGGCGCCGGCATGGCGCACCAGCTAGTACCGGCTGCAGCAAAGGAGCTCGAACCAGTCCGGAAAGCTGTAGACAAGCTTATTGATGACGTTTACAAGTGAACCCACTAGATCGTGCCAAGTCCTCGTAGTAGCTCAGCCAGCATGCATATAGATCAACTATATATCGTCATTTTGTTAATCACTATTAATTGGTAGATAATCTCGGTCGAGATTCCGGTTCGGAAATAAAGAAAGTAGAGACATTGCCTGCCGAGACATCATTATTGATAAAGGAAATTCGAAAGAGTCTTGAAGCAACGTATGAAGCCCACCAAAAATTAGTAGTCGGAATGAATGAGTGGAGCATCAACGACTTCTTCTTTCAAAAAGCTGGATCAAGCAAGTGGAAACAGACTTTATTATTCATGGTAGCGTATCCCGATCAACAACTCCTAAAATTGTCCGAGTACAACAAGCAAAGGTCAAGAAATAGAGTGAATGCTTTCCTTGATAATGTCATTAGCGTCTTGGACGATTACGCTCTATTCAAAGGTGGGGTCGACAATGAAATCACCTCTATCAAGAATTTTGCTGAACAGTATAGGAGGCGTTTCCCTAAATCTCGGCATAAGAGGTCAGTTACACAGATAGCTGCAGTTCTGTCAGCAATATTTTCAGCAATCATGCTCGGTTATACTTTGTTGAATGCAATAGATCCGAGTGGCTTTACTTTTTTCGGCATTCTTATCTCCTTTGGCGGTTTAGCAGTAATGGGCTCGGCAATCTCTGCTATGATATTGTTTGGAATCGATTTACGCCTGTATTTATGGCAAAGAAAACTGCTTAAGCAATTCGATGTAGTGAAAAAGGAGAATGTGACATATGGTAGGCTTCGAAAGCTGACAAGGTTGATGAGTCACGACCTTCATAAGAGCTCATGAAGTCATTTCTTGTATTGAAATTGCTATGACAAGTCCCCCCCCCTATTAACGCCAATTAAGTTGCTGACATAATTGCAAAGGAGAGCGATATTGAATGGAAGGATGAGCATGACGAGAATTATCACCCCGAACAGGAAGGGCAAGTCGCCACTAAACAGATTCGCATGCCACACACTTAGCAAAGTAAGTATTAATTGCACAGATTCCGATATGGCTCTGAGCCTGTTGCAATGAAACGAGAGTGGTTGCAAGATTATAGTCAGAAAGAGCTCCAAGAACTTGACAGGTATTTTAAGAAAGTCCAAACCAGTGGACTGTCAGAAAGTGATAGATTTCCGGAGCCAAGTAGGTTTAGCACTAGACTCATCGAGCCAATTGTGATTGCAGATCGACGAGTCTTCTACTTTGATAATGAGAAGATATGGTCTCAAATCCCATTTGCAGGAACACTCATTATTCCACTGCACCCAGTACCTGAAAAAGACCTTCTAACCGCAACCGCTTTCGACAAAAGCGATATAAACAAATTGATAGACCTTGCAAAAGAAACCGGGCGAGTCCAATTCATGTTGGCAGCTGACCCACTTTTTTATGAGGGCCTTGATTACTTGGATCCAATTTTCGAGCAGCTGAATCCTCCGCTCATGCAGACTGTACCCTACTCAGCATATACCAAAGATGGTGATGTAATCCGTTGGCAAGAAGAATTCCGAGCGTTGGCAAGTATTTCATTCGCCAAGCACGTAGAAGATTCAGTGCGAAAGCAAGTGGGAGACAGCTATGATAACGCGTTTCAGGTAACTATGCTTAACAGGCAATCGACCTATGTCAGGCTAAAAGTCCTTCGTCAAGACGACCTCCTTGAATGGCTTAGTGCCCTAATGATTGATGAGCCTGAGATAGCCGACATTGGTCTTGGCGCAATAGCCCAAGCGACAGATCCGCTATTTAGTGGTCTTAGAGGAAATACAAACTTTAGCCTCAAAAGAGTTAAGGCATTCGGACTTGACGCATTGGGTTTACCTCAGACCAGCTCGATAAAGTACCCCATAGAGATCGGCAAATTCTTAATGCAAAAGATAGCCATCAATCCTTCTAGCTACTATGGTTGCCTTGATGTCATAGAGCATTACGATAAAGAACAATTGTACAAGGTTCTTCAGTCGCTAGACAAGGGGGTAAAGGAACAGATGATGGATAATGTCGTAAGCGACGTAAGGGAGCTTGAAGACATAATGAATAACATATGGAGTACTGCTCAGCGGATTGGCAAAGCAAGCAAGGTCATCCAAGGTGGGTTTAGAATAGCGCTTGGATTAGCGGGGCTTGGATTGAGTTCAATGGTTCTCCCACCCGCTGCAAGCCCGGTTGGATTATTGGCTGCTCTAGGAGTGAACGTCGCTGATCAGTATTTTGAAGGGAAGGGTCTTGGGGAACGCATAGCCAAACTACTCAACAAGAGATACATCGCTACTATCTATGATTTCAGCCAAAAATATTCCTTACCTGCCTCTCCTTCACAATAAAATAGGCAGAGAATTCACACAATAATCGGCCATATCCTGACTGAATATTTTGGCTATCGTAATTTCCTGACACATTGACAATCCATCGCGCCGCTTTATACCATGCTTGAATTTGTACGGCCTTTCTGACTGGAATTTCCTTTCCAATAGTTCCAAGAATCGCCTTATCAAGCCGTCATCCAGTACGATCCTTCCTTCCCTTGTCCATACATAGTCTTTCTTGGTTATGCGATAGTTGTGGTTAGTGTCAGATGCAATTTTGTAAGCAGCGTACTCTACCAACCACCGAAAAGGCTCTATCAGGTCATACACTAGCGCCTGAAAGGAATTATGCATGGTGTGGAAAAAGCCATAGTAAGGGTCAAGGCCAAGGCCGTTGACGTACTTGGCAATCTCTCCGGCAAGCACTGTATAGCCATAGTTTAGCAATCCGTTGATAGGGTCAGACGCGTACCGGTTTCCTGTCTTTATCCCGCCGCCATTGCGTGAGACAAAGCCATACTTCTTGTCAAACAACTTGGCATAATTCCTAAAGTAAAGGTGTCCTGCCCTTGCTTCAATTGTCAAAAGGTCGCGCTTGTCTTTTGCACTCAATTTTCGTAATATACGAAGATAGTCCATCAATTGCCTCCTGCACCTCTGGCCGATGGATTGACTGCAAGAACTGAATCTGGCTTTCTAATTTCGCTTTCAATGTCTGCTTTTGCAGGTACGCGACTTTTTCAGGATTGCGAAAAGTGTCATATTGCGCTATACGGTAATTTGTAGCAGTAGGGCTTGACATGACCTTGTGCATTGCCGTTATCAGGTTTCCGTAAGTGTCTGTCAGGATGATGTTGATGTTGTGGTCTGTCAGCAGCTTGACTGCTTCCGTTGACAAGTAGCCCTTGCCAGAAATTACAATCCTCTCATACGGTATCTGAGTTACAAACCATTCCTCTGTCCCCTGTTCGCCGGTAAAAGGGTCTCTTCCACCTTTCAAGCATATCCGGTTGTCCTTTAGGTTGATTGAAACGCCGTACCCCCTCAGCAGCTTTACCCCGTAATGATTCTTCTTTCCCTTCAGCGTCATGCTCTGGGCCCGTTAAGGGGCCCCGCAGACAAAGTACTTTACGACAGCACGCGGATTTGCGAGCGTGGGACGGGGGATGGCTATTTTTATAGACAAGGAGTAAAATCCTGTCTCACCCTTTTCTTCAGGGTTTTGCACGCAGTGTCTACGTTATGATGCAGGTCAGGGTTGGGTACCGCCGCTCGGCATCAGCCTGTACTTGCGGACGATCTTCCTTCCGGCCTTTTCCCGACGGGCAAGGACGCGACCCTTGAATAATCTGGAAGGCCTGTCCTCGGGCCGGGCCAGCTCTATCTTTATTCTGGACGGCACCCTGCAGGTGAACACCAGCCCCTGAGTCGGGTCTATCTGAATCCTGCCTTGTCCTATTCCCTGCGCGGTGCACTCGACGTTGACTGGAGGCAGGTTCCTGCGCGCCTTGCCCAGCTCAGGATAATTCACCACAAGCTCCGCCTTAGTATTGTTTATCGTGTTTGTAACAGAATAGGTGCCGGGCCGGATGACCAGTGCAGACAGCACGTCACCGTCTTTCAACTCGCGGCTGTCAAACACCTTTGCCTGGACGCCCTTCTCGGACCTGTATACCTCGACCGCGTAGCCGGATCCTGCCGAGACGTGGAACACCGCGTATCCGCCTGCCTTTAGGGTGTAAAGGTCAGGAGCCGTGTCTTTCAGGTTGATGCTGACCTGCGCCGGCTGAAAAGGCTGCGGCGCCTGGGACTGCATGGCCGCACTCGGTCCGCCTTCTGCCACCATGATTGCAAACCTGCGCGACGTGACATCCCGCTGCGTGACTGCACACTCGTAATTGCCCGGCCTGTCGAACCTGTGGACGACTGTGGTCATCATGGAAAGCGACCCGCTGTCGATGTTTACTTGGGCAAACAGGTTGCGGTTTATGTTCAGGTTCATGCCTAGCTCCCCACGTCTCCTTCCACTACCATCTCGTTTGTATTAACCCTGATGCCGAGGAACTCTATCGGTATCTTTACCGGGATAAGGGGGGCGACCGGGTTTGAAGGCGTCGGCGCCGGGTTGGCCGGCAGGATTTCAAGCGGATCCTCAAGCTCAAACAGCGTTATGGCGATGTACTGGCTTATCGCGTCAATGAGCGCCTGGAATATGCCCAAGTTGCCTATCAGATCCAGCAGGAACTCGCCGACGTCGTCGGGTATGTCAAGCACGGTCCGGATTATCCCTTCTATCCCGCCCAGGACAAAGTCGATAAAGTCAATCGCCCACTGATCAAGTCCCAGGGAACCCAGCAGGCTGTCTATGGCGTCCACTATCATGTTGTGGAAGAGGTCTCCGATCGTGTCGGCGATGTCGATTATGTCCAGGTCTATAGGGAGCGTCGGCACGAGGGCTATCTGCCACCTGTTTGGTACGCCGGTGCCAACCCCGTAGAACGCCTTAGGGATCGCGCTGAACGTGATTTCAGACGTGATAACGCCGCTCAGGTTGATGGGAATCGAGATGTCCGGGCTGCCCGTGAACAGGTCTATTGAAGGCGCCGAGACTAGGCATCCTCCAAGCGGGTTGGGGATGATGCAAAAGCCGCCTATAGTTGTTGTCGGGATGTCTATGCCGACGGTCAGCTGCAGAGTGTCCCACTTTACGTCAAGCTCGCTCACCACTATCGAGCCGTTGCTACGCAGGTCGATGGTGCCGCCTTCCAGGTGCGCGGCCACAGAGTACGACGCGGTAAAGATGCCGGCGCTGCCAGAGCCTGACTTGGAAAAACTGAAGCCTTTCAGCACGGCGCCGTAGATCTTTTTGAACGCGCCTTCAGATATTGCGGCTGTCAGGTCAAATGTCCCCGTGCGGGTGCGCGGGCGCACAGTCCTGGTTATCGTGCCTCCGCCCCCTCCCCCTCCGCCGCCACCCGAGCCGCTCGGCGAGACCTGTATTTTCAGGTCCACCTTGTCCAGCTTGACGAACACCTTGAGCTGGTCGTCTTCGATGGCGGGGTTGTTCGGGACAGTCGTCGAAGCCGAGACTTGGATGCCGCCTGAAACCTGCACGTCAGGCGTGCTGGTGGCAAAGTTGAACAGGCCAAACGCCAGCCTTGACGCATAATCCATAACGGGAGGAAGGATTCCATGGTTGAGGACCAGCCGGGCATAGCACTCGATCGAATTTTCCAGCCCCTCCGGTTTCAGGTCCACTATCTCTATGCCGTCGACGCGGGGATCTATCCTCTGGCTCCCGGGCACACCCGTTATCTTGCAGCCGGCGGTAGCGAACAGGTCAAGGCAGAAGCATTCCAGCTTTGTGGTGGGCAGGGTCGTGGTGCTCTCGCGGCCAGGAAGGATGACGTTGGCCGGCAGGGCGTCGCGCAGCGATGACGCGGAATGCAACACACGTTCTTTGACAATGCTTGTATCAAAAGTCGAAAGCCTCCCGGGCAGAACGATGTCCCTCGAGGGGCATCCGATGCCCGCGCAGACCCGGAAATGCACTGCCATGCGCTGGCTGGCAAGTGGGCTGAGCTCTGGAGGAAGCGTAAAGACATTACCCCTGAAAAAGTCTATTTCGCCCTTGGAAAGCTGGACTCCGAAATTAAGCGCCAGACCGGACGAGCCTATCGAGCCAGGGGGAAAGCCTGTCAGCCCGATGACAGGGAGCGGGTCAAGGCTCGTGACGACGGGGTTATGGTTTGCGCCTACCTCTGGCGCTACGTCTATCGGCTCGCAGAGCAGCTGCGGGTTGGACGCCACAAGTGGGGTTCCATAGTTAAAGAGAGACGGCCGCTGGCGCATTATGTGCCTGACAAACCTGTTGATTCCAGCGTCCTGAATTGCTGCATAAATGTCACAATTACTAGTTAAAGACACAGCCTTTGTCCATATAAGGTGTTTTTAAGCATTCTGCAAGCAGATTCGATATCCCACCATAATAATCCCAAAAACATGGTTAGACATTTGACTATTCCGGCCCGATTATTGTCCTCTTGCAACAATCAAACGAATCTAGACATTCCATAAAAAGAGAAACCTTTTTTTCCACACTTTTGTGCCGCTTTTTTTACAACAGAAATGTGATGGGTAACACTGTTGCGATTGGCATAAGAGCGCGTTCTGCGAATAACAGTCGTGTCAGAAAACACACAGCAGATGTACCCTACCTTTACAATAGCCTCGAATGACTTTGAAAAGGACCTGCAAATCATAAAGGTCATGTTCGCAGGTCTTCAAGAAATGACCCATACCAAGGACGGCTTTAGGTTCAGCGAAAGTGCGCAGCTTGCCGCAGGCTGGTGGTTCTACGATGTCTTTGTCACGCAGGATTTTGCAAAAAAGATGTTTGAGACGGTCCTACCGCAAGAGATGCACAACATGAGAGGCGCGACTCTTGGAATTGCAAGCGTGCTGCAAGGCCAGCTCCGCAAGTACGGCTCTGACGCCAGGATAAAGGTACACGGTGACGTTCCGTTTGCAGCTCCGTGGTGGGCGTGGCTCTTTAGTTAAGGGACTTGTGTACATGGCGTAGTACGCCGGTAACAATTGGAATTTTAAAAAATTAAGAAAAGGTGAGAAGGAGCTACGCCGCTTCCACGTATCCTTCCATCGTCAGCTCCCATCCGTTGACCTCGTTCCTGAACATGCCGCTGTTTCCTTCAAACGCCAGGGCGATGTTCTCTCCGCTGTCTTTTGGAAGTTCCGCAGTCTCGTCTGCATTGCCCCTCAAGGACAGCTTGACTATGTCTCCCGTGGCGTCATCTGTCGCAAGAGCGCGCATCCTGAGGACATCGCCATTGTCGGAGTATATGGCATATCCAATCTGGATTGTGTATGCCTTGTCGCCTATGGTCACATTGCCGCCCAAGACGTCAAACAGTACAAGCGACCTGACGGACTTCCATACTCCCAGCGTTGCATTGACGCTGGCGTTTGCTGTTGACGTGCTATTGTCAGCCAAGCCTGTTGCCGAGAGCATGTATCGTGCGCCGGGCTCGTATTCACCCGGACTTGCCGGCTGCGCGCTCGTGTGCCTGTCGTGTATCTCTCTTGCGTCATGGTTTTCGACAATCTCTCTGTCCCTGTCCTCGCGCCTTTCTCTGTCCTGGTCGTCCTCTTCGCCGACTATGGTAAACGAGCCGATGTTCAGGGTCATGTCTGTCTGCTCAAGCTGAAGCTTGCAGTCGGAGTAAGTACCAGCATCCAATTCTATGTCGGATTCAAGCTCTCCTTTGCCGCCTTCCACCTTGAAAGCGTCTTCCAGGTTAAGGTTGACTGCAGGGTTAGTGCATGACAGCAGGGCGCTGTAGGTGCCGTACTCCAAGTCAAGACCTTGGATCTTTAGCTCGATTTCAAGGCCATCGTCTTCGACAGCAATCTTGGTCTTGGATTCAGACTGGTCTCTGTCATGTTCCCTATCACGTTCACTGTCTGTGCTCTGGTCGTTTCTCCTGTCAGCTGATGCTCCTCTGTCGTCATCCTCTTCATCGTCGCTTGCTCCGTCATCTTCAGAATCAGAGGAATCGTCTTCCTGCCCGCGCTCATCGTCTCTCGACTCATCGGTCTGGTCGTCCTCCTGCGCGTTTGCTATGATTGCAGGAGTCAATGTTCCCGCAACTGAAACTGTCAGTATCAGGACCAGAAGCCCTGCTATAATCAACGTTCTTTTCATACCGGAACCACTCTCAATTCATACTTAAATCTAATTATAAGTTTGTACAGATGCCGCCTCTACATCGTCTCCTTTAACGTCTTTTCCGCTCGCCGTGTCTGATACTATGCTGACGCAGTCATAATGCTGTTCCTTATTTTCCTGACAAGCGCCCTGTGGTCGTAAGGGTCTTTTGCAAGGATTACAAGCATCAGCTGCTGTCCCATCGGGAAGTTAAAGTTGTCGAGGTCCCGGAAATTGATCATCACGTACCCCACCGGCCCAAAGTACTTTTCATTCGTCTGCGGTATGCCTACTGCCATCTGGACCTGGGTGATGAATCTGGGTATGTCCTTCTCGTCAGGCGCCCAGCCGCCGGGCCTGATGTACAGGCCCAGGACTTTGTTTATGGAAATCACGCCTGCAAGAATCACGCTCGGGTCGTCCTCTACCACCTTCTTGCAAAAGTCGGTATAGTCCACTGGGGGCTTGAACAAGAGCCTGCTAGAAAAGCGTTTCAGCGGCGCCTCTATTCGAAATTCAGCCCAGCTGCCACAGCCTCGGGTCACTGCACGATTCCAGCTTCAGTATGTTGTTTGAGCACATTTCTTTTAGCAACTCCAGGTCTTCGCACTCGCCAGATTCGGCGCATTTCTGCAGCATCGCACTTGCTTCTTTGTCGATCTCTTGGCGCATGGTGTCCTTCATCTCGTTGTTCTTTGCGGCAAGCGATTTCAAGCCCTGCGCGGACTCGGTCGCGTTGCCAGAGCCGTTGCTTGAAAGAAACGGCGCGGCTCCCCCTGCGATGCCGGGGATCTTGGGCGCCATTCCCATCCCAACTACGCTCATTATGAGTATGACAAACATCGTTATCCCCATACCCATCGCCTTTGCCGGGCCGACCATGTGCAAAAATCGCGCGGCCGGCCTTATATGAAAAAGCACGGCCTTTTTTAGACAGACAGGCAGCGTATGTAACAATCTCTACACCTGCCTGCTTATCGGGCTGGCCCTCGCACATATTGAGGCAATGCGGAGGTTCTTCCGCCTGACAGAGCCGTGCAGGTTCTCTCGCTACTGCGAGTACTACCGAAAGGACAGCATGACCTGCAACGACGACGGCGAGGCCGTACACTATTGCGGCATTTTAAGGCAGGCGGTAACTGCTGTAAGCGTGCCTGACGCCGCATGATGTATGAAGGATCCATAACAGTTTTAGACCTGCCCCGCCCATCGAGTTCGCCAATCGCCTAATGCTCTTGAGAGGTGGTAAAGCTTGGGTTGCAGTCGCCGTTTCGCTCCTTGCAGCAAGCGCCTTTGCTGTACGGCCGGCCTACGCGGCAGGGCCAGGGGACCTTGCCACGGGCTTTATGGGCTTTTTCGAGTACAAACTTGACGTGGACTCTTCTGAGCTGTTCCCAAGCGAGCAGGTCAAAGACGATCTGATTGCGAAAAGCGAGCCGAGCCAATTTGCTATAGCAGAGATAGAGCGGGAGATAGCGGGTTTCAAGGTGAGCGCGCAGGACGTCCTGATGAAGCTTAGCCCGTCAAAGCTGGACCAGTCCACCACGCGAATCGACGTAGACGTACAGGGCAGGATGGTCGAGATAAACGGCATATTTACAAAGACATACAGCAACGTCGATGTCGACGGCATTTACGGCGTCTACAACGCCGCCACGGACAAGGTCACGATACACGTGCCCTTTGCAGTCGCGCTGTCGCTCCTTTTCAGGTAGCAGGTATCGAGAAGTAGAAAGTCGCGCCCTTGCTCTTGTTGTTCTCGGCCCATATCCTGCCGTCGTGGGCCTCCATTATCGCCTTTGAAAGGTAGAGCCCGATCCCTGTGCCGGAATCTGAAGCTGTGACAAACTTTTCAAAGAGCCGGGGCATCACCTTGGGGCTTATGCCGGTGCCCTCGTCGCGCACGCTCACCTCGACCTCTCCGCCAGATTTCTTTGTGGCTACTTTTATCGTGCCTTTCTGGGTGAACTTGAGCGCGTTGTCAAGCAGGTTGTAGACCACCTGCGAGACCCTTGCCTCGTCGGCGTTAACCACTAACTTGCCTGCAGGCTCGAACACCACCCTGACGTTTTTGCTCCTTACCTGGTTCTGCGCGTCCGCGCACGCCTCCTTGAGCAGCGCGTTCATGTCAAACTCGGCCTTTCTTAGTATCAGATTCTTGTTGTCCACCTTTGCCACGTCGAGTATGTCCTGTATGAGCCTCTGCAGTCGCCTCGTGTTCCTGACAATGCCTGCTATCTCGGGCCTCTCGCCCATCTCTTCCCGCAGGCCGTCCACGAAAAGCATGATGGGGGTTATGGGGTTTCGAAGCTCGTGCGCGGCCACGCTTATGAACTCGTCCCTCTGCCTGCCAGTCGAGAGCAGGCTGTCTATTAGCGCTAGCTCGCGCCACTGGATGTCAAAAAGCGTGCGGAACGACCTGACTGCAGGCGGGCTGTTTGTGTAAAGTATGAACCCCCTTGCCTGCTCGTCGCCCTCGCTTTCTTCAACCACGATGCACTTTTTGTCGTCGACGATGAGCAGGCTCATGCTTGATTCCTGGCCGCTCACCACCTTCAGCTTGGGCGCCACGGACGCCAGGTACTCCCTGTCCTCGTCGCCCAGGGGCGATATTATCCTGACTTCTGCGTGCTTTATCCGGGCCTTGTCTGCAAGCGCCTCTATGACGCCGGCTGCCCTTGACTTTGCAAACGACGTCCTGTGCGGCAGGAGGAGCGACACCTTCTTCTCCGCAGACCTTACAAGCTCGGCAAAGGTCTTGCTTGCCTCCGCGTGGTCGGTTATCAATTCCATAAATTCGCGCTCTCTTCCGTCGTGTATCTCCGAGAACCTCTGCTGCGCCGGCCTTGACATTGCCCAGAGCATCTCAAACGTGTAGCGCTGCTGCTCGACGATCTCTTTTGCGCTGCTGTAGATGAGCTGTGGCACCGGCTTTTCCTTGACAAGAAGCGTCGTTGACATGAACGCGTTTTCCGAAATCGCGCTGCCGCCCTTGATATTGTCAAGGTGCCTGACTTCGGCTATCTTGGCAAGCTCCTTTGCAACTTCGACGTTGTCCGGGGTTATCTCCGTCAGGAACCTTATCTTGGCGCCCTTGCTGACTGCGTTGACAAGGCCCATGCTTATCTGCTCTACCTTCATGGCGACGCTTGGCGCTTCAGAGCTTGCGACGACGTCGATGGTCCTGGCGTCGGACAGAAAGCCCAGTATTGTCTTGGTGGTCTCCTCGCCTCCGCTGACTACAAAAGTGGTCTCCCGCACCAGCCGGCTCCGCCATACGGTAGGTTTGATGAAGATAAAAGAGTGTCGCACACTTTTGGATACGGGTAATCAGATGTAGCCGTTTAGGGGTACAATCTGGCTCCTAATGTGGCAACTTTGCAAAACCACCTAGTGCATCCGAAGCCCGCACTTTACATAGTATTTCTGGTGGTACTCTTCTGCCTTCCAGAAAGCCGACGCGGGCGTTATTTCAGTCACTATCTTTCTGCTCACGCGTGGCTGCAGTCGCTCTATCATAGCCTTTGCGGCAGACTCTTGCTCGGGCGAGTGGAAGAATACCGCCGACCTGTACTGCGTGCCCATGTCCGGCCCCTGCCTGTTTGGAGTCGTCGGGTCGTGGTTTGCGAAAAAGACCATGAGCAGCTCTTCAAACGAGACAGCTTCCGGGTCATAGTCCACCTGCACCACTTCCGCGTGGCCGGTCCTGTCGGTGCAGACCTGCTCGTACGTGGGGTTCTCGAGCCTGCCTCCCATGTAGCCGACGGCAGTCGACCTGACCCCCTTTATCTTCATGAAAACGTCCTCGGAGCACCAGAAACATCCCATCCCAAATGTGGCCTTCATGCACTGACTTGCACAGGATGGGAAATTAAGCCTTTTTCCAGTTTGATACCGGATCAGGAGATCCGGCCTTCCCTGCGCAGCTCGTCGAGGATCTGCATGAGGGTTTCGTAGTCTACGTCCACGTTGTTCAGGATGACCGCGTGGTCTGTCGTGTGGTTCTTCCTGATGAACTTGTCGACTGCCGCCTTTTTTTTCTGGTACTTGCGGTCCTGCACCGGTTCTGGCTGCGCGCATTGCCAAATAAACAATCCGCAACAGTTTTGTGCCGTCTGCGCAGAATACCTTCTGTGAAGCTTGCGGCGTTTGACATGGACGGCACGCTCCTTGACGGCCGGCTGGTGTTCGCGCTCTCTGAAAGGATGGGGCTTGACGGCAGGGTCAGGGCCATCCAGTCCGACGAAAAGCTTGCCTCTCATGAAAAGACTGCCATGATAGCCGGCCTGTTTGCGGGCGTGACAAGACGCGACGTCGAGTCTGCAGTAGAGTCCATACCGCTTTCAAAAAACGCCGAACAGGCAGTATCGGCGCTAAAGGGGCGCGACTACAAGACAGGCATAATAAGCGACAGCTACACCGCTGCAGCTGGCGTCGTCGCGTCGCGCCTTGGCATGGACTTTGTCGCGGCAAACGACCTTGTCTTTGAAAACAGCGTCGCAACGGGCAGGGTGAACATGCCGATGGGCTGGGAAAAGATAGGCTGCTTTTGCCATCTGTCTGTGTGCAAGCGCTACCACCTGGAAAAATACGCGGACATGTTTGGCGTCCAGCTTGTGGACACCCTTGCCGTGGGCGACACCCGTGCGGACATCTGCATGATAAGGCGCGCCGGCTTTGGCGTGGCGTTCATGCCTAAAGACGACGACGTGAGAAACGCAAGCGAAAACGTGGTGGCGACGCCGGACATGATGCAGGTCATAAGATTACTTGACGCTGCACCTTGAAATCGACCTTATGCTCCTTGCAAGAAGTAATGGCGCTATCGCAAGCGCAGGCAGGCTTGCTGCTATGAACAGGGTCTGAAACGGCGCAAGGGCACTTGCGCTGGCCCCCGCCCCTATCACGCCAAAGCCGAGCACCGCAGAAAGCAGGCTGCCGGCGCAGGTAGGGCACCCAACAAACAGGCCGGTCGTGGCGCCAAGCCCGCCCACAATCGACATGTTGGTTTGAACCGTTTTCCTCAGCCTGTACGCGTAGGCGCTCAAGGCGATGTTGAAGCCGACCATCATCGAGACCACGGCTGCAAGAATCACGTTTACAGGTATCACGAGGAGCAAAAAGTGGTCGGTGAAGTAGACCGTGAACATGGGCATGTATCCCGGCGCGCCGCAGCACGGGATCATCTCTGCCGACGGGACTGCTATGCCTTGCTCCGAAAAAGACACGTCGGGCCTCAATACAAGTATCTGCGAAAGAAAGCCAAAGAATATGCCGTAGCCTATCGCAGAGACTGCCATCATCTTCCAGTATCTTTTGTCAGAAAACGCGCCGGTGACAAACGACATCAGGCTTGAGCCACCTGCAAGGCGCGCCTGCTCTGCGCGAAATATCCTGTACGCGCCGTAGGTGGCAGCAGCCATAGAGGCTGCCGTAATGGCAAGCGTGGCGTACGCCATGCCCGTCAGGTCCTGCGGCTGCACCGTGCCGGAGGTGCCCGAGAGGCTGGAGTATATGATAAACGCAATCGCAAGTGAGAAGGCGCCTACAAAGAGCGTCCTGAAGCCGCTTTCGCGGCCTGCCTTCCAGGCCATGCGTGCGTATATGCGGGTTTGGGATTAAATCGTATCGCCGGCAAACCCTTAATTCGGAGTAGTGCGGATTTAGCGTCAGATGTCAGAGGAAGCTCCTGACGACTATGTCAACGCCCGGATAAGCTACGTGGGGTTTGTGGACCAGGTCGGACTTGAAGGCGTTGTCATCCTGAAATCCGAGGATGGCAAGGAGTTCCCGATGCGGGCTTTTTCAGGCGAGGTCGCAAGGCACATCTCGCGCTTTCAGGAAGGCGACAAGGGCGCCATACCTACCATCTACAACCTGGTGGAGGAGCTTGCGGCCATGGGCGACCTGCTCCTGACGGAAGTGCGCGTCTACCAGAGCGGGACCGTTCTTCGGGCAAACCTCTACTTCAAGACCCGCAAGGGCGAGCTCATCCTGCGCAACTACCGCGCGTCAGATTCTATTGCGCTTGCGGCCTACTATGACATCCCGATAAAGGTCAGAAAGAGCCTGTTTGAAGAGGCAATAGACGTCAAGTAACGATGTCTGCCAGCCGCCGCTCTTTTGCAGCGTTCTTTATCTCCATCGCAATCCTGCGCCCGACGCCCATCGTGTGGCCGAAGTAGTATTTCGTGTAAGGGCTCGTGGTCGCCATTATGGGATTCCCGGGCACTCTCAGCGAGACGTCGTAGACGACAAAGTCAAGGTCGGTGGTTACCACGCTCTGCAGTGAAATGGGGCCTATTATGCCCGGAGGGTACTCTTTTTTCACCGCGCCTGCAAACTTGTCGCCCATCTCAAACACCTTTTCTAAAAGCGACTCGCGGATGCTCGCTGGCGTGTGGCCGACTTCGATGTTCTGCGTCTGCACGTCCAGCTCCATCTGCTGCTTTGCCGGGATTGAGACAAAGTCGTGGAGGTTGGTCTGCAGGCGCCTCTCTATGCCTAAAAACTCTGTCTCGTCTGTCAAAGGCGAGTGGAAGAAGTTGAGGTTAAAGTATGTTCCAAGCACGTACTCCTCGATTACGGCGTTGTCAAGGTCCTTCTTGCTGACCATGCCCTGTTCTATCTTTTGCTTTGACTTTTTCTTGTAGTCCTCGTACGAAGTCACGATGAAAAACGCGCGCTCGAGCTTGCGCTTTGCCTCCTGCACCTTTACCATCGCCGGGCCGGCGATGTCGGAAGGCTTGCGGTAGATCTTCGGGTGGCGCAGGCCTGCTTTTTCAAGAAGGTAGTACTGGTTGCGCGCGGCTGTGCGCTCTTCTGCGCGCAAAAGCGACCTGTTGCCGAACACCGGAACTTTAAAGTTATTTTCGATGTTGTCGTAGCCCAGGTACGCGGTAAACGCCCTGTGCGCCACCATCACGCAGTTCATGTCGCGAAGTCTTTCCTGGTTCTCCCGGTTCAAGACGTCGGAGAACTTGTCAAGCACGATTATCTCGTCCGCAAGGCGCCCAAACCGCCTGTAGGGAAGGTCGCGGCCCTTCTGGCAGATGCACACCGTCCTCATGCCCTCGTCCTTAGCGCCGTCCATCACCTCAAGGGCAGAGTGGCTGCCTATGGTGCCGATGGTTATGTTCTTTGCATCGTATCTGTTGACAATGCCTGCTATCTGCTGGTGGCCTAGCAACATGAAAGAGAAAAGGAGGTTGTAATAAAAAGCCTACTTTTTGGTCTTGTTGAGCTCGACTTCAATTGCCGCCCTGAGCTCGTCGTCGTTCTTGTTGGTGTAGTTGATGCCAAGGGACTCGGCTATCTCCTCGAGCTTTTCCCTGCCGACAGTCCCGGAGCTCTTTAACTGCTGGAGCTCGCGCTTTGCCTCCATCCGGGCCTTCTCGTACTCGGCGCCGGCCTTGCCAAACGTGCGCGCAAGCTCGGGTATCTTTTTGACCCCAAAGAACACCACCACCACGATGACTATGATGAAAATCCATTCCATTCCAGTAGGTATCTGCATGAGCAGGTTATGCAGTCCCGCGGCCATTTAGGGTAACTTGTCTGCCTTGGGATTTAAGTGTTAGGTAAGGGCGGCCAACTTTTTCGCCCTGCTCTCGACGGCAAGCATGCCTATGAGGTACAGGCCGAGCATGGGCAGAGCCACAAACCACATCGTGACCCCGCTCCCGTCAGGCGTGATTATCGCCCCGAAAACAACTAGGATGATGACTGCGTAGCGCAGGTTGTCGCGCCAGAACTTGGGCGATATGGCGCCGGTCAGAGATATGCCGTACATCAGGACCGGCAGCTCGAACGATATGCCAAATGCAAGCAGGAACTGGAGCACGAACGAGATAAAGTCGGTGATGTTGAAAAGCGGGACGACGTTTATCGCCTCTCCAAACTGGTACAGGAACACCAGCACGTACGGCACGACGACCAGGTACGAGAACACGATGCCGGCCACAAACAGCGCTATCGCCGGCGCAGTCATCCTGGCTATCCCCTTCCTTGCGCCCGGGCTTATCGCCGGCGAGATAAAGCCGGATATCTCCTTGACTATTATCGGCATCGAGCCTATGATGCCTGCAAGAATTGCGACGTAGACCTGCGAAAAGAACGCCTGGCCCGGGGCTATCTGGACAAGGGTCACGTTTTCAGGCAGGAGCGTTTCCTGCATGTAGATCATTATCCTTGCAGAGACGTTGTGCACAGGGTCAGGATACGGGTATGCAAGCTGCACGCCGGCGTACTCGACAGGCCGCAGGTCAAACATCATGCAGAATATTGTGATGACGATGACTGCTACGACGACCCTGATGACCCGCACCCTCAGCTCGTCGAGGTGCTCGCCAAGCGACATCTCTGCGGCCATCAGGGTATGTTAGTCAAATGCTGGATATATTCTAGTCGGGGCCCGGTATCGGGAGCGCCTTGCCGGAGGGGAGCTTCCACGCCTCGGAGTCGATGTCCTCCTTGGTGGCCTTCTCAAACTCTATTGTCAACTCGACGGGCGCGTTGAACTTGAGCGAGATCTCGTTTGCAAGCATGCCTACGGACTTGCCGTCTGCAAATTCTTTGGAGCCCTGCAAGAAACCCCTGTTCTGCCTGTAAAGAAGCTGCCCGCCGAACTTGCCCTGCAAGAATGACGCCAGCTCGTCGACGGTCTTTTTCGGAACGTCGTTAAAGTAAAAGCAGATGCCGTGCACCGGCTCCTTGTCAAAGGGCGTGCCATAGCGGTACCAGAACACCCCAAAGTGCTCGTACTCGCCCTGCATGCACTTTATGTCCCAGTGGTTGGCCTTCTCCGCAGGATACGCTGAATCCAGAAAGTCGGTGATGCCAAGACGCCAGTACCTTACGCGCACAGGGCATCAATGACCCGGGGCATTATAATAACGTCACGAAGGCGCCGGCTTTGTAAAAAAGCCGCCTCTAGATGCCTCTGCCTGCACATTTACAAAGCCAGGCTTGGACCCTGTACCCAATCCGGACAGGTCCCGACCCCTTTTCTACCCAGCAGAAAAAATGTTACATTGTGTAACATTTTGAGCACGAAAAAATGATACAATTTTGCAT
>NZ_JACAEH010000010.1 GCF_013388945.1 Nitrososphaera sp. | reverse complement strand
TTCAGCAGGTGGTTCCTCAGCTGGCTGCTCCTCCGTAGGCTGCTCTTCAGCCGGAGGTTCTTCAGCAGGTGGTTCCTCAGCTGGCTGCTCCTCCGTAGGCTGCTCTTCAGCAGGAGGCTCTGGTGCCTGCGCGGCCACGACATTGAATAGCACCTCTATGGTCCTGCCGTCGTAGGAGGCCAGAACCCTGTACATTCCAAGGTCGGAAGTGTCCGCCGGTATGCTAAACTGGTACTGGTACGAGCCATCGGGTGCCACCGCAATCTGCTCCGAGCTGTAAGGCGTGCCGTCGGTGAAAGACACCTGGATCTGCATCTGCTGTACAGTGTTGACCGACCCGACGTTTCCTGTGACAGTCACCGTCTCGCCGGCTGCATATTCAGGCTTGTCCAACTGGATGGTTTCTGGCTGCGGCTGGAGCACCGGTGCTGTTGGCGTTACCGGAGGCGATACCACCGGCGCAACGGAAGTTGTGAACACCGACTCGGCATGGTTGTTGGCAAGGTTTGTGTCATCGGTTATCGACGAAAGGTCTGCCGTGATTATCGCCTGCTGGCCCAGAGAAATCGGGGTGGCGTCGGCCACTATCCTTGTCTCAGAGCCTGCAACTATTGTGCCCAGGTAGCACTCGATTATGCCCCTCGAGCCGTCGGAGCATTCCGCTCCCTGGATAAAGTTGATCTGGAAAAGTGGCGTCTGGTAAAATGCGGTTAGCTTTACACCGACTGCGCTATCAGGGCCGGCGTTTCTGACAATGAATGTGACAAGCGTCTGTCCCGACTGGCCGGCTGTAACGTCTATTCCAAGCGAAGCCTCTGAATTCTTGGTGACTGTCTGCGCCGCCGAAACGACTGTGCCCCGCTGAGCCTTCAGGTCGTCTATCTGGGCCTGCAGTGAGTCGGTTTTTATCTGAAGCTCGCCGATGGCGTCCCAAATGGCCCTGAACGGGTTGGTCGCAGAATCATCGGCAAATGCAAACGAGCCCTGCGACACGGTGGCGCCTATTACAAATGCAAGCAGCACAAAGGCCATGGGCTTGCCCCAGAAATTCTTGACGTTTATGGTCATCCCTCCAAGCTTGAAAGACCTTATGAAGTCGGATGGCCTGCCCGCTTTCACGGTGTAGTATTAGGGGCCATATTATTTAAATCTATCTTTAAATCTTCAGATACCCTGCTTCCCCTGAACCTGCAATGAGGGGCGCCCATCGCCTTGCACTCTACTTCTGAGAAGCGCCAGTTGCCTCCAAGTGCGTACGAGGCGGCCGCGCCGAGCGCGCCGGTGATAAAGTCATCGACAGGCGACTTGTCCTTTATGTCAGACATTATCGAGTCGTACCACACCACCTCGATGAGGTTCTTTTCCATCGCGGTTATCTCGAACCTTCCCCATCCCTTGAGCCTCCAGAGTATAAGAAAAGACTCGATAAAGTCAGTCTCGGTCTTTGCCGCCACGTCCTCTACAAACTTGCTGACCTCACTGACATAGTCCTTGCCCCATTCGTAAAAGAACGCATGGACCTGCGTCCCGAGCATCGATTTTGTGTATTTGTACAGGTTGGAAAGTATGTTTGTAGGCATCACAAGCACGCGCTTGCCGTCTGCCTCGAACAGCTTGCTGTTCTCTTCAAGAAGCGACACTGCGTAATCCCTGAACGTCGCCTCGTCGTCCTCGCCAATCTTGTCTGCAAGCATGCCTGCCCTGTCCGCGTCTGCTACCAGCGTCCACAGTTTGGCGACGCCCACCCTGCGGCTTACGATGATGCCGTCGACCCGGAGCATCGAAAGGTACTTTGACATGGCGCCCTGCGTTATGCCAATTTCTTCTGCAACCTTTGCGCCGGTCATTCCTTCAGGATGCTGCGTAAGGAGCTTGACCACTTCTTCCTTGATAGAGGCATAGTCCTGCCATTTCCGCTTGGGCTGACTTTCGAACTCCGTATTCTGCACCCGAATCCGTTTGAATATAGATTTAAATCCTTTTTAAGGATTCTCTTTCAAAGCTAGATTTTCATCAAGGTCAAGCGTGAGGTGCCTGCCCTGAGTCACGTTTCCACCTTCCGGCGCGCCGGGCACGATGTCTCCTGCCGTGAGGGCAACCACCCCGGCGGCTATTGCAGCAGCTATTATGCCTGCTACGATGGCAATCAGGACTCCCCTTGACATCCTGATTCCTTCAGCACGTGTTGTTAAAAATTATGCGGCGCATCCGCTAGGAAATGGACGAATAGAAAGAAGGGGGATGGGCCTAACCCGGTTATGTCAGGGTTATGGTCCAAGTGATGGTCAGCTGGTCGCCGTTTGCAAGGCTCACTGCAGTGAAGGTGTTCTCGGCCATCATGGTTCCGCCAGTTCCTGCGGTGAAGAGGCCTGCCTTCTGCACGTTGTTGTGGGTCGCGCTTGCAGTGAATGTGTTGCTTACGGTGTAGGTGCTCTGGCCGTTGGTGTGCGCATAAGCGCCCTGAGTCCTTGCAAGACCGCCTGTCGTGATCTCGCCTGTCAGGGTGGTGTCGCCTGCCGCCGGAGCGCCAGTGTCCGCGCTCAGCGCGATATAGTTTGCACCGTTAGCGCCCGGGCTTGTAGAGCCAAGCTGCGCAGAGATAAAGTCCTTGCCCGCGTTTGTGATCAGGTTGTGATCCTCGTGGCGGTAGATCTCCTGGCCGTCCCTGGTCACCGTGACCACGACGTACCCGTGGGGACCAACGCTGTCCGTAGTTGCTTGGGTACCAAGCAGAGCTGTTCCCGGAGCGATAAGGCCTAGCACTAGTGCTGCCATTGCCGCTGGTGCAGCCGCAAGCATGATACCGCGGTTGGATTTCTCCATACCACCCTATACAAGAGCCTATTATTTAAATCTATATTTAAATTCAGAGGGAAAATCCGGTGACATCTAATAGTGGCACCCTCTTGCTTATAAAGAGGACCTCACCGGACCTGCATATCCCTTGTTTCAGACGCCTTGGTGCCGTCTATCAGGTCTTCAAACTGGACTTGAAGCTTGTAGTCGCCCTCCCTGCCAAACACGTTCTGGCCTCCATAGTCAAACGACCTTGTAAGGTTGTACGGGCCGTGCGTTATCACCATGAACCTGCAGTCGTCGGCCTTCCGGTAATAGGCCACGCGCTCGCCCTCCGAGCCGTCCAGATACAAAAGCTCTGCCTGGAGCAGGTGGCAGTTTGATCCGTATCCTTTGACTGTTGCAGTAAAGTTGGCGCTGCCGTTTACGCCATAAGTGTCCTGCAGGCCCTGGATTTCAAGCACCGCCGGAGTAAAGTACGGCACGGCGATGACTTGCGACTGGGCCAGCGCGACAAAGACTGCAAATCCGGCGGCAGCCGCGCCGGCTGCCAAGTACGCGACCCTGACCATGCAGGAATGTCTTTTGGGCGTGTGGTTTTTATTTTTTGGGAGCGCCCGCTTCCCTTTGCAGGATATTTAAATATAGATTTAAATAATAGGGTCTCGTTATATAGCGCATGCCAAACGGCCAGATGCGCATATACGCAGCCGCGCTTGTAGGCATCTCGCTTGTCGCGATTGGTGCCGCCCTGCCACTGGGCGCATTTTTCGCAGGCAACGGCAGGACTGCCGAAGGCCTTGCCTTCAAGGGCAACGTCGACATTGCGCTTTATGACGAGTTTGGCGTTTTAAAGGACGAGAGGCACATAGACAACCTGATAGTCGACGCCGGCGTTCAGGGCGTGGCTTCAAGACTGGCCCCGCACGACGGCTCGATAAACCCGACGACTCCTTACAACTACATCGCGCTTGGCACGGGCAGCACGGCAGTCGCTGCCGGCGACACGGCACTTGCGGCAGAGCTGACAGCAGGCCCTAACTATGCCAGGCTCCAGGACACCACTGCGCAGTACAGCGAATCCACAAAGAAACTCGTCCTGTCGGTGACCTTTGCGCCGGGGCAAGGTACTGGCGCTCTGAGGGAAAGCGGCATCTTTAACGCCGCGGCTGGCGGCAACATGTTTGCCCGGCAGACCTTTGCAGAGATCCAGAAGGCTTCGGGCGACACGCTGACTGTTACCTGGACGATAACTCTTACGCCGTCTTGATCAAATGATAGTGGGGTTGGGCGTATTCACTGGGCAAATAGCTCTTTCCAAGACATACCCTTTGTATTTTGTAGCGCTGGCCCTGCTAGGCATCTTTGTTGCAACCTGCGTGCTGGTCCTGCCTGCGTTTGCAGAGCCGGCGCAGGCAAAGCCCATCCCTGTTGCACACACCCTGGCGATAGTTGAATCTGTCCACGTCGTGTCTGTGATGGGAAACGCCGGCAGCATGCCGGCCGTGCACGTGCGCGCCATTTCAGACTCGCTGAGCGTCTCGGCGGCGTTTCCGCAGCAGACAGGGCAGAACACCGTTTACAGGTCTCATGCGCCGTCCTCTGCAGGCCCGCAGAGGATAGAAGAAAGAAGCCCCCTGCAGCCGGTGCAGAAAAGGAACGTCCAGTACACAGACACGCGGGCCTTTGAGGGCGTGTCCGCGACCCCGATAGTTGTCATGGTTACACCAGATACCGGGCCGCATGATGGCGGCGGAGAGGACTCGCCCGACGATCCGGATTTACAGTACCTGTTCCTGTCTGAAAAGTCCATAGGTGCTGCAAGCGGCTATTCAGCTGCAGCCTACGGCGCGATGGGCGTTGCAGTCATCGCACTGTATTCGCGAAATTCCGGCGTGCTTGGCTTTGCGCGCAAAAGCGTTCTTGCAGGCGCTGGCGCATACGTTCTGTCGCGCTACGTCGCCCTGGGCAGGGGCGCAAGGGTGGCCGCGCTTGCCGGCCTTGCCACGGTTGCCGTGGTATCTGCAAACTCGAGCGATCTTTCCGCGTTTGCTGACAGCCCCGCCGGGATGGCCTACAGGATTGGCACAAGCGGCGGCCTGGGATACCGCGAATGGGACCCTTCAACCTCGAGCTGGAGCTCGGAAGCCTCGCTTACCTCTGCCGGGGCCCAGATAGAGGCAGTCAAGTTCCTCTACAGCCCTGTTGCAGGCTCGGAGCTGAGGATAATAGGCGTCCGTGAGACAAATGGCGAGATAGACATCTACTACTGCACCGCAGACTGCACAAACCCTGCAAGCTGGACCGGTCCGACGCTTGTGGCAGACATGGGCACGCCGACCGGCGGCCGGAAATACTTTGACATGGCGTTTGAGCATGCAAGCGGCGACTTGCTCATAGTCTACGACAAGACCACCGCAGCCGACACGAACGACTTTTTCTACCAGGTGTTCGACGCCGACACGTTGACGCTTTCAGGCGAAAGCGGCTTTGACTACATCAGTGACACAACTACAGACAACGACATACGCTTCTTCAAGACGGCGTCAAAGACAGGCAGCGACGAAATAGCGATGGTGCTCCTGGACGCCACCAACAGCGACGCGGTCGCGCTCATCTGGGACGGCTCGTCCTTTGGAAATCAACTGACCGTGACTGACACGGTGCTGTCAGCATCCCTGACGGGAGAGTCAATTGGAATTGCGTACGAGAGTTCAAGCGGGGCCGCGCTGGTGGTAGCGCCGGGCCTTGCAACAAACGAGGTGCGCTACGCCAGGCACACTGGCTCGTGGTCCGCGGTGAGCACGCTTTCCGGCGGCATAAACCCGGACGTAACTGGCGATGATCCTGTCTGGATGACCGTAAAACCGGATCCAAACCCGAGCTCGAACAAGATAATGGTCTGCAGCACGGATGACGTAAGTGATTTCAGCTGCGTCCAGTTCGATGCGGGGGTGCCGGGTACGCCATTTCGGCATGACGCGGCGACTGGCGGCGCCTCGCGCAGGGGAGATTTTGCATGGGTCGGTTGGGACTCGACCGGCCTTGCGCTCTGGTACGACAACGCAGCGGCCAGCTACCAGCACAGCCGGTGGGACGGCTCGGGCTGGGGCACCGAAGTCTCGACGGCAGTGGGGCAGGCGCTGATATGGGTAACCGCCGTCAGCGACAACGACTCGACGACGAGCGGGGTCGACTCGCTGTGGGCGTTCTACTCGCAGGCTGCGCCTGACAACATAGGGGACGGCGAGTACGACTCGACGACGTTTACGCTGAACGGCCTTGGCACCATCTCTGCTAGCGCCGGCACTGCAAACACGGACGACGTGGTCTCGCTGGATTCAAGGAAGCCCCGGTCGTATTCGCGGTCGACGTCAGACTCTGTCATGGTGTCTGCCGGCATAACTGCCAAGATAACCGGCAGGGCTGTGCCTGATTCGCTACCCGTGTCAGACTCTGTCGCACGGGTCTACAACAACGTCGAGCCTACCTCCAGCTCGATTGCAATATCCGATGTCATCTCTACCAGCCTGTTTTCACCGGGCAACGCGTACATCTTTGAAAACCTTGGCATCGCAGATTCGGTTCACATAACAGTGCCGCGCTCGATGTCTGACGGCTTGTCTGTGGCAGACACGCCGTCAAAGCGGGCAGCCAAGCCCGTGGCAGAAACACTAGCGCTTGCAAGCGATGTAGACACGAGGGTGGCAAAGAACATACCAGAATCCCTGTCTGTGGCAGACACGCCGGCAAGGATGCTTTCAGCCCCGCGCTCGGTGCCTGTCACTATAACCTTCACAGACTCTATACCTTCCGACAGCAACGCCGCCGGGATGGCCTACCGGTCTGCCACCGGCAGCGGCGCAAACTTTCCAAAATACCGCGAGTGGAACCCCCAGACCTTTGCCTGGAGCCAGGAAGTCGAGCTCCCAAGCGCAGGAAGCCCTGTCAGGTTTGCATGGATAGAGTTCAGCCCCGTGTCTGCAAAGCGCGTGATAGTGACCCTGAGCGACGACGGGTTCCTGGATTCCTACGCATGCGACAACCAGTGCACGCAGGCCGGCTCGTGGACGGTGCAGAACAACGTGGTGGAGGTCCGGTCGGCACTGACAGGCATCGAGCGCCCCTTTGACATAGAGTTTGAGCGCACCTCCGGCGACCTGATGCTCGTATACGACAGGGTGTCAACAGACAGCTCGCAGGACCTGTTCTACAGGATAATGCCAGATTCGTCAAACACGTTTGGTTCAGAATTTTCCATAAACGATACAAGCGAGACTGCGACGGATATTTCGTATTCATTCATTAGAATGGACTCTCGCAGGACGTCAGGCTCTGACGCCATAGGCATGATAGCCCTTGACGCGACAAACTCTGACGCGGTCGCGTTCGTGTGGGACGGCGGCGCATGGGGCAACGAAAGCGAGCTGACAGGCACGGTTTCTGCAACAAGCACGGAAGTGATAGACGTCGCCTACGAGTCAAACTCCGGCAACCTGGTCGCTGTCGCAGGCGAGGGGACGGACATACGCTACAACAGGTTCACCACGTCCTGGCAGACAAGCTCCACAGGAGCCGGAACGTGGGCGGTAGGGACGGTCAACTGGCTGAACCTCACTCCCAACCCTGCATCATCCTCAAACGAGGTGTTTCTTGCCGCCACCGGGAGCGCAAGTGACCTTGACTCTGCCTACTGGGACGGGTCGTCGTGGACGGACCACGCAGAGCACGACGCCGGCCTTGGAGGCACAGCCGGCCGTGGTTTTGACTTTGCCTGGACAGGCGACAGCAACGCAGGCGTGCTCATCTGGCGTACCCAGATCGACTTCTTGGATTTCAAGCGGTTTACGGCGCCGGACACATTCTCAACACAGGGAGCCTTTGCAGAGAGCGCAAACCACAACTGGGTGCAGCTTGTGACAAACCCCACGTCGGCAGACTATGTTGCGGCGCTTGGCGCCACCATAGACGTCAGCAACGACATAGGCGGAATAAGGTGGGACGGCGGCGCGGCCGATCCGACATCGACCGGCGACAACGGCATCACGCTTTCCGGGCTCGACACGTACGAATCCATGCAGGTCAACTTCCAAAAGTCCAAGGCGGTCAAGAGGTTCGTTTCTGATTCGGTGACTGCCACAGATTCTGCCTCGCGGCTCTACCATGCTTACCGCCTGCCGCCGGATACGGTCCAGCTTGGCGACTCGATAACAATGCACGTCACAAGATCAGTCCGGGCGTCGATAGGCATTTCAGACTCGATTGCCCGGGGCGCCTCCCGGTCAACTGCGGACCCTGTATCAATCTCAGACTCGATCTCTATCGACGTGTTCTCGCCGACAAATCCGCGGCTCTTCCAGACGCTGGCAATAACCGACAAGATAGTGGTATCGATACCGCGCCAGCTTGAAGACTCTCTTTCCGTCTCGGCTTTGGTTTCCAAGGCAGTGTCAAAGAACCTGCCTGTCGAGCTTTCTGTGACAGACAGCCTGCCGCTTACAGTCCCGGTATCCATTGACGACGGAATTGCGGTATCGGATTCTCCTGCAAGAAAGCTTGTCGCGCCGCGCCAGCTTGCAGACTCGGTTGGCGTCTCTGACGACGCGCACCTTGACGAAAACGTGGCCGCCATTGCCTACCGGTCTGCCACTGGAAGCGGCACCAGCTTCCCCAAGTACCGCGAGTGGGACCCGGCCGGACAGGCGTGGACTGCCGAGGTAGAACTCCCAAGCGCCGGGAGCCCCGTGAGGTACGCATGGCTTGAGTTCAGCCCGGTCTCTACCAAGCGCGTCATCGTGACCCTGAGCGACGACGGGTTCCTGGACTCGTACGCATGCAGCGACGCATGCACCGATCCCGACAGCTGGACTGTCCAGAACAACATCGTGGACCTGTGGACGACTGCTCCGGGAGGCGTACAGCGCCCCTTTGACATAGAGTTTGAGCGCACCTCCGGCGATCTGGTGCTCGTATACGACAGGGTGTCAACAGACAGCTCGCAGGACCTGTTCTACAGGATAATGGCAGACTCTTCCACGACGTTTGGAACGGAATCGACCATAGACGACACCACTGCTTCGGACACCGACGTCGTGTACTCGTTTGTGCAGATGGACTCTCGCAGGACGTCAGGCTCTGACGCCATAGGCATGATAGCCCTTGACGCGACAAACTCTGACGCCGTGGCCTGGATATGGGACGGCGGCGCATGGGGCAACGAAAGCGAGCTCACAGGGACGGTCTCTGTCACAAACAGGCAGGCTGTCGACATCGCCTACGAGTCTAACTCTGGCAACCTTGTGGTGGCGGCAGGCGAGGGCACCGCTGTCAGGTACAACAGGTTCACCACGTCCTGGCAGACAAGCTCTACTTCCACCGGCACCTGGGACACGGGCACAATCAACTGGGTCAAGCTGGTTCCAAACCCTGCTTCAAACGAGATCTTTATGGGCGCGGTGGGCTCTTCAAACGACCTTGACTCTGCCTACTGGGACGGGTCGTCGTGGACCGACCACGCAGAGCACGACGCCGGCCTTGGAAGCATTGCCGGTCCGAGCTTTGACTTTGCCTGGGACGGCGCAGGCAGCGGAATCATAATCTGGGGCACGACTGCAGGCCAGCTCGACTTCAAGAGGCTCACCTCTCCTGACGTGTTCTCGTCGCAGGATTCGTTTGCAGACACTGGCTCGCACAACTGGATTCAGCTTGCTGCAAACCCGCTCTCAAGCGACAGCGTGGCCGTACTTGGCGCCACCATAGACAATGCAAACGACATAAGCGGCTTGCGCTGGAACGGCAGCGCCTCAAGTCCGACATCGACCGGCGACAACGCCATCACCATCTCCAGCCTTGACACCTATGAATCGGCGCGCGTGGACTTTCAAAAGGCGCAGCGCATAGGCAAGACGGTCTTTGATTCCGTAGGGCTCTCGGATTCTGTATCGAGGCTGATTGTGGTGAACCGCACAATCAACGAGTCGCTGGCGCTTGCCGTGCAGGCAACCACACACGCGCCCACGCCGGTTGCCGACGGGTTTGTGATCGACGACAAAATCAACTACAGAGTAACTAGATTCATTGCAGTCGCGCTCGATGTTGAAGATGCCATTGTGGCCGAGCCCAGCAGCGGCGTCCTTGACACAGTCGGGCTGCAGGACGGGATTTCGATAGCCGTAACCAAGCTCATTGGCGACTCGCTTGGAAGCTCGGACGCGCTGGCACTCAAGCCGTCCA
Source organism: Nitrososphaera sp. (assembly GCF_013388945.1). Taxonomy (GTDB): domain Archaea; phylum Thermoproteota; class Nitrososphaeria; order Nitrososphaerales; family Nitrososphaeraceae; genus Nitrososphaera. The sequence goes on along the minus strand of NZ_JACAEH010000010.1, from coordinate 94,729 downwards.
ACATCCGGCTGGACGACGGGGTAGCAATAGCCGACGCGGTAAACACGGGCATCCCTGTTCTGCTTTCAGACGGGATAGGCGTTTCCGACGTGCTGGTGGGCGCCAGAAGCGTGGACATAAGCGACTCGATAGGTGTCGCGGCCGCCCTGACCGACGTCTCGTGGAGCAGGACTCTGGCTCTTGCCGACGGGCTTGGGCTGGCAAGCGACTCCTGCACCCCTGCCGAGTGTCTGCTCAACCTAGTCCTCGGCGAGTCGCTTGCGCTGCAGGACGAATGGCTGCCCCCGCCAGGCGCGCAGGACACTATCGCAGTCGTTGACAGCGTGGCCACAAACGCCTTGTACCACACGCAGGTCGCAGAATCACTGTCGGCGTCGGACCGGCCGGAAACGGCGCTTGCGGTTGCTCCTCCCGACATCCCTGCGTCGTGGGACCTGACGGAGATGCCCCGCGCGATGATAGTCACAGAGCCCGGGCTGGTGGAACCTCCGGAGGCACAGGAGCTTCCCGGCACCTACAGCGCTTCCGGCGGCATAGCGTCGCTTCTCCAGCAGACCGACATGCCCGTCTACAACACCAGCCAGATGACCTCTGCGACTGACATGACAGGCAAGACTATTGTACTTCCGCTGTTCCAGGTGTCGATGACGCCTACAGACGACATGCCCGGGCGCAACGCCATCCTCACGCCAATAATAGACTCCCTACCTGCAGACGTCAAGCTGTCGCTGCCCGTTGACATCGGCTCGACATTGTCAGAGGAAGCAGAGGCGCATCCTGTAAGCTGGATGAACCTGGACTTTGCGCCCGACTCTTCCGGCAGCAATTTTGCGCTCATGCTCAGCATGCTTGACACCAAGCCCGCTGCAGCGCAGGACGTGAAGGCGCAGGTCAGCGCGTTCTTTATCGACCTGGACTGGACCGGCAGCTTTGCAGGCTCTGCGACGCCGGCTGACTCTGGCTTTTACAGCAAGCCTCCTGACCTGACGTTTGCCATAACAGACGCGTGGGCTACAGGTCAGGACCTTGCAAGGGATCAGAACGGGGTGCCCGTGATGGAGATGTTCCTGCTCAACGACGCCACCGGCGAATGGGAGAGGGTCCCGGGCATCGACAGCCCTGCCGGCGCCGTTGATGGTTCGTATACCTACGTCGCCCACCTGCAGCACTTCTCGACCTACGTGGCGACCAGCGCCAAAGCTCCATCCGGCTTTTCGCAGGGCGCCCCGCGGGAGCCTGTCTCTTCCTTTACGGCGCTTCTATCAGACACTGTATCAGTCACCGACTCTCAGGAAGGCAGGGCGCTTGAGCTCATCGAAGAGTTTGCCGGCAAGAAGACCGCCGTTACGGTCCTGGAACTGCTCAACGTGGCGTCAAAGCCCATCGCATTTGGAAAGACCCTGCAGGCAGGCACGAACGTATCGGTAGGAATAGCGCTCGACGACGTGTCCACGTCCAGCATAATCCCGCCAGAAGTGAAGGCCACACTCGTCCTTGACGTGAAAAATGCAGGCGGCAGCATGGAGCGCTTTTTGCTCAACATCAGGTACTTTGACCAGTCAGGCAAGGTAGCCTACGACACCTCGCAAAGGATCGAGATCGGCCCGTACGAGTCGTCGCAGATGATAGTGCAAGTTCCATTCACGACATCCGGAGACTTTGTAATAAGCCTGGACGCAAGGTCGGAAGCTGAAAACCGGATACTTGGCACCGCCCAGATAGAGGTGGCAGTTCCGTGGCTTGCCGTGAACATGCACCTCATAATCGCCACCGCGGCGGCCACGTTTGCGGGTGCCGGGACCATGTTGGCATATATCCTGAGGCGGCAAAAGACAGGTGAGGATGCTCAGGTTATCTAGCGCACTGTGTGCGATTTTGGCGCTAGCGGCGGCCGGCACGGCATGGGCGCAGGGCACAATGTCTGTCGATATTTCAGTATCGCGCAGCGTCCAGTCGCAAGGGCTGCTTGCCGCGGCAGGGGACTATGTCCGGTACGAAATAACCGTGACAAACTCCGGCCGGTCGGAAATCGCCGACCAGTCGCTCTGGGTAAGGCTTGCGTCAGAAGGCGGAAGGACGAACTCGCAGGCCAGCTTTTCCGTTCCTGACCTTGAGCCGGGCCAGAGCGCGCAGATACACGCCGGCCCGTTCAAGACGCTTGAAGCAGGGCAGCATTTTCTTTACCTCGGGATAAACAGCCATGGAAGCCCGGACGCGCCTGACGGTGTTTCAACAAACCTGCCAGCAGGCGCGCCTGCCGACTCGTTTCTTGTGTATTCGCCTGCGCTTGCCACAGCCCTGCCTGTCGGCGCCGGCCTTGCAGCTGCGGGCGCGGTCATCATCTCGGTTATTTTCTTTCGGCGGAAACGATGAGACAATGGCTTGCAATCCTTAAATAAGATTGGCAGGTTCAATTACAAGAAAATAGAATGAGCGCATGGGGCAATGTCGGCCGCCCCCTTATTGTGATAATAACGGTGGCTCTCATAAGCATGACTGCCATCTCGTCTCTCCTCGTCTACACCTCGCAGCAGACCACAAGGACGGAGGTGGAGCTTGCCGCCTCAAAGATGCTGAGGGACGAGCTTGGCGAGGACGCGCGCAACATAGCAAACGACGCGCAGGCCAAGTTCGGGGACATCGGAAACGTGCTCTCTCTGACCGCCGGCGGCCCCGTCATGGCGTCGAGGAACGTCCCTGCCATAAGCGACCGGCTGGACAGCGTGCAGCAAGCCATCTCGAGGTACGTGACAAACATTGTATGGCTTTCGTCAAACGGCACACTTTTGTATGCTACCGATGAATCGACCCGTGATAAGATAGGGGCCGACCTTTCTGACAGGCGCTTTTACGAAGTTGTCTTTGTGACAAACACTCCATACGTGACCCAGTCCCTGACGGGCCTTGACGACATGGTGAGCTTTGTCGTGGCAGTTCCAGTACCCCGGTCGCAGTCGGACGGCTCGTTTGACGGCGTGATAGCAGCCTACAGCCACACCGACTTTATAGTCTCTGCAGTACTTGCCCCGACTGCGCTCAGCGAAGGCGAGCAGGTGGCCGTAATCACAAACGACGGCATCGTGCTTGCATACCCTGACGCATCTGTGATCGGGACAAACGTGCAGGACAGCAAGTTTACCGCGGTTTTCTCGCAGGGAACGCGTGACATTGCCCAGAAGAGCTTTGAGCTGATGCTGCAGGGAAGGTCCGGAGTGTTTGACTACCGGGACGCAAGCGGAAACGAGTTCACGATGGCCTACCAGCCAGTGGTGATAGACGGAAGGCACACGTGGAGCATAGCGCTCATTGCGCCCTCGTCGCAGCTGACCACGCCCTTTGTAGCCATCTTTGGCGAGCAGCAGAACTTTACGCTCATAGCGACAGCGCTGGTCGCCACGATATCCGGCGTCTTTATCGGCTTCATTCTGTTCCTGAACCGCCGGCTGTTTTCAACCGTCAACCAGCAGGACGTGAAAATACGCGGCCAGCTGGCAGAGCTGCAAGGCGCGTACGAGCGCCTCAAGGAGCAGGACGTCATAAAAGACGAGTTCATCAACATCGCAGCGCACGAGCTCCGCACGCCGGTGCTCCCGATAGTTCTGAGCGCTGAGAACCTGGCAGACAGCATGCCGGAGGAAGAGAACGTCAAGATAATCCTGCGCAACGCAAACCGCATTACCAAGCTCACAAACGACATACTGGACGTGAGCAGGATAGAGAGCAACACCTTCAAGCTGCAAAAACAAAAGACCAACATCCGCAGGCTTGCAGAAGAAGTCATCCAGGACGCCCGGTACAAGATGCCTGCCGACCAGAAAGTCGAGCTGGCGCTCGAGTCGTCCGTCATCCCTGCAATGGAGGAGCTCTTCATAGACAGGAGCAGGATAAACCAGGTGCTCGTGAACCTGGTGGACAACGCCGTCAACTTTACCCAGGAGGGCACAATCCGGGTGGCGATAACACCTGAAGAGGGCAACCTTGTCAGGGTCAGCGTGATAGACGGGGGCAAGGGCATAGACCCAGCTGTCAGGGAAAAGCTGTTCGGCAAGTTCGTGTCAAAGTCGGACAGGGCCAAGGGCACGGGCCTCGGGCTCTACCTGTCAAAGGCTATAGTCGAGGCGCACGGCGGCACGATAAAGGGCGAGAACAACGTCGGCGCAAAGGGCGCCACCTTCTCCTTCACGCTGCCAGTCAGCTGACTTCTTTTGATGGGTTTGTTTCGTCTGTTATGAGCTGGAGCAGGTCGGCCCTGGTGAAGGGCTTTCGCAGAACCTTGATGCCCGGGTTTGAGACCTTGTTTGCAATCTCTTCCTGCGTGTATTCAAAAGCCGTGATGAATATGACCTTGGTGTTGGGCGATATCTCGTGGATCCTGCGGTAGACTTCAAAGCCGTCCATGCCGGGCATCCTGACGTCAAGGACCGCCATGCCGTACTCAGAGCCCTGCTTCTTGCCATTTTCAATCGCCCTGATGCATTCCTGACCTCCGTCCGCGGTCTCGACTTCAAAACCCCTCTTCCTGAGGACCTCGCGAATAGAGGTCCTGATGTCCTCCTCGTCGTCCACGATAACTGCTTTCTTCAGCTTTGTCGGGAACTGCCTGCCGACTGAAGCGTGGATGTCAGGTATCGCGTTTGGGTCGATGATACCAATCGCGATGAACGTGCGGTCCTCTTCAAGCGGGTACATGATGATGTCCATCGCGTTGTATTTTACGTGGATGATGGAAGTGATGCCTGTCGTCGGGCTGTTGACGTTGAACGCTCCCTTGGCGATGTTGGTGCGGAGCGCGGTCTTGACAATGTCTTCCGGCGACAGCTGGCGGATGGAGCTCTGGGGGAGCTGCCTTGCGGCCTTGGCTATTATGTTGGCGTACTTGTCAGTGACCATGACAAGGTCAAGCTGCTTGTTTTCCGCAAGCACGGTCTTGCAGCGCGCCGTATAATCGGTATCTTGGGTTGCCGTACCAGTGAAAAGTCTGCCAAGACCTTAAAAGCATTTTGCTGTCATCCATTGAGGGCGGCGCCTCAAGGTGCTTTTATTAATGCGGACCCTCAATGCCTAGGTGACGCCTTATGGAGTTTGACTCAAGCGTTTTTCTCGAGGATTTCTCGGAAGAGGAAAAGGCCGCGCTCTCGGGCCACTTCTCAAACGCCGACAGGGCGGTATTTGCGATAACCACGCCGAGGCAGGTGGACAGGGGCGCGCTGATGTCAAGGTATTCTAGGACCGACAAGACCATGCGGCGGGTCTTCCTTGACGAGTTTGCAAGCAACCCAGACAGGGGCGAGGAGTTTTACCGCAAGGTGCTCCTTGAATACGGCGACGACTCGGTGGCAGAGCTTGGGGAGGCCCAGGTGGCCCTTGAAGGGATATCCAACATCGCCGCCAAAAAGATAGAGGACAGGAGGATAGGCCTGTCTTACTTGGAAAAGTCGTCGCGCTACGTGCCCTTTGACAAGAAGGTGGCAGGCCACTACCGGTATGTCAGAGAAAGCAGGATAATGTCTTCAAATCATGCGGACCTGTACATCCAGGCATGTGACCGCTCGTTTGACACCTACCGCAAGAGCCTTCCATCTCTCCAGAAGTACCTGGAAGAAAGGGAGCCTATAGACAAGTTCTCGTTTTTCGATTCAGGTGCCCAGGCGGAGCGATCATTTGGGCAGCTGAAGGCGCGGGCAGACATTGACGCCGCAAAGCGAATATACCACGTGACTGTGCGCGCAAAGGCGCTTGACCTGCTGCGCGGTCTCTTGCCTGCTTCTGCCATGACAAACGTCGGCATAACCGGCAACGGCAGGGCGTTTGAGTACCTGCTTACAATCATGTACGGCTCGCAGCTTGCGGAACTGCAGTCACTTGCCGGCCAGCTTTTCGACGAACTGAACAGCGTGATACCGTCGTTTGTCAGGCGCGCAAACGACCGGCACGGCCAGGCGCTCCAGCAGTATATGGCAAAGACAGGGCAGGAGGTGCGCGACCTTGTGCACAGGCACCTTTCCGGGATGCAGGCAGAGCCACGGCCCGATAAAGTGAGGCTGGTCGAGCACGAGGACAATACAACAGCAGAAGTCAAAGTTGCATCTGCTGTACTGTACGAGCAGGCGGAAGGAAGACCCCTTGAAAAGATAATGCAGTACGTTAGGTCTATGCCGCAGGCCGAACGGCACGACATCATACGTTCCTACACAAAACACCGCGAGAACCGCCGGCACCGGCCGGGAAGGGCGTACGAGATGGTCGACTGCGTCTTTGAGCTCTTCACGAACTTTGGCATGTTCCGCGACCTGCACCGCCACCGCGTGCTCACCATGGAGCGTCAGCTGCTCTCCACAAGGCACGGCTACGATATGCCTGCAGAGATAGGCGACGCCGGCCTTGGCAGGGATTTTGCCGACTGCATGGACTTTGCAAAGCAGGCCTATGAAACAATCTCGCAGGAGATGCCAGAAGAAGCGCAGTACGTCGTCAACTTTGCGTACCGCTACCCTTATTTTATCAAGATGAACCTGCGCGAGGCCTGCCACATGATAGAGCTCCGCACCGCGCCGCAGGGCCACCCTGACTACCGCAGGGTGTGCCAGGAGATGTTCTCCCAGATAAGGCACGCCCACCCGGTGCTTGCCGAAGGCATCAAGTTTGCAGACATGAATTCATACGAGCTTGAGCGTCTTGGCTCTGAAAAGCGCACCGAGAGGAAGAGGCAATCAGGTGCCTGACGGCAATACGGTGCATAATATGTCATATAATGGTAATAAACACCATTGCTGACCAAAGTTTATATATTACCATATAATACCATTATACGGTAATCGAAATGGTCGACAAGACAACCAAGGACGAAACAACGAGCGCGGCAAACGCATTTGACGCAGTGAAGGACAACCTCATCCGCACGGTGGACGAGGTAGCAAAGGTTCAGCCACAGTACTTGCAATCAATCTCTAACCTGCAGCTTGACTACATCCAGACAACCAAGAACATGATCCAGACCGCCTTTGCGGCACAGAAGCAGGTCACCAGCAACCTCAACATCCCGTCAGCAGCTCCTTACAGCGAGATCTTTGTGAGGCAGGCAAACGAGATGACCAACAACGCCATCAGGGCAGTCGGCATCAACAACCAGCTCACAATCAATGCACTGGACGCAGCGAGGGAGAACCTGAAGATCTACAACAGGACTGTGGACGCAGTAACAGAGTTTGGCACAAACGTCGCCAAGGCCTGGACTGCCTTCTACACTCAGGCACAGCAGCAGTTCACGCGCTAAACCCGAAGGCTTTTTTTTCTCAAGCCTTCTTTCTCTTTTTCTCTTTTACGACAGCCTGACTTTTGCAGGCAAAGTCAAAACTTTTTGCTTGCCGGCCTTATACTGGCAGTTGTCGAAACCCGCCATGTTCAACATGAAGCTGCTCGCACTGGCGGGGATAGTCATACTGGTTGCAGCGTCTGCGATTGCACTGTGGCCCTCACCGGCTCCAGCAGAGAAGGTGGCCGACACCTCGCTAGAACAGGAAATCGCGCAAGTGGCAGCAAACCCTGTTGTAGAAGATCACTTTCCTTATAGTGCCGGCGAGCCTGCTTCTGAAAACATCAAGGTAAACGACCTGATTCTTGTCACCAGCGCGCGTGCAGTAGGGGAGAGCCCTGTCAAGGTGACCCTTGCAAACATCGTGACCGGACAGAACCTGGTAGCCATGTCCACCGGGCAGGACAGGGACGTGGTGGCAGAGTTTGAATTGGACATTGTCGTAGAAAACACGGGGCAGAGCAACATCGCGTACGCAACCTTTGACAGGTTCATCGTGCTTGACGGCACGCGCGTAGCGGCGGAGAGGATAAGGATAAACAACCTGGAGGACAGCGAAAAAGTGACGGTGCAGAACATTTCAACCGTCACAGCGGGAGAAATCCCTTCGATCCTGAGGGAGAGCGTCAAGCAGAGGCTGCAGTCCGGCAGCGCGCCCACCTTCTCGGTGGAAATAGCCAACGTTGACTATGCGCTGCACTGAGCGACAAAATTGCGCTTACAAAATAATGCAACAATTTTGACACAGTCGGCATTATACCCACGTGCAAAGGATTGCGCATGAGCGAAGAAAAGCTCGCATTCGTAGGGAAGCAAGTCAAGGACATCTATGGGACATTCATAGGCAGAGTAGTGGGGATAATCACCGAGATAGACGGTGAGATAGAGAGCGTAGGCGTGGACTGCGGCTCGTCAGGCATCAAGCAGTTGCCGTACGAGCAGCTGGTGGTCCAGGGTGACTACGTCTTTTTCATCCCGCGCTGGAGGCTTGAGGCGCAGAAGCTCATCAGGCAGAAATCGCTCACGCTCAAGAGGATAAAGGCGCTCCAGGAAATAGTGGCCGAGAACGACACCATGAAGGAGGATGCCGAGCTTGTGACGATAAAATACGAGAAGAAACTGCACGACCTCGAAGAGAACGAGAAGGCCGTCACGTACAAGCTGGCCGCCCGCGTTGCAGAGCTTGACGCAGAGACCAAGCAGGTAAAGTCAGTCCTGTTTGATGCAAAACTGCAATTCAGGAGCAACGAGATGAAGGAAGAGACATACCAGCAGGTCAAGATAGGCACCGACGAGCTCATCGAGCACATCAACAACGAAAAGACCGAGATAGACAACGTCAAGAGCAAGCTTGCGGGCCTGACTCTTGCAAACATCTCTGCGGCGACTGCGACACCTGCGCCTGCCCCGGCTACGCCCGAGGCTCCGGCCACAGAAGTCAAGCAGGCCGACGGCCCGACAGAGGCACCGGCCACTGCTGGCGACAAGCCAAGCGGCGGCGAGGGGCAGGGCCAGGACGGCGAGTGGCTCCACCAGGTCATCCAGCAGTAACAAGGACGCGGGCTTTTCCGCCCCTTTTCCTCTTTTTGACACAAGCGAACGATTTTTAAAACAAATTCTGCTCTCTACAACCATTGTCCGGCGAGCCGTCAAAACTGTACAGGGAGAGCAGCGAGCGCAAGGTGACTGTCAGGACGCTAGAGCAGGTGGCAAAAGAGGCCCTTGCAGACCCTGACAGGTTCTGGGGCCGTCAGGCCGAAAACCTCGTCTGGCACAGAAAATGGGACAGGGTGCTTGACTGGAACCCTCCCTTTGCGCGCTGGTTTGCAGGCGGGCTTTTGAACGCCTCTATAAACTGCCTTGACAGGCACATGGGGTCTGACACAAAAAACAAGGCCGCGATGATCTGGGAGAGCGAGTCTGGCGAATCGCGGACGCTCACCTATTTCCAGCTGTACAGGTATGTCAACAAGTTTGCAAACGCGCTAAAAGATTTGGGGGTGAAAAAGGGCGACAGGGTCACGATATACATGCCAATGGTGCCAGAACTTCCGGTCGCCATGCTGGCGTGCGCGCGCCTCGGGGCGACGCACTCTGTAGTGTTCTCTGGTTTCAGCTCGCAGGCGCTGGTGGACAGGATAAACGACGCCAAGTCAAAGGTGATAGTCACTGCGGACGGGGGCTTCCGGAAGGGCAGGCTTGTAGACCTCAAAAAGGTAGTGGACGAGTCGCTATCCTCGACGCCGTCTGTCGAGCACGTCGTGGTACTGAAAAGGGCGGGAAACGCAGTCAAGTCCGGCCCAAAGGACGTCTGGTGGCACGAGGCGATAGAGCGCGCGTCTGCGTACTGCGAGCCGGAGATGGTGGAAAGCACGCACCCGCTCTTTATCCTCTACACCTCGGGCACCACAGGCAAGCCAAAGGGTGTGATGCACGGGACAGGCGGGTACCTCACGCACCTCTATGCCACCGCAAAATGGGTCTTTGACTTTAAAAAAACAGACGTGTTTTTCTGCACTGCTGATATTGGCTGGGTCACCGGCCACAGCTACATGGTCTACGCGCCGCTCATGCACGGCCTGACAGAGATAATGTACGACGGCGCTCCGGACCACCCTGCGCCCGACAGGCACTGGGCGGTAGCAGAAAAGCACGGCGCGACGATACTTTACACGACGCCTACTGCGCTCCGCATGTACATGAAGTACGGCGACGCCATCCCGAACTCGTTTGACCTCTCGTCCCTCAGGCTGCTTGGCACCGTGGGCGAACCGATAAACCCCGAAGTGTGGATGTGGTACTTTAAGACGATAGGCAAAGAGAGGTGTCCCATAGTCGACACGTGGTGGCAGACAGAGACAGGTGGCATAATGCTCTCTGCCTGCACCGGCATAGACTTTGTGCCTATGAAACCGGGATCTGCCACGTTCCCGGTCCCCGGGGTCGATGCGGCGGTGGTGGACGAGGAAGGAAAAACAGTGGCGCCTGGAACAAAGGGCTACCTTGTCGTGAAAAGGCCGTGGCCGGGCATGCTTCTCTCCTTATGGGGCGACGACGAGAAGTACAAAAAGACGTACTGGAGCAGGTTTGAGGGCATGTACTACCCCGGCGACTATGCGCTTGCAGACTCTGACGGCTACCTGTGGCTGCTTGGCAGGGCTGACGACGTGCTAAAGGTCGCCGGCCACAGGCTGGGCACGATGGAGCTTGAAAGCGCGTTTGTCTCGCACAGGGCCATAGCCGAAGCGGCGGTCGCCGGCAGGCCGGACGCGACAAAGGGGGAGGCCATAATCGCGTTTTTGGTGCCAAAGGAGGGCGTGGAAAAGTCCGACGCGCTCAGGAAGGAAGTTGTAGAGCACATCCGCAAGACAGTGGGCCCAATAGCGTCGCCGGATGAAGTGTATTTTGTGGGCAAGCTTCCAAAGACGCGCTCGGGCAAGATAATGCGCAGGCTGCTGAAATCGATTGCGTCAGGCGACAGGATAGGCGACATCACGACGCTTGAAGACGGGGCCGCAATAGACGAGGTAAAGCAGGCCTACGACGAGCTAAAGAAGACCCTGCGCTAGAACTTCCAAGTCGCGATGTACTTTGGGATTATCTCTATCACAGACGAGTCCCTGCCCATCTCGATTATCTTTTTTGCCGTCTCACTCTCTGAAGTGCCGAGGTATTTCAGCGTGCACTTTCTGGTCACTTCGGTTGCATACGAGTGGTCGTCCCTCACCCTTGCGACGCCCTTGCCCCGTACTCCACGCGGCGGCCCCTCTGCAGTGTCGACAAGGAAATACACGTTTGGGTTTTTCTGGACAGACCTTGCTTTCAGGCCGCCGGTGTCAGCTGCGACGAAAAACATCTCGTTTTCGTAGTGGAACCATACAGGATGCACCATGGGCGAGCCGTCCCGCTCGTCTAAAACGCCGAGCCGCAGTATGTTGGGCCCTGAAAGGAGATTATCCACTTCCTTCCTGTCAAGGGGCTTTCCCTTTGGGTCCGCAAGGGTAAACTTTGCCATTGGGGTAGATTTGGGACTTTGCTTATATAACCCTGAGACCTCTTTTTCGTGAGATTTGCTGATAGTCAGGGTCGTTGCCTCTACACGTGCCCAGGGCGGTGGCGGACCTTACCGGTCGCGCACACTGCCGCGGCGGCCAGATCGGGCAGTGTCGTGAGATGACTTCTGAAGACATATCGAACAAATTCTGCAAGGACGTCCTTGCACTGGACGAGTCCCTGACTTTCTGCTGCCTGGTCGACAGCCTTGGCAACGTAATCGCGTCAGAATACAAAGAGGCGCCCCTCCTTGACGAAAAAGAGGCCGAGCAGTACGCAATACAGATGACGCTCTCGGCTGCCCTCCTCTCGCTCTTTGAGCCAAAGATGGGCGGTATAAGATACATGGTGACTTACCGGGACAGGGTAAACCAGATAACCGCGCCCGTGCTGGCCGGCGACCACAAGCTCTTCCTGCTCCTGCTCGTGGATATCGATTCTGACGTCGTGTCGCTCATGGGCGACAGGATACTCCCCTTCATAGGCCGCTCTTCTCTCTTCTGAATTTACAGGTCGAGGTTGACTGGCGTCCCCGTGCTACACGATTTGATGGCGGCCTCGGCTACTTTTGTGACGTCGGACGCGTCCTTTGCAGAAACCACCGGCGATTCTGTCTTTCCGTCTACAACGTCCACAAAGTGCCTGAGTTCGGCAAGGAGTGGCTCCTGGAACTGCTTGCGCGGGATGGTCGTGGACTCGCCACCTTCTATCCTGACTTCTTGCGTCAAAAAGTCGCCGGCGATTATGCCGTCCGTGCAGACTGCGTTGAACGTCCTCGTCTTTTTCGGGGTTATCCAGTTGGAAGCTATTATGGCGACTTTCTGCCCGCTAAAGCCGAGCATTATCGTGGCAAAATCCTCGTAGGGGTTGAACATCTTGCCCGACCGGGCAAACACGACTTTTGGCTTTGAGTCGAAAAGGTACATGGCGGTGTCGATGTCGTGCACCGACGTGTCGTAGATTATCCCCACATCCTTGATGTGCGGTGGCATGCGGTTTTCCCTGTGAAACTCCATCATGAGCAGGTCGCCGTATTTTCTGTCAGATATCATCTTCTTGGTCTCGCAAACTGCAGGGTTGAACCTCTCTATGTATCCCGACGTGAGGACCACGCGGTTCTGCTTTGCTGTCTCTGCCATCTCCTCGCATTCTGTGGATGAAAATGAAAGCGGTTTTTCGACAAACGCGTGGAGACCCTTTTCCATGACCTTTCTAGCCACCTGGGAGTGCGTCCTAGTCGGCGTGCACACGAGGCAGGCGTCGAGGTTCTCATTCTGCAGCATCTCGTCCGGAGACGAATAGTGCGCTACTCCATACCTGCCTCCTGCCTCCTTTGCGCGCGACGCGTCCATGTCGCACACGGCCGCAAGGCACCCAAGCTCGTACATGACCCTCGCATGGTTCTTGCCCCAGCCACCCACGCCTATAACGGCTACCCTGGCCATCTGACCTGAAAAGGCGCGCCCAGCATCAGTATAAGCGCGTGTATGTATTGGTTTTGAAATACTTGCAGGTACGTAAAATGCGAGCCGTACTTGCTCTTAAGAGACGACCCGTCTCAATACCCTGCATCCTTGGACTTTGAACTTGTACGCATCTGCGCAGCCCTTGGCATGTTTGGAGTGGCAGCAGCGCTTGACATGCGGAGCAGGCAGGTGGACGACAGGCTGTGGATGGCGTTTGGCGCAATCGCCGTCGCATTCTACTTTTTTGATTTCCAGCAGCTCGATATCATTGCAGTGGCGCTGTCGGTAGGCCTTGCCAGCGCAGCGTCGTTTATTCTCTATCGCACAGGACTTTTTGGCGGCGCCGACGCGCTTGCGCTTGCAGTCTTTTCAGCAATCCTGCCCACCTACAGCGGCAGCCTTGTCGTGACAGGTCAACAATCCATGATCCACAGCCTGTCGCCTCTGATGCTTTTGTCAAACGCCGTCATCCTTTCACTTGCGCGGCTGGCGGTAAATGTCGTCAAGAACGTCCGGTACCGGGCCCTGCACCCTGCAGCGCTCTTTGCAGGGATGGAGGGCGAAACCGCTGCAAGAAAGGCGCTTGCGGTAATGCTCGGGCACAGGTCCGATGGCTCTGGGTTTGGGTTTCTGATGGAGACTAGGGAAAACGGCGCGAGGCGGTTTGACTTTTCGTTAAAGCACGCAGAGGACACGCCGTTTGAATCCAGAAAGGGCGTGTGGGTGATGCCGGGCATACCGTTTCTTGTCTACATGCTTGCAGGCCTTGTGGCAATGATCTTTGCCGGGGATCTTGCAATCCTTTTTCTTTCGAGTATTGCCGGAAATTAGCACGTGTTCTTTTTTACATGCAAAGATTGTAGTAAATAACGCGCAGATAATGAACCATGGAAGACGAGCAATGCTGCATGTGCGACAGCCCGGCGCAGATCTTTCAGGACGACAGGAGCTATTGCCTTGAATGCTGGCAGGAAACGACCACGCCAAACATCCAGGTGGAATTCTACAATTGACGTTGCCGCCCGCCGCACCTCAGTAGGCGACTGACTGGTTTTCTTTTATGCCCTTCTATCTCATGAAAAGCTCAACCTTAAATACTGCCCATGATTTCATGTAAATTCCAAATTGGAGTCAATTATTGGCCAGATCGGGGGCTTTCTCGAAAAATTTGGCGTCCATCTCGATGATCCGTTAGTTTATTCCGTTTACGATGAAGTTCTTCTGGGCCTGCAGGAGTTGGGGCTCAGCGTCAAGGAAGCCAAGATTCTTGTATACCTGATAATCCGAAAGCAGTCTACAGCTGCCGATGTCTCCCGCTATAACGACATCGGCCGGACGGAAACGTACAACCATATCACCAACCTGATGAGCAAGGGCATCGTGTTTTCCAACTTTGACAGGCCGCAGAAATACTATGCGCTGCCGCTTGACAAGGCGATAGACCACCTGATTGAAGCGCGCAGGGGCACCTTGCAGCGGCTTTCAGAATCCAAGACGGAGTACTGCAAGATGCTCGAGAGGGTGTCTCACAGCCTCACCATGCCTGCAGTGGAGGAGAAGAACAGCTACCAGATACTTTCCGGCAAGAACGCGCTCATCTCTACCGTCAAGAGGGTTATCCTCGACGCCAAGAAGGAGCTGGTCCTGCTGCTGAACGACAAGACCTTCACCGACCTGTACCATGCCGGGATAATAGACGACGCGATAGGGCTTGCGAAAAAGGGCGTCACGGTCCGCGTCCAGACGTCGTGCAAGAACGTGGGCGAGTACGTCAGCAAGAACCCTGGCAACCTGACGATATGCGCAGGCATGGAGGAGAAGCTGGTGAATTTCGTTCTTGTGGACAACAAGGACATCGTGGCGATGCTTCTGGGCAAGAGCGAAAAGACAAAGCTCCACGGCTTTTACACAAACAACCTTCCAATCATCAGCGTATTTAGGACGTTTTTTGAAAACACAAAGTAGCTCAGGCTTTCGGTACTAGTTGTTCAATCCTCGGGTCGTGGCACACCGCCAGGTCGTAGAGCGAGTCGGCGCAGCTGTCGGCTATCAGCTCTATCGTCCCTTCACACAGCTGTGCAAGCCCGGGATCCGAGCAGCGTTCAAGCTCGTCCTGCGCCTGGGCGTCGTACATCATGTAGAGCGCTTCTTCCGGGTTGCTCGTCGCAAGGCGATTGGAGGCCAAAAGCTCATCCTGCGCCGCGGAGGCCTGGAGGGCTCCAAGGCCCTGAAGGCCCGATGCTTCTGTCTTGAACTGGCTCACAATGATGAACGTCGGCACGGCTATGACAACAATTGACAAAACGACGCCAAGGCGTATCTCGTCCACCATTGTATGTATAATATTGTACAGACAGTATTATTTAAATTTACATTTAAATTATCTGTAGTTCGGCTGTTGACGAATACTATATTCCCTCAAATATGCTAGACGCTGGAAAAGTCTCTGGTTTGCATGCTTGGGAATCCTACTTGTGCCTGCTCAGGCCCAGCACAAAGGTCACAAAGCCTGCTAGAAGAAGGAGCCTTCCGGCCCATACGAGGGCGCTTGACGCGCCGGCCCCTGCCACCCTTTCAAAAGTGAACGCAAGCTCGGAAAATGCCAGCAGTATGAACCCGATTATGAACCAGAACAGGATCTGACTCCTGCTCCTCTTGCGCATGTTGACGTATACGGTGCAGGTCACTGCAAAGAAGATGAACACGTTCAGCTCTATGTACAGCGAAAACAGGCTCCATCCGTACTGGCTGCTGTAAAACGGCACGGAAAGGCCGTCCTGGACCGTCGAGATGTAGATTATGGTGGACGCGGCAGCCACCATGATTGCGGCGACCAGTATGTACGCCTTGAACTCCATGTTCCCCTGTATGCTCCTGTCGGAGCGCAGCGTGCCAAGCAGTATGAAGATGGACGCTGCAAACTCGCTTGTCCCCCTGAAAAGCTCCGACGCGCCGACGTACGACTCGGGGTCTATATTCGTGTTCCAGCCAGTCGTTATGGCGCTCCCTATCATGCCGACTCCAAGCGTAAAGAACCCTGCAGACATCCAGAGAAGCCTCCTGCTGTTGGTGACGTAAAATGCGTACATTTCCTGGAAAAATACCATCAGGCCCATGGCGCCGGCCGCCAGAAACAGTACGCTTGCTCCATGCCGGCTTTCAAACTCGGCATTGCTGCCGGACGCAAGCAGGATCCCTGCCATTGGCACAGCTATTGAAAGCGCCAGGGCAAGCGACTGCCATGTGGAGCGGGTCTGGGATGAAAGCATTGGCATCTCATTTCAGGTCTAGATGCCGCCAAACGCCTTTGACATCCTGATTGCAAAGGACTTGTGGGGCGCGCCGGAAAGCACGCCTTCCCACTGGTCAAACGATCCGCCCACCTCTATTCCCTTGGGGGTTATCTTGAGTTCCCGGAGCGTCTTTTCGTGGTCGCTTCCGCGCATCTTCAGTATCGCCACTGCGCGCTGGATTGCCGACTCTATCTCCACGTACTTTAGTACAACCACGGTGTCTGCCAGAAAGCTGAGGCCGTGCTCGTAGGGCCCGAATCCGTGCGGGCTTTCTGTCTGGGCCTCGTGCAGGAGCATGGATGTAGCGCCCTTTGTCTTCAGGTATCGTATGAGCGTGTATATCTCGTCTCTCACGGAATTTTTGCGCGACAGTTCAAAGTAGCTTATCGAGTCGATTACTATCCTCTCCGCGCGCTCGGCAGAAAAGTCTGTTATCATGTCGGGGTTCTGCACAAGCACGTCTGGCGACGTCGACACTACCTTGAGCCTGTTTTCCTCTTCCAGCTTTTCCAGATTCATGCCCAGAGTCTTTGCGTCGCGGTAGATCTGATCCGGCATCTGCTCAAATGTTACATAGACTGCATGCTCGCCGTACTTTGTGACGCCGTTGTACAGGAACTGGAGCGCAAGGTTTGTCTTGCCGGTGCCTGCGGCGCCGGTGACAAGGACACAGTCGCCTTTCATGAACCCGCCGTTTAGCATCGCGTCAAATTCAAGTACGCCTGTCGGAGCGCGGCCCCTTGCCATCTCAGGAGCCATCCTCCAATCCCAGCATGCTCTCTATCTTCATGTCTATTTCCTTTGCCCTCTTTTTGTCAAGCACGAGCACCGTCGACTTGCCCGACGGGATCTTGACAAGTATGCCGAGGTCGACCAGCTTGCCTATGTCGCTTTCGACCTGCGAGGCGGTCTGCCCTATCCTCTTGGCTACCCCTTCGACGGTGTCTATCAGGTTCGGGTTCTTCTGGAACAGCTTCATCAGGTCGACTGTGGTGACAGACGACAGTATTGTGTTGACTATCTCTATCGAAGTGCTCAAGCTGCCTTCACCTCCTGGAGCGCGTGGCGCTCAAAGTACCGGATGAATTCCGAGTTGTGCGACGGGTTTGCGTTTCTGACCTGCCTGTATATGGACAGCTCGAGCGAGTGGCAATAGTCGCCAAAAAGATCCTGGAGGATCTCGTGGAACAGCTTGGGATTTGCCGGAATGTCATCAGGCTTTAGGCCGAACTGGCGCTCCATGTGGAACATGAGGACCCTGGAAGTATTGGGCCCGAAAACACTGAACGTGTCGATCACCGCGTTCATTATCTCCTTCATGGCACAAATTCAACTCCAGATTTAATATCCTCAAGGAAGTCGAGCGATTTACATACACAGGGCGCGGTTCGCGGAATCATCTGCTATCACGCGCCTGGGACTGTGATGTCGCTGAACGGGTTATCGCCTATGATGTCGCCAAACATGCTTGCCACGAACTGCTGCACTCCAAACGACACCACTCCTCCTATCAGCAAGAGGAGCCCGATGTTGAACCACATGGTCTTGAACATGCCTCCCTGGGAGATCTTGATGACCATCCCGTTTATTGCTGCAAGCGCTATTACCATCACAGGTAGCACTATGTTCATCGTGTCAGGGGGTATCGGCTGGATGACGTTTGCGCCAAGCGACGCGTCGACGTGGCTGAAAATGTCTGAAAAGAAGTTAAAGACACCCTTCATGAAGCTCATGACGGCTACGGTGAGCACGTGAAGTATGAGGACTGTTGACTCGAACGCCTTTGACACCTGCTGCCTCTTTTTGCGCAGGTCGTTGAACTTTGACGTGAGCTGCGCCAGCGTCTCGCCGACCTCTATCATGTTCCCGCCCTTTACCATCGAGACTGAGATCACCTTGTTGCTTGCAGTGATGAGCTCGTTGCCGGTGTCTATGGAAAAGAGGTCAAAGGCCTCTTCCATAGTCACCCTGTTAAGCACCCTGTTGAGCATGCCCCTTGCGTGCACGGACAGCCCACCAAAGTCGCTCTTCATCACAGTCTTGAGCGCCTGCCCAAGAGATCCCACCGTGGCGTAAATCTCTGTAAGGTGCCGTATGAAGGAAGGGTACGACTCGTCCAGCTTTTTTATCCTGCTTTCTATGCGCCTTGCCAAAAAGCCCGGGATGATGAGCGGGCCTCCGATGGCGCTCACGATTATCTCGTTTGGGACACCCGGGACGAAAATGAGCGCCACTCCAACGCCGACTGAGGCGCCCATGCACGGGAAGAATATCTTCTTGAACTTTTTCAGGTGGTCGCCGTTTTCGTTCATCAGCTTGTCCTTGGGGAATATGACGTACATCATCAGTGCAAAGGCTCCAAGGCCGGAGATAACTGCAAAGGCGACTACCACTATGGTCTGGCTGTCGCCACCGCCTATCATGGACATGACCATCATGGCGGCTATCATGAACGACGCTGTCGACATCAGGGTGGAGAACATCCCAAGCAACAGCTTGAGCGACTCCATGCTGCGCTCGTACGCCGCCGCATACGCGCTCACGATGGCTGCCATCTCGTTTTTCATAAAGTCGCGCAGGCTGTCGCCGAGCCTTATGACCTGCTCGAGCTTCATGAGGAACAGCTTGAACTCCTCGTTTTCTGACTGCGATGCAATGATGCCTGCGGCAGTCGCTATGCCGTACTGCCACTTCAATCCGAGGTTGTGGATCTCCATGACAGTCTTGGAATAGATGCCGTATCCTACCGCGCCGGCGGTCTTTAGCAAGTTTGAAGGCGATATCTCTGCGGTTGAAAGCGCGTAGAGGAACGTCACGAAATACACCAGGGTCTCGTCAAGCGTGCTTGACTTGGAAGAGCTTGGCAGAAACGGCAGGATTTTTTTCAGGTCAAGCGAGCCCTTCATTTCAATCACGCATTTGCCATCGATATCGGCACTATCTTGATGCCAAAGTTCTGGTCCACTTCAAAGCTGAACTGCGACGTGACCTGCGACGACGAGCCTATGAGCTTGACGACTTCCATCACCTTGACGCTCCTCCCGCTGACAATCGCGTTCTGGATCTTCAGGTAACCGTCGCACGTTGACCTGATGCGGAGCGCGATATCCTCGCTGACCGCGCCGGGGTGTAAGGTCATGACAATCGACATGCCATTTGCGACGAGGTACTTGCAGCGGGTGAAAAAGTCCATGACAATGTCCGCATCGGAGTGCATGCTCAGGACAGAAAGCGAGTCGATGACCGCAACGTCGTATTTTTTCAGGTTTATGCTCATGTACCTGCTCACCACCGGGAGCAAATATTTCGCAAGTTTTTCAGACCACGTTATGCCGTCGGCCTGCACCTGCAAGATGGAGAGCCTGTTCTGCAAAAACGCGTGGCTGAAATCAAAGGTGATCTTTTTCATCTTTGCAATGTACTCTTTGATGTTGCTCTCCGTCGTGATGTAGAGGACCTTGCGCTTTGACTCGAGCATGCCTTTCATGAACTGGGCCGTCAGCGCACTCTTGCCTGTTCCGTGCTCGCCCTCGACCAGTATAAGCGACGGAAGCGGCAGGCCTCCGCCGAGCTGCCTGTCTACTTCCTCGTTGCTGGTCGAGACGGTCATTACCACCTAGAAAGTCCCTCCCATGCTTGCCACCACGCCGTTTGGAGTGGAGACTGCCACGTGCACCGACGGGTTTGTTTCGTATATCGCGTTCTGGGGCCTGATCCTTATCACAAACTGCTCGCCGGGGTTGACTACTTGCGGGTCAACGTACGAGTCTGTCGACGGGTCAAACGAGTACATGACCCACTGGCCGGCTGCCGGGCTTGACGAAATGCCGCCGTACGACAACTGCTCTGTCGTTCTCACCCTGGAGCCGGTCACGTTGGCATCGTAGGTGGCTATCACCGTGAACTTGGAATACTCCCACTGCTTGGTGGTCCCGTCGTTTGCAAGGTCCACGTTTATGACGGTGTTTCCGGCGACAAGCGAAAGAGCCGTGATGTCTATTGACGTCTTTAACGTCTCGTCGTCAGCGCTCGACCTCTGCACAAGCGCGCCGCTCATGGCCGCGTTCCCCTCAAGCAGTCCTGGAATCCCGAGTATGACGTAGACCATCGCTATCAGCATTATCCCGCCGGCCAGAGCGTTGCTTATCCCCACAGTCCTGCCCTCCCTGTTATGTCGAGAACAGGTACTCGTCGGCCACGCCGTTTGGAGTAACTATTCTCACAACGTAGGTGCTGTTTGCAGACAGGTTGGCGTCGTTTGTGATCTCTATCTGGACCGTGTCTTTTATTTGCCACTGGGTCACGCCTGCGCTGTACACCCACGTCGGGTTTGAGCCGGCGTTGTAGGGTATGCGCGTGGTCGACCCAACCTTGCCAAAGTACACGTCGAGCTTGTCAGTGTTTGTTATGGTCGCGCTCCCGACGTTTTTCACCCACACTTTTGCAACCTGCGACGAGCTGGTGCCGGTTGCATAGACCACCTTTATCTTTGTCAGTATGATGTCCTTCTGGGTTTCAGCCGATATCGCAAACGACGAGTTGAGTATGCCTGTCTTGCTTATGACCATCCCCGACATCGAGGTAGCCACTATGACTGACGCTACCAGCATTATGCCCTCGGTTATGCCTATGCTAACCGTCTGGCTGTTCCCTCCTGAAAGGGTCGTTTCGCGCCGCGACCTGCATGCCCTTTGCGGATTTCATCCTTGCCTGCAGCTTGGCATATTCAAGGTCTGCCTGGGCGTCTTTGATGCCCATGACCTGGCCGAGCCTGTACAGCCTGACCATCACCTCGTCGGCTGACAGGTCAAACTCCTTGAGCATGCCCACGACGTTGTACACTGCAGCCTCGTCCTCCGCCTTGAGACCGAACTGCCTGTACTGCTCTATCAGAACCTCGAGCTCGTCCGGCCCGATGTCGCGGAGCAGCTTTTCAAGGATCGAGACCATGGACATCAGCTTGCCCAGGGTCAGGCTTCCCTGAAAGATCTTGTTCGCGTGCCCGTTTCCTCCCTCTTCCTTGACTACCAACTGCGATTCGTCCTCCTGTTTTTCAACCTGCGGAAGAATGTCGCGGAACGCGGCCTGCAGTTCTGCCTCCGGAGGCTGCTCTGGGGCCGGTGCTTGTTCTTCTGCGGGTGGCCTTGCGGCCATGTTATCGATTTTTTTATCATCGTCACCGTGATCTTTTTGCTCTGCCGCGGGCTTGGGCGCCGGGGCTGGAGCGCTTGGGGGCGCCGGCGCAAATTCCACCTGGGAAAACGGCTGTATGGGGTCGGACAGGTTCTTGATGTCCATCGTTTCAAAGTACTTGCGCATGAAGTTCAGCGGGTTGACCATCTCGGCCTGGAAAGCCTTGAGGTCAGTGAGCGATGACTCGAACGAAAGCGTGAGGTTCTGGATGTTGTCCTTGAGAGTCGTGATGTCGTTTCTAAACGACGCCACCTCGTTTTTCATGTTGGTGACGTCTGTTACGACCTCTCCTACCTTCTTGCCGACCATGTCCTCTATCATGGACACGGTCTCTTCCATGTTGACGGCCGGGGCTGGAGCCGCCTGCAAAGCCGGCTGCTCTGCCGCAGGCGCACTTGCCGCAGGCTGCAGCGTAGGCTCTAAAGCCGGTACAGGCTGCGTCTCTGCCTGCGCCGGTGACGATGCCGAGCCTGCGAGCCTGGCCGGTAGCTTGAGCCCAAGCATGCCAAGCACGTTTTTGACGTGCGGCGGCAGCACGAACACGGCGGCGCCTGCCAGCGCCGGCACGAACAGCAGGACCGCCGATGCGCCGTTGTCAAGATTAAGGTGAGCAAGGTTAAACTTGTCAAATCCAAAGTATTCCGGCGCCGCCAAGCTGGCCGCTAGGTACGACATCCCGGTCGCGGCGGCCGATGCTGCAGCCCTGAGGCGGGTCCCTGTTATCTTTAACGACTTGAGAGATGAGAATTTTAAAAAAAAGTTGGGTGGAGTGACCATTTCGTGGTCCGCTCCTTTAACCGAGGTTCAGCACTGTGTCAGTGATTGTCGGAACGTTCCTTACCACAGTCAGTGGCGCACCCGATGACAGGATGATCTCGGCACTTATCTGGTCAAGAGCTGCTGGCCTGTCCGCGTTCTTGTACGCGATTGCCAGTACTGCCTGCTCACCTGCGTCCACGATCGAGTTGTTGTTCACGTTGGTCGTGAAGTAGATGAACGCGGCTGTCGAGCTGGGGCCCGCACCTACACCTGGTGTCTCGCTGATGTAGCCTGCAGTCTTGGCCGCAGTCATGGCAGCGTCCATGTTGGTGTATGTGGTGCTTTCAAGCACGCCCTTGAAGATGTTGTCGTAGGTCACACTCTTGCTGAAGTACTTGACCGCTGTCTTTGATGCTGTCACATCGATTGACGAGCCGCCCGATGCGATCTTGACCGGGATCGTGTATGCGTCTACTTTCGATGCTGTTGTGTTGCCCTTTGCTGTGACCTGGCCTGCGATTTCAAGAGCGCTTGATGCTTCACCAAGCCCTGACGTGATCGTGCTCTTGGCCTTCTGTGTTGTCGAGAATCCCATGTTTAGGACGACGAAAGAAAGGGCTGCTGCAACGATAACGAACGCTATCAAAACGATTGCAGACTCGATGCCCACTACTCCGCGCCTAGTACGTCTGTGTTTGTTGTCTGGAGTCCTTCTGACTTCCATGCCTAGCGTATTGCGGGTTGAATCTAAAACCTAGAGTATGTTCGCTATTATACTTCAGCAAGTTGCGACTTTTCGCCGGGCAAAGTTTTGCCGCCGGTGTCTGTCGGTGATTGACATAACACCGCTTTAATGTTCTGGAGCGCATGGTATTTCGGTCTAAGCAGCCAACCCAAAAGGTCCCGACCGGCCTTGTTCATACCGTATCCCTCTATCGGTCGGGACTTTTTTCAAATTTACAAAAGAAAACTTTTGAATGCTAGTCGAGCTTCAAAACAGTGTCAGCGACAGGAGGTATCACGCGCTCGATGGTCAATGGCGAGCCGGATGTCGGGATTACTTCGAGCCTCGTCGTGTCGAGAGCCTGCGGCCTTTCAGAGTCCTTGAAGATCACCAGGACTATCAGCTGCTCTGCAGCGTCAAGTACGTCGTTGTTGTTCGAGTTTGTCAAAAAGTAGGCGATGGCAACCGTGTTGGTCGGCCCTGCACCCTCGCCAGGCTTTCTTGTAATCTTGTTTTCGTCCTTGGCTTGCTGTATTGCATCATCGACTGAAGAAAAGGTTGTGTTGCTCATCGGGCCGACATAGATGTTGTCGTACGCGACATTCTTGCTGGTGTATCTGATGACAGTACTTGCCTTGGAGATGTCTATAGACGATCCGCCTGCGGCCAGCTTGACAGGTATCGTGTAGGCAGCAATGCTTGCGCTTGTCAGGTTGCCTTTTGCAGTGGCGGCTCCGGCCACTTCCAGGCCAGAACTTGCCTCCGACAGCCCTGCAGTTATAGCAGTTTTGGCTTTTTCAGTGGTCTGGAACCCTGAGTTGAGGACCACGAACGCGATGGCCGCGGCCACCACTACGAACGCTATCAGCACAATGGCCGATTCTATTCCTACCACACCGCGCCTTGTCTTCAACACCAGAGTGTCATTGCAAGTATCTTAACTTCCAGTGCATGAAACATATTTTACAAACGCAACGCCTAAATCCCTTTTTCAGGAACCTTGCACGAAAAAATTTCACCCGCGCCAATCATTCAAGCCGGAAATTAGGCAGATGTCGAAATAAATACGTCAGATGACTGGAAAAATGTAGCTTTTGTCTGTAGCTATTCTACTTACAAATCATTAAATAATTTTTTTCAAGTGTTGCCACTGACATGGTTTCCAGCGCGAAAAAAGTCTACGACGTCGACCTCGACTACTCCGAACTTGAAGAAAGCATCTACGGATCCGACAAGATGGACCACGCGTTTGCGAAGTACTTTCTCGCTGTGCAAAAGAAACTTTTGCCGGACCTCCAGAAGCTGGACCTCAGCCTGAACGAGGCCAGGATCCTGCTCTACCTCATGATCCGCAAGCATTCGACTGCCACTGATGTTTCAAAATACACCGGCATAGGCAGGACTGAAACCTACCACTACCTTTCAAACCTCCTCTCAAAAGGGGTCGTCCTTTCAACGTTTGACAGGCCGCAGAAATACTATGCGCTTCACTACACAGAAGCCGTGGACTGCCTTGTGAGGTCAAAGCAGAACGCGCTGCGCGCAGTCTCGGAGAACAAGGACGAGCACCAGAACATGATAAACAGCATAGTCGACGGCATGGTGATGCCGGAGCAGCAGGGCAAGGAGAGCTACCAGGTGATAGTAGGCGAGGACCCGATGCACGCCAAGATAGTCAGGATGCTTGCTTCTGCAAAATCAGAAGTCTCGATGCTTTTGTCTGACAGGTACCTCGTAAACCTGTACTATGCAGAAATCACAGACGCGCTCTTGGACCTCCACGGCAAGGGCATCAAGGTCAACATGCACACGTCGTGCAAGAAGGTGTCGCAGCTCTTAAGCGAGGACGTCGACGGCAACATCCAGAAGATGGTGGGCCTGAAGGTTGTCGACGATGCCAACACGCCGGTTGATTTCGTGATAATAGACAACAAGGAGATGATAATAATGCTTGACAACCGCTCGTCGCCGGGCAAGAAGCAGGACTTTTGCGGGTTTTACACGAACAACCAGTCGCTGGTCACGGCGTTCAGGTTCATGTTCGGCAAGACGGGAGCCTGAGCGCGGCCTCGGGCCTTCCGTTGCTGATTTTACATACTAGCAGTTTTAACCGCTAGCTGTTTTTTCAATCCGGAACCTGATGGAATCCTTAGCGCAGGCGCCGGGCACTTCCATAATCGACAAGAAACTCCTCGAAGCGGCCCGCAAGACGCCTCACCTCTCAGACTATTTGCAAAAGCTCACCGGCACCGGCATACCGATGCCTGCCTTTTACGAGAAGCTTGACGGGAGCCTCAAGAGCCTCAAGGTGCTCAACCTGGTGTATCCCGTAACTGACCAGATCTACATCCACATAAACAGCGTCGGCACCGGCGACGGCTACACGGAATACGTCATAGTCGACCCGCCGGAGCCAAACGTCGCGCTTTCGTCCACCATTGACAGGATCTTTGCAGTGACGTCTGCAAACGCCGAGCCGTCAAGCGAGTTTCACCAGAAGATGGTCTACCTGGAGGACTTTTTGAAAAAGGTATGCGTGCCTTCAAAGGTGGAAGTTGACTACAACAAGATAGACCCCAAGATAAGGCCAATACAGGTTTTTGAAAAGGACTTTTCAAGCCTCGTCTACCACTTTATACGCAAGCGCGCAGGCCTCGGCCTTCTCGAGCCGTTTCTGACCGACCCCTACCTTGAGGACATTTCAATCATAGGACAGGGCAACGTGTTTATCGTCCACAAGATTTTCGGCCCCCTAAAGTCGCCGGTCTGGCTCACAAACGACGACATCGACAGCCTCGTGATAGGCATGTCGGAGCAATTCGGCAAGACCGTGTCGCACGCAAGGCCGGTGATAGACGCTACGCTCCCAGAAGGGTCCAGGATTAACATCGTCTTTGGCAAGGACGTCAGCAGGAAGGGCACGAATGCGACCATCAGAAGGTTTGCAAGCGTGCCCCTTTCGATAACGCAGATAATTTCATCAAAGACGCTTGACAAGAATGAGGCTGCCTACATGTGGATGATGGTAAGCGAGGGCATGAGCTGCTTCATAAACGGCGAGACCGCGTCTGGCAAGACCACCACCATGATGGGGATAACGCTCTTCATCCCGCCGACCTGGAAGGTGGTGACGATAGAGGACACGCCCGAGATCACGCTCCCGCACAACAACTGGATAAGCGAAGTGACGCGGGACACCGGTAGCGCCTCTTCAAGCGTGACCATGTTTGACCTGCTAAAGGCGGCACTCAGGCAGAGGCCAAACTACATACTTGTGGGCGAGATCAGGGGCGTCGAGGGCAACATCGCGTTCCAGGCCATGCAGACCGGCCACCCTGTCGTCAGCACGTTCCACGCGGCGCAGATGTCCAGCCTCATCCAGAGGCTCACCGGCGACCCGATAAAGGTGCCCAAGCCAAACGTCGAGAACCTGAATATCGCGCTCTTCCAGGCAGCCGTGCAGGGAAAGGACGGCAGGCCGATTCGCCGGGTGCTTTCGATAAACGAGATAGTGGGGTACAACGCCGGCGCCGACTCTGTCATGTTCATACCCATCTTTACGTGGGACCCGTCGACTGACTCTGTCACCTTCAGGGGAAGGGGGAGCAGCAACCTCTTTGTGTCAAAGCTCCTGCTCAAGCGCGGCATGTCGCGCAAGGACGAGGGCACGCTTTACGACGAGCTTGAAATGCGCGCTACCTTCCTTGACACGCTCATAAAGAAAAAGGTCTTCAACTATTACGAGGTCTATGACCACCTTGTAAAGACAAGAGAAGTCGGCCTGTCAAAGGCTCTTGAGAACCTGAAAAAGCTGTAGGCTATCTCTTTCTGTATATCCTTTCTTTAGGCATCACTGCCTCAAAGAGCGCCGAGGACTCGCCCATCACCGCCTCGGACTGGCCCAAGACAAAGTAGCCGCCGTCCTTCAGGCTCCTGTGGAACTTTGTCAGGATCTTGAACTGCGTGTCCTTGTCAAAGTACATGAGCACGTTTCTGCAGAACACCGCGTCGAGCTGCTGCGGCGCGTTCATGGTCGACAGGTTGCCGGTCCCAAACTCTATCATGGACTTTAGTCTGTCGGAGGCCTGGTACCTGCCGTCAGGCATGCGAGCAAAATGCTTTGAGCGCAGCTCGTCCGGCAGGCTTGCAAGGCGCGAAGAGTCGTATATCCCCTGCCTTGCAGTGTCGACTGCCTTGGTGATAAGGTCTGTCGCCACTATCTTTCCCCGAAAGCCGTCGAGGCTCTCTGCGGCCTCTGCAAACGTGATTGCTATTGTATAGGGCTCCTCGCCAGAGGCGCAGCCTGCACTCCACACCCTGACTTCTTTGCGGCCGGAGCGGTGGTGCATGTCCGGTATTATGTGCGAGTAAAACGCGTTGTAGAACTCGACGTCGCGAAAGAACTCTGTAACGTTTATCGAAAAAGTCGCCATGAGCAGGTGGAACTCTGCCGGGTCGCTTTCAAGCAGGCGCGCGTACTGCAAGTAGTCGCCAATTCCGCGGGCCTTGAGCCTGATGTCGAGCCTGCGCTTCAAAAAGTTCTCCTTGTACTGCCGCAGGTCCACGCCTTTCTGGAGCGCCTTTGCGACCACCAGGTCCACCCCGTTTCCGCCCGCTGCAAGGTCAAGCGTCACAGCACCTTTTCCTCCCTGCCCCGCTTGCCTACCTTCACCTGGCCTGAACTGATGTTGAACCTGACCCACCGGCCGTAGGTCTGGCCCACGTCCTCTCCTGCTATCCTGATGCCGCGCTTTTGGAGAAGCTTTCTGAGGGATTCCGCGTTTCTTGTTCCTATGGCAAACATGTCCTCGCTCCCCTCGTGGGCAAATATCTTGGCGCCGCCTGCTATCTTGGCTACGAGCCTGCCGGCCTGCGCGCCCTTTTCTGCCATGGCGCCGATGGTGTTTTCAAGCGCCTCGTCGGCGTACTTGGCAGCATTGCCCCTGCCCGACGCGTCCTTGCTGCTGTCCGGCAGCATGATGTGCGCCATCCCTCCCACCTTTGCCTGCGGGTCGTAGAGACAGAGTGCGACGCACGAGCCTACAAACGTGGCAAGCACCGCCTCCTTGTCGTCTGTCACCTCTAGCTCACCCATCCCGACGCTGATCTCGCCATCCATTACCTACCCATCCTTGGCGTGCGCAAGGAGCTTCTTTATGTCGTCCAGCCCGAAAAACAAAAAGATGTAGACCCTGACGTTGCTCTTTGGTGCGTACAGTTCTACGCCTGCCAGGATGAGGCTGTTTGTCCGGACCGCTATCTCTGCTATTGGGTCGCCAAGTATCGCGCCAAGCGATTCAATTGCAAATCCCGGCACGGAGCAGTCTATCCGAAATCCAGTCGAGTCGGAGATGGCGTTCAGGACTGAACCTGCAAGCAGTATGTTGCCCACCTCGGCAAGCGATGACTTGCCCATGGAATCCAGCCTGTCAAGCGTGTCCTTGCCAAGGAGCTTTGCCGCAAGGCTCAGCGCCTGCGACTCTTGCATGAACAGGAGCATGCCAATGCGGACGTCTCCCTCGGCACGCAGGTAGATGGCACACATCTCCTGGTTCATGAAGGGCAAAAGTATGCCGTCTATGTCCTGCAGGTGCATCAGGTTCATGCTGCGTACAGAGTACTCGACCTCTTCTCCAAGTATCATGGAAAATGCCGGCTTGGTCTTGCGTCCTATGTACGAGTTCAGCAGGTCCTTGAGCGTCTTCAGTTCTGTTTCGTTCAGTGATGATGTCATCATGACCATAATCCTCCTAAAGCTTGGCGGGGTCCAGTATCAGCGCCACCTTGCCGTCGCCGAGTATCGTTGCCTCAGACGACACGGACGAGGATGCGCCGGAGCTGTCCAGCCGCTTTACCACTATCTCCTGCTTGCTCTCAAACGCGTCGACTATCAGGCCGTAGGGCCTGCCGTTCTTGTTCACTATCACTACTGTCATAAAGTCCGACGAGTCCTGCTGCTTTATGCCAAGCGCGTTGCCGGTCCTTGCAAGCGGCACCACCTGGTCGCGGAACATTATCACTTCCTTTCCGTGGACTATTTTCACGCTCTTTGTGTCGACGCGCATCGTAGATATCACGCTTGAAAGCGGGAGCACGTACTTTTCGTTGCTTATCGTTATCAAGAGCCCTCCGATTATCGCAAGGCTCAGCGGTATCAGGAGCGTAAAGCGCGTGCCCTGGCCTTTTTTGGTCTCTATCTTGACCTGGCCGCCCACGAGCTCTATCTGGCTGAACACCACGTCCATGCCGACGCCCCTGCCGGAAATGTCTGTGACCTGCTTTGCAGTCGACAAACCGGGCGTGCCCACGAGGTCGAGCGCCTCATCGTCGGTCATCGCGTCGGCCTCCTCCTTTGTGATTATCTTCTTTTCCACCGCCTTTGCCTTGACCCTTTCAAGGTCTATTCCCCTGCCGTCGTCCTCCACCGTTATCATGACCCTGTCGCCCACCTTCGACGCGGCAAGCCTGATTGTTCCCGTGCGGGACTTGCCTGCCCCTTCTCTTTCGTCGGGCATCTCTATAGCGTGGTCGACGGCGTTTCTGAGCATGTGCAAAAGCGGGTCTGTGATGGCGTCAAGCACCGTCCTGTCAAGCTCTATCCCGAGCCCGTCCATCTCCAGCTTGACGCTCTTGCCTTGGCTTGAAGAAACGTCTCTTATCATGCGCGGGAACCTGTTGAAGATCTGCTCGACAGGCACCAGCCTGAGCTTCATGGTCTGGTACTGCAGGTCCGACACGAGCCTTCCAAGGCTCATGAACGTGTGTCTGACCCTGTTGTCAGTCGTGTTGTTACCTACCATCTGCTCAAGGCGCATCTTGGCTATCAGCAGTTCGCCGACAAGGTCGACAAGCGAGTCGAGATCCTGCATCTTGACGCGGATCGTCTGCGGCAGGGCAGAGTGCTGCTGCGACGCTGTCTCGCCCTGCTTTGCAAGCGATGCCGGGTTGCGCAGGTCGTTGAGGTACTGCTCGACGTTTACCTTCTTGTTCTCGTCGTCTATCATCTCCTGCACGGTGTCAAAGCACTTGAACAGATAGCTGAACATCTCTGACGAGATGTTCTCCTCGCCCTTGCGGAACTTGTCAAACAGCTCCTCTATGGCCTTGCACAGTTCCTTTATCTGGTCGTAGCCCATGGTCGCCGCCATGCCCTTGAGCGTGTGGGCGGACCGGAAAGCCGAGTCGAGGTGCTCCTTGCTCTTGGGGTTTTCCTCAAGCTTCAAGAGCGCCTCGTTCATGTTCTGGACGTGCTCGTGCGCCTCCTGCACGAACAGGTCGCGGTACGCAGACTTGTCGTCGCTCACTGTGCCTGCGCCACCATCCTTTCAATCTCCTCCGGTATCGATTCAGTCGGGAGCAGCCTGTCGACTGCGTTCATCTCTGCCGCGGCCCTTGCCATGCCAAACACGACAGAAGACGCCTCGTCCTGCGCGACGGTCCTGCCGCCGTTTCTCTTTATCATTTTCATTCCAAAAGCGCCGTCGTGGCCCATGCCTGTCAGGAGCACGCCGACTGTCTTGCTGCCGTACACCTGCGCGGCAGACACCATGCTCATGTTTATCGCCGGCCTGACTCCGAATCTGCGGGGCGACTTGTTGAGCTCGACTGTGCGCGACTGCCTGACCAGCATGTGAAAGTCGCCAGGCGAAAGGAGCGCAGACCCAGCGCTAATGGCGTCGCCGTCGCGCGCTTCTCTAACCGGGATCCTTGAAAGGCCGTTGAGCCTCTCTGCAAAGCTTTTCGTAAAGCCTTCGGGCATGTGCTGGACGATAAGAACTCCTGCCGGAAGGTCTGCCGGCAGCCTGGACATTATGTCGCTCACGACGCCCGGTCCTCCCGTCGAGGCGCCTATCACCACTACCGCCGAGCCCTCGGCCTTTGGCTCGCCGCGTTTCACGGGGCTCTCGGGCCTGCGTACGTACCTTGCGCCCGGCTTTAGGTGCCTTGTCTGCGCGGCTATCTCTATCTTGGAAACAAGCGTGTCTTTGAGCGAGCGCATCTTTTCCGGGTCGTCCTGGGGCACCGGGACAAAGTCGACTGCGCCCATCTCCAGTGCGTCAAACACTATTCCTGCGCCCTTTTGCCCGTAGCTGCTAACAAGCACTATCGGCACCGGCGTTGTTGGCATGACGTTTTCTATGAACGAAAGCCCGTCCATGTTCGGCATTTCAAGGTCCAGGAGCACGACGTCAGGCTTGCTCTTGCGTATCTTGCGCAGCGCGTCGGCGCCGTCATTTGCGGTGTCGCACACGTGGAGCCTGCTGCTTGAAGATATCAGGTCGCTGAACAAACTTCGCATGTAAGTCGAGTCGTTTACCACCATGACCTCGATCTGCTTTGCCGACATGAAGGACAGGCCCTCTCACCGGCCCCTCATTACCTTGCTCAGGACTGCCGACACCATCGCCCTGTCAAACGGCTTGACGACATAGTCTTTGGCACCGGCCTTTATTGCGTCCTGCATTATCTGTTTCTGCTCTACAGAGGTGACCATGATTATCTTGGCGGCAGGGTCCATCGCCATGATGGACTTGAGCGCCTGCATGCCGTCAGTCCCGGGCATGTTGACGTCCATCGTGGTGATGTCCGGCTTGTTCTTGCGGTACATGTCAATTGCCGCCGCGCCGTCGCCTGCCTCCAGGATGTTTGTAAACCCGTTGGAGTTCAGTATGTCCTTCAGTATTGTCCGCATGAACAGGGCGTCGTCTACGACCAGTATCTTTGTCGAGCTCCTCGACGACACTACCTTCCAGCCTCCATCCCTTCGGCTCCGCCAAGGAGCATCTTCAGGTCAAGTATCACGATCAGCCTGTCGTGTATCTTGGCAATGCCCTTGACATAGGGCGAAGTCTCTGCGACGCTTGCGGGGTTGGGCTCGATGTCGCTTGCAGGTATGCGCATCACCTCGTCGACCTCGTCCACTAGGAGGCCTGTCAGGGTAGAGCCCACGCCGACTATGAGTATCCTTGTAGACGCGTTGACCTCCTTTATCGCCTGGAAGCCCAGCTTCTCCTTCACGTCGATTATGGTGATTATCTTGCCCCGGAGGTTCATGACGCCTTTGACGTACGCCGGCGCGTTAGGGACCATGCTGATGTTTTCCAAAAGCCCTATCTCCTGCACCTGGGACACGTCTACTCCGTAGTCCATCCGCTTTGACAGCTTCTCTTCAAGCAGGCTGAACACCAGGATCTGCGAAGAGTTGTCTGCCACTGCAGTCGCGCTCATGGGCTGGCCTCCTCCGAGCGCCGGCCGCTGTTATTGAAGATGCCTGCGATCATTGCACTCACAAATTTCGTATGGCGACGGCGTTAATATGGGCAAGTATGTCAAATCACGTACGGGAAAAAATCGTGGCGCAAAAAAACGCGGGTCAGCTTGACTGGAGCTTTTGTATGATGACAGAGTGCCAGCCAGAAGAATAGGTCTCGTAGCCGGTGGAGACTGCGTGCGCGATGCAGCAGTCGTTGTCGTTGTACTTTTTCATCACAAATCCTTTCTTAATCGCGTAAAGCTCGCCCTGGCCGGCAAAGTGTATGCTGTCCTCAAGTATCCTGCCTTCAGTGTCTGCAAGCACCGTGCCCTTGTCGTCTACGATGCAGACCCTGCTGTTGGATTTTTCTTCCTTGCTAAGAGGCGTCTTGTTGACTATCTCCTGCGCAAGGGCCTCCCAGTTGAACACGGTTCCAAGCACGCCCAGGACCTTGCCGTTGCTCTGGCAGTTTTCGCGCACGCAGCAGGAAAACACGACTGCCATCTGGTCGTTTACAAGAGGCGACCTGTGCACCGCCTGGAAGCCGAACTGGTCGTTTGACGCGTTGTTCATCGCAGACTCAAACCACTGCGTGTTTCGCTGGTTCGTGCCCTGTGACCTGAACTGCTGCGGCCTGCCGTTTGCAATCACGTTCCCGTCTATGTCGCACAGCACCAGGTCGAAATATACGGTGTATGCGTCAAGTATCACGCCGAGGCGCTTTGAAGCCATCTCGCGGCTGTCGTTGCCCCTGTCTGAAAGCGCGGAGACCATGCTGACGTCCTTTGCCCACCACCTGACGTCACACGACCTTTCGTACAGGTTGCGGTCTATGAGGTCGATGTTTGTAAGCGCAAGGTCTGAAAGCCTTATGCCGCGAATGTTCGTGGCCTGCATCTTGATGATGTTCTTGAGCTCGCTAATCGCGCCCCTGCTCTCCTTGCGGAGCTTGTCAGTCGTGTCGACTATTTTCCTTGAAAGCCTGCTCATCTCCTCTGCTACCACGCTGAAGGCCTTGCCTGCCTCGCCGGCCCTGCTTGCCTCTATCAGCGCGTTTATGGCAAGGACCTGGGTCTCGCCGTTTATGTGATCTATCTGGTTGATTGCAGTCTCGGTCTTTGCGGAAAGCATCTCGGACAGCTTGGCGACTGTCTCAAGCGAAGAGTTGTTTTCGGCGCTAGCCACTTGTTCAGCGTGCATGGACAAGTTGTAGACAGGTGGCGATTAAAAGAGCAAGTATGTCAAATACAGGTTTGACAGCGCGCCTGTACAAAAAGTATATAACAATTGACATGTCAAAAAGCGTGCGGACAAATTGGCTGAGAGGGGTCAGATTGCGTACCTGGTTGCGTGCTGCACGCTGGCATTTTACGGGTTCTTTACTGCGATGTACCACATGGCCGACATTGCCACAGGCCTTGACCTTGACAGCTCCAACCCCGTCGCCTCCGTCGCGCTAAAGTTCAGGGCAGGAATCGAGTGCAGGGACTATGTCGCGCAGACAGGCGACGAGTCGTGCTATTTGCGCTGGCACGTATAGGTACGATAGTAACAGAGGTATCTATAATAAAATTCAAATATACGAATCTGCAGCTGGATGGCGGTAATGATGGACAAGGAAAGACAGGTCCTCTACGAGGAATTTGGCCGGCTCGGAATCCCAGTCAGCGTTTTGCACCCTCTGTCCAACTCGGCGCTAAAGGATCTTCTAGGTTCTATCAAAGAAGCAATTGTAGGATACCGTGAGAGCGCCAGCATCTCAAGCAGCGCCTGAGCCTGGCCCTCGCGGTAAGAGAGGCATGGATACTAGTTTACAGCCTCTTCATGGCTCCCTCCAGATATTGCCCTTATTTGCCCGAGCAGCGGCTTTTGTTCTTCCTTCTTCGATTCTTCCTTTTTCGAAAAAGGAGTCTTTAGCCTGAACGGCTTCTTTTCCTGCGCCGGCTTTTCCTCGGCCGCCGGAACGGCAGGCTTTGCCTGCTCGTCTGAATGGTCCGTCTTGAACCTGGCTATCAGGCCCTGCGACTTTTCTGCTATCTTGGCAAGCTCTTGCGCGGCGTTGGTCACTTCCTGCATGCTTGCAGTCTGCTCTTCAGTCGCAGCCGACACCTGCTCTGCCGAGGCCGCGGTCTCTTCGGCGACGGACGCGACTTCTGCCGTCAGCTTCGTCACGTTTTCTGCCGCCTTGACCTGGCCCTGCGTGCTTGTTGCTATCTCCTGGACCTTCTTTGCTGTCTGCAGCGCCTCAGTCGATATGGCTTCAAGCGAGGAGAGCGCCCTGTTGATGATGTCCGTCCCTTCGTAGACCTCCTTCGAGCCAGACTCGATGTTCACCACCGACGCCTCTATGGTGGTCTTGATCTCCTCGACCAGCTTGGCAATTTCCTCGGAAGCCTTGAGCGACCCTTCCGCGAGGCGCTTTACCTCGTCGGCCACCACCGCAAAGCCCTTGCCTGCTTCCCCTGCCCTTGCGGCCTCTATCGCCGCGTTCAGGGCAAGAAGGTTGGTCTTGTCGGATATGGTGTTAATCACGCTGAGCGCCGAGGCTATCTGGGCAGACTTTTCGCTTATGCCCTTGATGTCAGACACCGCCTTGTTGACAAAGTCGTGTATCTTTGTCATCCTCTTGGCGGCATCTGACGCTGCTGTCTGGCCTGCCTGCGCGGTCTTGCCTGTCTGCATGGCCTGGCCCGCGACCTCCTCCGCCGACCTTGACACGTTCCTCATTGTGTTCCTGAGGTCGTCGGCTATCCTGTTGTTCTCTTCGAGCCTCTTTGCCTGATCCTGCGTCCCCTTGGCTATCTGCTGGACGCTTGTCGACACCTGGTTGATGGACGCATTCACCTGCTCGGTAGACGCCGCCATCTGCTCTGCTGTGGACGAAAGCGTCAGCGAGTTGCCCTGGGCCTGCTTGACAAGCTCGCGGATCCCGGACACCATACCGGCAAACGACCTTGAAAGCACGCCTATCTCGTCGCTTGACTTGACCTCTTCCAGCCTGACCATGAGGTCGCCCTCGCTTACCTGCTGCGCCACCCTGCTCATTCCAGCTATCGGCCTCGAGATGGATCTCGAGATGAAAAACGCCGCGACACCTATTGCGCCTGCCGCGGCTCCGGTGATTATCGTTGCCTGGTTCTGCAGGTCTGTTACCGGCGCGTTTATCTCTGAGACGTCAAACTCTGCCAGGAGCACAAACCCTGCGTCCTTTTCACATGCAGAGGCACCGTAGACCGGTATGCCCCTGTAGTCAGGGTAAATGCCGTTTACAGTCGTGCCCTTTGCAAAGCACTCCTGGACTGGAAGCGTGTTTACCATCTGGTTAAAGGCTGCGCCTTCCACGAACCTGGACTCGGATATCATGAGCCCATCCCTGTTCACGAGGTAAGTCTCGCCCGTCTCCTTGAGGCCTTCCCTGTTGAGCAGTATCTCGGATGCGACGTGTGTGTGCACGCTTGTGTACATGACGCCGATGACGTCGCCTGCGCCCGAAGTCACGGGGAGGATTATCGTGCGCGCGCCTTCCTTTGTGGCAGGGTCAAACTCTACAAACCCGAACTTCTGAGTCTTGCCCTTCTGGAAGTTTGCGTCCTGCGCGATGTTTTTGCCGACTTCAGAGCTGTCTGTGGAGAAGAACACCGTGCCCTTCTCTGACACTGCCTTCATCTTGTAAAAGCCGCTGGCGCCGCCCGTCGCCTGGCCGAACTCTGAGAACTTTTGCGCAAGAGCCGCCGACGCGTCGCTGATCGCAGAGTCGCTCACAGGCGCCCCTGACTCTTTAGCGTCGTACGCCTCAAACAGCCTCTGCACCGTCTCGCCGGATGCAAATGTCGAGGCCTGCTGCACGCGCAGCTCGTTCAGGTTCTTAATCGCCTGCGCCCTGCTTGCCGCAAGCGACTGGACCTGGTCTGCAACCATGTCGCTCATGGAGCCCTGCGCTGCGTTGAAGTTGACGACGGCAAGCGAAGCCATCGGCACGACTGACATCGCGACAAAAAGGGCTATCAGCTTTCTGTTCAGGCTGTTTGTGAGGATGCCTAGCATTAGGACGCGCCTCCGCAAGCTGCCTGAAATACTGAAGCCTCTGTCTTCCGATCAGTATCTCTTGTTCTGTTCATAGTGATATCGCCTATCTTTGCAGAGTGGGGAATAAAACGGGGATTGTGTCAAAATCCGTACGGACTGGTCACGCAGTGGACGTGGGCTGCCAGCGCGCCAGCATGCCGCGCAGCACTTCCTCTATGTCGCCTGCGCCCACGACCTTCAGGTCGCTCTGGAGTGACTTTGCCGGCGCTCTCATCGCAGACGGGTCGGAAAGCGTTACGAGTATCTTGTGGTCGGCTTTCACGTCCATGCACTTGACCAGAAAGCCAATTACTGCAGACTGCGTGTCGGGCCCTGCGATGTCCAATACCACCGTGCCGCCCTTGCCCTGCGCCACTATTGCAAACTCGTGCGAAAGGCCGCTTGCGCCTTTCAATTGCTTCTGGATTTCAAACCCTGCTCCTTTTAGGAGCTGTACTGCAGACGCCAGGGCGCGCGCAGCCTTTTCCTGGTCCTCTATGGCCTTTATCCTGTCAGACATGGCAGACGAGGACGACCAGAGGCTTTCAAACATCGCGCTGTAGTGATCCACGTAGTCGCGCACGCTCGACCATATCGCGCTCTGGCCCCTGCTTCCGGCTGCCGGCGTCAGCATCACCTCGTCGTCTGCAAGCGTGATGTTGACGCCTGCCTTTGCGTCGACGTGCCGGACCTCACACCTCTCAAGTGCTCTCACCTTTCCGAGCGAGTCCTTTTCGATGGCTGTCAGCACGCGCACCTTCATCTTCTTGCCTGCGCCGGCAAGCGTGTCGCGCGAAATACTGTCGAAAAACGCCGCGTCGTACGGGACAGAGATGTGGAGTACGTGCCTTTTTGCCCGGGCAAGCATGCTCCTGTACAGCTCGGATATCGGCTGCGTGCCTTTTACTATGAGTATGTCTTCAAGCGCCTTGCCGCCTTCCTTCATTATGTTAATCCGCGTCCGCGCGTCCACGGCGTTCTGCCAGCTGTCGCCCAACAGCCCGCGGATTCCTGCAACAAAGTTGCGCCCGTTCATCCACAGCGCCACGTCGCCCGACGCGCTGTCCGCCCTTGTCATCGCCGACACAACAAGCTCCGAGTCGTCGGTGACAAGGAGCATGCTCATGCCGGGTATCTTGGTGTGCCTTATCTCTGCAAACTCGGAGTACTCCTTTATGGTCTCCTCAAGAGAGAAATCGACATCTGTCAGGATCATGACCTTCGCACCCCTTTTCCTTGCCTTTGCAAATTCTTCTGGAATCTCTGTGTAGGCTATTTTCATCAGGTCCTCGCGCTCGACGTATGCAAGTATCACCGACCTTGCGGCCCCCGCCATCTTGGCTATCATCGAATATACCTGCGACTTGCCCTGCACTATCTTGTACTTGGCTTCCACCTGTGGCTTTTGGTGCAGCTTGAACTTGGCAAGCTCCTGGATGACATCATGCCGGGCTGACTCCATCTTTTCCAGTTTCTTTGCGGCGTGGCCTATCAGTTTTTCAATGGCGTTTTCTGCCGGGATTGCGGAGAACATCACCGGCCTGCCCATCGTTGACTCGACTATGTTCATCTCCTGCAGCCTCTCCAGTATCCTGTACACCTTTATCCTGGCAAGCCCGCACGACTTGGCAAGGTCGCCTGCCTTTGACTCGCCTGAAAGATAGAGGTCTCTCAGGACAGCGGCCTCCTCCTGGTCGAGCCCCAGATCTACAAATCTACTGGTAATGTTTTCAAGCGACACGTGCAGATATGCAGCTGCCGAGCGGATTTTACAAGATTTGCATGAATATCGTTATACATGCCATCCTAGAAATGCCCCTGCCGGTGGCGCCCTGCATGCAAGCTCGTTCCGGCGTACACACTCCCGCTTAATACTCAAACGCGCTAGATGTATGGCATGAAGTCGAAACAAAGGCAAACGCGTCGTGGTGTGATCGGCATCGAGTCCGCAATCGTGCTGATCGCCTTTGTCATGGTGGCAGCAGCTCTGTCTTTTGTCATCCTGAACATGGGTTTTTCCACCACGCAGAAGGCAAAGACAACCATCACGTCCGGTCTTAGCGAGGCAAGCAGTGCAATGGAAATCACTGGCGGCGTCGTGGGGAGCGGCAATGTCACGCAGAACAGACTGAACTACTATGCGATACCTATCAAGGTCGCGCCCGGGGGCGAGTCAGTCAACCTCGAGGTGGAAAACACCGCGATAAGGTACTACAGCAAGAACATCGCGCTTGAGAGCATATACAAGGGGATACTCCCGACAGGGACGTACTCCAACAGCACGGCGGCAATAGCGGCTGCCAAGACTGCGAACATGATAAACCAGTACCCGTGGACAGGAAGCGGCATGAACCAGACTTCGGCCCTGGTGTACTTCACTACGAACAAGAACAACAACAAGATCCTGGACACGGGCGAAAACGCCATAGTGCTGGTGATGTTCAAGAACACCGACAAGCCGACATCGCTTGACGAGATCAAGACCGAGATAATCGTGCCGACAGGCTCGCTGCTCACGGTCAAGAGGCACGTCCCCTCGATCTATGACGCCATAGTCGACTTGGGCTAGCACACAAACCGGGCGCCGGCCGCATCCGCGCCACCTTCTGACTTCGGCCGGCGTCCTTCCCATTTATCTATCCTATACAGAAATTATAGTCATTTTAGAACCGATGTCTATTCCGTGCGCGTCTGCAAACCCTGCCGTTCCTGCTACTATGTAGAGCGCCTTTGAAGTCGGCTTGTACGTGCAGCCGACCTGGTCCAGTATGTTCCCGCACGGCTCGACGTTTTCCTTGATATAGACTGCGTTGCCGTCCTGGTCAAACCAAACGAGGTCGAGGTTGTACTCTACGTTTAGCATCCATATCTCGTAGAGGTCCGGCGTGTCGTACTTTATCAGCATCGCAGTGTCGTATGGCAGAACGTCCTGCCTAAACGTCATCCAGCGCTGTCTCTCTGCCGTGGTTTCTGCAATCTCTACCGTTAACACGTCGTCGCCGATGCGCACCGTGCC
This sequence comes from Nitrososphaera sp., assembly GCF_013388945.1. Lineage (GTDB taxonomy): Archaea > Thermoproteota > Nitrososphaeria > Nitrososphaerales > Nitrososphaeraceae > Nitrososphaera. Next base: position 55,595 of record NZ_JACAEH010000010.1, on the reverse strand, counting down.
TTTTGAAAAGTCGCCGGACCTGTCCTTGATGTCCTGCGGCATGAACGCGATGCCGAGGCCGCCTATCAGGACGGCTGCGGCAAAGGTGGGTATGAGGACTGCCGACTTGCGCGCCACGAAGGCAGTGGGGCGGAAAACAGATTTGAACTTTTAGGTGGAGGGGGTGGGATTTGAACCCACGAACCCCTGAGGGACGGGATCACCCATCCCGCATTCGTGATGTCGCGGGAATAAATGACGCCGTGCGCGCCATGATCTTGAGTCCTGCGCGTTTGACCGGGCTTCGCTACCCCTCCACGCAGGCGTGATGATCCGTGCTCCTTATTTCTTGCTTGCGCCTTAAAGTTAATTTGCAAGTGCTTCCAAAAATATTGTGGCTTATGGCAAAGCCCCAGACAGTTACCCGGCTGTGCATCAAGTGTCATTCAAAGACGGTACACGAAGTCCGCGACAGGACCGTTGCAGGGACACGGGTCGTCTGCACGGACTGCGGCTTTTCTCAGGTCGTAACAAAGCTTGAATCCTAACCTTTATTACGAGATTCTCATAAACTACGCTCCATGAAGATAAGCGAACTCAAGGCTGGAATGCGCAACGTCAGCGTGACAGCCAAGATAGACAGCGTGGGCCAGCCCCGCACGGTCAACCTAAAGTCGGGCGGCACGAACAACGTCGCAGATGCAGTCATTTCCGACGAGTCGGGCTCCATCAAGCTGTCGCTGTGGGGCGACGACATCAACAAGGTCAAGCCCGGCGACAGGGTCTCGATAGAGAACGGCTACATCAACACCTTCAAGGGCGAGAACAGCATCAGCGTCGGCAAGTTCGGCAAGATGACCAAAGTCTAGCTGATGTATCCCGTGTTCTGGGGGCGCTGCTGGCCTTCTGAGGCCGGCCTTGCCCTTCCCGACATCTGCTGCTCTATAGTCTGTATCAGCATCTCGGTGTCCTTTGCCCTCTTGTCCAAGTTTGCCATGTCTACTTTCAGGTTTATCAGCTTCAGAAGGACTTCCAGCACCGCCTTTGAGGCCTTGGCATCGACGACATAGCCCGAAGTCTCGCCAAGCAGGCACGTGCCTTTGAGCCCGCGCATCTTGGCAATCCCTATCACAAGGCCGTTCATGCCTGTGATGCTTCCGCTGTCCATCGCAGAGACGTTGTTATTTGCAAAGCCTGCTACTGTTTCAGTGTCAGTTGCTGTCCCAAACACGCGGGGCTTTTCCACAAACACGCCGGTGATGTATGCGGCAAGCGTGAACACCTGCTTCATCCCAAGATTGCCTGCAAAATCGAGTATCTGCGACGCAAGCGCGTATTCCGAGTCGGGGTTCTGCGGCTGCGTGTCGCCTGTCAGCAGTAGCAAACTTGCGTCGTCGCCTTCCCACCAGAAAATGCTGTTTTTCATGAGCTCTGCCGTGCCGTCAGCGCCTATCAGCACCTGTGGCGGAAAGGAACTTGAATAAATGTCGACAAGCCGTGTTGCCTTTAATTCTTCAATGAGGTGGTCGACTGCGAGCTTGCCCACAAACCCCGAGCCTGGAAAGCCGCACACGAGGTGGGGTGCCGTCTTGGGCTTTGGCATTTCCCCCGTATGGATGAACCTAATCTCCGGCTCTGGCACAGGGTGCAAAGCCCAACATGCACTTTAAAGCCTTTGGTATTTCGGGTGTCCTTAAATAACATGGCGCCAGACTGTACCTGTGCCCTACCAAATCGTGGTGACCATAGACGACAAGGAGACTACGACTGACGCCGTCAAGACTATGGTGACCTTCATCAATGAAGCGCTAGGCAGGATGCAGGTATCGTCGTTTTCAGTCGACTGCTTCCGGGACGGGATGAAGGTGATGATGGGACTGGAGAGCGCGCCGGAAGAAGCGAAACCTTCAGAACAGGAAAAGCAGTAGCGGGTATTCTTGCAGTATCATTAGGTGCGAAAGATGGAGCCTCGGGCGGGATTTGGACCCGCGACCTCTACCTTACCAAGGTAACGCTCTGCCAGGCTGAGCTACCGAGGCTTAAACGAAAGTTTCTCCACGAGGGTTTGATTAAGGTATCGAACCCCGTCAAGGTTTAATTACCAAAATCCGCGTCTGCACAATGTGCGCGGGGGTTGTAGAGCCCGGCCAAATAGGAAATCTTGGAGACGCGGGACTTAAGATCTCACAATGGGTCATCCCGTCCCTCAGGGGTCCGTGGGTTCAAATCCCACCCCCCGCACCTTTTCACGAAATCTTTGCAAGCACGCCCTTGACCAGCGCGTCATGCTCGTACGGGCGCCTGACGACCACCGACAATCCATAATCAGGTTCTTTGCCTGCAAAGTGGAACACGTCTGCGTTTTCCATGCTCATCATGATGTAGCGCGCTTTTCCAAAATACTCCTCGTTTGTCTTTAAGATTGACCTGACTATCTCTGTCTGGAGCCCCATTATCTCGTTCCGTTCCTCTTTAGGTACAGGGACGCCGGGAGCCACGTACCATGCTACTGCCTTGTTCTTGCGGAGCCAGGCTGTTATCACGATGTTTGGATTAACCTTGGCAACCTGAGCGCAAAATTCGTTTGTATAGTCCACATGTTTTGAAAAAGCGCACAAATATTATACTTTTACGAAGGCCGGCACTGGTTCTTTTCCTTGTGGTCGTAAAAGTGCGACTGGCAGTAGTCGTTGCCGCAGTCGTCGCAGTGCCACCCCGATAGAGTGTAACATACGACGCACTTGCCAACCGGCTTGTTGTAGTCATAGTCCTTGCGCGGCTTTTTTTGCGGTAGTTGCTTTTGCTGTCTTGGCTGCGCCTTCATGTCTGCTCAAAGATGTTGGGTTTGAAAAGGTGGAAAATACATTGACTAGGGAACCTCAAAAGCACTTGCATTTGCGCAAGCCTTGCACAACAGCGTCAATTGTGCTCTCGGTTATTTAAGGTTGATGGCACACCGGTTCTGGAATACACCATGAACGGCCTGTCGGTCACCACGTGGTCGTGGGAGATGACCGAGTCGTACAGGTCCACCTCGGATTCGTCGATGTTGTGGGTGCACAGGAACACTCTGGCGGAGGTGTGCTCCTCCTGCTTTACCGGGGAATGCTGGCACGATACCAGGTTGCAGTAGGCCCTTGCGCCCGCCACGACGTTCTCCCCGTCGTCGTACCTGGCTTCAGCCAGCCGATGCTGCATTCTTGTACCCGCCGCGGTAGTTCGCTGGAAAAACGCGTCGAGCACCTGCTGCCTGCTCGAGTAATTACTACAGAGCAGTATCACCCTCCCGCGCCTAAGGTCGCCGGCAAACTTTAGGACCTCGAACTTGTGGGCCTCTTCTACTATCCGCGCCGTGCCCAGGGAGCGGTCAAGGTGCGGGAGGCTCTCAAGCAGGCTTTCCCTTATCTCGTGCAGGAAAACCTCCGAACCGTAGCCAAAGACCTGCCGGATTGCCACCGATATCAGGTCGTACCTTGTCAGAAGGATATGCCGGGGGAGCCTGTGCATGGCACAAAGGTGGTTGACCAGAAGGTCGTAGCAGGGCTCGCCGAGGAGCTTGAACGCCCTGATGATCGCGTTTTCCACGATGTTGTTTGCCGCAGTCAGGGGGCGGTATCCCGCGCTGATGAGGAACTGGTGTATCTCTAACATGCGCCAGCGTAAAAGTCGCTTTTTGAATAGTAAAACAGGTGTCTGTACGCCTGTACGAGCTTGCGGGATGCAAGATTTAATTATCTTGGGCAGGGCTATCAGCTCCAGATGTCAGCCGCCAAGACGATAGTGGAAGTCACGGTGATAGGCAAGGACCGCAAGGGGGTAGTCGCAGACATCACCAACTTTATCTTCAAAAACGGCGGCAACATCGAAAAGATTAGCCAGAACGTCGTCCGTGGGCTGTTTGGCATGCAGCTTGAAGCCTCGTTCCAGAAGGCCGACCGGAAAGAACTCGACAAGGGCCTTGCCGAGCTTGCAGACAGGCTAAAGATGGAGATAAAGGTACACTACCAGGAGCCCGGGCGCCTGCGCAAGGTCGCCATCCTGGTCAGCAGGGAGCCCCACTGCCTTGCGAGGCTTTTGCATGGGCGCAAGAAGGGCGAGATAAAGGCCCACATTGCAGTCATCATCGGGAGCGAGCCCGCGCTCAAGTCTATGGCGGAGGACGCCGGCATACCGTTCCATGCGGTGTCGCACACGGACCAGGCGCAGGCAGAAAAGGAAATCCTTGAGCTCATCGAAAGGTACGACGCAGATCTTATCGTGCTTGCCAGGTACATGCGCATACTCACTCCAAACTTTGTGTGGCGCTACCCTAACAGGGTGATAAACATCCACCCTTCGCTCCTGCCCGCGTTCCCGGGCGCCTACGCCTACGTCCAGGCGTACGAGCGGGGCGCAAGGATAGTGGGCTGCACAGCGCACTTTGTAACGGAGGACCTGGACCAGGGGCCGATAATCTGCCAGGAGTCGTTCAAGGTGTCGCAGGCAGACACACTTGACACGATAAAGAAGAAGGGCCAGGAGCTCGAGGCCGAGACGCTCTTTGAGGCAGTCCGGCTGTACCTTGAGGACAGACTTGAAGTGTACTGGGGCAAGGTAGTCGTGCATGACAAGTAAACCGGTGAACTGACATGTCAATCCCGGTCCCGGCGATGAACGAATACGGATTTCGGCACGACATAAAAAAGTGCAAACGAGCGATAATCCCGGTGGGCTCGCTTGAGCAGCACGGCGCGCACCTGCCGGTTTCAACAGACGCGCTCATCGCTGAATACCTGGCGCACCAGGTAGCCGCAAGCGTCGGCGCGTTCGTGCTCCCTGTTATTGCGTACGGCGTGTCGTTTGAGCACATGCCGATGTTTCAGGTGTCAGTGCGCAAGTCCACTCTGTCGTCGCTTGTCCGCGACGCGTGCGCGTCTTTGGCCGGCAACGGGATAAAGGACATAACTATCTTCAACGGCCACCACGGAAACATCAAGGCGCTGCAAAACATTGGACGCAAAAAAGGCGTCTCTGTTCGCGTCGTCCACTACTGGCGCTTTATGGAGCAGGAGCTGGGCCACGCCGGCGACGCCGAGACGTCGCTCATACTTGCCATTGCGCCGGAGCTCGTGCACATGGACCGCGCAAAGGCAGGCTCAAAAAAGCCCGACAGGGAGGCGTTTGCCAAAATTGCAGACAAACCGGGCTCTTTTGTGAAAATAACCGGCAACGGGGTCTGGGGCGACCCGCGGGAGGCGTCTGCCGAAAAGGGCAGGCAGCTGATACAGCAGATTAGCGCCAAGATAGCAAAGGCCGTGCTTGAATCATAGAGGGCGCGTGCGAATTTTAATATATGGCATAAATGCGCTTACCTTTCGATAAATTACATGTCCGTTGATATGGCTGTTAAGGTTCTCGACGAGAGCCTCGGTAAAGTCGTGCTCATCAAGCTGAAGGGTGGCAAAGTGATAAGGGGCAACCTCCACGGCTTTGACCAGCACATGAACCTGCTCCTTGAGGACTCGACTGAGATTCTGGACGAGGGCAAGACCAACGACCTTGGCACCATAGTTGTCAGGGGCGACAACGTCGTAATCATCTCGCCCCCTCCAAAGTAGGTGAACCAGTATGACAAAAGGCACAACCTCGATGGGCAATTTCACCCGCAAAAAGACCCACATACGCTGCAGGAGGTGCGGGCACAACTCGTTCCACAAGCGCCACAAGCGCTGCGCCAAGTGCGGCTACCCTGACCCGCAGATGCGCAAGTACACCTGGATAAAGCGCCAGGTGGTCTAGGGTTCTGTCAAGTTATAGCTGATACCTGACTTCTACCCATCGACTGGGAGGATTAGCGTCAGTCTCACGTTCCCCTTCATCGCTTCACCTGCCAAGCCTTTTGAACGCTGGAACACTGCAGCGCCCTTCGGAGCAATTCACTCCTTGAGTTTCGCACGGACATGGAGCTTTATGGGGTGCGATACCCGACCTGTTGCTCGCCCACATCAGATTACTTGGCATCCGAGCACTTCTTCATTTGCCTTGCGCAGTCCTCATCGACTGACGGCTTGTTGTGCATCCTATCAACGACTGCCATTTAAGTAGGGGAGCACCCCGGGGAGAGGGGAATCTCCGTTCAATCAAATACTTGACAAAACTTCTCTAGCAAAGCTTTTCTGTATCCCCGGCGGTTAGATCGCCATGGTGGAGGAGTTTGCAGTCATTGCCGGCTCGTCGGCTGCCGGCGCCATTTCTGCCGCAATCATGGCCCGGATGTCAAGGCTCAAGGAAAAGACAGCAAAAGAGCCCAAGTCTGTCAACGCCGCAAGGGTCGAGCTTGCCTCGCTCCTCTTTGAAAAGACGCTTGCAGCAGAGGCAATAACCCGCATATACGAGGCGGCCCAGGAAGGCAAGGTCGAGCGCCTTGAGCGCGACAGGCTCTTGCTGAAGTACAAGCGGGACCTCGATTCTCTTAACGAAAGGATTGCCACATTGCAGCCGGTTGCCGAGTATGCAGACCTCACGGAGGTGCGCAACCAGCTGGTCTCTCTCATACAGGACAGGATATCTGCTATCGATGCGAAACTTGCCCAGATGTCAAGCGCCAAGCCAATAGTGGTCGAGAGGGTGCAGGTCATGCCCACGCCTGAGAAGGTGGTGGACGACTCGGACAAGAAGCAGTTCAAGGCAGAAGAAAAGAGCATAGAACAGCTGCAGGGCGAGATAATGCAGGCGCTCACCCGGCTCGAGCAGGTAGAGCTGGACAAAGACTGACACAAAGGCGCGTTTTTCCGTGAAAGCAGTCGACCACGACGCTATAGCAAACATACTGACCCTGCGCTACGACCCGCACAGGCCGCAGACAAGGCCGCTTTCTGCCACAGACTTTAGGCCCGCTAAAAAAAGTGCGGATGGCGCGGAAGTGCGCATTTTAGAAATAATCGAGCAGGACCTTGACAGCGTAAAGGCGGATAGCGCGGCGGTGCTCATGAGCGGCGGCGTGGACTCGGCGCTCACGCTTGCTATGATAAGAAAGTTCAGGCCTGACATCAAGGTGTCGTGCGTAAGCATGGGGTTTGGCGACCCCGACGACGAGGTTGGCCCCGCGCGGGCGATAGCAGACTCGTTTGGCTGCGACTTTGAGGCCGTGGTAAGGGGCGACGTGCTGTCCGACCTGCCTATGCTTGTGAGCATCGTCAAAGAGCCGCGGTGGAACCTGTACCAGTACTATGCGCTCAAGGCAGCAAGGTCAAAGTCAAGGCTCATTTTCTCCGGCGACGGGGGCGACGAGCTTTTCGGCGGCTACACCTTCAGGTACCAGAAATTCCTGTCGCTTCTGCCAAAAAGGGCCAGCTGGAAGCAAAAGGCGCAGTTATACGTCTCGTGCCACGAGCGGGACTGGGTGCCAGACCAGGAAAAGGTGTTCGGGCCAAAGGTCAGGTTCTCTTGGGACAGGATATACTCGCTTTTGAAAAGGCACTTTGACAATTCCCTTGACCCGCTTGACCAGGTTTTCCTTGCAGACTATGACGGCAAGCTCCTCTACGACTGGATCCCTGCAAACATCGCCTTTGCAAGGGAACTTGACGCCAGGATAACGTCGCTCTTTCTTTCAAGCAAGATGACCAAATTTGCCACGCACCTGCCCTGGCAGGCAAAGTACTGTCAGGAAACTGCCACGGGCAAGCTCCCCCTCAGGTCTATTTTGAAAAAGCAGGGGCTGCATGCAGAGCCTGTCAAGAAGGGCTTCTCTGTAGATACAATCGCGCTCTGGAGCAGGGACGCCCGGGAAATCACGGATCGCTACGTTAACTCGGGCTCTGAGGTGGTAAAAGCGGGCATCATAAGCGGAGAATGGGTGGAAAAGACGCGCTCAAGGCTAGAGTCCGAGCCTGACTTTCGCTACGTGAACAAGATGCTTGCAATACTTGCACTTGAAGTCTGGTGGCGCCTGTTTGTCAGCCGCACCATGAACAAGTCCGAAAAGCTCTGATGCAACATTTTTTATAGGAATTTCCGGCAATCCCTTTCACCCTTGGGCTCGTACTTTGCGATAGTGACGTGCAGGAACTCTGAGGCAAACATAGAGCGGGCGCTTCTCTCGCTAAAGGCCCAGACAGTCAAGCCCGCATACGTGATAGTTATAGACGACGGCTCGAGGGACAGGACGCCTGAGATGCTGAAGAGGCTGCAGGCCGGCTGGCCTGACTTGTACGTCATTACAAACCCTGACCTTGGCTACGACATCGCCCGCGTCGTGAGCAACTGGAACAAGGCATTAACTTATGCCCGGCAGAACGGCCTGCCTGCGACTGACTACCACATGATAAGCGCAGACGACGTCATGTACGAGAAGGACTATGTCGAAAAGCTTATGCGCAGGATGGACCATGGCGAGATAGCAGTCGCTTCGGGCAACTACGGCGAGCACGGCGCGGTGACGCCGCACGGCGCCGGCAGGCTTGTAAGCAACAGGTTCTTTGAAAAGCGCCACGGCCTGTATCCTGAAAAGATGGGCTACGAGTCGCTCGTCCTTCACACCGCCGTGCAGCAAGGGTACTCGTGCGCGGTCTTTGACGACGCGCGCTTTGAGCACGTCCGCCCGCTTGGGTCAAACCACCACTTTTACGAGTTTGGCGCCAGCATGAAGACGCTTGGCTACCACCCGCTCTTTGTGCTGGGAAGGTTTGCGCTGTATTTTGCGACAGGCAGGCCTATCGGGAGGCTTGGCGCGCTTTACATGCTCTACTACTACCTGTCGTACAGGCCAAAGGACACAGGCTACAACAGCATGCACGACAGCGACGTACGACGCTTCATCCGCAGGCACCAGCTGAAGAGGATAAAGAGCAGGCTCGGCGTGGCCTAGGCCGGGAACTTGCGCCTGACAGCATCTTCAGTGTCGGGGCCTATGAGCGAGTCCTTCTTGTGGGCCTTGAGTATGGCGTCGAGGTACTCCTTGACCTGCCTCGTCTCTTCAGGCGTCACCTTGCCCTCTATCAGGCGTATCTGGTACATGGATATCCAGGCCCATATCCAGTTCTCCTTGAGCCACGCCTCGTTCTCGATGACGTACTGCTTTTTGCGGTGGTAGTAGCCTATCGCAATCGCTGCAGGCACGTAGACGACGACAAAGAGGGCGGCAAACACGAGCGTGTTGTCTATGACGCCCTGCAGAATGGTGATTCTCTCAATCGCAAAGTTGTACGTGATGAGGATAAAGTTGACAAACGTGAGCACAAACGCCAGGTATATGCTGTGGCCGTTTCTGAAATCTAGCCAGCGCCTCTGCAGAAACTGGTTGGCCATCAATACATGTCCTGAATTCTTATTAATTTAGTTTCGCTTTGCGCAAAGAATCGGAAAAGCAAAATACCGAGCCAGACGCAGAGGTGGTGTTTGGCGCAGATACTCTCGGGGCTTGCAGTCGCAGCAGACGTAAAGGAGCGGGTGAGAAAGGCAGTCGAGGAGCTGAAGAGGCAGGGCGTCACGCCGTGCCTTGCCACCGTCCTCGTGGGCGACGACCCGGCTTCTGCCACCTACGTCAACAGCAAGCAAAAGACCGCAAAGGAGCTCGGAATCGCTACGCGCGACCACCGGCTCAAGGCGTCTTTTACGCAGCAGGAGCTCCTTGACCTTGTGCAGCTCTTAAACAGCGACCCTGAAGTGCACGGCATACTTGTACAATTGCCATTGCCCAAGCACATCGACGAGTTTGCGATAACAAGCTCCATCAGCCCGCTAAAAGACGTGGACGGACTGACGCCGTACAGCGCCGGCATGCTGCTTAACAACATGGCCCACCTGAAGCCCTGCACGCCTTCAGGCGTCATGGAGATCCTCGACTTTTACAAGATAGACGTCGCAGGCATGGACGCGGTCATCGTAAACAGGAGCAACCTCGTGGGGCTGCCGCTGGCATTGATGCTTGTAGAAAAGAACGCGACTGTAACTGTCTGCCATTCAAGGACAAAAAACCTCGCAGAGAAGCTGCGCAATGCCGACCTCGTCGTGACGGCTGTGGGCAACAGGGAGCGGTTCACGCTGACTGCAGACATGGTAAAGAAAGGAGCGATAGTGATAGACGTCGGGACAAGCAGGCACGCCGGCAAGCTTGCAGGCGACGTGGATTTTGACGCCGTAAAGGAGAAGGCGTCTTGGATAACGCCGGTGCCCGGCGGCGTTGGCCCCATGACGATTGCAATGCTCATGAAAAACACGGTCTCTGCCGCCTCGATATCGAGAGTGATGCAGTAGCTGCCAGACGTGCGTGCAGAAAAGCAGAGGCTCCGCCGGCGCATGCTTGAAAAGCGCAACGCACTTCCCGCCACAGAGGCAGCAAGGCTTGGCGCGCTAGCGCAAAAGCACGTCGTCGAGATCCCGGAATTCGAGTCGGCCCGGACTATAGGGATATACTATCCGCTGGGCTCGGAGGTGCGCACAGACGAGATAGCTAGGGCGGCAAGGGCAGGTGGCAAGAAGGTGTCGCTTCCCCGGACAGAAGGAAACATGATCAGGTTCTACGAATACAAAGAAGGCGACGACCTGGTGGAGGGCAGGTTCGGGGTCATGGAGCCGGCACCCTCCCACCCAGCTGGGCCGCTCGACCTCGTGGTAATCCCCGGCGTCGTGTTTGACGCGCAGGGCTGCAGGATAGGCTACGGCAAGGGGTTTTACGACCGGTTTTTAGCAGAGCGGCTGGCGACTTTCTCGGTGGGGCTGGCGTACTCTTTCCAGGTCGTGGAAGCGCTCCCGAGGGGCAGGTTTGACAGAAAGCTGGGCGCGCTTGCCACCGACGAGGGCATCATGTACTTTTAGCGTATCGCCCTTCTTGCGATGTCGGTCCTGTAGTAGTGGCCGTTCTCGCCCCATCTTATCTTCCTTACAGCAGAATAGGCGCTGTCGATGGCATGCCTTGCGTCGGCGCCAAGCGCGGTCACTCCAAGCACCCTGCCGCCTGCAGTCACGACCCTTCCCTGCGCGTCCCTTGCAGTGCCGGCGTGAAAGACCATCGTGCCGGGTCCAAAGTCAGAGTCGAGGCCCTCAATCACCTCGCCCTTCTTGTAGCTTCCCGGGTATCCGCGAGAGGCCATGACTACGCACACCGCCGTCTGGTCGTGCCACTCTATGGGAGGCATCGAGTCGAGCCTGCCGTCGATTGCGGCCTGCATGTACTCGTAGAGGTCGGACTTCATTCGCATCATTATCGGCTGGCACTCGGGGTCGCCCATGCGCGCGTTGAATTCAAGAACCGAAGGCTCGCCTGTCTTTTCGTCGACCATGATGCCTGCGTAGAGGAACCCCACAAAGGGCGTCCCGCGCTCCTGCATCTTTCTTAGCACAGGCTGCATCACGCGCTTTACTATCTTGTCGTGCAGATCGCTGTCGACGACAGGCGCCGGCGAGTACGCGCCCATGCCGCCGGTGTTGGGGCCCCTGTCGCCGTCAAATATGCGCTTGTGGTCCTGGCTTGAGGCAAGGGGCATTATCGTCCTGCCGTCGCAAAGCGCAATGAACGACGCCTCCTCGCCTGACAGCCTCTCCTCAACTACCACGCTTGCGCCTGCCTGCCCAAACTCCTTTCCAACCATTATCTTGCCCACTGCGTCAAGTGCCTGCGCCGCGCTGTCGCAGACGATGACGCCCTTGCCCGCCGCCAGCCCGTCTGCCTTTACGACAAGCGGCCTGTCCTGGCGTTTGATGTAGTCTTTCGCTTTGTCGGCGTCAGAAAAGGTGGCAAACGCGGCTGTCGGGATATTGGCGCTTTTCATGAACTCCTTAGCAAAGACCTTGCTTGCCTCAAGCATCGCGGCCTTCTTTATGGGGCCAAATATCCTGAGTCCCTCCTTTGAAAAGGCGTCGACGACACCGAGCGAGAGCGACTCTTCCGGGCCGACCACTGCAAGGCAGTCCTTTCCTATCTTTTTTGCAAACCTGACGAGGCCGTCGACGTCGTTGTGCTTTATCGCAACGTTTTCAGACGTGCCGCCGTTCCCCGGCGCGTGGTAGACCTTGCTCACGCGTGGGCTCTGCGACAGCTTCCACCCAAGGGCGTGCTCCCTGCCGCCGGAACCGATGACCAGAACCGTGCCTGACACGGCACGGGTAGACCAGCTCGATAATAAATTGTTTTTAGCGGAGCGCGCTTTCGGCCTCGGCTGCGAGCGCCTGCAAGAACGGGACATAGTCGTCGTCGGAAAATTCCAAAGCATCCGTGCCTTCCTCGATTGCCTTTTTCACGCTCTTTATGTGGTAGCACGGCGCGCCTCCCGAGAGCGTGGCAAAGTAATAGTCCTTGCACGAGCAGAACGAGAGCTCGGGGTCGACCCAGTACTCGCCTTCTTTGCCCACGACAGTCCAGAGTTTCCTGCCGCTTGGCTGGAACAGATGCAGCTTGACGCTTCCTGCCGCAAGCGCGCCTTCCGCCTTTTCCACGCGGTTTATTTGCGGGAAGTGGTATAAAACCGGCATGAACGCCCGCCCGGTGCGCCCGCACGCCGCGCTGTTGCTTGAGGGCAGGAAAAAGTACGTGGCAGTGTCTGACCTGCACATAGGCCTTGAGGCGGAGCTTGTAGGCAAGGGGATAACGGTCAAGTCAAACCTGGTGGGCGAGATGCAGGAAGAGCTGCTCTCGCTCGTATCGTCTCAGCAGGCCGACGGGCTGGTTCTTCTTGGCGACATCAAAAACACTGTCGGCTCGATAAGCAAGCAGGAATGGGACGACGTGCCACAACTGTTCAAGAATCTGTCGTCGGCAACAGACGTCTACCTTGTGCCGGGGAACCACGACGGAAACATCCGCCACCTAGTCCCGGACTCTGTAAACGTGATAGGGAGCAAGGGCATGGTGATAGAAGACACGCTTTTTCTGCACGGTCACAGCCTGCCGTCTGACGCCCGGTCCCACGTTAGCAGGATAGTGATGGGCCACCTCCATCCTGTTTTCTTGAAGAGCGGTAGCGTTGTCAACGGCCAGCGGGTCTGGATATCGATGCAGGTGAGAAAGGAGGCGCTTTTTGCAGAGCAGGGAACGCTTGAGATTGTCATCGTGCCCTCGTTCAACAGGTACCTCTACGCGGAAGGGCGCGGCCCAAAAAGGTCCCAGTCGCCTCTGATATCGCGCCTGAGTCCTGACGCGATACAAAAGTGCGTGATTGCGACGCTTGACGGGTCCATAGTGGGCGACGAGTCGGTGCTTGCAAGCGCGCTCTAGGACAGGTTAGAATATTCGAATCTCCAGCTTGCAGCTCGTTACCTTGGGAAAGCGCACTGCCTTTTCCAGCCGCACCCGGCCACAAAGGCGCTGTCGCTATAAAAGAACTAATTTTTCTGGCAGCTTTTCCACTGGAAACGACCCCCTCCCTAGTCCAGCTTGACGTAGCTTCCAAGCGGCGCCAGAGTCGGCGTGTTCTCCCGCAGCCACTGCACCGTCTTTATGAACGAGCTTGCAGACTCGACTGTCGTTAGAACTGGCACTCCCATCTCTACTGCCTTTCGGCGTATCTGGTATTCGTCCTGCAGCATGCCGACGAACTTTTCAAGGGTCGCAGTGGCCGGTATGTTGATGATGAAGTCCAGCTTGCGCTCTACCAGCATGTCTGCTATGTTGGGCTTGCGGTCCGGCTCGCTTATCTTGTGCACCAGTTCAACATCTTTGACCTTGTTGTTCTCCATGAACTCTGCCGTGTGTTCAGTTGCAAGTATCTTGAAGCCCATCGACGACAGCATCGATATCAGCGGAAGCAATTTCTCCTTGTTCCTTTGTCCGCCTATCGTTATCAGCACCGAGCCTGACAGCGGCAGCGAATACCCTGCCGCCATGTACGCCTTTGACAGCGCGTCGTAAAAGCTCGAGCCAAAGCATGCCGCCTCGCCTGTAGACCTCATCTCGACTCCAAGCACGATGTCAGAGCCTTCCAGCTGCATGAACGAGAACTGCGGGACCTTGACGCCAAAGCCGTGGGCCTTCATCCACAGGTCCTTTGCCTTTGCAGGCAGCGGTTTTCCGAGCATCGCCCTTGCCGCCAGGTTTATCAGGTTGACGCCGGCGAATTTCGACACGAAGGGCATCGAGCGCGACGCGCGCACGTTTGCCTCTATGACCATCACCTGCTCGTCCTTTACAAGATACTGGATGTTAAATGGCCCCCTGACGTTGAGCGCCCTGCCTATCTTTGTAGAGTAGTCTGCGACAGTATCCATCATGCGCCTGTCAAGCCTCCAGGGCGGTATGCTCATCATCGCGTCGCCAGAGTGCACGCCTGCGTTGTCGATGTGCTCTATAATGGAGCCGATGACGACTTCGCTGCCGTCGCACACCGCGTCCACCTCGACTTCGGCGGCGTCCTGCAGGAACTTGCTTATGACTACAGGATGTTCGGGGTTGACGTTTGTGGCGTCTGTCAGGAATCGCTCCAGCTGGTCTGCAGCCCACACGACTTTCATGGCCGCGCCCGACAGGACGTACGACGGCCTGACAAGGACGGGATAGCCGACTTTTTCTGCAAACTCCTCTGCCTCTGAAAGGTTTGTGAACTGGCGCCATGCCGGCTGCCCGATGCCAAGCGAGTCGAGCATCTTGCCGAACTTGGCGCGGTCTTCAGCCCTGTCGACGTCCTCGCTTGAGGTGCCTATTATCCTGATGCCGCTTTTGGCGAGCTTGGGCGTAAGGTTGTTGGCAGTCTGGCCGCCCACGCACGTGACGATGCCTGTCGGATTCTCCTTGTCGCAGATGTCAAGCACGCGCTCAAGCGTCAGCTCTTCAAAGTACAGCCTGTCACAGATGTCATAGTCTGTAGACACGGTCTCGGGGTTGCAGTTGATGACCGAAATCTCTTTCACGCCGTTTTCCTTGAGCCCCCACACCATGTTGACGGTGCCCCAGTCAAACTCGACAGAGCTTCCAATCCTGTACGGGCCGGCGCCAAGCACTATCATCCTGCTGTCCTTCGTGTTTTTCACCACCACGTCGTCCTGGTAGCCGCCGTATGTGAGGTAGAGGTAGTTTGTCTTTGCAGGCCACTCTGCTGCCAGCGTGTCTATCTGCTTGACTGCCGGGACTATGCCGTTCTTTTCGCGCAAGGAGCGCACCTGCATCTCGTCTGACTTCAAACACCTTGCGACCTGCGTGTCGGAAAACCCGAGCCTCTTTGCTTCCCTGACGGTGCCTGCGTCAAAGCCTGCCTGCTTTTTCAGGCGCTCTTCCATGTCGACGATGTTCTTTATCTTTGCCAAAAACCAGGGGTCGATGGCCGACAGCTGGTAAATCCTGTCGATGTCAAAGCCGGCCTTCATGGCCTGCACGACGGCGTAGATTATCTCGTCGTCTGGCCTCAGGAGCGCCTGCTCTATGCGCTCGATGTCAGTCTCCGAGTACGTGTCCTTGCCGTTTGCCACCAGCCCGTCCCGGCCGATGGACGACATCCTTATCGCCTTCTGCAGGACTTCCTCAAAGTTCCTGCCAATCGCCATGACTTCTCCTACAGACTTCATGGCAGACCCGAGCCTGCGCTTGACGCCCTCGAACTTGGAAAAGTCCCACCTGGGCATCTTGAGCACGCAGTAGTCAAGCGACGGCTCAAAGCACGCCGTTGTGACCTTGGTTATCCTGTTCAGGAGCTCCGGGAGTGTGTAGCCAAGCGCTATCTTGGCCGCCATGTACGCAAGCGGGTAGCCAGTGGCCTTGCTTGCAAGGGCCGACGACCTTGACAGCCTTGCGTTGATTTCAATCGCGGTGTATTGTTCAGACTGCGGGTCGAGCGCATACTGGATGTTGCACTCGCCCACTATGCCGCAGTGGCTGACAGCCCTGATTGCAGCGGACCTGAGCATGTGGTATTCATAGTTGTTCAGTGTCTGCGACGGCGCAATCACGATGTTGTCGCCGGTGTGCACGCGCATAGCAAGCACGTTTTCCATGTTGCACACTATGACGCTGTTGCCGTTGTAGTCGCGCATCACCTCGTACTCTATCTGCTTCCAGTGGCCCACGTACTTTTCAATCAGCACCTGGTGCACCATGCTGAGGTTGAGGCCGCGCTGGACAATGTCCTGGAGCTCTATCTCGTTGTACGCTACTCCGCCACCCCTGCCGCCAAGCGTGTATGCGACGCGGATTATTACTGGGTATCCTATCTCCTCTGCAGCCTTTTGCGCCTCCTTGAGCGAGTTTACGGCGTAGCTCTGCAGCACCGGCACGTCGCTTTTTGCCATTGCTTCCTTGAACAGCTGCCGGTCTTCCGTGACCTTGATACCCTCTATCTGTGTGCCAAGCACCCTGACGTTGTATTTTTCAAGTATGCCCTGCTCCTGCAGCGCGACTCCGCAATTTAGAGCCGTCTGGCCGCCAAACCCGAGCATTATCGAGTCGGGCTTTTCTTCTATTATCACCTTCTCGACGTATGCGGTGTCAATGGGAATCGGGTATACTTTGTCTGCAAACCTGGTGTCTGTCTGGATTGTGGCGATGTTGGGGTTGATGAGCACGCTCTTGACGCCTTCTTCTGCAAGCGCCTTGAGGCACTGCGAGCCCGAATAGTCAAACTCGCCGGCCTCGCCTATCTTTATGGCCCCGCTGCCGAGCACCAGCACCTTCTTTATCGACTTATCTTTTGGCACTCTTTTTCACCTTCTTTTTCTTTGCAGCCTTCTTTTTTGGAGCCGCGGGCTTTTCCACGCCGGCTGCTATAACTTCCTTGAACCTGTCAAACACGTACATGCAGTCGTACGGCCCCGGCGACGCCTCGGGGTGGAACTGGACTGCGATGACAGGCTTGGTTGAGTGCTCTATGCCTTCCACCGTGTCGTCGTCGGCGTTTGCAAACCACACCTTGAACCCTGTGCCCTTGAGGCTTTTCGGGTCGATGCCGTAGCCGTGGTTCTGGCTCGTCACGTAGGACAGGTTGCTCCGCAGGTCGATGCACGGCTTGTTCTGCCCCCTGTGGCCGAACTTCAGCTTGTACGTGTTTGCGCCCCCTGCAAGCGCAAGTATCTGGTTCCCAAGGCAGATCCCAAGCGTCGGCGTTGATGTTTTTATCAATTTGGTGGCAGTCTTTATCGTCCCCTTGCAGACCTTGGGGTCGCCCGGGCCGTTGCTTATCACCACGCCCTTTGGACTGTACGACATCACCTGCTCGTAGGTCGCGTCCCATGGTAGGCGCACCACCCTGTAGCCTGTGCGCATGATGTTTCGGATAATGCTGTACTTTACTCCCGTGTCGATTACCGCGATGCAGTCCTTGCTCTTGTCGCCGTACTCCTGCGGGCCTGCCGTCGAGACCTCTGGCATAAAGTTCAGGCCCTCGTATTTGGCGCCTGCTACCAGCTTTTTCAGCCGCGCCTCGTCCACGGTCTCTTTTGATACAATGATTGCGCCCATCATGACGCCGCTTACGCGCAGTTTCTTTGTCAGAGCACGCGTGTCGATGCCGTAAATGCCGGGGACCTTTTCGTCATACAGCCACTGGTCAAGCGTCCTGACTGCGCTCCAGTGGCTCGCCACGTCTGACAGGTCGTGGAGCAAAAGCGCCTTTACCTGTATGTGGTCCGACTCGAAGAATTTTGGAAGTCCATATTCGTCCTTGACGTCAAATCCCGGCACGCCATAGTTGCCCACAAGCGGGTAGGTCATGCAGAGTATCTGGCCCCTGTACGAAGGGTCGGTGAGGGTCTCCGTGTATCCGACCATGCCCGTGTTAAAGACCACTTCTCCCGTTATCTCGGACGGGTACCCGAAGCCGATTCCGTCAAAAACAGTGCCGTCTTCAAGCATCAGCTTGGCGGCGTAGCCACTGTAGGTCTTTTGAAGTGTCGGAATTTTTGACCCTCACCAACTACTTTGATGAGGGCATTTAAGTTTTGCTTATCGGCGACAAGGTAATATTTCGATGCTGCGAACGTTTTTGCATGCCCGACTGCGCCATCTGCGGCTCGCGCTTTGCGACAAAGCGCTGCTACTTCTGCCAGAAGCACGCGTGCACTTCGTGCATAGTGCCGGCCGACGTGTCAGGCAGCAGGACGACTGTAAAGTGCGTGGCATGCGAGCGCAAGAAGGTGAACAAGATAAGCGTTGCAGCGGTGCTCCGGCGCAACAAGATGGTGTTTGGCATACTTGGCGGCTACTGGCTATTTGCCATATTCCCGCTGCCGTTTCTCAACTTTAGCGGCTACCCTCCGGAAGTGATGGCGTCTATCCTGCAGCCGGTGCTCATAGCGACTGCCCTCATGACGATACCTTTCGTGTTCATGATGATAGCCTGGCAGAAAAAGTCGCCGGGCTAGTACATCGACTTTGCGACAAGGTCCGCAAACTGCGTAGTGGTCAGCGCGCCGCCGATGTCCTTTGTCTTTTGGTTCTTGGCTAGTAGCTTTATGATTGCGTCTTCTATGCGCCTTCCTTCTTCGGCTATCTTTTGGTCGCGGTGTTTGTCTGCAAGCCACTCTGCCATCATCTTTGCCGACAGCAGGATAGACGACGGGTTTGCCGCATTCTTGCCTGCAATGTCAAACGCCGCGCCGTGGACCGGCTCAAATAGCGCAAAGCCCTCGCCGATGTTTGCCGCCGGGCCCATACCGAGGCCTCCGACTACCTGCGCCGCCTCGTCTGAGAGTATGTCGCCAAAGAGGTTCGTCGTGACAATGACGTCAAACTCCTCGGGGTTGCGGATAAGGTTCATCGAAGCCGCGTCGACATAGAGCTCGCTGTACTGTATCTTGGGGTGCCTTTTTGCGACCTCCTTGCACACGGACGCAAAGAGCCCGTCGCCTTTTCGCATAACGTTTGACTTGTGCACGGCCACAACCTTTCGCTTGCCGTTTCTGGCTTCGGCTGTCTTGAACGCATACTCGGCTATTCTCTGCGACGCTTTTCTGGATGTGACGCGCAAAGCGACCACCGTGTCCTCGTCGGTGTTGAACTCCCAGCCGAGGTAGACGTCCTCGGTGTTTTCCCTGACTGTCACAAGGTCGACGTTTCTGGAAAGCGCAGGGATGTTCGGGTACGACCTGGCCGGCCTCACGTTTGCGTAGAGGTCAAACATGCGCCTGAGAACTATTATGACGTCAGCCGCGCTCTCGCCCACCGGCGCCTTGAGGCACGCCTGCGACTTTTTTACAACATCGACAGTGGAATCCGGCAGGGCTTTGCCGTGCTTTTTGAGCGCCGCGTCGCCGGCCTCGACTTCTCTTATCGAAAATTTCGTCGACGACCTGTCGCTTATCGTTTCAAGTATCTTTTTTGCAGCTGCCGCAAGCTCGGGGCCTATGCCGTCGCCTGTGATGAGTGAAATGTCGTACCTGGCCAAACCCCTGCGCCTAGCTCTTTGAGTACAGGACCTTCTTCAAAAGAACCTTGTTTATCGCGTCCATCATGGCCTCTACCGACGCCACGACGATGTCCTCGTTTGCTTTGCGCGCAGACACGATGTTGCCGTTCTTGTCCTCTACCTTTACAGAGACCTCTGCAAGGGCGTCCGAACCGCCCGTTATCGAGTCGAGCTTGTACTCGCGGATCTTGATGCTTGCAACGTCGGCCGCGATTTTCTGGATAGCCTTGAGCGCCGCGTCGACGGGGCCGACGCCTGTCTCTGACGATATCAGGTCCTTGCCTTCTGCGTTGAGCCTGACAACCGCGGTCGGTATGATGTTCATGCCAGTAACTATGTGAAAGTCGTAGAGCTTGAACTTCTCCTCAAACTGGGCGTTGTGCATAACCTCGCCTGCTATCGAGAGGAGGTCTGCAGTCGTGATTGCCTTGCCCTTGTCTGCCACGTCCTTTTGCTTTTCAACTATGAGCTTCAACTGCTCCTCTGTGGGCGTTATGCCAAACTCGGCAAGCATGGCGTTGATGCCGTGTGCGCCTGCGTGCTTGCCTGCCTGGAGCCAGCGCTTTCTGCCCACAAGCTCGGGGCTGATTGGCTCGTAGGTGAGCGGGTTGTTGAGTATGCCGTGCGTGTGTATGCCTGACTCGTGGCCGAACGCGTTCTCGCCGATTATCGCCTTGTTTGGCTGGACTATGATGCCCATCGTGTTTGACACGAACCTTGAAGTCTCGTAGAGCATCTGGGTCTTGATGTTGTGCTTTTTGTTGTAGAGGCACTGGAGCGCCATCACAAACTCTTCAAGGGAAGCGTTGCCCGCCCTCTCGCCAAGGCCGTTTATCGTCACATGGGCGCACGCCGCGCCGGCGTTGATGCCGGCTATCGAGTTTGCAACCGCAAGGCCAAAATCGTCGTGGCAGTGCATGCTTATTGGCAATTTCGTCGCGGCCCTGACGTCGTTTACCACCTGCGTGATGTACTGGGGCGTCGCATAGCCTACCGTGTCGGGTATGTCGAGCCTGTCGGCGCCTGCCTGCTCGACTGCCTTGAACACTTGGAGCAAGAAGGGCCTGTCAGACCTCGTCGCGTCCTCTGCAGAAAACTCGACTGCCAAGCCGTGCTTTTTGGCGTATTCCACTGCGTGGACTGCGCGCTCGAGCACCTGCTCGCGGGTCATCTTTAGTTTGAACTTCATGTGGATATCAGACGTCGCGATGAACGTGTGGACGTACTTCAAGTCGCACTTTATGGCAGCATCAATGTCAGTTTCAGTTGCGCGGGCAAGGCCGCAGATCTCGGCCTTAAGGCCGCTGTTTACTATCGTCTTTATGGCCTGCATCTCGCCGTGAGAGACTATGGGAAAGCCCGCCTCTATGGCGTCAACTCCAAGGTCGCTCAGCCTCGTGGCTATCTGCACTTTCTGCTCTGGCGTGACTGTCACGCCCGGCGTCTGCTCGCCGTCACGGAGCGTCGTGTCGAAAATCCTTACCTTTTCCTCGCTCAAAGTTCCGTCCCCCTCGGCAACGCCGAAACGCCGGTCCTTGCCAGCTGGGCAATACCATATTGTTCGACCAGATTCTTAAACGCATCTATCTTGTCCGGTGTTCCTGTTATCTCGACTGTGATTGTCTCCTTGCCTATGTCGATGATGTTGCCACGGAATATGTTGGCATAGTTGAGTATCTCGCTCCTGGTGGTGGGGTCGATGGCCTTCATCTTGATGAGGGCAAGCTCCCTGTATACTGACTTGTCGAGGTCAAGCACCTTGACATCGACCACATCTATCAGCTTCCTCAACTGCTTCACAAGCTGGTCGAGAGTTCGCTGGTCGCTGTTGGTTGTGATTGTCATCCTCGAGAGGTCCTGCTGCTCCGTCGTGCCAACGGTTATCGACTCGATGTTGAAGCTGCGCGCCCTGAACAGGTTGGTGACCCTGAAGAGCACGCCCGGCTTGTTCTCAACAAGCGCCGAGACTATGTACCAGCCGTTTGCAGACATCTTTTCAAGCTCCTGTTATCATGTCCTTGAGGCTCGTGCCCGGGGCCACGAACGGGTACACGTCCTCGTCTGGGTCAATCGGGATGTCGATTACCGTTGCCACGTCGCTCTTTAGCGCGGTCTTTATTGCCTTCTCAAGCTCTGCCATCGACTGGGCGCGTATGCCTTGCGCGCCGTAGGCCTCTGCTATCTTGACATAGTCCGGGCACTGGTGCTGGTGCACACCGCTGTACCTTCGGTTGTAGAAGGTGCGCTGCCACTGGGCCACCATGCCGAGCATGTAGTTGTTCATGAGGAACACTATCACCGGCAGTTTCTCGAGCACCGACACTGCAAGCGAGTTTTCAGTCATGTTGAACGACCCGTCGCCGGCGATGTCCACCACAGGCACATCGGGCCTTGCCGCCTTGGCGCCAATTGACGCCGGGAATCCAAATCCCATAGTGCCAAGACCCGTGGAGCTGAAGAAGGTGCCCGGCGATATGACGTCAAAGTGGAGCGACGCCCACATCTGGCACTGGCCCACCTCGGTGGTGGCAATCGCGTTTGCCGGCAAGAGCTCGCGCAACTTTTTGAGCGACTTTTTGGCGGTTATCTCCCTTGCATAGTCCTTGATGGTTTCCTGGTAGTACTGTATTATCTCCTTCCTGCGCTTGAGCCAGGGGTTGTCGGCATCCCTTTTCACTACCTTTTTGCCGAGCAGCTTGACAAGCGTCCTGAGCGACGACTTGACGTCGCCCACGATTGCGACGTCGACTGACTTGTTCTTGCCTATTTCTGCCGGGTCGATGTCCATGTGTATGATGCTCATGCCTTTGCCGAACTCGTCAAAGCGGCCCACCGACCTGTCAGAAAAGCGCGCGCCTATCGCTATTATGCAGTCTGCCTCGATGATTATCTTGTTAGCCTCGGGGTGGCCGTGCATGCCTATCGGGCCCATCGCAAGCGGGTGGTTCTCCGGGAACGCGCCCTTGCCCTTGAACGTCGTAACTACGGGTATCATGAGAAGCTCTGCAAGAGCCTGGAGCTCGGCAAACGCGCCAGAGAGTATGACGCCTCCTCCGGCCATGATTATCGGGCGCTCTGCCTTTAGTATGAGTTCAACTGCCTTGCCCACCTCTGAAAGGTCCGCGTCCACTATGGGACTGTAGCCCCTCACCTTGATTAGGTCTGGAAACTTCATCTCTGCAGTTGCCTGCTGCACGTCCTTTGGAATGTCCACGAGCACCGGGCCGGGCCTGCCGCTCTCGGCAATGTAGAACGCCTTTTTCACCATCTCGGGGATTTCAGTAGCAACTTTGGGCTGGAAGGCATATTTGGTGCAAGGGTTTGCCACGCCGATGATGTCAGTCTCCTGGAAGGCGTCCTTGCCTATCATTGCCAAGGGAACCTGCCCTGTAACTGCGACCATCGGTATCGAGTCAGCGTATGCAGTAGCAATCCCTGTGATGAGGTTGGTGGCGCCTGGGCCAGAAGTGGCAAAGCACACGCCTGACTTTCTCTTTATCCTGGCATAGCCGTCGGCCATGTGGGCCGCAGACTGCTCGTGGCGCACGAGGATGTGCCTGAGGTTTGCGCCCACAAGCGCGTCGTATATCGGCAGGTTAGCGCCGCCGGGAAGGCCAAAGACCACGTCTACGCCCTCCTTCTCGAGGGCATGGATCAACGCCTTTGCACCGGTCATTTCCGCCATCTATGCTATCACCATTTTCAAGACAAACGCCCGCCTGTTAGCAGAGATTTGTCTAGGCAAGTACCAGCAGGACCAGAATCTTAACTTTGTGCCTAGAGCGCTCGCTGCCTGTATTGGGCATCTGGAGGTGGATTGTTATGATATAATTTATAAAGTTTTGGCAATTACAGGCGCATGAACATTATTGTCTGCTGCGGATTCCGCGACTATTCAGGACCTGATTTACAAATACTTCCAGATAGCCAAGAGCAAGGAAATCGAGGGCATCCCGGATTTCTTTGACGACAGGTTCACAAAGTTCGGCGATTCGCCTCCCTACGACAGAAGGGACCTTGAGCGCGCGCTTATGCTTGAACAGCTGCAGTTTGCAAGCATATCCGACTATGACTTTAAAATCGAGGACCTGAAGGTGGATGTCGTAGGCGACGCCGCGGTCGCAAGTTTTGTCCTGCAGAGCACCGGCATGATAGTCGACGATTACAGTTTCCGCGGGACTGCGATAAACAACAAGTCGCGCGTCACTATGGTATTCAAAAAGGACAAAAAAGGCGGGTGGAAGATGCTCCACCAGCACTTTTCAAAGATGCCCGGCTAGTCAAAGTCGCCGGAGCTGCTCACTGTCTTGACAATTTCCTGGGGCTTTTTCTGCTTCATCTTCTGGCGCTCGCGCATGAAAACGTCGTAGGCCTCCTTCACTGTAGCCTTGTTGTGCACGATTGCCTTGACCGCCTTTATCATCGGGACAGGGTAGTCGGACTGCCAGATGTTCCTGCCCATGTCTACTCCGGCCGCGCCGTGGCTGACAGAGTCGTATGCAAGTTTCAGCGCGTCCATCTCCGGCAGTTTCTTGCCTCCTGCCACAACAAGCGGCACCGGGCAGGCTTCGACTACTTTTTCAAAGTTATCGCAGTAGTACGTCTTGACGATGTGCGCGCCAAGTTCCGCCGCAACCCTGCACGCCAATGCGAGATACCTTGCGTCGCGGCCCATCTCCTTTCCTACAGCCGTCACGGCAAGCACCGGGATTCCGTATTTCTCGCCCTCGTCGACGAGCCTGCCGAGCGACGCAAGTGTCTGGTGCTCATACTTGCTTCCTACAAATATCGAGAGCGCAAGACACGATACGTTCAGCTTGATAGCTTCTTCGATGGACGTGGTTATGGTCTCTTTTGAGAGGTCCTCGCCGACGATGCTGGTCCCGCCAGACACGCGAAGCACAATCGGGATGTCGCGCTCTGCCGGCACGCAGTTGCGAAGGATGCCCCTGGTGAGCATCAGAGAATCGGCGTAGGGCAAAAGCGGCCTGATGGTCTCTGTGGCGTTCTCGAGGCGCTCTGTCGGGCCCAGAAAGTAGCCGTGGTCCACCGCAAGCATGAGGCAGCGGCCGTCCTGCGGCTTGATTATCCTGGAAAAGCGGTTTTTCATTCCCCAGTCCATTGTTATCAAAGCCCCGGGGCCGTTTTTATTATTTATAGTTTCTACGAGCCTGACGTGACAATGACTTTCATCGCGTCCTTTGCCTCGTGCGCGCACTTGATGGCCTGGGACGCGTCCTTGATGTCAAAGCGGTGGGTGATGAGTGGCGCAATGTCGACGCGCTTTTCTGCCATCATCCTTATGGCCTGATTCGTCTCGACCTCCGATGCTGCGTAGCTTGGGATGAGCGCATGCTCGCTTGAATACAGCTTGCTCATGTCGTACGAAACGTTCGATCCCTTGGGCGGGACGCCAAAGAGCACTATCTTGCCCCCGCGCCGCGTCATGTCAAACGCCTGCAGGAGAGCCTTGGTGCTTCCAGTCGCTACGATTGCGACGTCAACGCCGCGGCCGCCGGTCTGCTCCTTTACCTTCTGAGCAAAATTCTGATCTGAAATGGAGTTGAAAGTCGTGACGCCGTACTTTTTCGCAAAATTCAATCTAAAGTCGTTGATGTCAGAAACAAACACCTTTCCGGCGCCAAACGCCTTTGCAAGTATGACGTGCATCAGGCCCGCCGGTCCTGCTCCCAGGACCGCCAGGTCGTCGCCTGCCTGAAATCCACTCTTGTTCCATGCGCGGATGCAGCACGCAAAGGGCTCTATCAGCGACGCCTCGTCAAATGTCATGCCCTCGGGCAGTTTTATGAGGCCGCCCCTCGACACGTTCCATGCCGGCACCAAAAACTGCTCTGCAAGGCCGCACGGGCTGATGTTGCTCTTCTGGTACTCGGGGCACATCGTGTGGTCGCCGTGGAGACAGTAATGGCATGAATAACAAGGGACATGGTGGTGAATGAAAACCCTGTCGCCGGGCGCAAAGTCCATGACGTCTTTGCCCACTGCGACTACCTCGCCTGCCGGCTCGTGCCCGAGCCTGCCCGACGTCATGCCATATTCGCCGTACACCTTTTCAAGGTCCGAGCCGCACAGGCCGCACGCGCGCATCTTCACTACGACGTCGCCTGCGCCGGCTATCTGCGGATCGCTTACGTCGTCTACTGAAACAGCGCTCTGGCCCTTGACAAAGACCGCCTTCATCTTTTTGGATCTAGAGGTGCGGTCTATAAATAGCGTATGAATTAGGCGATCCTAAGAACCTTTAAATAATAAAAAAAGAAATTCGTTCATACCGTCATGCTGTTACCCTCCGAGATAGAAGCCAAGTCTCTCATCCCTGCAGTGAGGGCCATCCTTGCCCGGAAACTCATCAAGGAATACGCGCTCAGGGAAGAGGACGTAGCCAAGGTACTTGGCATCACCCAGGCTGCAGTCAGCAACTATGTGCGTGGCACAAGGGGCGACTTGGAGCTGATATCCAAGCTGGAATCGGTGATGGAGGTAATGCGCATGATAGACGACATTGCCCGCGAGCTTTCTACGCACAAGGCGTACACGCCAAGCACGCTTGCCAAGTTCGTCGGTCTGACAAACTATATGCGCTACACGCTGCTCATCTGCGACGTGCACCACAGTATGGAGTCAAACATCGACGAGACCATCTGCGAGCAGTGCAGGGGCACGCTCATCCGCGAGCACTAGTTATCACAAAAATTAATATACAGAATACATGACACATCGAAGCGATGGGCCGGTTAAATGGCGAAATCGTCGCAGGCACCGCACTAACCTTTCTGGCGCTTCTCTTCATCTTTGCAGGTATGGTCAACCCTATATGGGCCGTCGCCCTTCCGGCGGACTATGTGCTGCTCGCAGTCGGGATCGGGGTTATAGCACTTGGCTTCTGGACCGCAAGCAACGAGAAGAAGCACCCGCACGTAGAACACCGCCACTAGGTGCAACGCTTTTAACAATCCCTGCGTGATGCAATAACATGCCCTCACACGACGCCGACGAGCCGGTCAGCGCCTACGCAAACACAGAGAAGACCTTCTTCGAGCTTGCAAGCGAGCAGCGCCTCTCAATCATCTTTCGGATAAACGAGAAGAAAGCCAAGATATCGCAGCTGGCAAAGGATCTCGGCATAACCATGCAGGAGGCGCACAGAAACGTCAACCGCCTGCAGGACGCCGGCCTGATAGAGAAAAACCCGGAAGGCGTGTTTTCGCTCACGACGTTTGGCAATACGATAATCAAGCAGATCCCGACTTTCAACTACCTGTCAAAGCACAAGGAGTACTTTTCAGAGCACGTGCTCGGAGAGCTCCCGATAAAGTTCATCATGCGCCTTGGCGCGCTTGACCAGTGCGAGTACGTAAAAGGCGTGGTCGCAATACTTGAGCGCTGGAAGGACATATACCGCAACGCCGACGAGTACATCTACGAGATAGTTCCGCAGGTGCCAATCGACCTGATAGAGCCGGCAATCGACAGGGTAAAGTCAAAGGGAGTGAAGTACAGCTACGTCCTGCCAAGAAACGTGATTATCCCAAAGGGCCGCAAAGACCTCTTGAAAAAATTGGGGCACAACGAGCTGATGAACAAGGGTGCAATAGAGAGGCGGATGGTGGACAGCGTGCAGGTGGCAGTCGTCCTGAACGAAAAGCACGCGTCAGTCATGTTCCCCACGCAAAAGGGCGAGACTGACATGAACATGATATTTTACAGCGACGACCCGATATTCCACGAGTGGTGCCTCGACTACTTCCGCTACCGGTGGTACGGCTCCGACATATTCGACGAGAGCCACCTGAAAGAGATCTGATTCACTGCGTCCGGGCCGGCAGGCTCCTTGCTACCTTCCTGTCGTCTTTCAGGCCCCTGATGTGCGTGAGGTCCCTGTCAAAGAACATGTCAATAGTCCAGTCAAACAGCACCCGCAGCCGCTTTTTGAGCATCGGCAGCTTCTGCAAATAGACTGCCCTCCAGAGCCACCACGCGGCGATGCCGTACAGCTTGAAACCTGCGAACCTTGCTATCGCCTTTTTTTCGCCTATCACCGCCATCTGCTTGTTGCTATCGTAGTCAAATCGTTTCATTCCCTTACACTGCATCGACAGCAGGATGTTTTGGGCGGCCACCTGCGCTTCCCTTATTGCGTGCTGCGCGGTTGGAGGGCACGGAGCTGACCGGCCGTCTGCTATGTAGGCGCAGTCGCCTATCGCCCAGATACCATCTGCTCCCTTGACGCGCAAGAAACTGTCGACAGGCAGCCTGCCAGACTCGTGCATTGCGCCAGGTATCTCAAACACTACCGGGTTTGGCGAGACTCCTGCAGTCCAGATGGTGGTATTGGCAGGCAGGGTGGTCCTGCCCTTGCCGTCCATAATCTCGACGTGGTCGGCTGTGACATCCACGACTCTGGAGTTCAGTCGAACTTCGACACCGCTTTTTACAAGTTCATTTAACGTAAAATCTGCAAGCTCCAAGTCAAGCTCTGGAAGTATCCTGTCCCTTGACTGCAGCAGGACTACCCTGACTGGGACCGCCGCAAGTCCGTTCCTTACATTTGGATAATACTTGACCGCTTCATCAAAAAAGCTGGCAAGCTCGCCTGCGGTTTCTGCGCCAGACAGCCCACCGCCGACAACCACGAAGGTCAGAAGCTTTTGCCTGTTTTCGATGTCACCCTCTATGTCTGCCCGCTCGAGCATGTCGATTACGTGGTTGCGGAGCACCAGCGCGTCCTTGAGGTTCTTGAGCGTGAACACAAAACCCTGTATGTACGGCATCTTGGCAAAGTTGGTGTCGCCGCCAAGTGATACCACGAGCTGGTCGTATTCAAGCACGCGCTCCGGGCCGGATTCTCCGGCCACGCCGATTGCGACTTTCTTGTTCTTGACGTCCAGACGCCTGACGTCTGCCTCGTAGAACTGGGTCCTTTTCAGGATCTGCCTTACCGGCACGACGACATGGTTACTCTCTATCATGCCTGACACCACCTGCGGGAGCATCGGCGTAAAGACGAAAAAGTTCTCGCGGCTTACCAGGCTCACCTGCAGGCCGGCATCATTGCGGGCCAGCTTTTCAAGCTCCTTTGCGCAGTAGACGCCTGCAAACCCTCCGCCCAGTATCAGTATTCTTTTTTTGGACATTGCACACCCTGCAACTTGGAAATCACACTTGATACACGATGCCCTTGACGGGGTAAGAACAGTGGCGTGTAAATGACAGGACTGACAGCTTTTTTTATTGCCCGCCTGCGAACCTCCTCCATGCAGGCCGCTGCTCAGGTCTCTGACGCAAAGAGAGAAACTGCAAAGAACCTGTACCTGGGGGACATGCCAGAAGAATTTATCGCGATGCAGCTGGACCTGGACATCCCGACGGTAATCAGGATCCTCAAAGAAGCAGGAGTTTACCCGTAATTAACTTCCGGGCACGGCCACCTTTTTGGCACATTCATGCGCGTTTCCAGTGGAAATATGGTGCATTGTGCACCATTTTAAGCACGAAAAAATGGTGCAATTTTTGGATACAGGGTGATGTGCGTTGTCAGGCTGCTAATGGATAATTACTTCATCCAGTCGATTGGAATGTCCTGGTAAAGGCCGTTTGGAAGGACGCGCCTTATGGATATCGGGAGCGCCTTTTGCTCGACTTCTTCCATCGCAAGCAGGATGGACGTCTTTGCCTCCTCCGACCCCTTTATCAGCGGCGGGGCCCCAAGCGACAGCTGGAGGGCGCGTGCGCCGGTAATCCTTGCGCGCTCAAAGCGCGTCAGCCACGGCAGGCCGATGACTATCTTGTTGCCCTGGGCCTCGACCTCGCGGAGCTCATACTCGGACTCGGCATAAGTGACAACCTCGTCGGCAGGCCTGCTGGACTTCTTTACTTCCTCCTCCTCGACCTTGCCCTTTGTCTTTGCAGACTTTTTAGAAGCCGTTTTCTTTGTAAAGCGCTTGACTACCAAGAATGATGCAAAAAGCTATCAGCTATCTAATTAAATGTTGCGAATTTTTCAACTAATGCCCTGACTGCAAACAGGCAAAACGTTTTCATTACATCTGCCCTTTTCCTTGGGATGTGCAGGCAGGGTCAGTCTCGCGAATTAGGCTTGTCGCAGAAATTGCGGGCAAGGGGTCGGCAGAGTGCGAGCTTGTGCGGCACCTTGCCCCGATAACATCGACCATCTTGCTGAAAGGCCTGCCCGTGCAGGACAGGGTGCACCGCTTTGAGGACAAGTTTGTCTACATAGAGACGGGCATGGTGATAGGCGCAGAAAAGCAGCGGATGCAGTTCAAGCGGGGCGACCTGGCGCTTTTGCCTTCAAACGGCGCGATATGCTTTGTGATAAAGGACTGCACCGTGCCTGCGATGAACCCTATAGGCCGGATAATCAGCAATATCGAGTCGATAGAAGCTGTCCAGGCCGGAGACGTGGTGTCCGTGAAAAGGGCTACTGCTTGACCTTTTCGTAGACCCGGTGGCCGCTGTAGCCGCCTACCTTTCTTACGAGGCCCTTTGCCTCAAGCGACTTGACAAACGCGTTTGCCACGGATATCTTGACGTTGGCAGACTTGGCTACCGACTGGATTGTTATCGCCTTCATGTTTGATATTGCTTTCATTCCTGCCGGCTCTTCCAGGATTACCGCTAGCTTGGCCTTCTGCTGCGGCTTGCCCTTCTTCTCCTCTTTTGCAGCCGGCTTTATCTCGCCTGCCGGGCCTGTGATTGTGCCCTTGTCCTGCTTTCCCGCCGGCTTGTTCTTGTTGCCGCCCATGGTAGCGCTACTACCAAGCCACCCATTAATATTCTATGCAAAACTTTAAGCATGAGCCGGGCAAGCTTTTCCCTGGATGGACTTCAAGCCGCTGGTCGAGACCTTTGCGGAGATGGAGCAGACCTCGAGCAGGATCGCGCTCACGGACTATCTCGTTTCGCTTTTAAAAAAGACCCCTCCCGACCTCATCGACAAGGTGACCTACCTCATCCAGGGCAAGCTGTACCCGGACTACGAAGGGATAGAGATGGGCCTTGCAGAAAAGATGGCGCTTCGGGCAATAGCAAGCTCGTCGGGCAAGAACCTGTCTGCAGTCGAAAAGGTCTACCGCGAAACAGGCGACATCGGCGACACCGCCGGCAAGGTCATGGTTTCAAAGGCCCAGTCGACCCTGGTTTCAGAAGCAATGACTGTCGAGCGCGTGTATTCCACGTTTGACAGGATCGCCCGCACCACAGGCCAGGGCTCGCAGGAAACTAAACTGCGCCACGTCAGCAGCCTGCTCAACGACTCGACGCCGGAAGAAGGCCGGTACATCATGAAGTTTGTCATGGGCGCCCTGCGCCTTGGAATTGCAGACTATACGGTTCTTGACGCCCTTGCCATCGCCTTTACCGGCGACAAGGCAAACCGCGAGGCGCTTGAAAACGCCTACAACGTCTCAAGCGACCTTGGCACGGTGGCCCGCCTGCTTGCCACAAAAGGGCTTGCTGCAGTCAAGGCCATGCAGGTGACTCTTTTCAAGCCCATCAGACCGATGCTTGCCGAGCGGGTCACCACCGCAGAAGAGGCACTTGAGCGCATGGAAGGCAAGGCCGCAGTAGAATACAAGCTGGACGGCGAGCGGGTGCAGGTGCACAAGGGCAAAGACCGCGTCGAGCTTTTTTCGCGCAGGCTTGAAAAGATAACAAGCCACTATCCCGACGTGACAAAGGCCGCCATGGGGATAAAGGCAAAGGAGGCTATAATGGAAGGCGAGGTCGTGGCGATAAATGCTCAGACGGGGGAATACCTGCCGTTTCAGGAGCTGATGCACAGGAGGCGCAAGTACGGGTTCGAGGAGGCTATGGAGGCCTACCCTGTAGTAATCAACTTTTTTGACGTCCTGTACCTTGATGGCAAAAACAAGATGCCGCTCCCTTACGAGGAGCGCAGGGAACTTCTCGAGAAGGTCCTCATGGGAGCCCGAGACGGGATGATAAAGGTGGTGCCGCAGAAAATCGCGACAAAGCCCGAGCAGGTGGACAGGTTCATGAACCAGGCAATAGAGGACGGCTGCGAGGGCGTGATGGTAAAGCTGCCGCAGAGCATCTACCGGGCCGGCTCGCGCGAATACCTCTGGGTGAAGCTAAAGCGCGAGTACCGAAGCGAGCTTGCAGACACGCTCGACCTCGTGGTCGTGGGCGCGCTGCACGGCCGGGGCAGGCGCGTGGGCAAGTATGGCGCGCTCTTGCTTGCAGCATACGACAAGAGCGAAGACGTTTTCAAAAGCGTGTCAAAGGTTGGAACAGGCTTTACCGATGAACACCTGGACCAGTTTTACCGCGAGCTTGAAAAGCACGTGGTGCACCAAAAGCACGCCCGCGTCGACACAGGGATGGACATGGACGTTTGGTTTGAGCCTGTCATGGTCATTGAAGTAATCGCGTCAGAGATAACTCTGAGCCCGTCGCACACTGCGGCAAAGAACCTCATACGGGAAGGGTACGGCCTTGCGCTGCGCTTCCCGAAATTCACGGGCAGGATTCGCGACGACAAGGACCCCGAGGCCGCAACAACTGTCGAGGAAGTGGCTACCATGTACAAGCGCCAGGTGAGGGTCCGGACCGGCGCTCCGCCGGCAGATTAAATATCTGCGCCTGCAAAACAACCGCATGAAGGTGTCAGAGCTGTGCGGCATGATAGAAGAGTCGATAAAGTCCGGGCGTTACCCGCTTGAAACAGACACGCAGAAAAAGTGCGCCGGCCTCTTGAAGGTGACAAGCAAGGCCGCCTTTGACGATCTGAGGTCGGGCGACGCGGCAGTCGAAGTCAGGGTGGGCGACATCTATGTGGCGACGAATTTTTCACAGAACATGCAGCATTTGCCCGGCGTGATAGAGATGGACGTTGTAGACTCTTTCAAGCTGATATGCCGCAAGGTGGAAAGGATTGACACGGGCCTCAAGATAGGGCGCTAGCTTTCGCCCCGCTCGACCCTGCCTGCCATCTCGTCAAGCTCTTCCATGCCGCGGAATTTCTGGTACGTCAGCTTTTCAAGCGCGACAAGCAGGCTCTTTGCCGACCTGAACTGCGGCACCTCCGGGTCGCTTATTTCCGCGTACAGGCCTATCCCTTGCAGGCCACTTTCTTTTGCAAGCCCGAGTATCAGGCCGTTAAAGCCGGTGATAAGCGACGAGCCGGGCGTCAGCTCAAAGCCGAGGTTCTGCAGGTGCTGCGCAAGCTCTTGCGACGTGGCAGTCACAAGGGCCTTGGGGCTCTTGCCATAGTCCCGGGTCGTGTGGAACGCGCCAAGCGTGTATATCAGCTGCGCCGAGTATTTCTTTGCAACATCAATGACATCCTGGCAAAGGTCGTAGAGCTCCTGGTTTGTCTGCGGCTGGCCCGCCCCGCCTCCAAACACTATGACGCTGCCGTCGGAGCCGTGGCGGTACTCCCACCTCTCGCGCTGGTAGTCTATGTAGCCGCCCTGGTCGATGACATAATTTGGGAACGGGACGTCTATGAACCGAAACGTGCGGGTCTCCATGCTCTTGTTGATAAAATCGATGGCGATGCCGCCGACGTTGCCCATGTCCTGCATGGCGGCAATAACTATCGGCTTGCTTATGGCCGCGTCACCAACGTTTACGGCCTTCATGAAAGGCCCTGCGCAGCGGCCTGATAAAAAAGTTGGCAAGGCAAAAGTTAAAAATCCGACGCAAACTCTTCGCACCAGAGACTTGTCTGGTAGCGAAAGCGGTGTTTCAGACGACCACATGGCCGCCATTTCAGGCTGGAAGTCGCGCAAGGAGCAGCTGCACAGGCAGCAGGAGTCGGTCATGAAGGCAAACGACGAGGCCGAGAAGGTCAACCTCGTCTCGATGTCAAAGAAAAAGGACCAGCCCTGAAAATTTATTAGCCCTTCTGGTCTGAATGCCTGCGTGCCGCTCTCATACAACGACCGGCTTGTGCTTTTGCAGCATGCAATCAGCAAGTACGATTCCGAACCCGTGATAAAGGAAAAACTGAAAGGCGTGATGTCTGAAAAGGACATCGAGCGCGGAATCGACACTCTGATAGCGACCCAGAAGGTCAGGCGCATAGGGCCTGACGTCATACAGAACAATGAAAGCGCGGCAGGCGAACTTCCCGAATTGTCCGATGACCTGAAGGAAATAGTCGACGGGCTCTAGATTTTCAGCGACGCGATGCACTCTGTCAGTATGCGCGCCGCAAGGTATGCAGTCATGTTGTTCAGGTCGTAGTCCGGCGACAGCTCGACTATGTCAAAGCCGGCGACGTTGCCTGCGGCCATCACTTTGGTGAGCAAGAAAAGCAGGTCTGCAGTAGTCAGGCCGCCGGGCGACGGGACAGACACGCCTGGCGCCGATGCTGGGTCGACACAGTCGAGGTCTATCGAGATGTAGGTTTTACTTCCTGCAGTCTTTGCGAGGATCATCTCGGCGACCCTGTGCACGCCCATCTCTACAATGTCAATCGGAGTCACTATCTGCAGGCCGGCCTTTCTTGCATTTTCTATTTCTTCCGGCTCTGCCGCCCGCGTCCCTATTGTCATGCTTTTTCCAAAGTCGATGTGGTCCTGCGAGTCAGTCATCACCGAGCCGTAATAGTTTCTTGCCGACGAAACAAAGTCGGGGTGAGCGTCAAAATACAGAAGCGACAGCTTTTTGCCAAGGGTCTTGCTAGCAGCGGCAAGCACATCCGTCGTCAGCGAATGGTCTCCTCCAATCGCGACGGGAATCTTGCCTGCCTTAATGATGCCAAGCGTATGCTCATAGACCTGCTCTCTTTTGATGTTGCCCGCATCAAACATCCGCTTGCCTTCAAGCGTGCCCATCATGGGGACTGTCGGTATCGTCTTGCCGTCGCGGACAAAAAACTCGGACTCGCCCGATGCCGCCCTGAGCGTGTCCGGAGCCGTGTCGGTGCCCTTGCGCAGGGCGTGCGACCTGCTCTCGTCGGGAACTCCTGTTATCACTATGTTGGCATCTGCCATCGTAGCGGCGGTGGCGCGGTAAAACTTCAACGCAGACAGTAAGCACAGCCTGCTTTTAACTCCTTTTTCCATACCGGGCTTGAACAAGCTTTAAGTTGAGCCAAGCGATCCCCCTCTCTCATGTCCACAATGAAGTATATCCAGCTGGAACCGCACGGCGACATCGCCGTCGTCAAGATAAACAGGCCGGAGGCGCTCAACGCCATGAACGTTGACGTCATTTCAGAGCTATCGCGCACTATGGACATCCTCGCGGCCGACGAGTCGATAAGGGTAGTCATCATCACGGGGGCAGGCGAGCGCTCGTTTTGCGCCGGCGCAGACATTTCCTTCATGGTCAACATCGAGCCGATGCAGGCAGAGAAATACGCCTCATCTGCGCAGGCCGTCCTCAACAAGATAGAGAATCTCGAAAAGCCGGTGATAGCGGCAGTGAACGGCTTTGCGCTTGGCGGCGGGTGCGAGCTTTCGATGGTCTGCGACATCAGGATCGCCTCTGAAAACGCCAAGATAGGCCAGCCCGAGGTCACGATAGGCATCCCGCCGGGATGGGGCGGGACGCAGCGCCTGCTCAGGATAGTGGGGCCGGCAAAGGCAAAGGAGATGATATACACCGGCAAGATGATATCCGCAGAGGAGGCAGAAAAGATAGGCCTCGTGAACAAGGTGGTCAGGCTCGGGCCTGAAGACCAGCTTCCGCCGGAGGCGCCTGAAGGCGACAAGGCTGCAGAAAAAGCCCGTGCCGCAGAAGTGGGCAAGATACTGAACAAGAAGCTGATGAGCGAGTGCATGGCACTTGCCAAAGAGATAGCAAAGAACAGCTTTACCGCAGTCAAGATGAGCAAGCACCTGATAAACCGCGGCATGGACGCGGACATCGAGACCGGCCTGCGGCTTGAGATCTACGGCTGGGCGCTCTGCTTCTCACACGAGGACCGCAAGAACATGATGTCGGCGTTCCTCAACAAGGGCAAGAAATAGCTAGACGACGTGCGCCCCGACGCTGGGCCTGCAGGGAAACGTCCGGCACTTTGCGCCGGCCTTTCCAAACCCTGCGGCCATGGCCTGAGCCACCTTTTTTGAATTCCTGCCTGTCTTCAAGAACGCAATGACTGAAGGGCCGGCGCCTGATATCGATACTGCAAGGGCGCCGGCGGCAAGCGCGTTTTCCTTCACCGAATCAAATCCCGGTATCATGTGCTTTCTTGCCGGCTCTACAATGGCGTCGTCGATGCCCCTTGCTATCAGCTCCACGTCCTTCAGGGCAATCCCTGCCACGATAGTGCTTGCGCCGGACACGTTGCGGACCGCGCTTTTCAGCGGGACTTCGCTTGGAAGGACGCTCCTTGCCACCTCTGTCTTTCTCTCGGGGACAGGGATCGACGGCACAGCTACTACAAGGCAGAGGTCGCGGGGCGGCGCCATGCGCACAAAGCGCGGGACGGGACCGTCTTTCATGCTGGATATAACAAAGCCGCCAAGGACGGACGCTGAAACGTTGTCGTAGTGCCTTGCGCCTGCGCTTGCAACTTCACCTTCGGCAGCGTACTCTACTAATTTCTCCTTCTTTATCTTCAGTTTGTAAAGGCCGTCAAATGCGACTGCCGCGGCTGCTGCAGAAGCGGCGCTTGAGCCCATGCCATAGCCTGCAGGCACGCCTTTTTTCACCTTCACCTCGAGGTTGTCCTTTATTCCAAAGTCCTGCGCCATCTTTTTGACAACAAGCCCAGCCGAGTTGGACTCTGGAACAGACGGTATGGAAGCGTCAGACATCTTGATGGCTATCCTGCCGTCGGCGCCTTTCTGTCTCGTTATCGTGACCCTGTCGTACAGCGCGTCAAGCGCAAGCCCGAACACGTCGTAGCCGGGCCCGAGGTTTGCAGTCGACGACGGAGCGACAGCCGTGCAGGATTTCACGGCCAATCTACGCGTCCTCCCCCTGATTAAGGGTTCGGGAAAGCGCGGCAGCCAGGTTTATCATGCCGCTCATGGTGGTGCTCGACACGGCAATGAGGCCGGGCGCAAAACCTGCGCGGGTCATGCTGCGCGCAAGGTCCTTGCTCAAAAGCGAGTACTCGCTCTCCTTCTCTGCGCTCAGCGCGACTTCAAGCGCCTGCGTGGACGCCGCCCAGTCCAGGATGTCCTTCAGCTTGTCGATTACAAGGTCGCGCTTTGTGAGCACGTTTACCTGCGCTGTCTTTAGTCGCAGTTTCACCGACGAGGCCAGAAGCGATATGGACACAAAGTTGATGGGCGACGAGACGAGAGTCGCGTCAAACGCAAAGATTGTTGTCTTGTTGTCTGCGTTGAAATTCGACACAAAGTAGGGCCCGCTTGCCCTGAACGCAAACAGCTCTATCTGGCCCGGCGTGTCCACTATGACATAGTCGGCGTTCAGCTCGTCAACTTGATGCTGCATCTCGTCTATCTTGGTAGCCACCATGTCGCTTGCCATGATTAGCGCGCCGTTGGGCCCCAGGCTGAAGTTGTCCATCAAAGTCCCGATGTCGATGAAATCGCGCACGTCGACGTCAGGCTCGTATGGTAGCGACGCTACGCCCGGGTCGAGGTTGAGCGCTATGGGGTAGGCGCCGTTGTCGCGGTACCACTGTAACAAGCGCGAGGTGAGAAGCGATTTTCCAGAACCTGCAGTCCCGGTCACAAAAACGGCGTTGGCCATCTTCCTGCAATCTGCGCGCCGGCGTATATCTGCTTTACACATTCGTTATTATATGACATGTTGTGTATGTGCGCTGACTTTGAACTGGCGAATCTTGGCGGTCCCCGCCAGCATCGTGCCGTTTGTCATCATCTTTGTGACCACAAACGTCACGCCCCAGGACATATTCGCAGTAGGTCTGTTTCCGTTCATGGCCGCGGCGTTTGCAGCCGTTACAAGGATAATGCTCCAGGCCTACAGGTTCAAGTACTTTATCCGCAAGTTCATCGGCCAGGATATCTCCTCTACGGGGAGGACGATGGCTGCCAGGCTTGCCGGCGAATTTGTAACATACACGACGCCTTCCTACGTCGGGGGCGAGTTTGTCAGGATAGCCTGGATGTCAAAGCAGGGCGTGCCGCCGGGCAAGGCTGCCTGGGTCGCAACGATGGAGATAATAGCCGACGTGTTTGCAGTCACCATCCTCGGGTTTATCGCCGGCGCGCTGGCGATAATGAAGGGCGGCACCACGATAGGCATCACAGTCATACTGCTTGCGCTTCCCACCTTTTTGTTCTGGTTCATAGTCATAGTCTACTCTGCCAAGCGCAACATGCAGGTGCCGATGTTTATAGTGAGGATTGTGGAGCGGTTTGCGCAGAAAAAGGCCGAGCAGTACATCGGGCAGGTGAACAAGGCGCTTGGCGACCTGTGCACGATGAGCCGGGAGAACTTTGCCTCAAGCCGGGTGATAAGGCCATTTGTAGTCGGTCTTGCGATAACCTTTGCCTCGTACGTTGCTTACGGCGTGTCGTTCTTGGTGCTTGCAGAGACCATAGGCTCAGGGATAGGGCTCTTTGACTCGCTCATGGCAGTTGCAGCCTCAAACGTGGTGGGCAACATACCAATTACGATAGGCGGTTCCGGGCTTACTGAGCTTGGCATCTGGGCCTACGTTTCGAACCTGTCTACCATCCCGAACTTTGAGGAGATAGCCCAGGACTCGAAGCTGAACGTGATAATCGCCTGGCGCATAGCCTCGTACCACGTTCCGCTTGTCATCATGTGGATAGCGATTATGAAGCTTGCAATAGGCAAAAAGCCGGCCGAGGCCGCACCGAGCTAGTCGTCGCCCTCTTCTTCAGAGGATGACGAGGGAACAGGCATGTCGGATTCCACGTCCATCAGCGTCAGTTCCTTTATCTCAAAATTGTAGATGGCCTTCATTTCAAGCCCGAATTTCGTCTTTAAAAGCTCCACAACCTTGTCGCTCAGAGGCGCGGTGTAGACTGAAATCTTGAACTCGTAGACAAACCCCTTCATGAGGTCGTTTGTCTTGACAGACTTGGGAAGGCTGATGCCCTCTACTATGACCCTGCCGTCGGGCATCGGCTCGTACACCTGTATGTCGAGCCTGAGGTCCTTGTCGTATATCTCAAGTATGTAACCAGTCCTTGTCATCACCTCGGGCTTGCCAAACTGCGCTGCTTTTATCTCGTCCTCGGCCCACTTTGGCAGGCCCTCTTCCTGCGCTTCGGACTTTTTCGCCTTGGGCATGTGTCACCCGCGTCTGGTTGGGCAGAGGATTTAATGTTTTCCCACGTGCATTACCGGCGCAAAACATGTACTACCGCTCTGTTGGATTTTTCTGCATGAAACCGCGTCTCAACGCGCAAGACCAGTGTCTACAAAATATTAGCTGTTGGTTGCTGAATGATGACACTTCAATTTAACGTCGTTTTCCTAGGCTAGTTGGCATGACCAACTTTTCCAATAACTGGGTCAAGGACAACCGGCAGAACATGTCGGAGAGGCTGAAAGAGAGCCTCGGACCGCAACAGCCGCTGAAGCCTAGGATCGAGTTCGCCAAGAACAAACTCCAGGCGCAGAACCAGAAGCTTGACGCTATTTTAGAGAAACTCCGCGGCAAGGAGAAGAACCTCTTCAACCAGGTAGTCTCCGCGCTTCAGAGGCACGACACGCAGGCAGGAAGGATGGTGTCAAACGAGCTTGCACAGGTTCGCAAGACGATAAAGACCATATCTCAGCTGAAGATGGCACTTGAGCAGATACAGATGCGCCTCGAGACAACGATGGACCTCGGAGACGTTATGGTGGCAATCGGGCCGGCGATGGGCGCCCTCACACGCGTGAGGTCGGGCCTGTCAGGCGTGATGCCAGAGGTCGACCGCGAACTGGGCGAGATAAACGGCGTGTTCAGCGACATCATGATGTCTGCAGGGTCCATGGGCAACACATCGTTTGCCTTCGACGCGGCAGGAGAAGAGGTCGACAAGATACTCGCAGAAGCCGGCGCAGTCGCAGAGCAGCGCATGAACGAGAGCTTCCCCGACGTCCCGGTGGGCTCCTCGTCAGGCTACAGGTCGTCCGCAGGCGAGAACTCGCAGCAGTAAGCGAGCCTCCCTTTCTTTCCTTTTTCTATTTTACTTTACAGTTACCGACTTTGCCAGGTTTCTCGGATAATCCGGGTCTGCGTTCTTGGCAAGCGCCAGATAATATGCAAGCATCTGCAAGGGGATGACCTCAACAATGGGGTAGAACGCCTCCTGCTCCATGTGCGGTATCTCGATGAAATGGTCATAGATCTCGTCTTTTGCGTCGGATATGCCGATGACAGTTGCGCCCCTTGCCTTTATCTCGTGCGCGTTGGAGATAGAGTCGCTGTGAGTCGCGTCATCCGGGCTCAGCATCACCACAAGCGTGTTCTTTTCCATGAGCGCAAGTGGTCCGTGCTTCAGCTCGCCTGCCGCGACTCCCTCTGCGTGCACGTAGGCAAGCTCCTTCAGCTTGAGCGCGCCTTCAAGCGCAATGGGGTAATGCGCGGACCTGCCAAGCAGGTAGATGTCGTTAACGTCGCTCAGCTCGCCGGCCATCTTTTCGATGGCAGGCTGGCACATCGAGATGACCTTCTCTGCAGCCGCCACAAACTCGGCCTGCTCGCCTGCCTTGAGCGCGCCGCCTGCAAGCCTGTCGGTGACTGCGTAGGCAAGAGCAAGCTGGCCCGTAAAGCTCTTTGTCGCCGCAACTCCTATCTCGGGGCCGCAGTTTGTCGACAGGAAGCAGTCGCTTGACCTTGCAAGCGACGACGTGGTGACGTTCACTATCGCAAGCACCTTGGCTCCCTGCGCCCTTGCGGTCTTGATGGCGGCAAGCACGTCGGCAGTCTCGCCGCTCTGCGAGATGGCGATGACGACAGAATCAGAGTCGATGGCGGCAAGCCCGTCCTGCGCCTCGCTTGACATCACGGTCTCGGCGCGCACCTTGGCAAAGCGGGCCAGGATCTGCTTGAATATGAGCGCAGAGTGATAGGAGGTTCCACTTCCAGTGATGTAGACGCTCTTGGCGTTCCCCAAAATCTCGCAGAATTTTGCCATTGCAGACTTGTCCTGCCTGGCCGCGTTTGCTATGGTAAGGCGCTGGTCGTTTATCTCCTTGAGGGTATATTGTGCGTACTTGCCCTTGTCTGCCTCGCCAAGCTCCCAGGCCACCTGCGTTATCGGCCTTGCGACCGGCACGCCGTCAAAGTCAAAGATCTCCATTTTCGTGTTGTCGATTACCGCGATATCGCAGTTGTCAAGAAATATTGCCTTGTCCGTGTGCTGCAAAAATCCGAGCACGTCAGACGAAACAAAGTAGCCGTCGTTACCGACGCCAATTATGAGCGGCTCCTCGTACCTTGCGCCGGCAATGGTGCCGTCTTGGAAAGCCGCGACAAAAGCATAGCTTCCGCGCAGGCGCTTGCACGTCTGTATTACTGTCTTCTTTACGTCGCTTCCGTGGTGTATCTCCAGCAGGTGGGCTATCACCTCGCTGTCAGTCTCTGACGAAAAGACATGGCCCTGCGCAATAAGCTCCTCTTTCAGTTCCTTGTAATTTTCGATTATGCCGTTGTGAACTACGGCGATGTTGTTCTTGCAGGCAGAGTGCGGATGCGCGTTGCTGTCGGTGACGCCGCCGTGCGTCGCCCACCTGGTGTGGCCGATTCCAATCAGGCCGGACATATCGCTTATGCCGAGGTTCTGGTTGACCTCCGCGACCTTGCCGGTGCCCTTGCGCACCATCAGGCTGCCGTCCTTTATCATCGCAACGCCAACGCTGTCGTAGCCTCTGTATTCCATCCTCTTCAGGCTGTCAACTATTATCGGTGCGGCAGACTGCCTGCCTTTGTATCCTATTATCGAGCACACGGTATTCCCACTTGGGATATCGTGTTTAAAACATTTATGAAAAGAGCTTTTCACCGCTATATGTTAAGTTATAATGGTTCGAGCGTGAATTGGCATACTTTATTGTATTTTTTATTATACTGCTATAAAGTATTATATAATACAGGCTGCTATGTTTAGCCATGACAAGGAAATCCCTGGTGACAGAATCCGACGGCCAGGTCTCTGCGAAAAAGATAACAGTATTCAAAGACGTCGCGCAGATGCGCGTACTTGCAAACCCTGTCGCCTGGAGGATAATGGAACTCTTGTCAAGACAGCCGATGTACCCCGCGCAGGTGGCAAAGGAACTGCGGATCTACGAGCAGAGCGCCTACTATTACATACGCCGGCTGGCGCAGGTGGGCGCGATTGAAGAGGCCGGGAACAATTTTGTCCGGGGCGGCACCGCGCGGCTTTACCACGCTGCAAGCCCCGCGTTTGGGGTCGAGCTTGGCTGGGGCGAAACACCAGTCGAGTCGCCGGGTGCAACCCGGCACAAGAGCGCCCTGAGGTTCTTCGAGGGTTTTGTGAAGGACGAATCGTTTGACGGCCTCATGGTGGTTGGCGCGCCCGAGCCCCACGGCCCCTACAAGTCGTCTGCGCGCGACGGCCACTACGCGGTGCACCTTGCGTTCTTTCTTGGCACGATAACAAACGCCGCGCCCGGCGAGTTTGTGGTAAAGCTGGACGTGGACGCCAAGGCAGAAAAGGTGCTTTCCGGCCACAACCTTGTTTCAATAGGCGGGCCGGGCACCAACATCGTGACTGCAGAGTTTAACCGCTATCTGCCGATCAGGTTTGATGAAGGCAACTTTTGGTCTGGGCTTGTCGACAAAGCCGGCAAGCGCTACAGCTCTGACAACCACGGGCTAATCGCCAAGATCCGCAACCCGTACGACGAGTCGTCAAGCCTGGTAGTGGTGGCAGGCGTGCGCTCGGCAGGGACAAAATCGGCAGTAATAGGCCTCACCACCTACAGCGAGGACGTGCTGAGAAAGTTCAGGGGAAAGGAAGACTGGGCAGTGGTAGTGCAGGGTTTTGACATGAACGCCGACGGAAAGATAGACCACGTGGACGTCGTCAGCTAGGATGCAGGAGTCGCCTCGGCGCCCTGGGGGGTTGCCGGCGGCGCAACTTCAATGTGCACCAGTATCTGGCCTTCCTCGTCGGTCCTGACTATGTAGCCGGGCCTGTTGACCTTCCTGTTGCCTATCGAGACGTGGCCGTGGCTCACTATCTGCCTTGCCTGGTACGGCGACTTGGCGCCGGACCTCTTCATGATTATGGTCTGGAGCCTGCGCTCAAGCAAGTCCTCCACCTTCAGGTTGAGTATGTCATCAAGCGTCGTGCCTTCCTTTGCAAGGCCTATCCTCGAGAGGAAGTTCAGGAGCCTCTTTTCCTTCTCGGCGCGGACCTCTGCAGTCGCTGCAAGAAGCGCCCGGGCCTGGTTGCGTATCCTTGCCACCTCTGTCTGGGCGGCCCAAAGCTCGCGCTTGTTCCTCAGGCCGTACGAGCCCATGATGTAAAGTTCAGCGTTAAGCTGGTCTGTAGACCAGATCCTCCTTGGGCGGTGGAACATCTTTTTCTGCTTTCTAGGATCGCCCATTTGTCACACCTACTTTTTCTCCGGCTCCTTTGCCGCCGGCTTGGCTGGAGCTGCGCCTGCTGCCGGTTTAGCCGGTGCCGCGCCAGCCGCTGGTTTGGCTGCTGCGCCTGCTGCTGGGGCCGCACCCGCTGCGCCTGCCGCCGGTGCTGCTCCAGGCACTGCGCCCGGCATCATCTTGACCTTCTTGACTCCGACTGCGCCGCCCTTCCTTCCAGTCGTCCTGGTGCGCTGGCCCCTTACCCTGAGGCCGAACATGTGGCGGTATCCGCGCCAGCTCATGATGGTCTTTTCCCTGTCGACGTCGTTTCCTATCGAGAAATCGAGATCAGAAGTTATCAGGTGGTGCGTCGTGCCAGAGTCCATGTCCTTCTTTCTGTTGAGGTACCATTCAGGAACCCCGACCTTTGCCGGGTTTGTCAGGGCCTGCTCTATCTGCTTTACCTGGCTGTCTGTGAGAAAGCCGACGCGCGTGTTAGGGCTTATCCCTAAAGACTGCGTCAAAACTTGCGCAAAATTGTAACCTACGCCTTTAACCTCGCTGAGGGCGACGAGCAGTTTCTTGCTGCCTTCAACGTCCTTCCCTGCGATTCTGAGTATGTGTTTGTACTCCGAAGCGGACAAATCACCATGCAAGCGTATATTCGGCAATAAAAACCATGCTGGGCTCTCTTGCGCGCAATATTTGCAATATTTGCAACAAATCGCCCGTGGCTCGGGCCCCGATTGGCCGTTATTCAAATGTCGGGGAGGTTTTGTGAAAAAAATTGAACTGTATGCGCGGATTGATTCATGTAAATCATTATAAGCTGAATCCTTCCAAGTAGTGTGGAAAAGATGCCGTCAAAGAAGCAGCCGGGCGCAAAGCTGGTCGCCAAGCCTGCCAAGACAGAGGAAGACCTTGCCTACGAAGAGTACCTGCGCCAGCTGGAACTTGCGCTCGAAAATCATTAATTTTCACTGCACGCCTTCTGATGTATGCCCGAATCTGGTTTTCGCACTACGCAACTGCAGTATCTTTAAATCTCTAACGCTCCCAGCTTCTTTTCCGTATCATGAGTGCCAAGTTAGACGACCTCGTCCACAAGTCTTACAGCTCAAAGCCCAAGTATAGCGAGATAATGCCCGGCGTGCCCGAGGACTACAAGCAGCTAAAGACCCTCGGCGACCTTTTGAAGATAAACTACAAGCACGTGACTGTCGAGGAGCAGCTGCGCGGCAACCTGATTGCAAAGCTAAAGGCCGGCGAGCACCCGTACCCCGGCATCATTGGCTACGACGATGACGTCGTGCCGGCGGTAAACCGGGCGATTCTTTCCGGCCACGACATCTTGCTCGTCGGCCAGATAGGGCAGGCAAAGACAAAACTTGCGGAGGCGATAGCGAAAAACCTGCTTTCGCCCATACCTGTTGTCCGCGGGACTGTTACAAGCGACATCCCCACGCTCGTCCCCGAAGACCACATGGCCGCGCTTTTGACAGGAAGCGAAGTGGTCCGGACCACGCCCGAGTTCACGGTGTCCCGGGAATGCGAGGACATCATCAGGCAGGACAAGCTGGAGACAAAAATAGACTGGGTCTCAGGCGCCGACAGGTTCAAGTACATTCTCTCGACTCCAGACATTTCGGTCAAGGACCTGGTGGGCCAGATAGACGCGATAAAGATAGCCAAGAAAGGAGTAGAGCTGTACAGCATGGAGTCGTATTCTGCCGGCCAGCTCCTGCAGGCAAGGCA
Organism: Nitrososphaera sp.; assembly: GCF_013388945.1. GTDB lineage: Archaea > Thermoproteota > Nitrososphaeria > Nitrososphaerales > Nitrososphaeraceae > Nitrososphaera. Next base: position 11,087 of record NZ_JACAEH010000010.1, on the reverse strand, counting down.
CGGCATACTTTGCATCGACGAGCTTCCTGTGCTCGACCCTAGAAAGCAGGTCGCGCTGCTAAGCGTGCTCCAGGAAGGGCGCTTTACCACCGGGGCGTACCCCGTTATCTTTAGACCGGACGTCAAGATAATCGCCACTGCGAACCCCATCGACTACACTCACTCGGGCAAGATAATCGAGCCGCTCTTTGACAGGCTGCGCAGCCACATCGACACGCACTATCCCAAGACCGTCGAGGACGAGATGATGATAATGGTGCAGGAGACGAGGGTGGCAGACGCAAAGAACGTCTTTCTGCCCGTGTTCGTCATAAAGGCTGTAGCCAAGATAACGCAGATGACCCGCGCCCACTCTGGCGTCAACCACGACAAGGGCGTGAGCGTCAGGATGGCCGTGCACTCGATGGAGATGATGGTCGGAGAGGCAGAGCGCGCCCGGGCAATAGTGCACAACATCAAGGCGGTGCCGCGCTTTTGCGACATCCACTGCATCCACCAGTCGTCCAAGTTCGAGCTTGCAGAGATGGAGGACACGCGCGAAAACCGCAGGGGGATACTTGACTCTGTCATCGACGCGGCATTGAAGGAAGTCTCGCTTGAGTACGTCTCAAAGCTTGCACCCGAGCAGATATCGAAGATGAAGGCCGAGTTTGCAAGGAATAAGGAGTTCCAGGTCTCGCAGGTGCTGCCCGGCGGCAAAAAGATGGAAGGCGACTACGAGTCGCAGCTTGCCAAGTTCCCCGCGCTCAGGCAGGCAGTCAGCGAGACCGTGACCGCGGTAAAGGAAGAGCAGAAAGAGCTGGTCGAGCGCGCAAAGGAGCTTGGAATCGGCACCGCAAGCATCGCGGCAGTCGACCTGAACGGCGAGCTCACGGCCGCGGTGGCAGAGGTGATACTTGAAGGGCTCAGGCACACCGAGCCCCCGCTCCTTGACAAGAAGGACAACAGCTATGCCCTCTCGCAGTAGGACGCCTGGCGCAAGAAAATACGTCTATTTTCCACACGAAGGGGAAGGCGAGCAACAGCAGCAAAAGTCGCAGGGGACGTCAGACCTCCCAAAGGACGTCCTTGACAAGATGCTAAAGGTGGCAGGACGAGAAGCGCTCAGGGAAAAGACCCCTAGCCTGCAGGAGCTGGAGCAGGCGCTTGAAGGCGCAATGCAGTCCATGTCGGAAGGCAGGGAAGGCGACTCGCGGCAAAAGAGGGGGTCGCAGGCCGGCACAAAGGAAGACGACGCCGACGGCATGCCTCTTGTGCGCAAGCTGATGCAGAAGGGATACCTGAAGGACTCGCCCAAGTGGCTCTCGGGCAAGGGCTTTGTCCACATCGGAAGCAGGATACTTGACGACGTGATGAAGGCGCTCAAGGCCGGCGATTACGGCATGCACGAGACTCACGACTACGGCCAGGGCTCTATAGTGCTTGACACGAGCAAAAAGTACGAGCCCGGCGACGACATCAGGCTTCTAAACGTGCCCAAGTCTTTGCTCAACACAATCCAGCGCACTTCAAAGGGCGGAAAACTGAAACTTCCGCTGCAGATAGACGTCGAGGACTTTGAAGAGTACGAGACAATGCAGGACGTGCGCGTCGCAGTGGTGTACTGCATAGACCTCTCGTCTACCATGCGCTACTCGTCGATGTACGGGGACATGAGCAGGATTGAAGCGGCCAAGCGGGCGCTGTGGAGTTTGTATCTTTTGAACCGCAAGTTCTTCCCGTCAGACTCTGTCTACATCGTCGGCTTTGGCGCTCTTGCGTCAAAGGTCCTGCCGCACGACATCCCTTACTTGAAGACGTTTGAGCCGGGCACCGACTTTTTGCACTACACAAACTACCAGGCCGCGTTCCGGCTTGCAAGCAAGATCCTGCAAAAGGACGGCGCGGAAAACAAGCGCATAGTGCTTGTCACCGACGGCCACCCAAGCGCATGTTTCATAGACGAAAAGGGCGAGCAGGAAAAGATACTCTCCCAGCGCCCGTACTCGCACTTTTACACGCCTGACAAGGACACGCTTGCCCAGGTCAAGAGCAACCAGGACATGGAGCTCGACGTGGCTTCAGGCGAGCTTGTCTACCTGTGCTACAGGTACAGGCAGGTCGACCAGTACATCGGCGAGCGCACCATAGTGGAGGCCAAGAAATGCCATTCGATGAAGATAGACATCGACACCATAATGATAAGCGAGGAAGACTCGCTCCTTGGGTACGTCAACGAAATGGAAAAGTACGTCAGGGGCAGATCTTACTACATCAACCCAGCAGACATTGACAAGGTGCTGCTCACAGACTACCTGAAGAACAAAAGACAGCAGATGCTGCGGGCACGGTCCTACTGACAAGCTTAATATAATGAGTTGAGAGAGTCTTGGACAAGCAACGAAAAATGCTGGCTGTTTTTGACGTGGAAGGTGTGCTGCTGGACGCAGAGTACCTTCCAGTCCTCGCTTCTGTTATGGGCCCGGAGAAGGAGAAGGAGATCTGGGACATCACCAAGGCCGGCATCAGGGGAGAGATAAACTGGGAGCAGGGCCTTGTCAAGCGCGTGCACGCGCTCAGGGGCATACGTTACGAAAAGGCAAAGGAGCTTGCCGAGAACCTGCCGATAATGCCTGGCGCAAAGGAGCTGTGCGCGGCATTGAAGAAGGCCGGATGGAAGATGATTGCCGTGTCAGGCGGCTTTACGATAATCACCGACAGGCTCAAGGCCGACCTTGGCATCGACAAGATATTCTAAAACGAGCTCGTGTTCAAGGACGGCAAGCTCGAAGACGTCGTGCTCAAGGTGACGTCTGACAAGGCGGCAGCGATAAGGCAGACTGTAAAGGACTGGGGCATAAAGAAGGAGGACATCGTCGTCGTAGTCGACGGGGCAAACGACCTGAAGCTGTTTGACATCGCCGGCTACACTGTGGGATTCTGCCCCGTAGAAATTGTGAAGGAAAAGGCGGACGATACGATAGAGCGGCGCGACCTGAGCCTGCTCTTGCACCTGCTTGAGAAAAAGTTCGGCAAAGCGGTGCTTGCCGCTAGCTCGTAGCTTCTTTCATCCGTCGCTCAAGATGCTCTAAAATTATCTCGCTTCCGTCGCCAAAGAGCCAGTGCAGGACCTTCTTTACATCTTCGACGCTGACTAGGGCATCGCCCTTGCTTACGTCCACGCCGTTGGCTGAAAGGTCCTCTACCAGGACTTCTGAAACGGACCTGCCTACCATCGGCTCCAAAACGCCAAAAGCCTCGCGCCATCTTGAAGCAGGATACGATCTGGAAGGTTCATTCTTCCAGTACTGGCTTATCATGTTCTTTCCCGGCCGCCGCGATTGAAGCCGCTTTTTCAATCAGTTCAGCATCCATCGCCTCGGGCCTTGTGGACACTATCATCATCCGCCTGTCTTCTGCAGAAATGGGAAACAGGTGCTCGTCGAGGTTGGCATAGCGCAAAATCGCATGCCTTGCCTTGCCGTGAAAATCCTCGGAAGCCCTAGCTATGCTGAATACTATTTCGGCCTGCAGGAGCATGGTTGCCAGTTTTTGCTTTGAAGGCACAGGGAATCCCTTCCTGAGACAGGTGCCGACAAGTTCGCTTCCTTCCGATATGACGACGGCGAGTATGCCGTCATCCATCTCGCAGACCCTGCGGCAGAGGCCGTCAAATTCCCTTTCCGCGTACCTTACAAAGGCGTGGCTCATCTTTTCTTCACCAGATCATGTATGACTTTGACAAACGACGGATCCTTGCGTTCTAGCCCAAACTCGGCGTACGTGCTGTACGCAACTCTTTTCAGTATAACGTCAACGTCGCCCTGAAGGATCGAGAGCATCGTCTGCCTGAACCCTTCCGGGTCCTCGATCAACAGCCTGCCGACCGGCATGCCTGACTGTGTGGAAATGTGAAAACAAAGCGCCGCCGTGGTGTCCCTGCCAAGCACCTGCTCCAGGGACGAGAGGGCTGACTGCCAGACCCTTGAATGGTCAAAGCCCAGTTGAGGCCTTTCAAGAACCGGTCCTGCCTCATCCTCTCTGCCGTTCATGAATTTACGTTTGGTGTCGAATTATATCAGTAGCAGGAATTCTCTGCAACATACCGCATGTATCCGACCTCCTGTGCACCGGTTTGCAATCAAATAACTACAGTGCAATTTATTAGACATGCACACCATAATACGGGTGAGCATTGGGCAAGGCTCCAAGAAAGACCGAAGGCATCACCTTCAGGCTTGAAAAGGATACCCTTGACAGCCTGAAAAGTGAGTCGGAGAACAAGGAGATCAGTCTGAACACGCTTGCAAACCAGATATTCAACCAGCACGTGGACTTTTCCGCGACCGCCGGCAAGGCAGGCCTCGTCTCCTTTCCTAAAGCGCTACTTGTAAAGATACTCGACAGGTTCACCGAAGAGGAGATTGCCGAGATAGCCAAGCTCATAGCCCAGACGGAGATGGCGGACATCACCTACATCATGAGGCGCAAGTTCGACCTCGACTCCTTCCTTGAAGTGACCGAGTCGTGGGTCAGGGCGTCAGGCTTTCCGTACCATCACAACGTAAAGGACGGAGAGCACTCGTTTGTCATACAGCACGACATGAGCAAGAAATGGTCGCTCTACCTTGCCAAGCTGTTCGAGTACACCTTCGAGTCGCTGACAACCAAGCCAGCCAAGTTCAGCGCGACAGGCAACACTGTTGTTTTCACGGTGCAGACCTAGCCCTGCCTGGCAAGCTCGCGGCGTATCCTGTCCATCATTATTTCAGTGGCTTCGGCGCCAAAAAGGCTCGCAAGCGCCCTGCTGAGGTCTTTCAGGGAGTAGGCTTTGCCCTGCTCGAGCATGATTCCGCCAAACTCGAGGTCGTGGAATAGCGCCCTGAGCGCGGAAGCGCCGATGACTGCAAGGCCCCGTTCTATCACTCCTCTTAAAACAGCGCCGTCGATAAGCTGGTCGCCGTGCTTGCCCTTTGGCGCGCGCACTTTTTTCAGTCTGTACGGCTAATATAAAAGACTGCCGATAGCGCGCTAAAGAGCAGCTTGGTTTTTCTATGCCCTTGCATCACCAAGTGCAAGTCATGGAGGTAATCCCGGTAAGGGTCGCCGGCGACATTGTTGCCGGCAGCAGGCTTGATGGCATCATACTTGGCGCGCTTGCCGAAAGCCGTGTGGAACTGGCAGGCGCCGACGTGGTCGTCATCGCACAGAAAATAGTGTCAAAAGCCGAAGGCAGGGTGGTCGACCTTGACAGCGTAAAACCCTCACAGAGGGCGCGAAAACTTGCCCTGCAGCTGCGCAAGGACCCGAGGATAGTCGAGCTGATACTGCAGGAGTCAAAAGAGGTGGTCAAGATACAAAACGGGATAATAATCACAGAGACAAGGCACGGGCTTGTCTGCGCAAATTCCGGAGTTGACCAGAGCAACCTTGCAGGCAGGGACAGCGCCGTGTTGCTGCCAAAAGACCCGGACGCGTCCGCGAAAAAACTCCACGCGCTATTTCTGAAAAAGACAGGCAAAGATGTTGCAGTGATAATAACAGATACTTTTGGCAGGCCGTTCCGGGAAGGCCAGGTGAACGTCGCAATCGGGGTGGCCGGCCTGCGCCCGATAAAGAGCTACATCGGCAAGAAGGACATGTTTGGCCGCAAACTGCACGTGACAGAGATAGCGGTTGCAGACGAAATAGCGTCGGCGGCAGAGCTTGTCATGAACAAGTCCGACGGCGTGCCCGTTGCAATAGTCAGGGGGCTGAAGTTCGATAAAGATGACCGGGCTTCTGCAAAGCCTCTCGTCCGGCCCAAGAAAAATGACCTTTTCAGGCATCCTAAAAAGGGTTAATATAACGCCGTTGTCAAAATATGCTGTTTAGCATGAGCACCGTTACCCCGACAAAGTCAATTGACGTGAGGGGGCTTTACTGCCCGGAGCCTGTCTTCCGCACCAAGATGGAGATAGAGAGGCTGTCAATAGGCGACGTGCTAAAGATAGTCGCCGACGACCCCGAGTCTGAAACGGACATTTCAAGGTGGGTCAACCGCAACGGCCACCAGCTCGTGGCGCTAAACAAGAACGGAAAGGACCTCGAATTCATAATAAAGAAGGCGAAATAAAATGACCGCGGTAGCAAGCCCTGACGTCGTCCAGCGAATAGGACAGACCCCGCTTCTTGAGCTCAAGTCGTTTGCGACAAAGAACGTCAAGTTCTTTGCAAAACTTGAATGGCACAACCCGTTTGGTTCCGTCAAGGACCGCGCGGCGTACTGGATGATTAAAGACGCAGAAAAGCGCGGGCTTTTGAAGAAAGACAAGAGCATAATCATCGAGCCCACGTCGGGCAACACTGGCATCGCGCTCACGGGCATCGCAAGGGCTCTTGGATACAAGGTCGAGATTGTGATACCTGAGAAGGTGAGCGACGAGACAAAGGCCATCCTGAGGCACCTTGGCGCGACTTTGCACGAGACGTCAGACGACCTGTGCCCGCGCGTAGGCTCGGGGACTGACCAGAGCATCGCCCTTGCAAAGGCGATATCAAAGCCGCGTCCTGACATTTACTACATGCCAAACCAGTACGAGAACGACGCCAACTTTCTTGCGCACTATGAAAGCACGGGGCCTGAAATCTGGAAGCAGACAAACGGCACCGTGACGCACTTTCTTGCAGGCACCGGCACGGGAGGCACCATAACCGGGACTGCGACCTACCTGAAGGAAAAGAACCCGCGCGTCAAAGTCATCGCCGTGCAGGCGCAGCCAAACCACCTTTTGCAGGGGCTGAGGAACTTTGAGGAATCTGCAATGCCCGAGCTATTCAAGAGGCGCGAGTCCGTGGTCGACGAATGGTTCACCGCGACAAACAAGGACTCGTTTGACGCGGCAAAAATGCTTGCCAAGAAGGAAGGGCTGCTGGTCGGACCATCGTCAGGCTCTGTCATGGCCGGGATGCTGAAAGCCGCTGAAAAGATAGACGCAGGCGTCGTGGTCGGGATTTTCGCAGACGACGGGCGCAAGTTCAAGAGCCTCTACGTCAGGGAAGGTATATTCACGGAGCAGGAATACGACAGCGCGCTTGCAAACGCCAAGCACATGTCAAAACTTGCTTACAGCCTGAACTAGCTTTTCTTTAACTTTAAGAGTTTGTATGCACTTCTGCTGTACGATGGCAGACATTATTCTTCCACAAATTATAGTTGATATGGAACCTGTCACTTGGGGCTCAAAAATTGATAGGGAAAGAAGGAATGAGTTTAGCAACAAGCTTCTCGAAGCGATAAGAGAACAATTGCCGAATTACAACCTGAGCATGCTACGGGCGGTGCTTGCTGAAGGTTTCGTGTCAATCAAACTAGACTTCTACCTAAGCAAGAAACATTTTGACCGTGCTGCCAAGAACGAACACAAAAACATCGATAATCTGTGTAAGATTCCAATCGATTCTATCTATGAAAATATCGTTGGTGATATCAAGAAGGATTGGCTTGTCAATGAAATCATTGCCAGAAAACATCAATCAGATCTAAAACAGTATGTTGTAGTCGAAATTGCAAGATCAGCCTGAACTAGTTTCCGTGCCTCTGCTCTGACAGCCATCTTTCTACGTCTATTGCTGCCATGCAGCCAAACCCTGCGGCGGTAACGGCCTGCCTGTAGCGGTGGTCGTGCACGTCGCCTGCTGCAAACACTCCTTCCACGCTTGTGCGGGTGTGGTCCTTGAGTACCATGTAGCCCTTGTCGTCAAGGTCCAGGTGCCCCCTGAAAACCGCGGTGTTGGGCTCGTGGCCTATCGCCACGAATATGCCGCCCGCTGTAATCTTGCTCTCCTTGCCGGTGTTTGTGTCCTTTATCGTTACTGCAGACACTTTCTTGTCGCCGGTGATGTCGGTGACAACGCTGTTCCAGGAAAACTTGATCTTGGGGTTTGCAAGCGCCTTTTCTGCCATTATCTTGCTTGCGCGCAGAGAATCGCGCCTGTGGACTATTCTCACCGACTTGCCAAACTTTGTCAGGAACGTGGCTTCCTCGACAGCCGTGTCGCCGCCCCCTACTACCACGATGTCCTCACCGCGGAAGAACGGCCCGTCGCACGTGGCGCAGTACGACACGCCGCGGCCGCCGTACTTTTGCTCGCCTGAAATGCCTATCTTGCGTGGCGACGCTCCTGTGGCGATGATGACCGCGTCGGCGGTGTAGGTCTCGGCGTGGGTTGTTATCGTAAACGGCCTCTTTTTAAAGTCGACCTTTATCACTTCGTCGTCGACAATCGCGGCCCCAAAGCGCTCGGCCTGCTGGCGCATGTTCATCATGAGCTCCGGCCCGAATATGCCTGTTGGAAAGCCGGGATAGTTTTCCACCTCGCTTGTCGTCATCAGCTGGCCGCCTGGAAGAGTGCCTGATATTATCAGGACCGAAAGCCTGGCGCGGGAAGTGTAGATGCCTGCAGTGTAGCCTGCAGGACCCGAACCTATGATGATAACATCGCGATGATTGCTAGTCTCGGACAAGGTGCGCCAAGCCGGAAATCCCTCAACCTCTTAATAATTTGTTCGGACGGTTATCCTGTAGTGTATTTTCATGATTATTTTCAGACATTGGAAGGCCATTTCGCAAAAAATCCTACCTGCTCTGGCTGTAGTTGTGCGCTTTACATTCTTGCAAGCCGGCTGTTGAATTTATCTGCGACCTGCCTGTGCTTCCTGCAAAGCGCCGGGTTTTTCAGCGTCCTTATCAGATCCTCCTACCAGTGCGCGTTGAACAGCCTGCAAGTGCTGTCGTCGCAGAACGGCTCGCCTTCTGTCAGGAAAAAGAACATAGCCTGCAGTGCAAAGTTTGTCGCCGCGTCAACAATCCTTTCGTCGCCGTAGTCTACGAACCTGCCCCGGACGCTTTTCTTTGCAGACTCGGCGTCAAGGCCAAAGCTGAGGCCAAAGTAAAACTCCCTCGGCTTTGCCGGCGCCTCGACTATTCCCGGCACCGAGATTATGGAAGGCGTGCCGCAGATGACTGTCCGGACATGGTAGCGCCAGTCGTCCTCTGAAAACGTACACGCAAGCAGGTCTGTGAAAATGATGTGCAGGTGATCAAGACTTTTTTCCTTTTCAGGAATCGCCTGCGCAAAGATCTGCTGCAGCTGGAAGCCGTCGTACAGCCTGACGCTCTTGCCGTACAGGTCAAAGTCCTTCTGCACCTTTGGCTGTGCGTGGAAAGGCTGTGCAATGTATGAAATCATTGCCTGCTCTGCAGGCAGAACGACTGGCTTTCTTGCGTCAATCTTGCATTTTGGGAATATTTCCAGGACGCCGGACGCCACTCTCTCAGTGTCGATCGAAGGTGTGCGGTAAAAGTGGGCGCGGGAAAAATCCAACAAAAAGGAAAAGGGAGGGAGCGTATTTTACTTTGCCTTGAGCCTCGGCGGGTTTGGCATCTCCTTCAGCTTGCCAAGCGCCACTTCTGCCGCCTTTCTTCCTGAAAGAAGCATCGCTCCAAACGTCGGGCCCATCCTCGGCAGGCCGTGGGTTTCAGTCACCGACATGCCTGCTGCGATAAGGCCCGGGAAGACCTCGCCGGTGGCGTTCACGACGTTGTCCTCGCTTCCTTCCACCCACATCGGGTCCATGCCCTTCCACTTTACGTACCCTCTGTCCATCAGGCGCCTGACCGCAACCGAGTCGTGGCCTGAAGCGTCTATGACTATCTTGCTCTCAAGGGCGACAGGGTCCACGCATGTGATGTTCCTTGGAAGCGCCGAAACTGGCATCCAGTTGACCACCACGCCTGCTACGCGTTTGGTCTTTGGCTGGTTCGGAGTCTCCTTCAACACCAGGTCGTCAAACTTTGTCAGCTGCAAAAAGCGCACGCCGGCGTCACACGCCGCTGCTATCAGCTTCGAGCACGCGTGCGGGCCCCATGTCGCATAAAGGCCGTCAGATATCTTGCGATAGGGAACTCCGAGCTCGTCCCAGACTTTCTGCGCCGGCGCCCTTACGGTCACCGGGTTCATCATGTACCCGCCGACCCAGTATCCGCCGCCGATGTAGTTGTTCTGCTCGACGATAAGGGTGCGCACGCCTGCCCTTGCAAGCTCGCGGCCTGCGGTCAGCCCCGCAGGTCCTGCGCCTATGATTATGACATCAGAATCGACATACTCGTTCATGGTCTCGTTGAACATCTGGGCTATGGTTCTTGTGATCTCTTTCTCGCTGGTGTCGGAGAATATCTTGGCCATGAGGCTAGCTCCGATGCCTCGGTATTAATAGATTGTTGGCCTCAGCAGAACATCTGCACAAAGCCCGCGTAGGCCTGCCTTATCTTTGCCTTCCTGGGCGGGTTCTTGAAGCCGTACGCGTTTATCGCTTCTACTATCTTTTTCACGTTGCCCCGCGCCTTTGCGGCCCTTGCGACGTCAAGGAGCACGTTTCCGGCGTTTGCGCCGTCGCTTGTCCTGAGAGTCAGGTCCATGATTATTTTTGCACCAAGGAATCCGTCGCTTGACATCCAGTAGTAGCTGTTGCGCGAGTCGCCAAGAAAGTCGGTGTATTCAGTCGTTCCTGCGACTGACTCGAACCTGTACGGGGCTTCAAGGCCGATGGAACTTGTCTTCATTCCCCTCTTGAGCATCTTTATGCGCTCGTCCATCGTCTTTTTCGTCTCCTCGCTCCCGCCGACGTCTAATTGATAACTTTTTGAGACGTGCACGCCGCGCTCTACCATAAAGTCTATCATGCCCTTGTGGAATGCTGTTCCGCCAAACTGGCTCAGCAGGTCGTCGCCGGCAAGCACCAGCTTTTTCTGTGCGAATCTGGCTGCAAGCACAGAGTTGGCTATCTTGGCTGGAGTCGCGTTTACAAACGCCGCCCCTGCCTTGAGCGCCACTTTTGCATACTCTGCAGAAGTCCTGTCCATCCCGGACGATATCAGGTTCAGGACAACATCCGGCTCTGAATCTTCAAGGGCCTTTGCAAAATCAGATGCAGAAACAGTCGTCGCCTTGTCGGCGTCGTGGCTGTCAAGCGCGATGCCCGGGCTCACTACGACCTTGCCGTCCCTTACCTGGTGGTATTTTGCCGCGCTCTCTATGGCCACCTGGGCAAGGCTCTTTCCCACCTT
>NZ_JACAEH010000029.1 GCF_013388945.1 Nitrososphaera sp. | reverse complement strand
TGATAGATAGAGAATACAGGAATCAGAGCCATCAGTCGATGAGGACTGCGCAAGCAGTCTGATGTGGGCGGGTTGGGCGTTGCCGGTGACAAGGCGCAAAACCCAAGGGCAATGGTCAAGCTCAAGCCGTGATAGCGGCACGGTGTCTTGCCGTTCAAAAGGCTTGGCAGGTGAAGCGATGAAGGGGAACGTGAGACTGACGCTAATCCTCCCAGTCGATGCCAAGAAGAATACCAAGTATTCGACATGACCAAGCGTTACCGTTATTATTGAGCGCCCATTTTTGATTAGCAGTAACCAAAGTGGTAAACGAACAGTCTGTCGGCGCGGTGATAAAGCACAGGTCGCCGGACAGCAAGACCGCGGAATTTCTGCTCCTGCGCAACAGGCGCGGGTTCTGGGGCTTTCCCCAGGGCCACAAGGAGCGCGGCGAGACTGAAATCCAGACCCTTGTCCGCGAAGTGATGGAAGAGACAGGCATCAAGGACCTTGACATCCAGTCCTACATCGGCAAGATAACCTACTCGTTTTTCAAGGGCGACGGCATGAGGTCTGAAAAAGAGGTGAGGTTCTACTTTGCGACGACACCAACAAAAGACGTGAGGATATCAGAGGAGCACGCGGATTTCACGTGGGCGACTCTCAAGGACGCGTTCTCGCTCCTTGACCACGCAAAGCTCAGGCAGATACTTGACCGGGGCCACAGAAAGGGCCTCTACTAAATAACCGAGTGGAGAACGGAGTAATAGGTTTATTTATAGCCAAGCGAAAACGAATACGGTACAACGCAATGGTAGCTTCCGGTGGCAAGAGGATAGTTCTTACTGCAGACCGCTCCCTGATGACAAACTACAGGGGCAATTTCCTTTACGGCTTCATCGCCTGCGGACCTTATGAGCTCGTGCCTGAATTTGTCTTTGACAAGCTGTTCTGTCCGTCGGTCAAGACTGATCCTGCGACAGGCGGGGTCGAAGTCGCGCAGTGCGGCCTTCGCAGGATAGAGGGCGCGCTCTTGAAAGAGTACAAACGCGACGAAATATTTCTGGCACACCCCGAGATGCTTGAAAAGTCTATAGGCCCGGACACAAAGGTGGTCGGCATTAACGTGATGGACCCGCTCGGTATGGCGCCTGTTACCACAACCATGTCGCCAGAGAAACTTTCCTACGTCGCCATGAAGTTCAAGAAGATGTGCGCTTCCATCATCCAGCTCAAGAAAAAGTACAACTTTAAAGTGGTCGTCGGAGGCAACGGCTCGTGGGAATTAGCCAAGCCGGACAGGATGAAGATACACGGCATCGACACCGTCGTCATCGGCGAGGCCGACGAGCTTGCACTTGATCTGTTCCACGACCTTGAGGCCGGCGACGCGCCAGAGCTTTTGCACACGTTTGTGAGAAACATAGACAACGTGCCCATGATGCAGGGTCCGACGGTAAACTCGCTCATAGAGGCCATGCGCGGGTGCGGCCGCGGGTGCGACTTTTGCGACGTGAACAAGAGGACCAAGAAGGACTTTACGCTCGACAGGCTGAAGCAGGAAGCGAAGCTGAACCTCGACTATGGCTTTGACTCTATCTGGCTCCAGTCAGACGAGATGCTGCTGTATGGCTGCGACAACAAGGACTTTATTCCCAACGCAGACGCAATCACCGAGCTCTGGTCAGGGCTAAAGTCCACGGGCGCGCGCTTTGTCGGAACAACCCACATGACTCTTTCGGCAGTCGCGTCGTCGCCTGACCTGATAAAGAAGATGTCAGAGATAAACGAGATGAACGTCGGAAGCGGCAGGTGGCTTGCCACCAACCTCGGCATCGAGACTGTTGCGCCTCGCATGGTCAAGAAGCACCTTGGAGTCAAGACAAAGCCGTTCCAGCCCGACGAGTGGGGAACGGTAGTAAGAGAAGGATGCAAGATCCTCAATCAGAACAGGTGGTTCCCTGCGCTCACGCTCATTATCGGCTGGCCCGACGAGACGCCGGACGAGACGCAGTACACTATCGACCTCATCGAGGATTTCAAGCAGACCAACATGCGCGGCATTGTTGCGCCACTGCTCTACCAGGACTTTTCCGAGAAGAACTCGATGCACTTTGGCAACCTCAACGAGGCCCAGTTCACGCTGTTCTGGAAGTGCTGGGAGCACAACCTGCGCGTGATAGACGACATCATACCCATCATCATCAGGAACAAGTCCTATGGTCCCATGATGAAGGTGTTCATGGCGCTATTGATAAAGGCAGGCACGTGGGCAATAATGAAGTACCTCCGCGGCCTTTCGAAGGAGCTGTTCGCAGGCCAGGTGCCAGAGGACATCATCGCACGTTACAGCAACAAGCGCTCTGTCACTGCGCCGTTGCCAAAGAAACTCTAAGAGAGGCTCTTTATCGCCTCGTCTGCAAGCGTCGCAGACTTGGGCGTGAGCACGATAAAGTAATTCTTGTCGGCGCGCTCTATTGCCGAAACCGTGCGGAACTTTTTAGTTGAAACGTCAAACTCCACAAGGCCGGGCTCGAGCTTGCCTTTTGTGTAGACCATCATCAGCACCTCGCCTGTCAGCGGGCTGAGCGGGATCAGCGAGAATATGTAGCCCTTGTACGAGCTGACAGGCATCACCTGCTTGCCGTAGGGCGCGACCGACGTGAGGTAGAGAAAAACGTCTTCTACCGTGCCAAATTCTTCGTACTCGAATTTCATGCGCTTTTTTGCCTTCCGTCCGAATATAAGGCTTAAGACTAGCCGTACGACTCGAACTTGATGTCGTACGATCCGTCCTTGCGCTTGTTGCGCTCTGTCACGAATCCCTTGGGGATAAGGTAGTCCAGCGCGCCGTCGACGGTCCCCTGCCAGCCGCAGATGTAAAACGACGTGTTCTCCGGCGTGACCTTCTCTCCCACGAGCTCTTCAAGCGGCGATAGGTCCTTGCCAGCCTTTGGACGCAAGAACGACTCGACCCTGCCCTTCTGGCCGTTCCAGGTCCTGTTGAACCACTCCTGCGGCCTTGAGATGCTTGCGCGGTAGCGGAAGTTCCACTTGTCCTTGCCCTTGTCCAGGCTCTCCTCTTCAAGCGTCGAGAGGTAGTCGCGGTAGCCAAGCTCATCGACATAGCTTGCGCCGTGCAGGACAACAATCTCGCGCTTGCTCCCTGTCGCGTGCAGGTGGCCCGAGTACGACACAAAGGGCGCAAGGCCGGTTCCACCGCCTATTAGCACCATCCTCCTGTTGTCCGGGCTTCCGTCGTGCATCTTTTCGTTTATCGTGAAAATGCCTGTGGGCTTGACCCAGAGGATATCGTCGCCTTCCTTCATGTTGAACAGCTGCGTAGTCAGCCTGCCGGGGACCGGCTTTTTGACCCAGCGGATATAAAGCTCCCAGTATTTCTTTTGCTCCGGTGGCGACGCGATGGAGTAGGCGCGCCGGATAATCTTGCCCTCGCTGGGCACATTAGTCCCGATGGTCAAAAACTGCCCGGCCTTGAAGTCCGGGATCTGGCCGTTCTCGGGAGTTATCTTGAATACAGCAAGATCCTCCTTGATCACTTGCAGGTAGGTGATCTTGCCCTTGTTGTCAACTACCATTACTCCCAAGAATCATTTTCCGTATAATAAATACATTGTTACACTTGCGTCCGTATGAATCAGGTAGCGAAGGCGCAATTAATTATCTAATGTCATGCGCAAAGTACAAAAAAGGACCTAATACTAAGAAAGGTTCGCGGAGCCTAGTGACAGCCTGACTAGTTCTTTTCCCGCCTGAAATGGAAATCCGGCTCGTACACATAGCTTTCATGTCTCATCTTGAATACGTGGCTTTGCGCGCTGTTGCTGTCGTCGTTTGTTCCTATGAGCATCCGCAGCCTCGCGTTGTAGCAGTCCCGCAGGAACTCGAGCGACCTAAGCTTTTCAATTGCAGACGAGTTCTCGTTCTCAGCCATCTTCCATGCCACCCTGGTCATCTGGTCAAGGCCGGCCATCCACCTAGAAAACTCGAATAGCGCCTCGTCTGTTACCTGCTGCTCCACCACTTTTTTTGACTGCTTGCGCATCTCCTGCAGGTCGCGGCTGACAGTGGCCTGGTCCACCCCGAGCTCCTTTGCCATCTCATCCTGGGTGATCCCCTTGCTGTGGAGCGCCATTACCTTGGCGCGCCGGGTTTCGATTTCAACTTGCATCTCGCCTTTCTGCCCAGACATGGCCTTTCAATGGCCGGCTCTTGCCTAAAAGAACTAATTTAACATAAAAAGTGAGCGAGCTGAATTAGTTCTTTAATACAAGTTCGGCGCGCAAAACGGCGTTTTATGCATAGCCGTGCTCATTTTATGCATTTATGCACGCTCAAAAAAAGACGTTATGCATGAATGTCCGAAGATGTAGGAAAACGACTAATTAGTGTGTAATCGCATGAACGAATGTATGGCAGGCTGGTTCAGGCGTGACGGTTCTGACGACGTTGACGATCTTGAAAAGGCGATAAACGAGCTGGGCGACGAGCAGCGCAAGCTGGTCGCCAAGTTTGACAGGGCAATGAACGACTTTGCCACCGAGCGCTCGCTTGAGACGTGCCTTGACGCCCTGAACGTCTCGATACAGCTGGCAAACACTAGGGGCAGGATGTCGGAAGCCTGGGAGCGCTACGGGCGCATAATGGAAGGCGAGGTCGCAAGGCTGTCGAGGCAGGCCGGCCTTGACAAGAAATGATCAATCGGGCAGCTGCACGGGCGTTGCCAGTTTTTCAAATTCGTCAAAGAGCGCGTGCGAGCCCCTGCCGTTGACGAAAAGCAGGAGCATGCCCTCGTCCATCAGGTTCTCTATCTCTACGCCAATCTCCTCTGTCTGGATTATCGGAAAATACGACAGAGAATCTGTCGCAAGCATCAGGGTAGCCCTGTCGTGGTTGTCTATTACGTCGTAAAGGATCGATTCAAGCGAGCCCAGAAACCCCATGTCGTACTTTATCTGCGGCCTGACAATCGTCGCGATTGTCTGCAGTTCGCTTGAGGCAACGAGGGGCGACACAAAGTTGGTGTGGCCGGCAAACACGACGTCGCGGTCCACGCCGGTGTAGCCGTTTTCTTTAAAGAATTCTTCGCAGGCAGCAAGAATCTGCTTGTCTGCAAGCCATGAGCCCCTGCCTTCGTTCATGCGCGACATGAACGTCTTTGCGGCAACTGTCCGCGCCATGCCAAAGAGCACTACGTGTTTTGATATAAACGTCACTTGAAGACTATTTTGTGCTTTATAGTTCCGAGCTTTTCTATCGATATCTCCACGATGTCGCCGTTTTTCAGGTAGCGGGGCTCCTTCATCGACATCGCAACGCCTGCAGGCGTGCCGGTAGAAATGATGTCGCCGGGCTCAAGCGTCATTGTCCTGCTGAGCGCAGATATTATGCGCTTTATTGAAAGCACCATGTTGCTTGACGACGAGTCCTGCCTCGTCTCGTTGTTCACCTTTGTCGTGATGTGCAGGTTCTGCGGGTCGGGCACCTCGTCCTTTGTGGTTATCCACGGACCGCAGGGCGCAAAGGTGTCTATGCCCTTTCCGCGCGTAAACTGCTTGTCCTTGAACTGTATGTCGCGCGCAGACACGTCGTGCAATATCATGTAGCCAAACACGCTGTCAAGCGCCTCTTCTTCTGACACGTGCTTGGTGTCCTTGCCTATCACCACTGCAAGCTCGGCCTCGTAGTCGAGCCTCGTCACAAACGCGGGGCAGATGACGTCGCTGAAAGGCTTGTTGAGCGCGGTCCGGGGCTTCATGAATATCACCGGCTCGTCAGAAGGCGTCAACCCTGCATCTCGGGCGTGGTCGTAGTAGTTGAACGCAAGGCAGATTATCTTTGGAGGGTTTGGTATCGGGACTAGAAGTTCTGCGCCGTCGACCTTGTGCGAAAAGTGCAGTTTGTCCTTTGCGCCGGCGACTTCGGCAAGCCAGCCCTTGAACATGAAATCCTTGATGCTCGGCGGCACGGGGATCCCGGTCTGCTCCTGTATTTCGTGCCGGGTGACAAGGCGCTTGCCGTCTTCAGACACAAGCGCGTACGTCTCTTTGAACTTGGAATCGTTGATTCTCGCTATCTTCATTGTCCTTACCTGTGCGTAAGTATCGCTGTGTTGCTCCTGTCAATCCGGCAGAACCCGAACCTGACGAACTGCACCTGGGCACCAGGCGCAAGGGCCGCTGCAAACGACTCGACGCCGCCTTTGGCGACTTCGAGGCTGTCTGGGTTGTATTCCTCGCCCGCATACAGCGCTTTAGGAATCATAACCTGAAACTCAACTATATCATTCTTTGCAATCCACTGCACCTTTGGCATCGACTGGCGGATCTCGTCGCCTCCCATCACCGCCCTCACGGCGCGCACCCTGCCGTCCTGCCTCTCAAGGCCGGCCACCTTGATGTTGTAAAGTTCTATGAGGCGCAGCTCGTCGCCTTCCTTGAGGTTCTGCGCGTCGTCGCCTGCCATGAAAAGCCTGTCTGCAACTCTCACCTTCCTGCTTCCAAGCGACGGGTCGGTAGGGTGGTTCTTTAGCGTGACTTGCATTTCCTTTGCGCCCTCGACGCGGACCTCGACAGGGTCGCGCACAAAGTAAAGCCTCATGCACCTGGGGTCTATTATCTTGCGGTTGAACGCCTCGAGCGCCTCAAACGGCGGCTTTGTCTCTGCAAGAGTCAGCCCCAGCGAGAGCACGAACTTGCGTATTGCTTCAGGAACAAATCCGCGCCTCTTGAACGCAGATAGCGTCGGCAGGCGCGGGTCGTCCCAGCTCTTTATCGTCCCGCTGTCGATGAGCGGCCTTATCTTCCTCTTTGAGACGGGCATGCCCTCGAATTCAAGCCGGGAGAACTCTATCATCGCCGGCTTGCGCAGGCCCAGCCTGTCAAGTATTGCAAAGTAGAGCGCGTTGCGGAGCTCGTATTCCTTGGTGCGCATTGCGTGCGTCACGCCGTCAAGGCTGTCTTCAAGTGGCGCTGCAAAATCATAAGTGGGCCAGACCCGGACCTTTTTCCCCACCTTTGGGTGGTCGCCTTCGATAATCCGAAAAAGCGCCGGGTCGCGCATAGCAGTGTTTGGGTCTGCCATGTCGCCTTTGAACCTGATGATGGCCTCGTTCTGCTCGTACGAGCCGGCAAACATCTTTTCCAGGCGCCCGGCGACGTCGACGCCGTCGGCCCTACACTCGCACGCAAGCCCCTTTGCGCGAAGGTCGCGCACCCTGTCCTGGCTGCAGGTGCACACGTATGCGCCGCCCGAATTGACAAGCCTCTTGCCATAGTCGTGCAGGATTGCGATGTCGTCGGAGGTGTTCTTTACGATATCGGGCTTTACTCCAAGCCACTCCAGGCCCTCTGCTATCGCCTCGTAGTACTCCAGCTTTTCCTTGAGAGGGTTCGTGTCGTCAAAGCGCAGTATCAGCTTGCCGCCGTACATGCGGGCGTACTCCTCGTCGATTATCGCCGCCTTGGCGTGACCAATGTGCGGGTAGCCGTTTGGCTCCGGCGGGAACCTTGTAACGACCTTGCCATGCTCTGCCCCTTCAAGCGGCGGAAGCGGCGACTTTTGTTCGACCTGCTTTTTTGCGACAAGCTCGCCTGGCGCGATTTCTTCAAGCGTTTTTTTCTGATCCGCAGCAGACATCGCGTTTACAGACGCTACTAGTGCCTTGATGTCAGGTATGAGCGACTTTATAGATGAGCGCAAGTCAGGCCTTGAGCCCAGGAGTTTTGACATCACGGCGTCCAGCTGCGCCTTGCCACCGTGGTCGAGCGCGTTTTTCAGCGCGACTACCCTGACAAGACTCTCGGCCTCGCTGTCAAGCGGCAACTCAAAGACTCCTGCCCACTATGAAATTCGCGGCAAACTCGAGTGAGCGCCGCGCAGGCGCGTCGCCGTACTCCTCAAGCGAGGCAAGGGCCCTGTTCATGTGCTCCCTTGCAGAGCTCCTCACATCCTCGTCCACGCCCATGTCAGACACGGCCTTTACAGCGT
The DNA here is from genome assembly GCF_013388945.1 of Nitrososphaera sp. GTDB lineage: Archaea > Thermoproteota > Nitrososphaeria > Nitrososphaerales > Nitrososphaeraceae > Nitrososphaera. Next base: position 4,434 of record NZ_JACAEH010000029.1, on the reverse strand, counting down.
CCTTTATCTCGGCAGAAGTCGCCGTCTTGGAGCCGAAAACATTCATTATCTTTTCCTTGTTTGCGCCTTTTGCCCTCTTTATCGCAAGAAGGATGGGCAGCGTCTTTTTGCCCTCACGGATGTCGTTTCCTGCTGCCTTGCCCGTTACCTTGGGATCACCTATTGCGCCTATCAGGTCGTCCACGAGCTGGAATGCCACGCCCACGTTGCGCCCAAATGAGGAGAGGTTTGACACGTCCCGCGCCGTGTACTCTGGCGCGGATAGCGCGCCCAGCGCGCACGACACTTCAAAGAGCGCGGCTGTCTTTTTGCCTATCATGTCGATGTACTGCGCTTCACTCGGAAACTTGGTGTTTGACGCAAAGTCGATGTCCGTGACCTGGCCCTCGCAGATGACCGTGCACGCGTTTGCAAGTTTCCCGGACATCTCTGTTATGGCAGAATCGGCGATGCCGACCTTCTTTCCCTCAATTGCAAGAATTTCAAAGGCCTTTGAGAACAGCACGTCGCCTCCGAGGATTGCAAGCGGAAGCCCGAACTGCCGGTGGACCGTCGCGACGCCGTGTCTCATCTCGTCGTTGTCCATGATGTCGTCGTGCACCAGCGTGAAGTTGTGCACAAGTTCCACCGCGGCCGCGCCGGGCAGCGCGCGCCTGATGTCGCCTCCCAAGAGCTCGCAGCCCTTTATCACCATGAACGGCCGGAGGCGCTTGCCGCCTGAGCGGATGTAGTGCGACGACGCCTGGTACAGCTCCTTTGGCCTGCCTGCAAGGTGCGAAATAAGAAACTCGTTTACGGACGACGCGCATGCTTCAAGCTCGTTTTTTGCGCTGCTTGCCTTCATCCGCGACCGACCTCCTCTGCTAGCGGCCCTGTCAATATATATCTTGAACTTGCAAGTGACCGGACGTTCTGCGCGCCCACAAGGAACATCGTGCTCTTTAGCTCGGCAAGCACGGTGTCGGCAAACTCGAAAAGCGACTCCTTTGACTTGGCTGCGGCCTTCAGGAAGGGGTATGCCATCGCAGCCATGCTTGCGCCAAGCGCCACGCACTTTGCCACCTCAAGGCCGTTTCTAAGGCCTCCCGACGCAATGAGCGGAAGTTTGACTGCGCGCCTCACCTGTACCAGGCTTGCAGCAGTAGGTATGCCCCAGTCCCAGAACACCTCTCCGAGGCGCGCCTTTGCCCTATCCTTCACCATGTCTGCGCGAAGTTTTTCGACACCTGCCCAGCTGGTGCCTCCGGCCCCTGCGACGTTTATCGCAGACACGCCGGCCATCTCCAGCCTGATCGCGGCTTCACGCGAAATGCCGGCGCCAACTTCCTTTACTATGACAGGCACGTCCATGCTTTTTACAAGCTCGGATATCTTGTCAAGGACTCCCCTGTACCGGGGCTCGCCCTCCGGCTGTACAAGCTCCTGCAGCGGGTTCAGGTGGACTACAAGCGCGTTTGCGCCTATCATCTTGACTATCTTTCTTGCCTCGTCTATTGTCAGGCCCTTTGCAAGCTGCGCACCGCCGATGTTTGCGATGAGAAACGCGCCGGGTGCGTTCTTTCTTGCTATAGAATACGTGGCTGCAAGTTCCTCGCTTTTCAGGCCGGCGCGCTGGCTGCCAAGCCCCATGCCAAGGCCGTATTTCTGCGCAAGCTCGCCCAGCCTGCCGTTTATCACGGTAGCCTCGTCGGTGCCCCCCGTCATCGAGTCGATTATCAAAGGCGCCGAGAACCTGTGCCCGAGAAAAGTCGTCGAAAGGTCGATGTCGTCATAGTCTATCTCCGGAAGCGCGTTGTGGACCAGTTTCACGTATTCCAGGTACGTGGACGTCGCGCGGGCCTGGACGTCCTTGTTGAGCGGTATCTCTATGCCGTCCTTCTTGCGCTGCTTTATCACCTCGATGTCGGAGGGCACTTCTGAGGTGTCTGGCACCTACCTGCGCCCCCTCACGAGCGTGCCTACAGGCGTCTTGCCGCCTGCGGCCTCTGCGATGCGCTCAGGAACGAGCCCGTTTACCATCATTACATCCATTCCAAGGGATGCAATCTTAAATGCTTCCCTTACCTTGCGCTGCATGCCCCCCGTGACGTCTGCAAGCACGTCAGAGAACTCGACCTTGCCGTCAGGGCGCATCTCAGAAACAAGCTCCTTTGCCTTCATGTCCCGGTATATGCCGTCCACGTTTGTGGCAAATATCACCTTTGAAGGCCTCAAAGCCCTTGCGAGCATCGACATCAGCGCGTCGCCTGAAAGTATAGAGTACTTTTTGCCGCCCATGTGCACCACGTCGCCATAGGTGACAGGAGTCATCCCGGCCTGCGCCATCGCGCCTATCTCCTTTATCTTTGAAGGAAGCGGCCTGTGGCCGGACGTGAAGACGGGCGGCGCAAGCGCGTAGGGGTTTGACCCCGCCTTTATCATCGAATTGACTATTACCTGGTTGAGCGCAACCATCGACTCGTGCACGACAGACACGCCGTGCGGGTCGTAGGCAGCAGGCTTGGTGTGCATGTCGTATTTCACGGACCAGTAGTGACCAAAAGAGCCCCCGCCATGGACAACGACAAGCGGCGAGACGCCTGCAAGGACAGAGGATATCCTGTCTATTGCCTCGATGTTGGCAGCAAGCGGCCTGTCCTTGAACGTGATAACAGACCCGCCGAGCTTTACCAGTACCGGCCCCTTCACATTGGACGTACTTTTTGAAAGTGATTTAAAGTTTAGGTGATGTGGCTTGGCGTCTGCCTGTCGGGCTTTGCGCCCGCAACCTGGTTCTTTGGCATGGTAAAGCGCCTGTCGGCAGGGATGACGTACAGCTTGACCGCGCTGTTTACCGCGTAGTGCGGCGTGCCGTCAGGGTTGCGGTAGTTCGTCGCAATACCCACCCTTTCAAGCGACACTTTCACCTTTACCACCGTGCCGTCCTCCAGCTTGAAAGTGACCGTGTCGTCGCCGACGCTTTCGTAGTCGAGCATCTTGAATTCTATCTTGTCTGGCGTGCCGCCCTGTGACATGCACAGGGTATGGGCTGGCGCGTATAATAATGCCTCGACTGTGCGGACTTGTATCATAATCTATTTATCCTCGAAGCGGGTCAGCTTTCTTATGGGCAGGTTCTTCGGGGGCAACGAGGATGAGCGCCCTTCCGACGTGCAAGAAAGGCAGAATTTTACCGATACTGACTTTCAAAAGCGCGACCTCTACAAAAAGGGCGTCAACCACATGTCAAACGACAAGATGCTTGACGCCATCAGGAGCTTCGAGCTTGCCCTCAGGCTGGACCCGCAGTACGTGGATGCCTGGGTCAAGAAAGGCTATGCGCATTTCCACCTCGGCGAGTACACGGTAGCAGTCGCGGCGTACGACAAGGCGCTTGAAATAGACGTCAACAACGCCGACGCCTGGAACCTCAAGGGGCTTGCATACTACAAGATGAAGAACTACGAAAAGGCAATCGAGTGCTGCGAAAAGGCAATAGACATCAACCCCAACGACGGCATGTCGTGGTACAACAAGGCCTGCTACATGACGCTCACAGGCAAGGTCGACGAGGGCCTCGAGGCGCTCAAGCGCTCGATTGAGATTGACATCCAGAACGCCCGCAAAGCCGTAAAAGACAGAGACTTTGAAAACGCAAGAGCGGAGGAAGGTTTCAGAAGGATTATCGAAGTCGTCGTGCTTGAATCGATAAGGCAGGGCTACGACTATGTCGGCAAGATAGTCTGGGTGACTGGAATCGACAAGGTCGAAGTCGAGGACGCGATAATGCGCCTGTCCATGAAAGGGCTGCTCACCCGGCGCGAAAAGCGCAACATCACCGGCATGGAAGAATACTACGAGCTCACAAAGGAGATAGCGGACAAGGTCGGCAGCACGAAAAAGGTCGGCCTGCTTGGCAGGAAGGAAGTGTCTGCCCCCATGCAGCAGCTCAAGGACATCAGCGACGTATTGGGAAGGGCGAGGGAGGCAGTCGAAAAGGGCGACCTTGAGGCGACAAAGAAGTGCTTTGACGAGCTGATAAACCCGGCAAAGCACGGAAGCGCCATGATAGAGCAGTTCTTTGACGAGCACCGCGACCTGAGGCTTGCGCAGATACGCCTCCGGGACAAGGGCCAGGAGTACCTGAACGCCAACAAGTCGGTGCTTTCTGACATGATATCCAAGATAGACATGAAGGTCCGCCAGGGCCCGGTGTCCAAACCGGCAAAAGATTAAATCCTCACAGACTTTATTGCGTGTCAAATGGCAGATATCAGAGTTGCCGTTATAGGCGTCGGCAACGTGGGCGCCACGTTTGTGCAGGGCGTCGACTATTACAGCAACCCGAAAAACACCGTCGGCCTCTGGCACCAGAAGGTCGCCGGCTTCAGGCCGTCTAGCATCAGTATCGTCTCGGCTTTTGACATAAACCCCGCAAAGGTGGGAAAGAGCCTT
>NZ_JACAEH010000021.1 GCF_013388945.1 Nitrososphaera sp. | reverse complement strand
CCAGCTCCAGATCCCAGAGCGACAGGCGAGTTGTAGAACTTACCTACCTGGGGCTCTATAGGCGTCATGTACGCTGGCAGCGTCGGTCTCGGATACTTGAAGGCTACCTCAAGCGGGTCGCGCACCAGTAGCAGGTTGACCATGTTGAACAGCGGGAAGGATAGGCCAACCAGCGAACCGCCAATGAGTATGGCAGCGTGCTTGTTGCGTCTTGTCGCCCAGTACGTGAGGTCCAACAGCATCGCGGATGGTATCCACACAGGCGATACGATGAAGTCGTATGGGTAGCCCAGCGCAAACCACGCGCCCTTTGCAACCCACGTGTAGATGGTTATGATGGTTGCATAGTACGTGGCCGTTCCTGGTACGCCTGTGAACAGCATGTAGTATATCGCACCGACCAAAAGCATCGTAGATTGGCCGACTGAGAATACCACGAAGGATGTCCACATCCAGTCTGTGTAGAACAGGTAGTCTCCTGTGTTGATGGTCAGCAGTGTTCCGTTGACTGCCACCACCACCATGAAGAGGTAGTGTGTCGTACGTCTTAGCCAAACCATTACCTCTTCCGCCGGAAGGTACAATATAAGTTGCGGGTGTACACTGCATTGCATTTTTCCCTTCACATCTGTTAAGGCTTTATTCCGGCTCTTCCAGCGCATGACGCATGATACTTTCAGGCGCAAGAGGCAGGCTGGTTTCAGTCGACGCAAAAAGCAAGACTGTAAGGATCCTCCGCAGATCCGTGGAGGAAGACTATGAGTGCGAAAAAGAAGTAAACCTCGGCAAGCTCAGGCCCCTGATAGGCAAGCGCGTGGACCTGGAGCTGCGCGACTTTCTTGTGATAGGCGTGACGCGCAGAGAAGACGACTAGCCGTACGCGTTCGGGTAGACCTCGCCTGCGACAGTGTCGATGCCGTCAAGGCTCGCCATCGCAAGCACGGTGTCAAGACCGGTCTGAAGCACTATCTCATAGCGCCCGTGGCCGTGGCTTACAGGTATCAGGCCGACCATGTGCTGTATCCTGCGCGATACCTCTTCCTCGCTTGCATCGTGCTGGTACTGGACGCTCAGCCAGAACCTCTGCTTTTTCTCTTGGGGGTATTTGCGCGTGAGCATCGACGATTTTAACAGCAGGAACGGGTCGACGTTTCTGTGTCTTTCCTGCAGCTGCGCGACGACTTCATCATAAGCTTTTACAACTTCGATGGACATGTCAGGGCTTGCCCGGGAGCATGTTAATAAAAAGTGAGACTGCATTGTAATTCTCTGCAAGGAATTTCAGTGCATTTTAAAATCATTCTATCACTGCGACCTGCTGCTCGTGCCGGTAGGTCCTGTAGCCAAGGAACAGGAGAGCTATGCCTGCCGCGACCAGCACGTAAAAGACCACCCTCACAGAGGCGATCACGGGGTTTACCATGCTTGCCGCAAGAAACAGTCCTGAAAAGACAAGGAACGCCGCGCCTGCGACGTTTTCGCCGTTTATTCTGCCCATCGCCATGCGATTGTGCAGCTGATTATTTATCCACCAAGTGTACAGTGCGTTGCAAAATCAGGCCCCGCGGAGTTTTTCTTCTATGAGCGGCAGTATCTTTTTTCTTATGATGGGACCCGGCCTTGCAGTTATGTCAAACGAAACCAAGAGCAGCCTTTTCTTGTCGTCGTGGATGGGGACGGTGGCCCGCTTCACTCTTTCATAGGTCGTTATCGTATAAAGCGCCTTTCCAAGCTCCTGCTCAAAGCTTTCCCTTGTATTGAACCTGATTGCCGACTGGACGACTGAGAGCTCTAGCCGGCTCTTGTCTAGCAGCGGAACCACGCCCTTGCGGTACCGCGCGGCTGCAAGCCGGCCATTTTTGTTGGCGACTCCTGCAAACCTTATGCCGGGGTCAAGCTCGAGGACCTGCCTGCAAAACTCAGACAACAAAGTTTGCACATCCCAGGACAGTCGAGGTGGAGGGCCCTGCCCACATAGAGCGGCCGGCCATTGGGAGAAGAGAGCCGCGGGGCAGGGCCAGTTGCACCATGTCTATCTGCCTACTCTGCCGGCTTGCGTCTCATTGCACTTAAGCAGCGCGTGTACACTGCATGGCAGACCTGCATTCGACACTAGACGCGGGCTCCCAATTCTTGCCGTGCACTGTACACACCCTCCTTAAATAGAATAAAACAATCCGTCGCGTCGCGGTGTATTCTTCAGGATGGCACCTAGGAGACAGGTGTAGAGTCAATGCTGACGGGGCAGGAGACAGTCCGCCGCTATTTTGACCTGATAACAAAGAAGGATGCAGACGGCATCCTCGACCTGTTTACCGACGACGAGCCGGTGGTGTACGAGCCTTTCAGCAACGAGAAAGAAGGGCTGCGCGGCAAGGAGGCAATAGAGAGCTTTCTCAAGATTGTCCTCATGGCAAATGCCGGTCTAAAGCGTGATATCAGGTTTGAAGACGGCAGCGACGACGAAACAACCGCTCTGGTCACGTTTGAGCGCGGGACCACCTTGCGGGGCAGGTTCACCTTCAATTTCGTAAAAGAGGCTGGAGAGGGCAAGAAGGGCGACGGCCATGTCAGGAGGATAAAGTCGCTCAGGATAAAGTTTCTCTGATGTGGAACCGGGCGGATTTTCAGGATGGAGAAAAGTGATCATGACAATAAATAGCGGCCCTGATTTTTCTGCGTGCAAGTCCACGAGCTTTTCAACCTCAAAGGCGACATCTGGTTCAAGAAAGGCGAGTATTACTACAACCTTGAACAGGTGCAGACCATAATGAGGGAAGTGCTCCGGGCCCAGCCGCAGAACGCCCAGAAGATACTTGACAGTTTTGTAAGGGTAGAGAAGCGCCATTAGGAAGCGTGGACAATGGTGGGCCCAAAGGGATTCGGACCCTTGGCCGACCGGTTATGAGCCGGTCGCTCTAACCAGGCTGAGCTATGGGCCCACGCAATGCAAAAATTCTGACTAGTATGTATAAAGGTTTGTTCAGCAATAGACGCCGACGTATTTTTCCTGCACCGAATCAAGCAGAAGGTTTTGCGCCTTGAGCGACTCGACCGCCGCGGCAAACGCCCTTTCCTGCCTGTCTGCGGGAAGCGAGGCCAGTATGCTGCGCCAGGTCTGCGCGTGTCGGATGTCGGCCTCTTCATGGATCTCAAAGTAGTTCAGCGCGTCCTTGCCGTCAAGGCCGTAGAACTTTACAAGGCCATCTATCTTGCTCCGGCTTATCTTTGGCAGTTCAGACTCGAAGGCGTACATTGCTGCCACTGCCTCTTCAAACGAGCCCCTTGAGAGCGCCATGATTTTCGCCACAGCCTCGTTTGTTTTGGAAGCGCCGGCATAGTTTGTCAGCTCGTCAAGCGGGACGCCCAGGGCTCTTGCAAACCGGGTCCACGGCTCGACGTGCTCCGACTCCTCCTTCATGTTGCCCTCTATTTCCGGGGCAATGGTAGCGTCGGTGTTGAAAGACGCGATGTTCTGGACAAAGGTTGGGACTGCCTTTACGAGCTGGAAGTATTCCTTGGAGTAGCCCTGCAGGTGATCGACTGTAAGCTTGCCCTCCGACCACATCTGGTAGAACGGGTGCTTTAGCAGGCTGCGCTTTTCAACCTCGGCGTCGATCCTCTCGACAAGACTGTTTTCCATGCGGTACACAATTCAGGCGCCGTAATAAAACGTTTTCAAAGGTAAGGATTTTATGTGAACAGGAACGCTCAAATCGCAAGTGCTCCGGTGGTGTAGTCCGGTCAAGCATTGTGGCCTTTCGAGTCGCAGATCCCGGGTTCAAATCCCGGCCGGAGCACCATTTCCTTAGAAGCACTAAAATTCGATGAGATTTCTACACGGCTGGGTTGATACCGGTAGGGTTCATGTTCATCGAGTGTGTTGAAGGCCGGCAAGACGAGCTCTTGAAAAAGATTAGAGAGGTGCCGGCTGTTTCGTACGCATACAAGCTGGACAAGACGTACCAGCTTGTAGCCAAGATAGAGTCAGATTCTGTCGAGAAATTCACCGCCGCGATATCTGCGATAAGAGGGCTCGGGAACCTGCTGAACACCGACACGATGGTCGGGTTCAAGGGCTAACTTGAAATGACCTTTCCTGGGCACTTTTCCTGCCAAGCAGTAAATTAATATGGTCACGGAATGGACTACCCTCAAGGAAGAAGCTGGCTTTTGGGCAGGAGAAACATAGAGGCCAACCCGTTGACTGACTTTTGCGGCGAGTACCTCGCCCACATCGAGGACGCGCTAAAGCGCGAGCTTGACCTCTACTCGTGGTCCGAGTTCCACGCGCCACTGCGCTACGCCTGCGAGGGCGGCAAGCGCATAAGGCCGCTCATCCTTGTGCTGTCGGCTGAAGCCATTTCCGGCAAGAAGGCAAACGGCGACTCGTACATGGCAGCTTCGGCAATCGAGCTCCTGCACACTGAATCCATAATCCACGACGACATCATCGACGAGGAGAACACGCGCAGGGGCAAGCCGTCTTTTCATGTGAAATACGGCTACAACAGCAGCATACTGACCGCTGATTTCGTGCTCGGGGTCATACTTGACATCGGCTCGAAGCTGAAAAACCCGCTTGTGGTAAACGAGCTTTCAAACGCGGCCACGCGCATGAGCGAGGGCGAGATGATGGAGATACGCCTCAACAAGGCCCCGCAGATAACCGAGGACGACTACATCAAGGTGCTGGAGCACAAGACCGCGTCGCTCTTTCGGGCGTCGGCAAGAATAGGCGCCATCCTGGGCGAGGGCACCGAGGAGCAGGTGCGCGCAATGACGTCTTTCGGCCAGCTCCTGGGCGTCGCGTACCAGATACACGACGACTTGATAGACTGGAACAACGAGGACAAGCTGTTCAACATGCTTGTAAAGCAGAACGACAAGTCAGCAGAGTTTGTGGACAGGATGGAAAAGCTGTACAAGTCGTACTCTGCAAAGGCAAAGGAGGAGCTGAAAAAGGTGCGCGGCGCAGGAAGCACCGTGCGCCACCTTGAGCTTTTGACCGACCTTGCGTCGGTGCAGATCTAGAGAAATTCTTTCTTGTACAGCCACGGACGCAAGATTCTGGTGACAGCTGGCATCACGACGTATGTCATGAGGAGCACCATTATTGCGACGCCTATGACGAGCCTTAGGGCAGGGTGCAGGTCCTGCATCGCAAGTTGAATCAGGGGCACCACTGTTGCCAGAAGCGACGAGAGGACCGCGACGAGCACGATTGCCATCTTGTGCCTCGGCGGCGCCGGCAAGCCCGGCCTTGGCGTGAACCAGAATTCCAGGCCTGTCCTGCGCTCTATTTTGGCCTCGCCTTCGACCACTGCACGGCTCTTCTCCGCCCATTCCCGGCGCACTTCAGAGTTTTCCCACTTTGCCAGGTTCTCGTAGGTGTCAAAGCGGAAGATGATGACGTACTCTGGCCGGGTGGGGTCCTGTGGCCTAATCACGTTTATGCCCATAAAGCCCTCAAACTGCATGGCGGCGTGGATGATGCCTTCCATCCACCGCTCAAACTCGGCCAGCTTGCCGGCCTTGGCAGTTCTGGTTACGATTACAGTGACAGGCTCTGACACGGTACTAGTTCGCAGTCTGGACTAATAATCTACCTGCCAAGAGGCCCGGGCGCAGCACCGCTCATAAAGCTCAGGTCGGGAACGGCCTGCGACGCAAATTCCAGCAACGGAGCGTGCCAGATGCCAAAGCCCACCATGAACACGAGTGCAAACACGAGCACCGCCACTATTGCGCGCGGTTCTTTGACTTTGCTCATGTCCGGCCCCTCTTCCATGTACATCTTTCTCATTATCCAGGCGTAGTAGCCAAGCGAGAGCGCGCTGTTCAGAACTCCCGCGATTGCAAGCCACGGGCCCCACTCTACAAGCGGGCCGGCGTTTATAGCAGCGCCAAAGAGCACCAGCTTGCTCCAGAATCCGTTGAGCGGAGGCACGCCTGCAAGCGAGAGCAGTGAAATCGAAAGCACTATAGCTGTTATCGGCATGCGCTTTGCAAGGCCGCGGTACTTTTCGAGGCTGTACGCGGAAAGCCCCACCGCTACTGCGGCGACTGCGATGAATCCCGCAGACTTCATGACTGCGTGGTTGATGATGTGGAAGAGCGAGCCTGAAAGCGCCTGGTCCGAATAGGGCGCAAGTGCGATGCCTATCATGATGTACCCTGCCTGCGCAATCGACGAGTAGGCAAGTATCCTCGGCACGCTCCTCTGCATTATCGCACCGATGTTGCCAATCGTCATCGTAAAGACCGCAAGTATCGCAAGAGTGAGCGTCCAGTCGGCGTTTAAGGCAAACATGCCGAGCACGATGACTCGAAGCGCGGCTGCAAAGCCAGCCTTCTTTGTTCCTGCGGCCAAAAGCCCGCCGATGGTCGCAGGCGAGCCCTCGTAGGCGTCCGGGAGCCACATGTGGAAAGGCACGAGGCCCATCTTGAAGCCAAAGCCCGCGATGAACAGTGCTACTGCAAGAAGCCCGACGGGCATCATCGACGCGTCGAGGTTTGTCATTGCCCTGACAGAGTCGCCGATGTTAGTGGTGCCTGTCATGCCGTAGACAAGTCCTATCGCAAAGACGATGAGCGCCGACGAGAGCGCGCCGAACATGAAATACTTTATTGCTGCCTCGTTTGACACGGGGTCGCGCTTGGCAAAGCCTGCAAGCGCATAAGTAGGAAGTGACATCAATTCCCACGCGACAAGCAGCATCACAAGGTCCGTGGAATACGCTATGAGCACCATGCCGATGCTTGAAAGCAGGATGAGCGAGTAGTACGCCGCCGGGTTGCTGCGCCCCTTCCAGTAGTTCCACGACGACGCGGTCATCATGAGCGACACTAGCAACAGGGCGATTGCAAAGAACGAGCCGAACAGGTCGTCCACGAGCACCCCTTCGGAGAACGCGACAGCAGGTAGCACCTCGCCGGTGAACACCTTGAAGATGACTATGCCCATGGCGACTGCGAGCGCGCCAAACGCTATTGCGCTGTACAGCTTGTTCCTGTCGATGCCGCGCTCGCGCCTGCCGGCGTCAATGGCGGGTATGGCAAGGCCTACCACGCCCAGTATCACCGTCACGAGTATTGGAGTAGATGTCAGGTCCACCATTTCTATCACCCTACAAGAGGAGGAGCATCACCACTATCAGGATGCCGGCCCCGAACACGAACAGGTACGTCTGGGTAATTCCAGTCTGGCTGCCCTTGACCCACCTCGACATGTACGTCATGGCGCCCTGGAACGCAGGGTTGATGCCGTCGATTATAGTGCTTTCAAAGTAGCGCCAGATGAAGCGGTATATCGCCATAGGCCCGATGACTCCGCCCCAGTAAAGCGCGGTGTTCAGGTACCACCTGTTGTAGAGGAAGGTCCAGATTCCGCGGGTGACGATGTTCCTGCCAATTGCCGCAGGGTCGGCTTTGCGTGCGATGTAGAACACGTAGCCAAGCGCCGCCCCGACTCCGAACGCGCCAAACGACGCGGCTGCTGCCACCGGGTTCAGGTTGAGGAACACGCGCTCTGTCGCAGGCGCTGCTTCGTGGATGCCAAACGACTCGCCCAGATATTCCTCGAACAGGTGGTGCAACTGTTCTTCGAACAAAAAGCCCGAGACGCCCACTATTATAGTCGCAACCGCAAGTATGCCAAAGGGCACCCACATGACCGCGCCCACCTCGTGGACGTGGTGGCCCTCGTGCTCTATCTTTTCGACGTGCTTGCTCTTGCCGCCAAAGAAGGTCATGCCTATCATCCTGAAGGTGTAGAACGCGGTCATGACTGCGACTACTACTGCCATGATAAAGAGCGGCATCGCCTGCGAGTATCCTGACTCGAGCACTGCTGCAAATATGGCGTCCTTGCTCCAGAATCCCGACGTGAAGAGCGGGGCGCCTGCCAATGACAACGCAGCGAGCAGCATGAACATGTACGTCTTGGGCATGTACTTTTTCAGGCCGCCCATGTCAGTCATAAAGCGGGAATGCACCGTATGCAGTACTGCACCTGCGCCCATGAACAGCGATGCCTTGAACATGGCGTGGCTCATCAGGTGGAAAAAGCCAGCGGTGTAGCCGTCGACGTAGTTTAGTGAGATGCCGGCGATGCCAAGGGCCATCATCATGTAGCCTATCTGGGAGCCCGTGGAATAGGCGAGCACCTTCTTTATCTCGGGGCTTACAAGCGCCTGGGTTGCAAGCAGGAACGCGGTTATCGCGCCCGTCCATGCGACCACTTCAAAGAACTGGCCCGTGTTGAGCGCCGAGAGCGCAAAGAACAGCGGGCCTATCCTCGCAACGAGGAAGACGCCGGCCTTTACCATCGTCGCAGCGTGTATCAATGCTGAAACAGAAGTCGGGCCGGTCATGGCCTCAAGGAGCCACTCGTTGAGCGGGAACTGCGCCGATTTTCCAACTGCGCCGCCAAACAACAAAACCGCTGCAGGGACGAGCAGGTTCTCTGCAGCCATCGCCTGCGCCCAGCCTTGGTCGGCAAGGAGCTCCTTGAACCCGAACGTGCCTGCATAGGCAAATATCAAGAACATGCCGGCAAGCATCATCACGTCGCCTGCCTTTGTCATGAGGAACGCCTTCATGCCGGCGTGAGTCGGCGCGGTCCACATTGCTATTCCGCCTGCGCGGTGGCCCTCGACTCCGACGTAGTCCTTCTTCCTGTCGTGGTACCAGAACCCGATGAGCGCATACGACGCAAGGCCCACGCCCTCCCACCCAAAGAAGACCATGAGCAGGTTGTCCGATATGACGATAAGCTGCATCGAGCCTATGAAGAAGAGCATGAAAAACCAGTACCGCGTAAGATCGCGGTCGCCGTGCATGTAGCCAAGCGAGTATACCATGATGAGGAAAGAGATCCAGGCGACCAGGTTGGTCATGATTATTGCCAGCGGGTCGGCAAGCACGCCTGCCTTCAGGTCAAGCGCGGATATCCACGACACCTGGCTGTGCACTTCGTGGCCGGCAAGGGCCGTCGGTATCAGAGTCGCAGCCGACGCGGCGCTTGCAAGCGCAAAGCCCACGGCTATGTAGTTGCGAGCGCTCTTGCTCCCCTTGGCTATCGCAGGGATTATGGCGGCGCCGGCAAACGGCAGTATCCATATCAGCCAGACGTTGATAGCGTCGAAAAACTCTGTCACCATCAGTGATTCCCTCCGGCCTCCGCTCCAACGGACAAACCTTCTTCAAGCCCCACCGAGCTTCCTTCTGCCGGCTCTATCAGGCCCGACCCTTCGGGTATCGGGAGCACGCCGGGGTAGTCGGCAAACATGCCCTGGACATAGTCCGAGACAGGAGCCAGGAACAGGTCTGGGTAGACGCCTATTATGAGCGAGAGCGCGGCAAAAGCCGCCATCGTGGCAGTCACGTACGGGCTTGCCTCCTTTACGTGCGCCATCTCTTCGGGTATCTTGCCAAAGAAGATGCGCTTTATCATCCAGAGTATGTAGGCAGAAGTCAGGATGGTGCCCATGATGCCAAAGCCGAACATCGCGCTCCTGAACCAGTCGCCGTCGTTTGCAGCTGTTTGCAGGACGCCGTTGAACATGGTCCACTCTGCCATAAAGCCGCTTGTAGGCGGGACGCCCATTATCGTGAGCGCGCCTATCATTGCAATGACAGCGGTGTATGGCATCTTGCCAGCAAGGCCTCCCAGCTTGCTCATGCTCCTTGTGCCGGTCTGGAGTATGATAGAGCCGGCCATCATGAAGAGCACAGCTTTGCCAAGCCCGTGCGTCACGTAGAGCATGGTAGCGCCCGTGATGCCAAGCACGCTCTCGGAGCCGAGGCCGAACAGGATGTAGCCCATCTGGCTGATTGAAGAGTAAGCGAGGACTTTCTTGATGTCGTCCTGCATCAGCGCCATGGCGCCTCCGTAGATTATGGTCGCAAGGCCCCACATGTTGATGTAGAGGCTGTACTGCTCGTAGCTGCCGGTCAAAAGCTCGAGCCAGAGCCTGAGCAGGCCGTAGGCTCCGATGCCGATCATCGCCGGCGACAGGAGCGCCGACACCGGCGTCGGGGCTTCTGCGTGCGCGTACGGCAGCCAGATGTGAAGCAGGAACGCGGCCAGTTTTACGCCAAGCCCTGCGACGAGCCCGAATATGATGAGCGCAAGCCATTCCTGTGGTATCAGGTGGGCGTTTGCCCTTATCGTGTCAAAGTCAAAGCCGCCGGCGAAAAAGCCCATGGTAAGCAGGCTCAACAGCAGGACGACTGCTCCGACGTGGGTCCAGAAGAAGAACATGAGGGCGATTCTGCGCCTTGCGCCGTAGCCGTAGAACGCGACTAGGAAGAACGAGGGCACGAGCATCAGCTCAAAGAACACGTAGAACTCGATGACGTTGGTGGCAAGCACGGTGCCGAACATGCCCATCGAAAACGCGAGATATAGCGCAAAGTAGAGCCCCATGTGGTGGTTGACGTAGCTCTGCTGGTCTGCAGTAAGCGTCACCTGGCCGCCGTGGCCGGGGTTTTCGTGGCGACTTGCGCCGGGCATGTCCTCCATTATCTTGTGGATCATGTACGGCTTGGAGTAGATTGCAAGCACCGTGCACAGGATGTAGATTATCATGGCAAAGGGCAGGCTCAGCCCGTCAAGGCGCAGCCCAAAGTTGCCAAACTGGCTCCACTGGTACGACTCGACGTAAGCGGACATGCCTCCCTGCAGCGCAAGCGCGGGAAGCGCCAGCAGCCCTGTAGATACTGCGAGCACGCCGAAAGAGAACCAGGTAACCGTGCCGGCGCCTGATTTCTTGCCTACAAAGTAGGCGACGGGCGCAAGCAGCAGGGGTATGAATGTCGCTGCCAAAAGGAAAAACGACTCTGCCATTGTGCTTTCAGCCCTTCATGCTCCTGAATTCTGCCACGTCGATTTCCTTGTACAGCCTGTACGCCACTATGATGAGACCAAGGCCAATTGCGACTTCGGCCGCGGCTATAGCTATTGAAAATAGCGCAAAGACCTGTCCCTGGATGTTGCCTGTATACCGGGAAAAGGCCACGAGGTTGAGGTTGGCTGCGTTGGCGATAATCTCTATTGAAATTAGCATCCTGATGGCGTTGCGCTTGACCACCAGCCCGTAGATGCCGACTGCGACGAGCACCACTGAGACTATGAGAAAGTCAACTAGCTCGTTCATCTTTTTGCTCCACATCCTCCCTGCGCGCAAGCGCAAGAGCTGCAATGACTGCGCCGGCAAGCACCAGGCCCATCACTATCAGCGTCGGCGAGTAGTAGGTCAGCATTTCCTGGCCGATTGCCATGATGTCGACCGGCGGCGCGGTAAAGCTGCCCGGCGTGTTCAGTCCCGATATCAAAAGCGTGGCTCCAAGCCCGCCCATGATGAAAAGCATCAGTATTATGCCGGCGGCCTTTCTGCCCTTGTCCTCCCTGACGGTAAAGAGCGCCTGGGTGCGCACGAGCATGACTGCGAATATTATGAGCACCGCGACTGCGCCGACATACACTGCAATCTGGAACATCGCGACAAAGGGCGCGTCCAGAAGCAGGAAAAAGCCGGCGATTCCAAGCATCGATATCGCAAGGCCGATGGCGCCGTAGATGAGCTCCTTTGTATCAAGCGCCACTATGGCAGAGCCCACCGTCAGCACGGCAAGGCCCACGAATATCGGGTCAACCATGTGTTGCTCCCCTGTCCGTTATTATCAGCTCGATGCTGCCGTCGTATTTCGGCTTGACCTCGAGCTGCTGCGGCGTGTATATCAGGTGCTCCTTAGTGAAAGAGGAGAGCTCGTAGTCGTTTGTCATGAAAAGAGCGTAAAACGGGCAGGCGTCCACACATAATCCACAGAACACGCACTTGCCATAGTCTATCTGGGGCATGATGCTCTTCTTGTTCTGCTTCCAGTTCTCGTCCACCTTTACCATGCCGATTGCCTCGGCGATTCCCTCGCACGCGATTGCGCACAGCTGGCAGCCGGTGCACTTGTCGTGCATCAGTATGTGCCGGCCGCGGTAGCCCGCGATGCCGACGCCTTTTTTCGGGTCGAACTGGTAGCCGTCGCCCACAAAGCGCAGCTTTTGCTCAGGGTATCTGAATGTAAAGCGGCGTATGACGAGGTGCTTTGAGCCGGACTCGATTGCCTTGATGAAACCAGAAGCCGTACTCATCTGACAAGCAGCCCCTCCGGACCAAGTATGCCGCCATATATTAGTGCAAGGGCGACGAACATGTTGATGAAAGACAACACTATCAGCTTGTACCAGCCTGTGTGAAGCAAGATGTCTATCCTGATACGCGGGCTTATACCTCTAGGCAGAAGCATCAGCATTATCACACCAAAGGTCTTTATCGTGAACCAGAATATGGCAGACAGCGTGACGGGGTTGTAGATCTTTTCGCCGGTGTAGCCGGGGATGATTTCCTGCGGGAATATTATTGGTCCCGACCAGCCGCCGAGGAACAGCACGACAAACAGCGCGGCCAGCGCGTACAGTTTCAGGTACGTGCCAAGCTGTATCAGGCCGTAGATCATGCCTGACGTCTCGGTTATCCAGCCTGCGACAATCTCGCTCTCTGCCTCTGGAAGGTCGAACGGGATCCTTTCAAGCTCTGCAAGCGACGACAGGTAGAACACGAATGCGCTTATCGGGAGGAAGAACACGAACCAGTACGAGGCTATCTGCGACTCGACGATTCCCGTCAGGTTCAGAGTTCCTGCGAGTATGACGACTGAAAGCGCCGATATTATGAACGGGATCTCAAATGCGATTATCTGGTGCAGCGCCCGCAAGCCACCGATGAACGGGTACTTGCTGTTTGACGCCCACGAGAACAGGAGCGCAATGAGCGGGAAGAATCCGAATATCGCAAAGACCGCGATTATGCCCACGTCGATGTCGGCCACCACCCAGCCGGGTGCCACCGGTATGAGGGCAGCTGCAGCCGCTGCGACTGAGACAAACGCTATTGGCGCGGCCCAGAATATGGGCTTGTCTGCCGCGGCAGGGACGATTATCTCCTTTGATATCAGCTTTAGCCCGTCGGCTGCGAGCTGGAGCCAGCCCTCTATCTTGCCGACGTACAGCGGCCCGTAGCGCAGCTGCATCTTGGCGAGGAACTTGCGCTCCACAAATATCGTGACTGCCGCAAACAGCGCGGCGTAGGTAAAGCCGGGGAACGCGGCCACCCTGAACAGGTCTGTGTGGATCATGTACTTGATTATCGGAATAGTGCGCGTCGGGTCGACTATCATAGTCAAGAAGAGGTACGGGGTCAGCGGCTCGTCGCCAAGCGGCGGCAGCGGCACGTAGAACAGCACGATGAACAGGAGCGGCAGGCCTACGAGCGAGAATATGATGAGTATCCAGAATACCAGCCACAGTACGCTTCCAATGAACTCGCCGAACCTGAACGACTCGATGTACGACGCCATTACCTGTCAGCCTCCACGGGCCAGTAGTTCAGAGACCAGTACACGGCAGGCATGTCTGCAAGCTTGTTGCCAACAAGCAGGAACGGAAGGGCTAGCATGTTGCGGAACGAGCCCACCGATATCTTCACTCTATATGGTTTTGGCGTGCCATCGCTCACGATGTGATAGCCAAGCGCCCCGCGACCGGACTCGACGCGCCTGTACGCCTCGCCTGCAGGCCCCTTGGGGTTTGGCTGGAGCTTGGTGCGGACCTCGCCTGACTGGGGCATCTTGTCCAGAAGCTGGCGCATGATGTGGCACGACTCTTTCATGTCAAGGAACGGGACGTACGAGCGGGCAAACGAGTCGCCCGTCTTCATGTACTGCACTTTGAAATCAATCTCGTTGTAAACGTCGTAGGGCTCGACCTTGCGTATGTCGTAGGGAACGCCGGAAGCGCGCAGCACCGAGCCTGTGACTCCAAGCTTCACCGCGTCCTCCTTTGACAGGACGGCAACGCCTTCCGTCCTCTGCCTGAAAAGCGGCATGTTGTAGAAAATGTCCTCGTACTCTTTCAGGCGCTTCTCGAAGTAGTTGATGTGGTCGAGGCACCTTTGCTTGAAGCCTTCCGGCATGTCGTTTCTCACGCCGCCGGGGATGTTGTAGGCGTGCGTTACCCTCGCGCCTGTCAGCCTCTCGAGGAGGTCGATGAAAAGCTCGCGGTCGCCAGCCGGCCACATGAACATGGTAGAGTGTCCAAGGAAGATGCCATAGATTGCAAGCCAGTAGAGCGTGTAGACCTGCCGGTTCATCTCCGACGCGATTGCGCGGATGAACTGGCCCCTGCGCGGAACCTGGATTCCCATCAGGTCCTCGACAGCGAGGCTGTACGAGTAGGTGACGTTTGTTGAATCATGAATGACCGGCCTTTCAAGGTGCGGGATGTTCTGGATGACGTTTCGGTACTCGCACATCTTTTCCTCGCCACGGTGCACGTAGCCGGGGTCAGGGTCGCAGTAGACGATGTAGTCGCCGTCGACCTTGACGGTGAAGCGGAAGTGGCCCGAACCCGGATGCTGGGGGCCTATTGACAGCGTCATCAGGCGGTCTTCTTCGGTCTCCTTGACCACCTGCAGGCCCAGCCTTCTTGTCTCTTCTATCTTTTCTTCAAGCGTTGCCATGCTATCTCCCCTTTATCCTGAAATCCTTGCGAAGCGGCGGAATGTCGGCCCAGTCCTCCGGAAGCAAGAACCGCTCCATCCTCGGGTGCCCCTCAAAGTACACGCCAAGCATCTCAAACGTCTCGCGCTCGTGGTACTCGACGCTTGGATAAACGCGGACAAGCGACGGCAGGCGCGGGTCGTCCCGGTTTGCCTTTGTCGTGAGCACCATGATGTGTGCAAGAAGGTCCTCGCGCGTATACGAGCCGAGGTGGTAGTTGACTTCAATGTGATTTTCCTTCAGGTAGTCGGTGCCGGAAGCAGACTCGGCGTGATCAAAGCCCATGCTGTCGCGCAAGTATGTTGCGACTTCGACTATGCTTGAAGGCGCTGTTTCCACCTTTATCCTGACCGGCTTTATGTAGACAATCTTTACTGCGTCGCCGAACTTTGAGACGAGCTCCTGTGCAAGGCCCTTCTCAAACGCTGGCGGCTCTGGTTCCTTTGCAGGCGGCGCTGCTGCAGCTGGCGGCTTGGCTGCCGGCGGCGCTGCGGGTTTTGGAGTTGGCGCTGGCTTGGCTGCGGGTTTTTCTGCGCCTGCGGCCTTGGCCGCCTTCTGTTTCTGCTCTTCTTTATCGCTGCTCATGCTACTTTATCTTTGACCTTTTGATCTTTTCCTGTAGCAGCATGCAGCCCTGGATAAGCGTCTCCGGTCTTGGCGGGCATCCCGGAACGTACACGTCGACTGGCACTATGCCGTCGACTCCCGGAAGGACGTTGTACGAGTCTATGTACAGTCCGCCAGTGATTGCGCACGCCCCCATCGCTATGACGTATTTCGGCTCGGGCATCTGGTCGTAGACCATCCTGAGCCGGGGCGCCATCTTCCTCGTGACAGTCCCCTGCACCACTATCAGGTCGCACATGCGGAGCGACCCGAACGCCTCGATGATGCCGAACCTCTCGACGTCGTACCTCGGGCTTGAAGCCGCGCCGAACTCGACGCTGCAACAGGCCGTCTCAAGGTGCACGGGCCACAGCGACCACACCCTTCCCCAGTTTATGGCGTAGCCAAGCGGCTTGTCGAGCGCCCTGACGAGCACGTCGGAGAGCTTTGTCACAAAGACGTTGAAGTTGGTAGGGCTTACCAGTTCCTTGTTCACGCGCGCAACCCCTCCCTGACCTTGTCAGCTCTTTGATCGTATTTAAAACCTGCTAGCATTACCAGATCCCCTTCCTCCCTGCAAGGTACAGCGCGTAGCCCATCGCGGCAAACATTATCCCCAGAAATGCGATTATCGGCAGCGTCGCAGTCCGGGGGATGTTGAAAAGCGCCGAGCCCCACGCGTATAAAAAGATGGACATGACGTCAAAGACGACGAACATGAGTATGTAAGCGTAATACTGCATCATGAAATGCGAGCGGCCTTCGCCTGTGGGCATCTGTCCGCACTCCATCGGCAGGAACTTGACGGGGTTGTACCGGCGCCTCGGCGACAAAAGTCTTGACAAAATGAGCGCGGGCACAGAGGCTACGAGACCGAAACCCAGCATGTAAAGGATTGGAGTAAAGTCTGCAGCGGTCTCTCCAGCCAAGTCACCTGTGCTGGTTTAACGAAGATATAAAAACTTAACGAGATTTGCCAAGCAAGCGTAAAATTTCATTTCAGGACCATGTCAAACAGCTGCCGCGCCGCCAGTTTCGGGTGGTGGAGCGCAAGCTTCATCATCTTTGTGGCCGTGAACTCGGCCTTGATAAAGTCCAGAAACTCGTCTGCGGTCATGTCGCGCAGTATCTCTATCTCTTTGTCCCACTGCTCGTCTGAGAGCCCTATCCAGCGCGACTGCACTTTCAGCGCAGACGTTATCTTGGACGCGACGCGGCCCTTCCAGGCCTTTTCGTATTCTGCAAGCGACTCTTTTGTTGAGCCCTGCGCTATCGACCGGGCTCCGATATCGCCGGCAAGCCTGCCAAACTCTATCGCATAGCGTATGCCTTCAAGCACGAGCGGGTTTGCCTGCCCAGCAGAGTCGCCGACGAGCAACAGCCCGTCAGACACAGAGCTTGCGCGCACGCCTTCATTCGGGATGAATCCATAGTGCAGTTCGACTGGCTGTATCCTGCCAAGCCTATCAAGCGGCTTCAACCGTTTTTCAAGTATGAAATGGAGCCGGTCAAGAGGGTCTGCCTGCGACTCGGGCCGGCCGATGCCGACTCCAATCCTTGCACGGTTTTTTGAGAGAGGGAACACCCAGGCGTAGCCGGCCTCCGAATACTGTTGGCCGACCATGAGCGTCCACATTGAGCTGTCGACGTGGTCGCAGTAGCACTCGTACTCGGCGCCGACGCCGTAGCGGCGCCACTCGCCTGCAAGGCCGGCCTTCCTGCCTGCTGCAGTCGAAAAGCCGCTTGCGTCTATCACGAGCGCGCACCTGACGTCGAGGTCGCCGGCAGGCGTGCTTGCTCTGACGCCTGTCACCCTGTTTCCGTCGCGTGCAATATTGATGGCGTTGCTTTTGACCATTATCTGCGCCCCAGCTTCCGCGGCAAGGAACGCAAGGTGCTGGTAGGTGGCCCGCACGTCAAGCACGCACGACTTTGGCGCTGAGCCTGAAATCGTGACCTCGTTTGAAGGCGAGACAAACTGGTAGCTTGAGACAGGGTTGTAGAGGTGCGGAGGTATGCCGAGCCTGTCCATCGAGTCTATCCAGCTGACGCCAGACGTCCTCACGCTGTGGGCTATGGCCTCGTCCTTTTCAAAGAGCACCACGCTTGCGCCGGCCTTTGCCGCGGCCCAGGCCGCAGAAAGCCCCGCCGGCCCGCCCCCAATGACTGCGACGTCAAACCTCTTCTCCAACGTGCTGCAAGGGCGCGCCCGTCAAATTATGTGTTTTCAAGCCAGGCAGTCTTGCCGGGCTTTTTCACCTGCAGGTGCGCAAAGTCCTCGCCCCTGGCTGCTCCGTGCCAGTGCCACACGTAGGCAGGCACGCAGACAAAGTCGCCCTCGCTCATCGCAAACGACTCGTCCATGCTGACTTTAGCAACATTGTCGCCTTCCATCTTGACCTTGCTCTGCAGGACCACTATTCCCTTGCCCTTTGTGGCAATCAGTACCTGGTCGGTCTCGTGGTAGTGCAGCTTTGTCCTTGCGCCGTTTGAGAATGTGACGAGGTACGCCTCGACTTCCTTGCTTGCCGCCTCTGTCACCATCTTCTTTATCTCCACAGAGCCGACGAAATACTGGAGCATCGAAGTGTCGGGTTTGATGTCGCTTATACTGCCCTTGTGCATGGCCGTTATTCAGGTGCGGCTGTTAAATGTCTACTGACTGGCCGTTGCGGTATCTGTTATCAAAGATCATCTCCACTATCTTTTCTGCAACCTGCCCTGCCGTGAGCATCCTTGCCCTGTTTGCCCTGTGGTAGGCAGGGTCTATTTCCTGCATGGCAGTGTCCACGTCGCCGGGACATATCGCCATCACCCTTATCCTAGTCGAGGCCACCTCCCATGCGAGGCTCTCCGTGAGCCCCATCATGCCAAACTTGCTTGCGCAGTACGCCGACAAATTTTCAAAGCCCGACTTGCCTGCGCCCGAGCTGACGTTTACAATCACGCCCGACTTTTGCTCCAGCATGTAAGGAAGGACCACTTTTGAGCACAGAAACGCGCTTTTCAGGTTCGAGTTCATGGTCTCGTCCCACTCTTGCTCCGTCGTGTCCACGAGTTGCTTTAGTATTGCAACGCCGGCATTGTTCACAAGCACGTCGACTGAGCCAAACCGCTTGACTGTAGCTTCTACAAGTTTGTCGGCATCAGAGGCGTCGCCCACGTCGCATTTCATGCCAAGCACGCCGGCGCGAATTTTCTTTATCTCGTCGACTGCCCTGTCCACCTCGCTCTTGGTCCTCGAGCAGACGGCGACGTCCATGCCCCTTCTCGCAAGCATAAGCGCTGTTTCTTTGCCGATTCCCCTGCCGCTTCCGGTAACTATAGCCGCCGGCATGCCGCAATAAACGACTGCGGGCTATTTGTAGTGGATGGCCTGCCAGCAACAGCATACGTCAAGCGTGCAGTTTGGGCATTCCGTTGCAGAACTTGATTCCAGGCATTCCTGCGGCGTGCAGTTGCAGTCGGCGCACTTCATGCCTTTGATTCTGCGGTTCATTCTAAAAAATCTAACAGTTATATCCTGTTTTCATGGCAGAAACGCCATGCAGCTGATACCGGCAGAGCCGGCGCCCGATTTCAAGGGGATAACAGGCTGGGCAAACTCGCAGCCCCTCTCGATAAAGTCGCTCAGGGGCAAGGTCGTGGTGCTTGACTGCTGGACTTACACGTGCATATTCTGCCTGCGCACGGTCCCGATATTGAGGCGCCTGCAGGAAAAATACGGCGACAGTCTGCAGGTGGTTCAGGCGCACTCTGCTGAATACGAGTTTGCGACGGACCACGACAACATACGCAAGGCGCTTGGGCGCTACAACATCAAACTGCCAAACGCGTTTGACACTTCAAACAAGACATGGGAGGCGTACGGCAACACGTACTGGCCAAAGCACGTGCTCATCGACGTCGAAGGCTTTGTGCGCTACGAGCACGCCGGCTACGGCGACATCACCGAGTTTGAGCCGGTGGTAGCAGAGCTCCTCGAAGAAGCCGGCCACAAGGCGCAGGACTTTGACGACAGGAACCCCGGCGACGAGATCTTCGACACTTATGGCATGCACTACGCAGGCATCGCGCCTGAAATATGCGTCGGCTATTCCCGCATGCGCAGGTTTGGAAGCAACCAGACTTTCCGGCCAGACGAGCCGGCCGTTGCTGTGGATTCTGGAACGCACTTTGACAACAGCGTGTACCTGAGAGGAAAGTGGATATGGCAGCGTGAAAGGGTCCAGGTAGCGCCCGGAGGCAAGGAGACCCCGGCAATAATCATGAAGTACAACTCGGCAAGGAAGGTTCATGGAATAATAGGGACGTCAGACGGCAGGCCCGGCAGGTGCGAAATAAAGCTCGACGGCAACCCGCTTTCAAAGGAACAGCTTGGCAAGGACGCAAGGCTTGAAGGGAATGCAAGCATGGTCGACATCAACTGGTCGTTCATGCACAACCTTGCAAAGACAGAGAAGCCAGAGGTCCACGAAATAGAGATAATCCCCCGGTCTGACAACTTTGCGTTCTACACATTCGTGTTCGGCTAGAACATCCTGGCTACTTCAGGCTTGACGGGCTTGCCAAGCGCGTTTCTCGGCAGTTCGTCAACAATCTTTATCTCGACCGGGACCTTGTAGGGCGCAAGCCTCTCCTTTGCCCACGACCTGAGGGACGTAGGCTCTATTTGCTTCTTGGCAATCACCGCGGCGCACACCTTCTGTCCCCACACCTTGTCGTCGACGCCCACCACCGCGCAGTCAGATACTGCCGGGTGCGTGCGCAGCGCCTCTTCGATTTCAAGCGCCGACACTTTATAACCACCTGTCTTGATGATGTCGACGCTCTTTCTCCCAAGAATCCTGTAGACATCGTTTTCCCTGACCGCCACGTCGCCAGTGCAGAACCACTCGTCTGGCGTGAACGCCTGCTTTGTGGCGTCGGGCCGGTTCCAGTACTCCTTGAACACGCCGGCGCTCTTGACCTGTATTTCCCCGGGCTCGCCCTCGGGCACAGACTTGCCGTCGTCGCCGGCAAGCCTGACCTGCACGCCTGGAAGAGGCGAGCCTACCGACCCCGGCACCCTGACGCCTACAAGCGGGTTTGAGAGGGTCATTCCCGTCTCAGTCATTCCGTACCTCTCCATTATCGTGTGGCCGGATATCTTCTTCCATTTTTCAAGCGTCGACACTGGAAGGGCGGCAGAGCCGGAGACCATCAGGCGCATTTTTCTGCAGCCTGCCGACAGCGTCTTTTTGTCAGGCGACGACTCCCATTCTGCAATCAGCTTTGAATAGATTGTAGGCACTGCCATGAACACCGTGATTTCGCCCCGCGCAAATGCAGACCAGGTGGCCTTTGCGTCAAATTTCGGGAGCACTTCGCACTTTGCGCCGGCCCACAGCGCGCACGAAAGCACGTTTACCAGCCCGTGGACGTGGTGCAGCGGAAGCACAAGCAGCGTATGGTCGTTTTTGGTCCAGCCCCACGCCCACACAAGCGTCGTCACCTGGCTCTCTATGTTGGCGTGCGTGGTCACGACGCCCTTGGGCCTGCTGGTCGTCCCGCTCGTATACAGTATCATCGCCGGCCTGTCCTTGTCGATTTGAGGCAATTGCAGGTCTGTGTCGAGAGAGGCTTCAGAGACAAAATAGAGATTTGCAACTGATGGCACTCTATCGCGCAGGCTGTCGTGTGCAATAACAGTCGAGATGCTGCAGTCGTTGACGATGTATTCGAGCTCGGCCTTGGGGTACATCACCGTCAGCGGGACGGCGATGCCGCCGGCGCTCCATATCCCCCACTGGACGGCGGCGTACGAAAAGCCCGGCGGTACGATGAATCCCACCCTTGCGCCTGCAAGGTCGCCGCCATTTTTAGAAAGCAAGAATCGTGTAACGCGCAGCGACTGCCCGTACAGCTCCCTGTATGAATAGGAGCGCCCGGCTTCGATTATGGCGGTACTGTCGCCGTGAGCAAGTGCGCGCTTGACTATTGCGACGCTTGACACCAATGGCAGATAAATGCAGAGGGAATAAAGTTTTTTACGCTTCACCTGCTACAACAAGGCGATGCCTGCAATTTCTGAAGGAAGCGACGCGCCCGATTTTTCCATGAGAGACGCAAAGGGCAAGGTCTTTCGGCTCTCGGACCTCAAGGGCAAAAAGAACGCGGTCGTGTATTTCTACCCCAAGGACTTTACGCCCGGCTGTACCACAGAGGCCGCCGAATTCAGCAGGGACTATGACAAGTTTGCAAAGGCAGGCATAGAGATAGTAGGCATAAGCCCCGACAGCGAAGAGTCGCATGACAAGTTTCGAAGCAAGATGGGCATGCCCTACCCGCTTGTAGCCGACACTGAAAAGGAGGTCGCAAAAAAGTACGGCGTGTACGGGATGAAAAGTTTCATGGGCAGGGAATTCATGGGCGTCATAAGAACAACATTTCTTGTCGACAAGTCGGGCAGGATAATCAGGGTGTTTTCAAAGGTCAGGCCGGCGGGGCACAGCAAAGAAGTGCTCGAGTCATTTGGCTGACTCGACAAGCTCTGACAAATGCTCCAGTATCCGTATGTGGTGTTCCTCGTCGACGCTCACGCTCTTCAGCAAGGCGGCAGTTTCCGGGTCGTCGGCCATCTCGGCGCATTTTAGCAGCGCATCTCGAGATGCCTTCTCGCCCTCCATCGACGCCGCAATGCCCTTCTTGGTCAGGATGGAGCTTCCCGTGGCGCCCTCGATGTCGGCCATGATGCTTGATATGTACTCGATGTGTCTGAGGCCGTCGCTCAGAAGAGTGTGCAGGTAGCTGCGCACGAGGTTGTTCTCGACAACCGGCAGCGCGGACATGTAGTGCATAAGCTCCTTTATCTCGGCGTCGTGTTGATCCTTCAAAAGCGAATACAGCTTTTGCTTTCTTTCAAGCGCCTTCAGGCGGCTGTCCATGCAAAGCCATTATGAGCACACCAATAAAAGAATGATGCGCCTATGTTTAAATAACAATCTGGCAATCATGTTGGCGGTTGTCGGAAGCCCACAAGGTCTGCGACTGCTCCTGCCACAAAAAGTACGGCTATGAATCGTTCTGCAGCAAGTGCACCGACAGGCACAAGACCTCGCCCCACTACCAGGTAATGAAAAAGTTCGAGTAAGAATCCTACTGAGCAATGTTTACTAACGATATTATATCCCCTGCCTCAAATAGCGCCTGTAATGAACAGGACGGTGGCCATAGCGGTTATGGCGGCCATGCTGGTATCGGGACTTGTTTTTGCTTCAGCTCTTGGTTCCGCTACAGAGGCATACGCACAGGCAGGCAAGACTGTAACTGTAGAGATAGTGAAAGGCGCGACAAACCTGAAGGACAAGGCTTACTCGCCAAACCCTGTCAAGGTACAGCCCGGCACGACAGTAGTGTGGAAGAACGTTGATACTGCAATACACACGGTGACATCCGGCAAAGGTACTGCAGACAAGAGCTCGGGCAAGGCGTTTGACTCAAAGACGCTTGCGCCAAAGAAGGAATTCAAGTTCACGTTCAAGACTGCCGGCACTTTTGACTATTATTGCATGCTACACCCGGCGATGGTCGGAAAAGTAGTGGTAGACAAGAACGCTCCGGCGGCGGGCGGCTCTGCCCCGAGCAGTTCCACAAGCAAGAACACCACGACGCCAGCCAAGACGACAAGTACAGTCGTCGAGATAGTCAAGGGCGCGACAAACCTCAAAGACAAGTCCTACAAGCCAACCCCGGTCAAGGTCAAGGCCGGAACGACGGTCACCTGGAAGAACGTCGACACGGCAATCCACACGGTGACTTCGGGCAAGACTACTGACAAGGACGCAGGCAAGCTGTTCGACTCAAAGACGCTTGCGCCAAAGAAAGAGTATTCCTTCAAGTTCGACAAGAAGGGAACCTTTGACTACTTCTGCATGCTCCACCCGACGATGGTCGGAAAAGTCACAGTCGAGTAGGGCACAGGCTCTCTCTTTTTTCATTTTTCATCCTATACTGTAAAAGTAAGATGGTGCGGGAGATGGGATTTGAACCCACGAACCCCTTCGGGATAAGAGCCTCAGTCTTACGCCTTTGACCAGGCTGGGCGACTCCCGCTCCAGACTACACGCTTTTGCTCCGCTAATTTGAATATTACTTGCGCTGCAATGGTTTTTATAAGCCAGCGTAGCCAGCAATTGCAGATGCTTATTCCAGTGCGTTGTTTCACCTGCGGCGCGCTCATAGCCGACAAGCACGGCCAGTACTCTGACCGCGTAAAGTCAGGAGAGGACCCGGCGAAAGTCATGGACTCGCTTGGCATCAAGCGCTACTGCTGCAGGCGCATGTTCATATCAAGCGTTGAGACAATCTACCAGATAATCCCCTACTACGAGGCTCTCAGGCGCAGGATGTCTGAAATACAGACCGAGATAGAGTAAAATAACGACCTCCCGCGCAAAAGAACTGTTGCCTTCCATAACATCCCTTGGTGCGAGGATAATTTTCAACAGCCGCGGTAGCAAGACAATCGAAGTCGATGTAACCGTTGACAGGAAATTTTCAGGCAGGGCGTGCGCGCCCTCAGGAGCTAGCGTCGGCAAGCTGGAGGCGCAGAGCTTTCCCGACAACAGGCCGGAAAAGGCGCTTGCAGCCTTTAACGCAAACAGGCGCAAGTTTCTCGGCCTTGACGCTTCCGACCCAAAGGCAGTATACGACGTTTTGCGCAGGATAGACAAGACAGACAATTATTCTAAAATAGGTGGCTCTGTCGCGTACGCGCTCAGCATCGCTGCAGTCGACGCGGCGGCAAGGGCAAAGGGCGCGCCGCTTTTCAGGCTGCTGAACCCGAAAAAGCCCTATCATTTTCCGTTCCCGCTAGGCAACATAATCGGCGGGGGTGCGCACGCGGGCCCCGGCACGCCGGACATCCAGGAGATACTTGCCTGCCCGGTCGGCGCCAAGAACATCGTCCAAGCCCTTGAGATGAATTTCAACCTGCACAAGGAGACGAGAAAGGTAATCGAGTCCATCGACAGCAGGTTCACGTACGGCAGGGGCGACGAGGGGGCGTGGGCGCCAAACGTGACAAACGACAAGGCGCTAGAGATAGCGCAAAAGGCCGTGGAAAACTGCGGCTACAGGCTGGGAAAGGACATGGCCCTTGGCATAGACTTTGCGTCCTCTTCGTTCTGGGACGAGCAGAACAACGTCTACAATTATGCAAGGCAGGGGATAAAGCGCGACACGGGTGAGCAGATAGAGTTTGCAAACAGGCTGATTGCAGACTACAAGCTGGTGTATGCAGAAGACCCTGTGCACGAAGGCGACTTTGAGAGCATGGCCGTCCTGACCAAAAAGAACAGGGGTATGCTTGTGACAGGCGACGACATGCTCGTGACAAACGCGGGCATGGTCAAAAAGGCGGTGGGCTATGGCGCGTGCTCTGGCGCAATCCTGAAGGTGAACCAGGCAGGCAGTCTCTACGACGCGCTTGAATTTGCAAAGGAATGCAAAAAGAACAACATTGGCATCATAACGTCGCACAGGTCCGGCGAGTCTGTCGACTCGCACATCGCGCACATTGCAGTCGCCACGGGCTCGAAGATGATAAAGACGGGCGTGCTAGGCGGCGAGCGCATTGCCAAGCTAAACGAGCTTGTGCGCATGTCAGAGTATGATTTAATAGCTGGTATGGCCGAACTGACCCCTGCAATATGAGCGATCCCGAACAGGCCTCGCCGGCCGAGGAGGCCAGCGTAGAAGAGACTTCCGTGGTTGAAAGCCCGGAAGGTCAGGAGTCCATTGACACTGACAATTTAGAAAAGATGATACTCTCTACAGGAATCAGGGTAGGAACGCCGGTCAAGACGAAGTTCATGGCGCCCTTTATCGTGCGCGCAAACCCCGAGGGCCTGTACATACTTGACATCAGCAAGACGCTTGCAAGAATCGACGTGGCTGCCAAGTTCATCGGCAGGGCCGACATCTCAAAAGTAGCAGTGACGTCTGCAAGGGAATACGGCAAGACGCCGGTGGAAAAGTTCTGTGAGCTGACAGGCGCGACAAGGATTCTCGGAAGGTTCATGCCAGGCACATTCACCAACCCGTCGCTTCCAGGCTACATGGAGCCGGAGATAGTGGTAGTCACAGACCCGCAGGCGGACCAGCAGGCAGTCATCGAGGCGACGAGGGCAGGCGTGCCTGTGATCGCGATTGCAAACAGCGACAACGTGACATCAAAGGTCGACCTGACAATCCCTGCCAACAACAGGGGCAGAAAGGCGCTTGCGACCACCTACTGGCTTTTGGCAAGGGAAGTCCTGAAGAAGCAGGGCAAGATTAAGTCCGACAGCGAGATGAAGATATCAATCGACGACTTTGAGACAAAGTTAGTCGAGGAAATATCTTGACAAAACCCGCAAGACGCCCGCCGGCAGTCGCCGGCATGTTTTACCCTTCCAATCCTTCCGAGCTTCGCACCACCATCGACCAGTCTTTTCGCAACCGCAAGTTCGGCCCCGGCATGCCCCCGCCTTCCCTGACTGAGCGCAAGATATACGGCATGGTGACGCCGCACGCAGGCTACATGTATTCTGGCGCCGTTGCTGCAAACGGGTACTACCAGATTTCCTCGCACGAGTTTTCAAACGCAGTAATCGTGGGCCCGAATCACTACGGCATTGGCTCCGGCGTCGCCACTATGAAAGGCGGCGTGTGGGAGACGCCGCTTGGGCAGGTCGAGGTGAACGGTCAGTGGGCTGAGGGGATGGCAAAGAGGTCAGGAATAGTTGACTTTGACGACATGGCGCACAGCCGCGACCACTGCCTTGAAGTGCAGCTGCCGTTCTTGCAGTACATCCGCGACCAGTTCACCATCGTTCCGGTCATCCTGATGATGCAGGACATCGACACGGCCTACGACCTTGGAAAGGCGATAGCCGACACGGCGGCAGAAAGCGACGACACGGTCCTGATAGCATCGTCGGACCTGACGCACTACGAGCCAAACGAGTCTGCGCACAAGAAGGACAGCGAGCTGATAAGCACGATGCTCGAGCTGAACGTCCCGAAATTCTACAGCGTCCTTGAGAGGATGGACGTGTCGGCGTGCGGCTACGGGGCGATAGCGTCGATAATGGTGGCTGCAAAGAGCCTCGGCGCGACGAGGGGCGAACTGCTCAAATATGCGACCAGCGGCGACGTTACGGGGGACACAAGCGCAGTGGTGGGGTATTCATCGGTGGTGTTTGTATGAAGGGCAGGGCGTCGGCTCCGGCAAAGATAATACTGTTTGGCGAGCATTTCGTCGTGTACGGCAACCCGGCGATACTTGCTTCGATTGACAGGCGCATAACAGTGTCTGCCAGAAAGGTCAGGGAAGGCAAGGTCACGATAAAGTCAGACATCGCAGCCGGCGAGTTTGAGGGCTCGACCTTCAAGCTGATAGAGGGCGTGAACGCCCGCAGCGCGCTCGACCCCCTGTATTTTGCCGCAAAGCACGCGCTTGACGCAAGGAAGCAAAAGACCGGCCTCGAGATAACGATAAAGTCCGACATCCCCTACGGCGTGGGGCTCGGCTCGTCGGCGGCCTCGCTTGTCGCCACCATTGCGGCAATCGAGTCGCTCCTTGGCAGGCCGGACAAGAAAAAGATATGCGAAAGCGCAATAGAGGCTGAGCGCATAATCCACAAGAACTCTTCTGGCGCCGACTGCTACGTGAGCACGTTTGGCGGGCTCATCCACTACAGCAGGGGCGGCGGATTCAAGAAGGTGGACGCAAAGAGCAAGCTTTCACTTGTCATAGGCGACACGGGCATAAAGCACAACACGGGCGAGCTGGTGTCAAGCGTGCGCAAGCTGAAGGAGGCAAACCAGATGGCGTTTGGCGGCCTGATGTCGCAAGCTAAAGACATCTGCAACCAGGCACTTGCGGCGCTTGGCTCTGGAAATATAGACCAGCTTGGAGTTCTCATGAACGAGAGCCAGCTCTTGCTTGAGAGGCTGGGTGTGTCGCACGAAAAGGCAGACGAGCTGATTGATGTCGCAAGACGCTCTGGCGCGCTTGGCGCCAAGATGACCGGCGCCGGCGGCGGTGGCGCGATAATAGCACTTGCGGCAAACAAGGAGGACAGCGAGCGCATAGCTGCAGGAATAAAGGCCGCCGGCTTTGCCGCCTTTGAAGTTGAGATAGACCCCAAGGGCCTAATCGTCGGCTAGTCGTTTTTCAGAGGCTCCACCAGGTGCACCGGCTTCACCAAATCTGCCACGTCCACCCAGCACTTCGCTATCCTGTCCATCGAATACGTGAGGTTGAGAACTGCCACAGTCGACTCGGCGCTCCTGCCCTTTTCTGCTGCCGACATGGCCTTTACCGAGTTCATCACCTCTGTGAACTTGCCGTAAAGGTCGAGCACGGCAATCGATTCTGACCTGTTTTTGCCAATGTAGGCGGCTACCGCCTTTTCCTGCATCTTTTCCACAAGCTCGCCTGCCTGCACGAACTTGTCGATAAAGTCGATGTGTGAAAAGTTCTGGAGCGACGCAAGGTCGACGATGTAGTCGCCTGCGCCTTCAAGCAGGTTTGCGGCAATCCTGTAGTCAAGTATGTCGATGTTGCTCAGGTTGAGCTTGCCTGCAAGTTTCTGGTCCATCATGGCGCTCCGGATAAGCCGGACAAGTAGGAAATACTGGCGGTCCACCTCGTCGTCTCGTGCATCAATCGACTTGCGCACGGTGTTCTGCCTTGCGCGGATTGCCTCCATGGTCTCGCGGAACATGCCGGCGACAAGCGAGTTTAGCCGGCGCAGAATCTTTTCGGCGTCAAGCGTGTTCGGGTCAAGCAGGAACTGCGACGTGATGTTCCTGCCATCTTCTTCCACAATTTCAAGCCCGACGAGCTTGCGCATCGCGCGCTTGAAGCGCTCGGCGTCTTCGTAAGATATCGAGCCGGACGCCCGCACGCGGATGACGTCGTAGCCCAGAAGGTAGGCGCCGTAGACCTGGTTTACAAGCGAGTCCATCGACGCCGGCGAGTACTGTATTGCAGCTTCCTTGGTGTGCTCTGCATCCGATTCTGACGGAAAGATGGAAAGCGTGTTGTCGCGGTTGACGTCCACCGGGACTATGCTACCTTTTTCCAGCTTGTTGCTCTTTATCCACTCACTTGGCAGAGATACAAGTATGCTGCTTCCAATCTGCTGAAGGCGCCTTGCGTACCTCGTCATAACTAGTATAAAGGCATTTAAACTAATTAAACATTATTATTATATATTCTGCGCCTTATAAACAGCTGATGGCATCGACACTGGTTACGGCACCTCTAGCTGTAGCCAAGGCGTTCTCGCCCGGCCACATCACCGGCTTTTTTGAAATCCCGCACGGCCAGGGGACAGACCCGCTTTACAGGGGGTCGAGGGGCGCGGGGTTTTCAATTGACAGAGGCATCGAGACGACAGTTTATGTCTATTCCGGCAAGCCTGGCTCAAAGATCCGGATAAACGGCAAGGCTGCAAAGCCGAGCGAGGCCGAGGTCTCACAATGGGTCGTCGACTATTACATGAGAAACGTCGACGTGCCGTGCTTTGTAAAGGTCGAGCATGAAATAGGCATACCAGTCGGGTACGGCCTGGGTTCAAGCGGCGCGGCCGCGCTCAGCCTGAGCTATGCGCTCAACGAGGCGCTTGGCACCGGGTTTGACATGGCAAAAGCTGCACAGGTGGCCCACATGGCAGAGGTCGCCTGCAAGACAGGGCTTGGCACCGTGATTGCAGAGTACTCCGGCGGCTTTGAGATGCGAAGAGCCGCAGGCGCACCCGGCGTCGGCACCGTCGACACGGTCCCGCTTGACGGCTACAAGGCAGTCGTGCTGTGCATGGCGCCGATATCTACAAAGGCGTTTCTGGCGGGGAGGATGGACGAGATAAACGGGCTTGGCGGCAGGATGCTTGCACGGCTTTCAGAGTCAAGGAAGGTCGAAGATTTCCTCGACATGTCTTTCGAGTTTGCGCAGACGCTCGGCCTTGAAAAAGGCAGGTGCGCCGGCCCTGTAATGGCATTAAAGTCGGCGGGATTCAGGTGCGGCATCGCGCTATTCGGCCAGACGGTTTTCACAATAGTTCCGGAGGGCATGGCAGGAGAGGCCGCAAAGGTCCTGCAGGGATTTGAAGGCACGCTCCTTGTCTGCGGAATCGACGGCAGAGGGGCGCGGGTCCTCTAGGCGATGATACCGGACGACCACCCGAGGGCAGCGTCCCTCATGACCCGGGAAAAGCTCGTCGACGGATTCAAGCGCAACATCGTGGTGGCAGAGGGCCTGATTGCGCACGGCAGGGGCGAGGCTTTTGATTATCTGCTTGGCGAAAAGACCACCGAGATGGCAGAGAGTGCCGTCAGGGCAGCGGCGGCGCTACTGCTGATATCAAAAAACGCGGTGCTGTCTGTAAACGGCAATGCTGCAGCGCTGTGCGCAAAAGAGATTGTGGAACTTGCAGACATTACCGGCGCGAAAATAGAGGTCAACCTTTTCTACAGGACAGAAGAGCGCGAGCGCGCCATAAAGGCCGAGCTTGAAAGGCACGGAGCAAGACAGGTCCTGGGCGTCGGCGAAAAAGCGTCTGCCAGGATACCCGAGCTTTCAAGCGAACGCAGGCGCGTGGACCCGGAAGGGATACTTGTCGCTGACACGGTTTTCGTGCCGCTTGAAGACGGCGACAGGACCGAGGCTCTGGCAAAGATGGGCAAGAGCGTCATAACAGTAGACCTCAACCCGCTCTCGAGGACCGCCAGGGCCGCAAATATCACCATAGTGGACAACCTCGTCAGGGTCATGCCGGCGCTGGTGCAGAAAGTAAGTGCACTGAAGGGCAAGGACTAAAAGACGCTGCGGCAGATTGTGGAACTTTTCGACAACGAGGAAAACCTTGACCAGTCGCTCGCAAGCATAAGGAGCGGAGCAAAGTGACGCAGCAGAAAAAGAAGGTCAGCGTCAGCGACCTTGCGTCGATGAAGGGCAGTGAGAAGATAGCGGTGCTCACAGCGTACGACTATTCCACGTCGTTGATATGCGACAGGGCGGGAGTCGACGTCCTGCTTGTTGGCGACAGCGCGGGCATGGTGGTGCTCGGACACCCAAGCACTGTGCCCGTTGAAATGTCAGAGATGCTGATGTTCTGCGGCGCGGTGTCAAGGGGTGCCAAGAGGGCCATGATAGTGGGCGACATGCCGTTTGGCTCGTACCAGCCAAGCACGAGCATGGCGGTGGAAAACGCCATCAGGTTCATCAAAGCCGGCTGCGACGCAGTCAAGCTCGAAGGCGGCGCAGAGATAGCAGACAAGGTCAGTGCGATAGTGGAGGCAGGCGTGCCCGTCATGGGCCACATCGGCTTAAAGCCGCAGACGTCGTCGCTCTGGGAAGGCTACAAGCTGCAGGGCAGGACCGCAGACGCTGCAGTTCGGCTTTTCCACGACGCCAAGGCGCTTGAAAACGCCGGCGTGTTTTCAATAGTGCTTGAAATGGTCGCAAGCGAGGCCGCAGAGATGATAACAAAGAAGGTGTCGGTGCCCACAATAGGGATAGGCTCCGGCCCCGGGTGCGACGGGCAGGTGCTCGTGCTTCACGACCTGCTTGGGATTTACGAGGACATCAAGCCAAGGTTCGTCAAGCGCTACGCAGAGCTTGCCAAGCCCATCCTCGACGCAGTTGCAAGCTACGCGCAGGAAGTCAAGGCAGGCAAGTTCCCCGGCGACCAGAACACTTTCCACATGGATGCAAACGAGGCGGCAAAGATGGGGCGCAAGAAATGAGGGGCGCGCATCCATCCAAGGACATCACGGGTTCTGACGGAAGCGAGCTTGCCGGCAAGAAGGTTGTGCTGTGCATAACAGGAAGCGTCGCAGCCTACCGCGCAATCGACCTTGCAAGACTTCTGATGCGCCACGGCGCTGACGTGCACGCCGTCATGAGCCAGTCCACGTCGTCCACGCTCCTGCACGCAGACATGATGGAGTGGGCCACCGGCAACGAAGTCGTCACCAGACTTACAGGCAGGCTCGAGCACGTCGCGCTTGCAGACTACAACATGTCCGACCTGATAGTCGTGTATCCGTGCACCGCAAACACGATAGGCAAGGCCGCGTCCGGCATCGACGACACGCCCGTGACATCGGTGTTGAGCGTCGCGCTCGGGTCAAAGATACCTGTCATAATAGCGCCGGCAATGCACGAGGCGATGTACGGAAACGAGTTCATACAGCAAAACGTCGAGAGGCTGAAAAAGCGCGCCACGTTTGTCGAGCCCACCATTGAAGAGGGCAAGGCCAAGGTGGCCGAGCCAGAAGCAGTGCTAAAGGCAACAATTGCAGCCATTGGCAAGGCGGGACCGCTTGCCGGAAGGAAGATTCTGGTGACTGCCGGGAGCACGGCAGAGCAGATAGACCCTATCCGCGTCGTCACAAACGCAAGCTCGGGCAAGATGGGAATGGCAATCGCAAGGGCGGCAGAGGGCATGGGCGCGCAGGTGACGCTTGTATACGGCCACGGCACGGAGACGCCTTCCGCTTCCAGAATAATCAGGGTCAGGACTGGCGACGAGATGCGCGACGCGGTAGTTTCAGAGTTGAAGCAAGGCTACGACGCGCTGATAATGGCAGCCGCAGTTGCAGATTTCAAGCCTTCGAGCAAGTCTGCCAGGAAGATAGACACGAGGTCGGGAGGATTGAAGCTGTCGCTTGTCCCCACCCGGAAAATAGTCGACGAGGTGAAAAAAATAGACAGCGGCGTGTTCCTGGTCGCGTTCAAGGCAGGCTACGGCGATTCTGAACCGGCGCTCGTGGAAAAGGCTTTCAAAAAGCTGAAGGAGTGCAAGGCCGACCTCGTGGTGGCAAACGACCTTGCAAGGAAGGGCTCTGCAGCAGGCTCGGACACGACGGAGGTGTGGATAGTCGACAAAGAAAAGGCAGTCGTCCACGTGCCTCTTGGCAGCAAGCAGGCAGCCGCAAAAAAGGTCCTAGAGCTTGTCGCGGAGTCTGTAAAAGGCAAGCCCGGCAAGTGAGCCGGCCAGCACTAGCATTGCCACCGGGAATTCGGGCACCACCTGCACCGAGCTTGCCGAAAATTCAGTCGACTCGCAGTTGCAGCTTGCCGTGAAATTCCCGGCAGTCCTGCTTGCCGGCGTCTCAAAACCCGCGCTCTGCCCTGCTGCAATGTCCACAGGGTCCGTATAATCAAATACCGAGTCCACTATTCTGCCCTGCGCGTCGTAGACGGCGCACACTATTTTGACCTGCGTGGCGGGCAGGTCTGCGCTGTTGTGGACCGTACCTCTTATGGCGCCGGCGTCCTGCACGGGCTCGACTGTCAGCTGTAGGGCAGACTCCTTTGGCCCGGCGACCCTGTACGTGTCAACCCTGACTGCGTATTCTGCGTTCTGGCTCGTTTCGTCGAGCAGCGGAAAGCTAAAGCCGGAGGTCGTGCCGGGCATGAGCACCGCAATTGTGATGAAGGTGTGCTCTTCCCTCCACCCAAGCTCCTCTCCGCGGAAAAAGAGTATGTCTGCCTGGACCAGCTCAAGCGGGCTGTCCCCTTCGTTTCGCACCTCGCCCACCAGCGTGCTGCCGGTCTGGTCGGAATACCTGCCTGTTGCCAGTACCGCCACGTCGCCTTCAATCACGCGAAACTGTGCCGAGGTCTTCATCTCGCCGTTGACGTAGAGCCGGGCGTTGTACAAGTTGGCGTCAAGCCGGCCTATCTCGTATTCAAGCGTGTGCCCTTTCAGGACCTGTATGCAGACGGTGCCCTCGGCAGGCGGCGTGACTTGTACATTAACAGATATGTCGTTTCCCGAGATATCGACGCCCTGCAGCTCCACGCTGTGGCAGGGCGTGGGCGCCGCAAGCGACACCTTTGCCACCACGGTGCTCTTTTCCGTCGGGACCTCCGGGTAGAACCAGAGCCGCTCTTCATAGGACTGCGCGCTGGCAGAAAGCGGCATCGCAATAATTCCAGCCGCAAAGGCGATCGCCGCAAGGGCGGCTTTCACAAGCCATAGCAGGCATTACATGCTCATTACTATTGTGATGCCTGACTACAGCACTACCAGATCTTTTGTGTACCTGTTCAGGACCTTGGGCCTGCCTGCAGTCACGATGATGCTGTCCTCTATCCTGACGCCGAACTTGCCTGCAAGGTAGATGCCGGGCTCGACTGTGACTGCCATCCTTTCTTTCAGGACCTCGTCGCTGTTTGGCCTAAGCCAGGGGGGCTCGTGCACGTCAAGGCCTATTCCGTGGCCTGTTGAGTGGATGAAGTACTTCTCGTACCCCTGCCCCCTTATCAGGTCCCGGCACGCCTCGTCGACCTGCCCGGTGGTCGCGCCCGCCCTTGCCGCGTCAAGGCCGGCCTTTTGCGATTCTCTCACGATTTCATATACGCGCGCCGCTTCTTCGGCCGGCCTGCCAAGCGCAAAGGTCCTCGTCGCGTCGGCGATGTACCCCTTGTGCCTGAGAGTCAGGTCCACAACTATCATGTCTTTTTTGCGGAATTTCCGGCCCGTGACTTCTGCGTGTGGAAGCGCCCCGTTTGGGCCGCCTGCTATTATCAGCGGGTTGAGCGTTGATTTGTAGGACGGCGGGTTTGCGCCCATCTTCATGGCCTCGTAGATGAGCCGGGCCTGCAGGTCGCGCTCTGACATGCCTGCCTTTATCACGCCGGCGCAGACTTCGTACAGTTTATCGAGAATGTGCGACGCCTTTGTTATGACTTTGATCTCGGCGTCGTCTTTGATCCGGCGCGTCTGGAAGAACGGCTCGGTGTCCACAGTAATGTCGGCCCCGAGCTTGCGCACCTGTTCCACCGTACCGTAATCCTGGATGTCGGCGCAGGCCTTTTTGCCCTTGATGTGAGAGACAAAGGCCGAGAGGAATTCGCTACCGCGCTCTGTCGGGACCACCTCGCAGTCAACAGAGGACTGCTCTGCCCTTGAAAATTCCAGCCGGGGCGCAATCAGTTTCGTTCCTGCGTCCGTGCAGACTGCTATGGCCTCGCCCCAGAACCCGGTCAGGTAAAACACGTTTTCAGGCTCAAACGCTGCGACGGCATTGCATCCTGCCTTTGCGGCATTTTGAATGAGCCTTGCGCGGCGCTCTTTCACGCCTTGCATTGTTTGGCTGCATTATAAAACGTTAAGAAAAAGTTAGGAGAGGGCTAGTTGTTCCAGCCCATTCCCTGCGGGTTCATCGCCCAGCCGCCAAAGTGCTTGCCTTGCCCGAATCCGCCAGGACCAAAGCCCCGGTGGCCGAACATCATGGCGCCGAACTGCTGGCCGTCGCTCTTGTGGAGGACCTCTCCGTTCCCCACGTCGACTATGACCTTGTAGACGTTCTCGCCTGAGGCGTCTGTGACGATAAAGTTGTAGACAAGGTAGCCCTGCACGACTCCGATGTGGCCGCCAAGGACCCTGCCGCCCTCGACCTGCGCCTGCGCGGTGGCCGCGGCGTCAACGAATGATACCTTGACGTTTTCGTTGACAAAGTTCCTTGCTGCATCTTTCACGTTCACAGTGCCGTTTATCTGCGGCACGCTGGCGTTCTTGGCTTCTTCTTCCTGCGCGCTTGCGATTGCGAGTGAGCCCACAAGCACGGCAGTGAGCAGACCGCCCGCAAGGATGGCTATTACTGCCACCTTCTTGTTTAGGAAACTTGCGTTTGCCATTGATATTCAGTGCATGGAAATTATATTAACAGTTGCCGACCATTGTCACGTAACTTTGTTACCAGATATTCAAAGCGAGGCCGGCTCGCCTGCTAGCATCTTGTTCTAGAAAAAGATTGGATGTGCCCGGCATTTCTGCCGAGCCACTCAGATTCTTTCTGTAGCCACTATTGCCTTTCTTGCAGCCCCGATTGTCTTTGCGACGCCGAGCCCGAATATGAGAAGCCCAAAGATTACGACAAGTATGGGGCCTGGGACCACGATGACAGAGAAGTCTCCAAGCGCCATCACTGCAGGCACCATGAAAGCGACGCCGCCGGCAGCAAGCATGCCGCCCACCAGGTACGACCTTCTCTTCAGCGACACGGCAAACGCTGCGACTGCAAGAACTATGGTACTTATGCCAACTGCTGGAGCGATTCCTGCGACGAGAAGCTGTGGGTTTGCCAGGGCGTTGGTCAGGCCCAGGGCCAGCGTTGCGCCGGCAAGAGCCTGCGCGATTTTGATTCTCGAATTCGTCATGGCGCAATCTTGCACCTGATCTATTTTAGGCCTTGTTCACCCTTGATAGGTAACTTTGTTACCACACCTTTATTCTGGCTGCACCAAAAAGTCCTTTTAGGAAGTAGTAGCTAGTTGCTAGCGATGGACATGCTGCTTGCCGACGGCATGAGTCTCATATTGCTGTCTTTGCATACCAACGTTCACCCTGCGCATGTGAGAGGACCGGGGACGCCAGGATAAGTTGGTCCACGAATACCGCGACAGGATATACATCAGAAAGGACATCATGCTCAAGCTGTCCGAGTACGGCGAACTGAACCAGAGCAAGCTTATGAGCTACTGCGGCCTGAACAACGTCAAGCACAAGGAAATACTCGACGACATGGTGCAGAAACAATTGATAGAGAGGTTTGAAGAAGCATGGGGCAACAAGACCATAATCAAGTACAGGATGGCGGAGAGAGGCAGGATGATACTGCGAGAAGTGCTCGAGCCGTACGAGTCGCTGTTCCCGAGGGGAGAGGAAAAGTCATGACGCGTAACAAAGTTACTGCAGGGTTTTTAATGCGAAGGGGGAAGCCAAGATCGTGAGCGGGCCGGAGAAAAAAGACGAGTCTGGAGAGAATGTCTTCAAGATAATGGACGGCATCATCGACCAGCTGAACAGGACAAAGAGGACATTCATCCTGATGGTGATAACCATAATGGTCGTCATCCCGCTGACGTTTGCAGTCACGTCTGCGGTCATAGACCGGCCGTTTCCAGGGCACCGCCCCCCTTGGGGACCGGACGGCTTTGAAAGACCCGAGCCTCCCAACTTTTGGCTGGTGCGCATAATACCCTTTGCAATCGCGCTCATCTGGCTCGGAGTAGGAATCAGGCAGTGGCTGGTGCTCAACAAGTGGACGAAAAAGTACGAGCACTACAAGGAGCTGCAGAAGAAACTGGACGAAAAGCTGGGCGACGAGGACGAGGAAAAGAACGGATCAAGTCCGACTTGATTTAAATATCGGCCAGCGTGCCTTTCAGCGTACATGGAATACCTCGTGATGCTACCAGGTCCTACAAACGTTCCCAACAGGGTCATGAACGCGATGCTTGCACCCGTGATAAACCACCGAAGCGACGACTTTCGTGTGTTGTACAAGGAGATATTTGAAAAGACCCAGAAGGTCTTCCAGACCACCGGCGACGTAGTGCTGCTTACAACGTCGGGCACAGGCGCCGTCGAGGCGTCCGTCGTGAATCTTATCAAAAAAGGCGACAAGGCGGTCATCCCTGTAAACGGCGAGTTCTCTACGAGGCTTGCCGACCTAATAGACAGCTGGGGCGGCCAGGCAATCAGGATAAAGGCGCCGTTTGGGCAGAACCCGCCTTACGAGGAGTTTGAGAAGGCCTTTGACCAGCACAAGGACATCAAGGCAGTCTATGCTGTTTACAACGAGACTTCCACCGGAACTACCATACGCTACATGGACAAGCTGGGCCAGCTTGCGTCAAGCAAGGGCGCCTTCTTTGTCGCTGATTCGGTGTCGATACTTGGTGGCGACGAGCTTCCAGTCGACAAGTGGAACATTGACGTGTGCGTGACTGCGTCGCAAAAGGCGCTTGCGGCGCCGCCTGGCGTGTCGCCGGTGTCAGTCAGCCCGAGGGCGAAAAAGTACATGCAGGAAAACCCGCCGCCTACCAGCTACCTGAACCTGAAGCGCTACTTCAAGTACCAGGAAGAGCACTTTGAGACGCCGTTCACTCCTGCGCTCCCGCTGTACTATGCGTTCCGCGAGGCGCTCAACATCATACTCGAAGAGGGCATGGAGAACAGGATAAGGCGCCACAGGATATGCGCAGAGGCGTTCTACGCAGGCCTGAACGCGATGGGGCTTACGCCGTTTGCAAAGGAAGACGCAAGGAGCAACGTCGTCATTGCAGTCAACTACTTGCCTGGCATGGACGACAAGAAATTCCGCGGGCTACTTGGCGAGCAGTTCAAGGTGCTCGTCGCCGGCGGCTTTGGCGACCTGAAGGGCAAGGTGTTCAGGGTGGGCTCGATGGGCGAGGTCAGCAAGTACCACGTCATGAGGACGCTGTCGTCCATTGCGTCGGCCATGAACATGCTGGGTGTAAAGGCAAACCCCGAAGCCACGTCTGTGGCGCTTGAAAAGCTCAAGGGGCTCAACTGATACCCAGCAATCGTTCAATGTCCGGAATCATACGCGGATTAAGGGATACCTGTAATCCATAGCTAGTCGGTTTGGGCAGTATGTAGCCCAATTTGATTAGCTCCTTTGCTTGTTTTTCTACCATACCTCGCATGTGTGAAGGCACGCCTTTTTTCAAATTTTCAATGGCTGTGTGAGAGCCTCCGATCTTGTTATCGTTATACAGCCGTCTCAAAATGTCAAGCTGTATCGGAGTCACCATGCGTTGGGCAAATGTGCTTCGAACTATATAAATATTACGTAATTCAATACGTAAATATGGATGTTGTATAACATTATTAGCTAGGCTTTATAGCCCATTTATTGGAAGCTTGTATTGGTATAATGGTAAGCTTTATTATTAGTAACAGGTAATACATTACCTATGCAGAAAGACAAGGTTCTGGAACAAGGCCCTTTGGAAATGTTGTTTACCGGCAATGCTACTGCAAGGATTCTAGATTTCGTTGCTACCATGCAAGCATTCGACTATTCTGAGTCAGATATTGCTCGATATTCCGGAGTATCACTCAAACATGCACAAACTACGATTCCCAGATTGGTTGAATCAGGTCTATTAATTCAAACACGAACATCAGGACGATCAAAGATGTACAAACTTAACAAGGAAAGCAAATCTGGAACTGCCCTAGAAGACTTTGTCTTGGCTTTAGCCAGTACACGCGTTCACAAACAGATGCCAGAGGAAAGATCACTTACCACATAGATGCAAGACAGATTCCTAGCCGCACCTTCGTAATCATAATATAAGGTTGAAAAGGGAACGAAATCCATGCCATTTGAAAAGGGTTCTCTCGTTCTGGTAGATTACACTGCCAAGGTTAAGGACACTAACGAAGTTTTCGAGACTACGCGCGAAGAAGAGGCCAAAAAGACAGACCTCTACGACCCGACCCGCAAGTACGAGCCGAGGCTCGTCTCGGTGGGCGAGGCGTGGGTTCTCAAGGGCCTTGATGAAGCATTGGCAAAGGCAAACGTCGGCGACAAGCTGAACGTCGAAGTAACGCCTGACAAGGGCTTTGGCGAGCGCGACCCCAACAAGGTCAGGATGATCCCGCAGCGCAAGCTCGGCGACAAGGCTGATGAAGTGCAAGTGGGCGATGTCG
This sequence comes from Nitrososphaera sp., assembly GCF_013388945.1. GTDB lineage: Archaea > Thermoproteota > Nitrososphaeria > Nitrososphaerales > Nitrososphaeraceae > Nitrososphaera. Next base: position 120,570 of record NZ_JACAEH010000021.1, on the reverse strand, counting down.
TGGAACTTGACGACAGGACCGGCATCATCCGCTACATCGGCTCCGGTAGACTTCAAGTTGACTTCAACCACCGCCTTGCGGGCAAGACACTCATCTACGACGTCAACGTGACAAAAAAACTTGAAAGCGACAACGACAAGGTGACGGCCCTGATAAAGCGCAGGATCCCGATAGAGGACGAGAAGGTAAAGTTCAAGCTGACAGGCGACAGCCTGGAAGTCGAGCTTCCCGAAGAGACCTACATGGCAGAGGGCCTGCAGATAATAAAGAGGGCGGTTGCAAACGACGTGTTCAAGTTCGTGACTGCCGTCAAGAACCTGAAGTTTGTCGAGAGCTACTCTGCGCCCAAGCCGGCAGAGAAGAAAGAGGACAAGCCGGCCGAGGCAAAGGCGGAAGCCAAGTAACCTTTTTCCACTTTTTATAGTGGGAAAAACTTATTATATTAAAAAATGCAAGTTTTCCCAGTATGGAATCCGTTCAGCACGCACAGAGCATAACGATAACCCCCAAGGCCGCAGAGAAGGTGGCCGAGTTCATGAAGCAGGAGGGCAACACGGGCCTCTATCTCAGGGTCTACGTGACCGGCGGAGGCTGTTCAGGCCTGTCTTATGGCATGGGCTTTGAGGAAAAGCCGGACGAGGACGACGCGGTCCTGGAGCAGAACGGCGTCAAGCTCTTGGTTGACAGCTACAGCCAGAGGTACCTGAAGGGCGCAAACGTCGACTATGTCGAGAGCCTGATGGGATCCGGCTTTAAGATAAACAACCCCAACGTGACGAAGAGTTGCTCGTGCGGACACTCGTTCAGCACAGAGTAAACTTTCTTTTTTCCTCTTTTTGATTTTAGAATAGCGTAGGCTAAAAAAGTAAGAGGTTACGGCCACAGGCCGCGGATGTTTGTCGCCTCGACGACCCTGTTCACTGCAAGCACCATCGAGGCCTTGCGCATGTTGACGTGATAGTCCTCGTGGGTCTTGTAGATGTCAAGGAACGCCTTTGTGATGTTCTTGTCGAGCTTCTGGTTGACCTCGTCCTCGGTCCAGTACTCGCGCCTGAGGTTCTGCAGCCACTCGAAATACGAGACAGTCACGCCTCCGCCGTTTGCCAGGATGTCCGGTATAACAAGCGTCTTGTTCTTGTACAGAACTTCATCAGCGTCTGGAGTCGTCGGGCCGTTTGCCGCTTCTGCGACGATCTTTGCCTTGACGTTCTTGGCGTTTCTGCCCGTTATCTGGTTTTCAAGCGCGGCAGGTATCAGGATTGTGCAGTCAAGCTCCAGTAATTCTTCGTTGCTGATTGATTTTGCGCTGGGGAATCCTACGACGGAGCCGGTCTTTTCCTTGTGCTTGCGAAGCGCAGCTATCGAAATGCCTGCCTTGTTGTAGACGCCGCCCTTCGAGTCAGACGCTGCGATTGCCTTTGCGCCCTGCTCTTCTACAAGCTGCGATGCAAACTGGCCGGCGTTTCCAAAGCCCTGCACTGCAAGGGTCGCAGACTTCATGTTTATTTTCAGTTTCTTGGCAGCCTCTCTCACGGTGAACGAAAGGCCCCTGCCGGTCGCCTCGTTCCTGCCAAGCGAGCCTCCTATCGGGAGCGGCTTGCCGGTGATAATCTCTGGCTGGCCGTAGTTGCCTTTCAGTGCTGAATAAGTGTCCATTATCCAGGCCATCTCCTTGCCTCCCGTGTACACGTCGGGCGCAGGGATGTCAGTCCGTGGACCTATGATGTCGGCGATTCCGTACGCGTAGCGCCTTGTCATCCTTTCAAGTTCGCCGTTTGACATCTCCTTCGGGTTGCAGATGATGCCGCCTTTGCCGCCGCCGTACGGGATGTCGGCTACTGCGCACTTCCAGGTCATCCACATCGACAGCGCTTTTACTTCGTCGATTGTGACCTGCGGGTGGTAGCGGATGCCGCCTTTGTACGGGCCGCGCGCGTCGTTGTGCTGCGACCTGAAACCTGTGAAAACCTTGATCTCGCCGTTGTCCATCTTAGTAGGGATGGAGACTATAAGGACGCGTTTTGGGTTTGCAAGTACCTGGTGCATCCCCTTGTCCAGCTTTATCAATTTCGCCACTTCGTCAAGCTGCTTGAGGGCCATCTCAAACGGGTTCAATGCCTGAGACATTGGCTCAAAGCTAGCGGGATAGTGTATTTAAGTGTTAGAAGGTGTCAGGCGCTCATCTTTCTTGATATGAGCGACCTCAGCTCGTCGTCGCTCTTGCCTGCGCAGTCTATGCCAAGCGAGGTGGCTATCATCTCCAGCTTTTGCCTCTCCGACTCGACCGGCCCCGTAATCCTCGGGACCTTGCTTATTCCGGCCTCCCTTTTTGCCTGCTCGGCGGCCTCTTCCATCTCCTGCCTGAACCTTGCCCGGGTCTTTTCGTATTCGCCCACGGCCCTGCCTATGGTCCTTGAGAACTGGGGCAGGCGCTTTGTTCCAAAGATGAGTATGAGCGCAAGGAGGATGATGATGGCCCACTCTGAGCCTGCTATGTTCATGAGCACGGCAGACGAAAGGGGCATACGTACAGCGATTGTCAAATAAGGGAATTAAAGATTGCCTTTCAGATGTTCTTCATCAGTTTAGAGACAGTCACCTGGCACGACGGCATCGGGTCAAGGGACACGCACAGGAACCTGTCGCCCCTGACGGTGAGCGGGACCGTCAAAAGCTTCACGTCGTCAAACTCGGACAGCTGGTATTTGAGCGGGCCCAGCGACGACTCGAACGTCTTGTTGAGGGTCACCGACTGGTAGCTTGCGTAAAACATGTTGGTCTCGACGTCGGTCTTTGCAGACGACTCGTAAAGCGGGCGCTTGATGTCCTTTCTGTATCTCCCGGTCAAGAGCTTGCCCCTGTCGTCGACCACGCCTGCAAACCGGACATTCCTGTCAGTCGAAAGCGCAAGCTGGCACAGCTCGGCGAAAAACTCGTGTTCCTCCAAGACTACCCTCGATACCCTTTTTTGGATACCACATAATAATCTTCCACTTTAGCCCTTCATGCCGTCTTCGAGCCTGCCGACTGACTCTATGAGCGCCTTCCTCCTGCTTTCTTCGGTCACCGCCGCGCGCACGTCTTCAATCAGCATCCTTGCCACGTCCAGCTTTTTACGCAGGCCGGCGACTACGTTGTCGTAAACTGCAAACGGGTAGATGGCGCCGTATATCTCTTCCATGACTGCAAAGAGCGACTCGGCACTCCGGCCCTTTCCGGCCCTCATGCTGTCGTAAACGAGGCGCTTTATCTCGCCCACGCAGTCTAAAAGCCCCGTCAGGTACGCAGGCCCCGATACCTTCAGCTCGTCCATCGAGGGTATGGCCGAGCCTTCCATCACTGATTTTAGCGCATACGCTTCCACCAGCTCCTGCTCTGCGACAGAGACGTACTTTTTCAGGTCCTCCTGAGCAGAGGCGCGAAACTCGTCGAGCATAGCCTTGGCGCCTTCCATGTCCTTTTTTGCTGCTTCCATCTCGCCTCTGTGGAGCGCGATAATCGACTTGCTGCAGAGCATCACCGCGTCGCGAGTGCCTTTTATCAGCTGCTCGCGGCGCTCCTGCACGTCCTTCAGGTCCGCGTCGATGGCTTCAAGCGAGCCCCGTATGCCAAGCTCGGGCATGGCCTTTATCGATATCCGTTTCAATAAAAGACTTGCGCGGGCTTTGTAAAAAAAGCCGCCTCGCGATGCTTCTGTACATTCAAGATTGGGCTCGCGGCGTAACCGATCCGGCCCCTTTCCTGCCCACCGGAGCGTGGAAAAATGTTACATCGTGTAACATTTTGAGCACGAAAAAATGATACAATTTTGCAGGATGGCAGGAGGCAAAAAACAATCTCGTGCGCAGAATTAGTTCTTTTAAGGCAGCCCGGGCGTGTAATTATTAGTTTTGCCGCATAGCGAATCAGTCAGACAGGGGTTATCTTTTTTACAGAACCACTTGCGCGACAAACCTTATTTTTGGGGCGCACAAACGCTAACCGGGCTTGGGGAACATCCGCCGGAGCAGGGGCTACGCGTTCGAGCACGGGCTCGTCGAGCGCTTTAACGAGCTTGGCGACTGGAAGGCGCGCAGGCTCGGCGGCTCGTCGACCGGCCTTCCGGACATAGTCGCAGTAAACAACGAAAAAAGCGTGCTCCTCACAATCGAGGCAAAGTCGGGGACAAGCGACATCCTCTACGTGCCGCAGGACCAGATAGAGCGCTGCATAGTTGTAAGGGAGATGTTTGGCGCGTACAGCGAGCGCCACATCGTATTTGCGTTCAAGTTCATGAGCAAAAAGAGGTTCCGCCGCAAGAACAAGACCGTCTATGAACAAAGAAAGTTGATAGAATACTACAAGGTGGCAGACGAGCTTGTGGGCGCAAACCCGCTGCCCATTGTGAAATGCACCTACGACGGCAGGACGTTTGCGATGCACGGAAGCAAGACAGTAGCGCTTGCGCTTCCAGACCTGCCGATGCCTTTCAGGAACGGCAGAAAGAAATGAAGAAACTGGTTGCGCTTGATTTCCCCGGGCTTGCCGAAAGCGCCCAGATAGAGCTTGACGATGCAGACTCGCCTGCGACTGTCAGGGCGATAATCGAGAGCCTGCCAATCAAAATGACGATCGAGAGGTGGGGCGACGAGCTCTACTCCGAGCCCACGCCGGTCAGGGCGGGCGAGGAGAACGCCAAGTCTGAAGTAAAGTTGTTTGACGTGGCGTACTGGCCCGAAGGAAATGCGCTGTGCTTTTTCTACGGCCACACGCCCATGAGCAAGGAAAAGATACTGCCCTACTCGCCCGTGAACGTCGTCGGCAGGATAAAGACGAGGCCAAAAGACGTTGCCAGGTTCCTTGACGCCGTCGAAAGGGCGCACGTAAGGAAAAAGGTGCAGGTCGTCCTGCGCTAGCAGCCGTACTCTCTAGCCCACGATTCTGCGGCAAACTCGCTAACAGAGCAGTACTGCGTGTACATGCCTGCGTGGCCGGCGTACAAGAGCTCGGCGTTCAGTATCCTGCCTCCGCAGAACACCTTTGCAACCATCCTGCCGTAGCTGCCAGACGTCTGCCCGTCGTCCTCGTCCACAAGGACCGTCGAGCCGACAGGGCACAGAAGCGACGTGAACGCGGTCGCCTCTTGATATCCTGCGTCGCCCCTTTCAGGCGTGTTGACAAGCGCAAGCCTTACCCTGATGCTTCCGACATCAAGCGTGGCGCCGTCCACCACCTTTGTGACTGTTCCCGTAAAGCACTCGGCTGTGCCAAGGCAGTAGGTGACCGAAGACGCCTGCTCGACGTCAAGTTCTACTCGCGGCACGTCGGTTGACAACGCCACAGGCGACGCCGAGTTCTGCCACACAAAGGCCTCCACCACATGCCGCCCCTGCTTTTCGGGGAGCCACGACGAGGCAAACGCGCGCTCGTCGCCTGCAGCAAGCGTTACAGCCGCAAACGAGATATGCGCGGTGTACCCGTCGGGGTCCTTGACCTGGAATATGTATACAAGCGAGACAGGCTCGTTTGCCCTCATGTTCAATTGCAGAGAGACTGGCCTTCCGGTCTCGGCCTGCTCCTGGCCGTCCTGCAGGTTCACCCTGAGGTCGAGTATCGAGACAGGCCCGGACTGCCCATAGGCGACGGCTGGAAGGAGCAAAGCTGTCATTACCAAAAGGGCGGTTTTCTGCACTAATTCTCAAGGCCTGCCTGATTATATTAGATTAATCGTTTTGAGGTACGGTTTCTACAATAATTCCATAAATCAATGGCCGGCCTGCGCGGTATCAGGCAAGGACCAGATAACAATTAGTAAGTTAACGGCCTATTTTCTGGCTGTATAGGAGAAAAACATGCAATTTTTCTATGAATTTCTGTCTATGATCGGTTTTATGAATAGTACAAGTGCCGAATGCAATTATTTTTTGTTCCACATTATTTATAAGCAAAGAACACGAGAATTACATTGATTTTAGAGGAAAAATGAAAACATCTCTAGTATCTCCATGCAAGCACGATCGGACCGTCACCGACCCAGAGTCTGGCGAGATTATTTGCCGGAACTGCGGGCTGGTGATATCTGACAAGATCCAGGAGACCCGCCCAGAGTGGCGCGCGTTCACCTCGCAGGAGGCGGACGACAGGGCGAGGACCGGGATCCCAAGCTCACTTGCGCGCCACGACATGGGCCTGTCGACAATCATTGCCAAGACAGACAAGGACGCCAGCGGGCGGAGGATAGAGGGGGTCATGAAATCCACGATGGACCGCCTCAGGGCGTGGGACTTTAGGACGCAGGCCCACACGCCGACTGACAGGAACCTGAGGCAGGCGTTCTCGGAGCTTGACAGGCTCAAGGACAAGCTGTCGCTCTCTGACGCAGTCGTCGAAAAGACGGCCTACATCTACCGAAAGGCGCAGGAGCGCGGGCTTGTGCGCGGAAGGACGATATCTGCGACGCTTGGAGCCGCTCTATACATAGCGATACGCGAGACTGGCATGTCAAGGACGCTCAAGGACATCGCAGAGACGAGCAACGTCAAGCGCAAGGACCTGGCGAGGATGTACAGGCTCGTAGTGATGGAGCTTGACCTGAAGATACCCATGATAGACCCGATGAAGTGCATCGTAAGGGTGGCAAGCAAGGCCGGCCTGTCTGAAAAGACAAAGAGGCACGCCATGAACCTGATGCACGAAGTAGTCGAATCAGGCATGTCTGCAGGCAAGGACCCGATGGGACTTGCGGCGTCGGTGCTCTACATGTCCTGCCTTGCAACGGGCGAGAACAGGACCCAGACTGACATCGCAGAGGCGGCAGGCGTGACTGAAGTGACTGTCAGGAACAGGTACAAGAGCCTCAAGGGCAGGCTCGACGTGGAAGCCAACTAGGCTCCCTCCCACATTTTTGAAACACCTATATAGCAACTCTGCAATCAGCTGGTGAGCCGTGGCAGCAGCCGGCGAGTTTGCGCTCAAGAGAAATGCCCTCCGGATATCGCTTGTAGCCATTGCTTCGGTTTTCGTCTTTGAGTTTGTCGCAGGCATTGCAACAAACAGCCTTGCACTTTTAACGGACAGCACGCACGCGCTGCTCGACTCGGTTGTAACCGGCATCCTGATAATAGCAGTCAGGCTTGCGTCCAAGCCCCGGGACATCGAGCACACGTACGGCCACGGCAAGATAGAGGCTATCGGGAGTTTCATTGGAGGTGCTGCATTATTTGTCGTTGCGATACTTTTCATCTACGAGGCGGCAGGCAGGATAGCATTCGGCGGGCCAACCGCGCTCGTAGTCCCGGGCGCAATCGGCTTCGCAGCCGCGACATACACGCTTGCAGTCGACGTTTTGAGGATAACAGTCCTTGGCAGGGCGGCAAGAAAGTCTGGTGCGGCGACGCTCCGTGCAGACCTTTACCATGCTATAGCCGACTTTGGCTCGACTTCGGTAGCGATTGTCGGCCTGTGGCTTGCGACCACCGGCGTGTACGCCGGCGACGCGGCGGCTGCAATAGTTCTTGGCGCGTTCCTGGCGTACCTGAGCAGCAGGTTTGCCTACCAGAACGCAGTAGAGCTCACAGACAGCATACCGCCCCGGCTCGTCGCAAAAGTAAGGCAGGCGGCGATTGAAACAGAGGGCGTGCTTGGCTGCAGCGACATCAAGATGCGCAGGGTCGGCAGGGAGGTATTTGTCGACGCCACGATAAGCCTCAAGGCCGACATCAGCTTTGAGAAAGCGCACGAGACAAGCGCGCAGGTGGAGCACAACATCGCGCAGGCGCTTGGCATGGCAAGCGTGCAGAACATCACGGTCCACTTTGAGCCGGTTTTCAGCCCCGACCTGCCGATGGAGTCGATTATAGAGCGCGCTGCTGCGCGCGTGAGCGGCGTCAAGGGCGTGCACAACATCATCGCGTCGAGGGTGGGCGGAACCGGAAGAATCGAAGTGTCGCTCCACATCCAGGTCAACAGGTCGGCTACCCTGAGCGAGGCCCACGCCATAGCAAGCGCCGTTGAAGAATCGATAAAGGGCCAGCTGAAAGACGCAGACGTTACCGTTCATCTGGAGCCTTTGATGCCGGGCCTTGCGGGCGTGCAGCCCCTTGCAGACATTGAGATGCAGAACTCGATAGCGCAGATAGTTCTTGCGTCGCCGGAGATAAAGAAGGTGGGAAGGGTGGCGACTTTCCGGACGGACGACGATGTGCTCAAGATAGACGTGGACTGCACCTTTTCGCAGGAGGGGCCGGCGACGATAGAGCAGGTGCACGAGCGGGTGACTGACATCGAGAAGCAGATAAGGAAAAAGTATCCCGGCTCGATAGTGACGATACACGCAGAGCCTGATTAGGATTCACGTATAGAGCTGCAGGAATAAAGATAGAGGGTACAAACAAATGGATAACGATCATACAAAACGCGGCCAAGAAAGTCTAATGCGTGGCTAGCGACGCTACCAGTTACTTATATCTTCGCCTATCTGTTCACGTACCCCGTTCTGCCATTATACATACAGAGCAAATCGCATGTATTGTAATTTTATAAGGAAAGTGGGAAAGAAATTTCCTTTTGAGTTAAAGGCATTCGAGATTAACTTTGGCTTTTTCAAAATGTACTTTGAACGTAAGGCTCACCCGACAAAATTTGACAGTTAGCTAATCCGACGAAATCAGAACAGTACCCTCAAGATTGTTTAAATATGTCCGATTAGGTTAGCCTAATTAGGCTTACCTAACTTGACCATGAACGCTCTCACATTTGACAGCCACGACGTGGCGATGCCGCTCCTGCAAGAGCTTGCAGACGGCGTCTCGCACAGGATAATAATGTCAACTATTGATGCCGCCAAGACCGCCGCGCAGGTGTCTGCAGAAAACTCGCTGCCGCTAAGTTCAACGTACAAAAAGATCAAGAAACTCCAGGAGGCCGGCCTGCTGTCTGTCGAAAGGATAGAGCTTGACGGCAAGGGCAGGAAGGTCGTCTACTACAGGAGCAGGGTCAAGTCGATGGAGTTCAACCTGTCCCGCGACCAGGTGTTCTTGCATTTTGAAAGAAACGATGCGCGCATTTCGCTCAAGTCATAGCAAGCACGTGCAGCGCTATCAATACTACAAGCAATGCAGACATTGCAATCTGGGTGTGGAGCACCTTTGCAAACACCCTGGCGTTCCTTGAAGAAAACCTGAGCACTATGCCGCTTGCAGTCAGGACTGTCATCACTACCGCAAGCGAGAGCGAGATCGCGTCAAGCCCCCTTATGAGGGCGACCCCGTGCGCGGCCCCGGCAGCAAAGCCTATCAGGTTGAGCGCGATGTGGGCGTTCAGAATCGGCCGGTGCTGCAGGGAGAGGTCCCTTGTTATCGCGTCACCGCCGCCAAGCGTTGCGACTGACAGCTTTTTCACGCGCACGTAAAGCATGAAAGGCACGGTGCCAAGCGCGCCTGCGCCTATCGCGACCCACCCAAGCGATGCTGCCGCGCCGCCTTCGTCTGCGTACGCCGCTGCAGGTGCAAACAGCAGCGCCAGGATAAAAAATCTCTTCAATTCAGGCCGCCTTTGGCTTTGCCTTCCTCTTTATCTGGTAGACCTTGTAGCCCGCATAGCCTGCGACTCCGAGAATTGCCGCAACGGTGCCGGCAAGGATCAGACCAGCCACGCCGGAGCCAAGGATGGACCCTCTATCGTCGTCCTCGCCTTCCCGCTCTCGCTCTGTCAGGCCAAAGCCTTCCCTCTCATCATCCTGGGCAAACGCCGGCGCGCCCGAAATTGCCATCGACGCGACGACAGCTGCCAGTGCCAACACTGCAATTGCTTTCTGCATCGTCAACCGTGATTGGGAGCTTGTTTTTGAAATTTATGGATGCAGTATCCTGTCCAATGCACTGCAGTGCGAAAAAAAATGAGGAGGCCTTTAGGCCCTGCGGCCAAAGGAAGTCCTGAACCTTGTGTAGGCAACGGCGCCGCCGACTGCCAGCGCGGCTGCAACTGCTGCGACCGGGAACTCGGGCGTCACCACTGCCCTTGCGACTTCAAGGTCCGTCTTTATCTGCTCGACGTGGGACTCGACTTCAGACGCGGGCCTGCCCTGGTCTATCATCTGGACCAGCTCGACTCTCATGTCAATCTCTACCTTTTCCATGAGCGGCCTGTCCTCTTCGGCGATGTCGGCCTCGATGAACTCATAGTTGTCAAGGTAGGCCTCTATCGCAAGCGCCCGGGCTTCTGCAGCGTTGCCTGCCTTGTAGTGCTCGACTGCCTCGTCCAGGAGCTCCTTGATGTGGTCGATGTAGCCCCAGCCGTCGAGCTCCTCGCTGTCCTCGACGCCGAGCGCAAACACCTCGTCAAGCTCGTGGATTATGCCGCCAAGCAGCGTGTTTATTTGTTCAGGCTCGGCCTTTGCAGAGACTGCAGAATTGAGCTGTGCAAAGAACTCGTCAATTTCTTCGGCCTCGTGCTCGTCCATTCCGCCCCTCACGCCTTCAAACACCACAACTGCGCGGTGCATGAACGCGCTTGCGTCCTGATACTCTATCTCCTCGACTATCTGGCCGTTTGCGACAGCCTCGCCGTACTCGACCTCGGCTGTCTGCAGTAGCAACACCACGACCATCGCGCCAAACTCTGGCTTGCTGCTCTCGTTTCCGACAACTGCCGCCATCGCGTCGTCCAGCATCGCGTTGATGTCAGCGACTGCGCTTTCAACCTCCGATGCGGACAGGGTGTCTATGCTGTTTGCAAGCGTTACAAGCGCGCTGTCGAGCTGCTCGTCAAGTTCTGCGTCCGCGCTTGACAGAGGCACCGTGATGAGCGAGTACACCTCTTCCACAGGGTGGCCTGCGTGCGCAGCTGCAAGCGGTATCCTGTTTGCGTTCTTGTTCTCTATCGCCTTTTCAAGGTGGCCGCGTATGAACTCTACGTTGGCGGCAAATTCTGCGCTGCCGCCGGCCGCTGCGCGAATCGTCTCTATTTCGGCAAGCGCGTGCTGCACCACTTGTCTCACTTCAGACGGGTCGGCCTTGCCCTGCACGAGAGTCGCGATGGTCGCAAGGTCATCTTCCAGCTCGCCTGCCGCAGCCGAGCCTGTCGCCTCTAGCGAAGACCTGGCGCCGTTAAAGGCGTCAGTCGCCCTCTCCAGGAACAGCACCGCTTCATCGTATTCCTGCTGGTCGACTATCTGCCCGTTTGCAACCGCCGCAGAATATTCATCGTCTACAAGCGTGAGCATGTCCTTCATCGTGTTGAGCGCGCCTGCGATTCCTGTCGATTCCTTGCCCTCGTACGCGTCAAGGAGCGCGCTCAACTCTGCAGCCACTTCCTGCGCCTTTGCAAGGTCGCCTGCTGCCGACGCCTCCATCAGCTCGTCAAGCTCGTGCGAAAGTTCCGCCTCGTCCTCGGCGCCTATCTTTGCCGCCACGTCGGGCTGCAAAGTGCGGTAGTACATCGTCCCTTCCTGCGTAAACTTTTGCGCGTTAAGCGTGTCGGCCGGCGTCTTTTCAAGCGCGCCTACTGCCTCCACAATTTCTTCACGAACCTTGAGCAGGAACTGGGCCTTCAGGCCGTCGATTATGACAGGCGTCAGCTCCTGAAGTTTGCTAGAGTCGGCCTGCAGCGCTGCCATTGCCTGCGACGACTCTGTCGGCGTCTGGTCGTACTTGAACTTGACCGTCATGACCGTGTACCACCCGGCGGCCTCGTTCACCTTTGCCTGTCTCAGTGGCTGGGACGTCGCCTCGCTCAGGCTCTTTTGTATCTTCATGAAAGCCACCTTGTAGGTGAGCTTGTCTATCACCTGCTTGTTCAGCATGACGTCTATCTTGCTTCCAGAGTTGATGGCGGCGCGCATGTCGACAAACGCCTTGTCCATCGCCTGTCCAGTTGCATTGTCGACTTCAAACGCAGTGGCGCGGAAAGCGCTGTTGTATTTTTCCTCCGCCTGGTCGAGCTTGGCAAGAGCGCCTGCCTTGTCCGTTTCAAAAGTCTTTTCGGCATCGCCTGCCAAAGTGTTCATAGAACTCCAAGACTGGCCCTTGGTCTCGCTCTGCGCGAATGCGGGCCGGGCTGCCACTGCCATCGATGCTATTGAAAATGCAAGGATGGCTGCCAGCAGAACCCCACTAGCTAATCTGGTGTGCATAAAGCGTTTCGCCCCTCAGATCGCTTATAAAGCTAAGATACGATTTTCGCACCTTGGAACGCAAAACGAATGTATTTATGGACGCACGGCAAAGTAGTCCTGCATGGTAGGCGAGGCTATCGCAAACTTTGACTCGTACGTGTACGTCGCGGTCGGTTTGTTCGTGGTCGGCCTGTTTGCAGTAATGGTTTATGAAAAGACAAGCTCAAGAGCCAAGCAATCCCAGCCTTCTGGAGACAGGCAAGGCTCTGGACAGGCGGGTAAATGAAAAGTTTGCCCGGGAAGGTTTTGACCGGCTAACAACGATACAGGAAAAGGCCCTGCCGGTAATTGCAAGAAAAGTAAACTGCCTGCTTGTCGCGCCCACAGGTTCTGGAAAAACAGAAGCCGCAGTCATGCCTGTTTTCACCGCGCTTTCTCAGGAAGAAAAAAACGGCATACGCGCCATCTACATCACTCCGCTTCGCGCGCTTAACAACGACGTTCTCAGGAGGATAGTGAGGTATGCCGAGTCAGAAGGGCTCAGGGTCGAGATACGCCACGGCGACACGACAGCTGCGGCAAAAAAGAAAATAGTCGACAACCCGCCCGACGTGCTGATAACTACGCCCGAGTCGCTTGCAGTGGTGCTTACAAACGAAAAGATGCTTGCCGCGCTCAAAGGCTTGCGGTACGTCATAGTCGACGAGGTGCACGAGCTGGTGCCTTCAGAGCGAGGGTCGCATTTGTCGATAAGCCTGGAAAGATTGCAGGCAGCTTCTAATCACGAACTTACAAGGATAGGGCTGTCTGCCACCGTCGGCAACCTTGAAGAGGCAGCCAAGTTCGTGGCAGGCGCCGGCAGAAAGCACGCGGTGCTAGTAGACACAGCGGCAAGGGGCTACGACATCGAGGTAAAGTACGTCAAGGGGTCGCTGAACAACGTGGCGCACTTTGTCGTGGAATACGTCAAAAGCAGCAAGGTGGAAGGCTCGGTCCTGCTCTTCACGAACACCCGCGACGAGGCAGAGTACCTCGGCACCATCTTGAACAACCAGTCCGAGATCAAAGTCGACATACATCATGGCTCGCTGTCAAAGGAGATGCGCGAAGAGACAGAGCACACATTGCGCGCAGGCGAGGCCGGCATTGTGGTGTGCACAAGCTCGCTTGAATTGGGACTTGACATAGGCGCGGTAGACCTTGTCATACACTACGGCTCGCCAAGACAGGTATCAAAACTTATGCAGAGAATCGGCAGGAGCAGGCACAAGCAGCGCGAGTTTGCCAAGGGGCTTGTGGTGACAAACAACCCCGACGACGAGATAGAGGCACTGGCGATAATCAACCGCATGAAGCACGGCTCCATCGAGGAGCAAAAGATGCACGAAGGGGCGCTTGACGCAATGGCGCACCACTTGGTGGGCCTTGCTATGCAGACCCGCGACCCCGTGAGCGTGGACCGGGCCTACGACCTTGTCACGCGGGCGCACCCGTTCCGCGCAGTCCGCCTGTCAGACGTAGAAAGCTGCCTTGACATACTTGCAGGTCACCACGTGATAAAGTACGACAGAGAATCTCGGACGTACAGCCGCAAGATAAAGGCGTACAAGTACTACTTTGAAAATTTGTCGATGATACCGCACGTGCTAAAGTTCGAGGTCGTCGACTCGATAAGCAAGCGCAGGATTGGCACTTTGGACCAGCAGTTTGTGGGCGACTATGGCGAGCGGGGCAACGTTTTCGTCCTCAAGGGCTCGCAGTGGCGCGTGCTTGCAGTCGACGAGGGCAGGATGGTGGTAAACGTCGAGCCTTTGCGCGGGGCTGCAATCAACATCCCGTACTGGGTGGGCGAGATGATACCTGTCGACTTCAAGACTGCCGAGCAGGTAGGGATAATCCGCGACCAGGCCGCAAAAGGTCATGTCAAGCTGTCGACTGACATCATGGACGACACGCAAAAGGCGCTCGGGCTGATACCCGACTCCAAGAACATCGTGGTCGAGAGCATGGCGTCAAGGAACATGCTTGTCATCCACTCTACGTTTGGCTCAAAGACAAACAACACGCTTGCGTCGCTTCTGTCGACGATACTTTCGTCGCAGCTCGGCTACGTCGTAGAATCAAGGGCCGACGCGTACAGGATAATGCTCACCTCAAGCGCGAGGATGGCAAAGGGCAGGATTGAAGCCGCGCTCAACGACGTGTACGACCTGGAGCCTGTGATAATAGCCTCGCTTTCAGGCACGCACCAGATAAACTGGAAGGTCTGGATGGTGGCAAAGAGGTTTGGTATGATTGCAAGGGAGGCAGTCTACGACAAGAAAGCCGCGCGCCTGATATACGACAGGTACTCAAAGACGCCTGTCAGCTCCGAGTCAATACGCGAGCTTGTGCACGACAAGTACGACATGGCGCACGCGGCGAGGGTGCTTGCAGGCATAAAAGACGGGACGATAAAGCTCCACTGGCTCGAAGTCACGAAATTCTCTGATTTGGCCCGGCCCATAATGGAGCACTCTGCCAAGTCGGCTGCAGCCCCGCAGAGCATCGAGAAGGGTGTTATAGAATTAGTGAAAGAGAGGCTTGAGAAGACAAAGCACAGGCTTGTCTGCATCAGGTGCGGCAAGTGGGAGCGCGTCATGGAAACCAGGGAAGTGCCAGAAGTCATCACATGCCCGTCGTGCAGGTCAAAACTTGTTACCGCTACGTTCTGGTCAGACTATGACATGTCAAAGGTGATACAGCGCAGGCTTGCCGGCGGCAAACTGAGCGACGAGGAGAACCACCGCTTTGAGCGCGCATGGAAGGTGGCGTCGCTTGTGAACAACTTTGGCAGAAAAGCGCTCGTGGTCCTGGCGGGGCACGGCGTGGGTGCCGACACGGCTGCAAGGATTCTGCGAAACTACATCGACGACGAGCAGGTGTACCGCAGCATATACGAGGCAGAAAAGCAGTACGTTATCACCCGTGGATTCTGGAACGACTGATTCCCTGCAGGGTCAGGTCACTGAATACCAGAACGTCATGATGCTCTCTGCAGGCTTGCTTCGAGGCGACGAGCTGCGGGTCTCGTCCCAGTAGACCTCTGCAGACCGCTCGTACTGGTCAAACCAGTCCATCCTCTGGATTATCAGGCCGTCGACCCACGTCTCGTCTTCAAGCGCTGCAAACAGGGCCTCGTAGTAGAGCGCCTGCTCCTCAAAGTCAGGATCAATCGTAGGTATCACCTCGACGTCCTCGGAGCCCGCCTGGCCGTCGGCGCTGACTGCGCCTATCGCATAGTAGACCGGCAGGCTTGCAGGGAACCTGCCCTCCGACTGGTCGAAAGTAATCTCGTATGCCTCTGTCAACTCTGCAAGCGTCGGGTTGTTCCTGTTGCTTATCACCTTCTTGCCGTCGGCCTGAATGTTCAGCTGGTAGCCGCTGAAAGAGCCTATTACCACGACATCGACTGCGTCTGCAAACGTGAAACTTTCCTGGGCGGTGTTTGACAGGATAACGCCGACGTCTCCGGAATAGACCTCGCGCACTTTTGCGATGATGTCGCGCCAGCGGGTATCATAGTCAGGGTAGATGTCGGGCCTGAACGTCGAGTCAGTCCACGACACGAGCACGAAAACGTCGACATCGTTTGCCTCTGCAAGCGCGGCCCTTGGCACGACCCACTTTTCCCACTCGTCAAACCACGCGTCCCACCACGCAGGGTCCTGCTTCATTGTGTCAAGCATCGCCCAGTCCTCCGGCGTGCCGTAAAAGCCGGGCGAGACCTGCTCTGTGTGCATCACCTGAAATCCCTCTGCCTTGAACGCGCCGACCAGCTTTGCATAGTAGCCGGTGTCGGTGAGCGAAAGGTCGTTGTTCCATGGGGCAAACTTGGGCGTGGGCCGGATCTGCTCGTAAAACACTGCAGGGGCAATTGCAACCAGGTTGGCGTTGACCCTGGACGGCCCGTCGAGCACGTGTTCCATGACTGCAGGGAAGCAGGCGGGGTTGTCGGGGTCGATGTCAAAGTCGTCCCCTCCAAGCCTCCCAAAGACGTCCGGGAACTCTATCCCTTTTACGTCAAGTGACACCCGGTCCCCGTCGGCCACTTTTGTGACCTGTGCAACGGGCGGGAAGGGCGCCGCAGGCGGGGGCCTTGGGCACTCTTTTGTTTCTGAGACTACCGTATCTCCTATTGCGGCAGTTTCTGAAACTGCGGCATCATTGCCTGCAGCATTTTCTTCAACGGCAGGCTGCGCATTTTCATCTTCCAGCTGCGCCGCCCTCATGTCGCCCAGAATCTTTGAAACAGCTACAAGGCCGGCTATCGCGACTATTGCAACTATGGCGACAGCCAGCTTTTTTCCCATTCATGCAGGGTTGCAGGCGTGAGCTTAAAAACATCGTGTTTCTGCCGTTTTTGCAATCAGGTGAGCGGGCCCGTCGGGATTCGAACCCGAGACAACCGGATTTCTTTCTCGAGTGAGTTAAAAGTCCGGTACTCTACCTGGCTGAGCTACGGGCCCGCGCAGTTACGCTCGCACTCGGCATAATTTAATGCTATTTGGCACAAGCACGATTTAAATAACTAGCAGGCGGCAAACTGTCATCATGATGGCAGAAGACATGGCCGAGAAAAAGTTGCGCGGCTCGGGCGGATTTGCGATTGCAAGGGTTACAGACGACGAGCAGAAAATGGCAAACCTTGGAGGCCCGGAGCTGTTCCTTGCCGGCATCGGCAGGCTCGACGAGGACAGGTTCACGAAGTACTTCTGCAACAAGTGCGAAAAAGAGTACGAGGGCGCGCCGGCCCTGAAATACGAGAGCCCAAACGAGGACCTCGGCGAGGGAGTTACGCTTGTGGAAAAGGGTGAGTACAAGTGCAAGACCTGCAGCGCCACAATAGCGCAGTACCGCAAGTTTGAAGCGCCGGGCCAGCAGGCGCCTGCAAAGGCCCAGCCAAAGGCTGCAGAAAAGCTGGCCCCTGCTCAATCAACCGTGCCCACAGCCGAAGGTTTCGTTGCAATCGACCAGCTGGTGGGCATGTCTGCCTACGACAGCGAGGCCATGCTTGTTGGCAAGGTAGAGAAGATTGGCCTGCACAGGGTCGGCGGGAACGCCCAGATATCGCTCAAGATTGCTTCAGAGTCTGGAACCAAGGACGTCGACTGGAACGGCATCTCAAAGATAGGCGACATTATTCTCCTGAGTTCTGCGGGCAAGGCAGTGGCTGCAAAGTGCGCGTCGTGCGGCTACCAGAACGAGGCCGGCGCGCTGTTCTGCGAAGAGTGCGGAAGCAAGCTCTAGCTCAGGATTATCCTGGCGTCTACAACCCTGGCGCCCTTGCCTTCTTCGAGCACAAGGAGCGGGTTTATGTCAAACTCCTTTATCTCGGGAAAGTCGACGACCAGCTGCGACAGCCGCTGCAATGAATCTGCAATAGCCTTCATGTCAGATGGCCTTTCGCCCCTGACCCCCTGCAAGAGCTTTATTGTCTTTATCGAGCCGACCATCTTTGCAGCCTCCCTCTCGTCGATTGGCGCCACGCGGAACACCACGTCCTTCAATACCTCAACGTAAATGCCGCCAAGCCCGAACATTATAACAGGCCCAAAGGTCGGGTCCTGGCTTGCGCCAAGGATGGTCTCTTTTGCGCCCTTGACCATCTCCTGCACAAGCACGCCCTTTATCTTCGCGTCGGCCTTGTACTTTTTGGCGCTTTCAATTATTGCCCTAAACGCCGCGCGAAGCTCGTCGTCGCCCTTTATGCCGACGCGCACGCCGCCCGCGTCTGACTTGTGTATGATGTCCGGCGACGCTATCTTCATGACAACAGGATAGCCGATTTCTTTTGCGGCCTTGACACACTCTTCCTCCGTCGCGCCAAGGATGCTCTTTGGCGTCGGGAATCCGTACGCCTTCAATACTTCATAGCCCTCTTCTTCGAGCAGGTTCTTTCTGCCCTGCTTTTTCACCTCGTCAAATATCGTTTTGACTTTTTGCTTGTCCTTTGAGAACTGCAGGGTACTCGCCTTTGTCCTGGCGCCGTCGACCCATGCCTTGAACTCGTACATGGCCTTGAGCGTCCTTATCGCAGGCTCTGAATACAAATAGTAGGGAACGCCGCCTTCAGACATTATCGCGCGGTTTTCCACGCCCTCTGCAAGCCCCATGAGCGACGCAAGCATGGTCTTGTTCGGGTATTTGGCAGACATCTTTACAAGCACGCGCGCCAAGTCGTCGTAGTTTAGCGTTGCAGAAGGCGTGCACATCGTAACGACTGAGCCTACTGCAGGGTGCGCAAGGACAAGCGAGAGCACCTGGTCAAACCTGTTGAAATCCGCGTCGCCCACGATGTCCACAGGGTTGCGGGGCGAGCCGTACGCGGGTATCACCTTTGCGATTTCATCGCGGATTGACGATATGTCTGCCATCTTTAGGCCGTATTTTGAGCAGGCGTCAGTCGAGATGATGGCAGGGCCACCGGCGTTTGACACTATGACCACACCTCCTTCGGGCAGCGGCTGTTTTGAGAACGCTGTGGCAAGGTCGAACAGCTCGCCCATCGTGTCCACCCTGATGACGCCGCACTGGGCAAACGCCGCCTCGTAGTTTGCGTCAGAGCCTCCAAGTGCGCCCGTGTGCGACGCTGCTGCCTTTGCGCCCTCTGCGGTCCTTCCCGACTTTAGCACGATTATCGGCTTTTTCTTTTCAGTCGTTATGCGCCTTGCGATGTCCATGAAGCGCCGGGCGTTGCGGATGTCCTCAAGGTACATGACAATCACGCGCGTGTCCTCGTCCTCTGCCAAGAGCTCGAGCACGTCGCTTTCGTCCATGTCGACCTTGTTGCCCATGCTTATCACTTTAGAAAAGCCGATGTTCTGCGCCTCGGCGTCCTCTACTGTGGCTGCGCAGATGGCGCCGCTCTGCGAGACGAGCGCGATGCTGCCCTGCTTGGGCGTTATCTTCAAGAACGTCGAGTTCATCATGTTGCTCTTTGACAGGCTCATGATGCCAAGGCAGTTAGGGCCGATTACGCGGATTCCGTATTTCTTTGAAATCTCGCCCACTTCTTTTTCAAGCCTTGCGCCGACCTCGTCTACTTCCTTGAAGCCGGCGGAGACAATGATTGCGCCCTTGATTCCCTTCTTGCCGACCTCTTCCATCACTGCAGGCGTGAACCTGCTAGGCGCGGCGACCACTGCAAGGTCGATGCTCGCAGGCACGTCTAGCACGCTCTTGTAGGCCTGAAGCCCGCCCACCGTCGGGTTTGAAGGGGTTATGGGGTATATCGTTCCCTTGAAGTGCTTTGCAATGTTGGAAAATATGGTCTTGCCGATTCCGGGTTTTTCAGAGGCCCCGATGACTGCTATCGACTTGGGCGAGAAGAAGATCGAGTTGGACATGAGGGTGAAAAAAGCTTGGATGGTTATAAATAGTTCAGTTTTGAGGCGCCGCCGGGTCAAGATACCAGAGCTGACCTACATAATGGCTAAATGACATAACTGTGAAGTGCCGCAAAAGCCATGCTTTCGCTTGCGGTGCTCATCCTGTCGCTTGTCGCGATGGTGGACATTCTGCCGTTTGAAGGCTCGACCATGAGCCTCCTGATAATAGCGGCAATAGTGATAGTCGCGCTTGCCATCTTTAGGTTCCTGATACCGCTCATAATAGCCGTGGTCATTGCTATAGTCCTGATGATAATCCTGTTTGGCGGAATACCCGTCCCCTGACAGCCGGAGATGAATTTTTATTTGCGGGCGTGCAAGCGTACCGCATGTCGGCGCTTCTTTTCCTCCTGATACCTGCCATCCTGGCGCTCATATTTTCGGTGTTTGTAGCCTACTATGCGTTTGCAGACGTAGAGAGGCGGCTTGACATCTATTACGGCTACCACGACAGGATAACTCTCAACGTGCCAGACTCCTGAGTGTCTGGACAAAAGTTCATTACTTTATTCCTTGCATCATGACTGTGCACGTTGCCGCGCCGGTTGCAGCAGGCCTTGTCGCAGGGGCGGCGTTTATCGCGGTGTTTGCCATCTGGGCCGACGAGCCTCCAATCTACAGGATAGCTTCTATGAAAGGGCAGGCAGTAACCATCCCGGAGGGCGCGTCCGCGGCAGAGGCAAACTTTGAGCCTGCCACGGCGTCCATAGAGGCCGGCGACTTTGTATTGTGGGAAAACAAGGAAGTCGTGGCCGTCAACATAGTCATCGAGCCTGCATGCGAGCCCTCCCAGGGTTACAGTGCAAACGTCACACCGTCAGGGACTGAAAAGCTCGTCGGACCGGGCGAGTCGTTTGGGTGCACGTTTGGCAAAGCCGGCGAATACCACGTACACACGGAGCCGTGGCCGTGGATGCTGGGCACGGTAAGCGTGTCGCCCTGAAAAGCAACCTTTATTTCCGCAGCCAAAATGTTAACGCCTGTTGATAGACTCCCTCGTCGACGCCGGCATGGACGGCCTCGTTTCCGACCTGCAGGCGCTCATCAAGCAGCCGAGCGTGTCTGCAAAAAAGACAGGCCTCGTCGAGTGCGCAAACCTCGTGGCGTCGATGATGCAGAGGTCCGGGATAAATTCCGAAGTCCTGTACCTGGACGACAAGACAATCCCGCCCATAGTGTACGGCGAGGTGAGGTCGAGGGCAAACCCGACAAAGACGCTGTTGTTTTACAACCACTATGACGTGCAGCCAGAAGACCCGGTGGAACTGTGGGACGACGACCCGTTCTCCGGCAAGGTCGACGGCAACAAGATCTTTGGGCGTGGCTCGGCAGACGACAAGGGCGAGCTGATAACCAGGATAAAGGCAGTCGAGTATTGCCTGAAGTCAACCGGCGACGTGCCGTGCAATGTAAAGTTCATGGTCGAAGGCGAGGAAGAAATCGGCAGCGTGCACGTCGAGCAGTACCTTGAAAAGTACAAAGAAAAACTTGCGTGCGACGGCGTGATATGGGAATTCGGCTACGTCGACGCAAAGGAGAGGCCGGTGATATCGCTTGGCATGAAAGGACTGCTGTATGTTGAACTTTTGGCGTCAGGCCCCGTGAGGGACGCGCACTCTAGCCTGGCAGTCCTCATTGAAAACCCCGCATGGCGCCTGGTGCAGGCGCTTTCGACCATGCGCGACAAAAACGGCAGGGTCCTGATAAAGGACTGGTACCGGGAGGCAAGGCCGTTTACAAAGCAAGAGCTTGCGGCGATTGCAAAGGAGCCGTTTGACGTGCAGGAGTTCAAGCAGGAGTATGGCGTCAAAAAATTCGTGAACAACGCCAAGGGCACCGGCGTGAAAAAGGCGCTTGTAGGGATGCCTACTTGCAACATCGCCGGCTTTGACTCCGGCTACATCGGGGAAGGTGCAAAGACCGTGCTCCCTGCAAAGGCGCGGGTCAAGATAGACTTTAGGCTCATACCCGGCATGGTTCCTGAAAAGCAGCTTGCGCGGCTGAAAAAGCACCTGAAGGACAAGGGATTTTCCGACATCGAGGTGAGGTTCATCCACGGCGAGGCGGCCGCTAGGACGCCGCTTTCAGACCCATTTGTGAAGATGGTGCAAGAGGCGGCAGAAGAGTCGTTTGGAAGTTCGGTGACAAGCGTGTCGTCTGCCGGCACCGGCCCGATGTACTCGTTTGTCAAGGTGCTGCAGGCGCCGTGCATCTCTGTCGGAAGCACGTACCTGTTTGCAAGGATCCACTCGCCAAACGAGTTTGCGCGAATCGACCTTTTGAACAAGTGCACGAAGTGCATGGCAAGAATACTAGAGAAGTTTTCCGCGTAAGCAAGATTCACTAGGTTAATAACAGATGGATTGCAGATATCCTTGTTGAAAAGAGGCCACTACGTGCTCATCGCAGGCGGCGTGATATTCATCGCAGGCCTGGTGCTCACCGTAGTCTGGGCGCTGCCTCTTGCGACAGAGATACAGAAGCGCACAACAATCTTGCAGGGAAGGGCGTTAGGCGCCGGCCAGGACGTGACAGTCACGCTTGGAGTCGCCGACACGAGCAAGCCTCTTACAATAGTCATATCCGGCGGCAGCGGCATCGAGATGAACGCAAGGGTGCTTGACCCCGACGGCGACCAGATATTTGGAACGACGTTTACCGAGGCGATGTCGCAGGCGACAGACCCCACCGTCCCGGGCATGTACCAGCTTGTCATAACCAACCAGAGCGGCTCTGACACCACAGTCGACGTTCTGTTTGGGGCGATACCCGGCGTTGGCGAGCAGGATATCGACACGCAGATATTCAGTGGCGTGCTTGCAGGCCTTGCAATCATCATCGCCGGCATCATGGTGCTCATCGGCGGGACCGTCGTGGTAATAGCAGACAGGCGCCGGTGATCACATGTCAAGTCCGAGGACGCCGGCGTTGCCCCAGTTTTCCTTCGGCACTTCGTAGATCAATATCCGGATGGCTTCCTCCTTTGTATTCAGTATCCGCGCAGTTTCTCTTGTCAGGACCTTTACAAGCTCGCGCTTTTGCTCTACAGTCCTGCCCTGGCTCATTGTCACCTGAATTACTGGCATGCGCGGTTATACAATGAGCGGCTATTTCAGCTGCTTTATCCGCTCTTTTGCAGGCGTGCTTGCAGACCAGAGCGTCTCAAAGATGTCCTGCTGGTGCTCTACCACTTCTGGCACGTCGCTGTACACGAGTTTTTCGAGGCGAGACCTGCCAGAGATGCCGGCCACAAACTCGCCCTCGCTGACTGCAAAACTTCCCCTCACGCCGTCGAGGTGGCGCAGCTCAACAAACCGCATTAATTCCTCGCAGTGCGGCAGGTTATCTGCAGTTATCTCTGTGACATACCGTATCTTGACGCCGCGCCCTTTTGCAGCAACATAGCCCTTCTTTATCTCGCCGCTCATCGAAAAAGCGGGAATCGACGAGTCGACGCAGGCGCACCAGCTCTTCTTTATGTTTGACTGGAATCTTGCTATCGCGCCGGCTATCCTGTCGCCGGCAATGATTCTGGTCCGGGCCACATGCGCGCGACGGCGGCTCGGGATGTAAACCTACCGATTGTAAGACGAGAAAGTGGGCAAGGTCGGATTCGAACCAACGACCACCGCTGTGTAAGAGCGGTATCATAACCAGGCTAGACCACTTGCCCGCTATTCTTGCAAGATTGTCTGGCCTTATAAATTGCAAGCGACTGGCGAAACTAAATTAGGATTATATACGGCGCGGGAAAAATACGCTTGAGATGTTTTCAACCCCGATGGGGAGAAGTTCCCTGCGCGCGGTTTTTGCATTCGGATTTTTTGCAACAATGATGCTTGCCATCCCGGCGCTGCCGGGTGCGTTTGCCCACGGAGGCATGCAGGCTCCTTCTGCAGACTTTTCAGGCAAGAAGGCCACAATGTTTGTCAAGCTCGACCCTCCGGTCGTGACGTCGGCCGGCGAGCCGGTGTTCATCAATGCAAGGTTCTTTGACGAGGCTACAAACGAGAACTTCAAGGAAGTCACGTACAGGTTCTTCTTCAAGAAGGACGGCGTCGAGATCCCGATAAAGAGCGTCGCCGGCGGTGGCGGCGACTCGTACGGCGGCCAGGGATTCTTTTACGACCCAGACGGCAATGTCGAGCTGAAAATAGTCCCCAAGGACACGGCAGAAGTCACGGCTTATGGCTATCCCGAGCCTATATTTGGCGGCGTGTGGAACAGGGGCGAGCCCATAGTGGTCGAAGGCCCTGTGTTCACAGAACCTGGCCTGTACAACCTGTTCATAGAAATCTGGACTGAGAAGAGTCCTCGTACTCTTGTTGATCCGCCTCTGCAGTACGACATCTGGGTAACTCCGGGCAGGGAAGAGACCATACCGGTTGGCAGCCAGAGCATAATGGTGCGCAACTACTACGGCGCTATTTCAGAGTCTGACTATGACGACGCGACAAAGACCATCAGCTTTTCCATGCCCTTTGACTGGCAGTCTGACATGCCGACAAGGATAGGAATGCTCCACACTGAAGTGTTCATACCAAAAGAGCTTTCAGACTTTGACCGCGAGTCGCTAAAAGGCACTGTCAATGGCTTTGGCGTGCCAGTGTTTGTCGACAACTATGGCGAGGAAGAGACAGTAGTACACTTTACGATATCAAGGAAGAACCTCGAGGACCTGCAGGGCAGGATAAAGGCCGACAACGCCTCGCCTGAAGCAGCGGTGTTTGCGCTCAGCCCGCCCGATCCTGAAAGCGAGGTAAAGGTGATGCAGGTGGCATCAGAGTCTGCCAACTATTCTGTCAGCCTCACCATCCCCGAGGAGATATTCCCGCAGCAGGCGATTCCCTTTGGCGTCAGGATAACCGACAAGCAGGGCAGCCCCGTGTCTGCAGCCACGTACGAGCTTGTGATAAGGGACAACGCCGGCAACGAGCTATCAAGGAGCGGCGGCTCGACGACGCCGGAAGGCCTGTCTTCGCAGGACGTCAACTTTGACGCGCAGGGCTCGTTCACAGTCAGCGTGGAAAAGATAAACGCCACAAACGAGTCCGTCCAGTCAAGCATACAGGTCGTGCCCGAATTCCCGGTAGCTGCACTTGCGGCGTCGCTTGGAATTGCAGGCGCGGTCGCGTACGGCAGGTTCCGCGGATTTTTTGCGGGCAAAGCGTATTAGGCGCGCCCCTGAAAAAGACGCATGGAACGCCGGGAACTTTCAAAGAAGGAGCTTGAGAAAGAGCTGTCCGGCCTGAAGGGCTGGTCCGTCTCTGGCGGCAAGCTGGCAAGGACTTGCGAGTTTGGCGACTTTTCAGAGGCCTTTGCGTTCATGACACGCGTCGCCATAGAGGCCGAGCGGATGGAGCACCACCCCGAGTGGTCAAACGTGTACAACCGCGTCACCATAAATCTTGTCACGCACGACATCGGCAACAAGATAAGCACCTACGACGTGGCGCTTGCAAGAAAGATAAACGAGATCTACGGCGCATAGACCTGCATGCGCGACAGCCTCCGGCTCCTGCATGAAGGGCACGAGCCTAGGAACCTTGCCTGTATGAACGACGCGCACCAGAAGCAGGAATCGCAGATGATGAAGTGTTTTGCCCTCCCCCGGGCAGACATCAGCTGAGACTCTGCCGCCACAGTCCTCTCTCACAGCCATCGCATTTTAGGTTCGCTGTACAGGTTCAAGTATCCCTTACTCTGTGTGCGAGTTGAGGCCCCACCGGGAGCGGATCCGCTCCTCGAGCTTGTAGAATATGACCCTGTCGACCACCATGCCTATCACAAATATGACTATCATGGTCGCCATTATCCAGCCCATGTTGATGAACTCCCTGCCGACAAAGAGTATGTGCCCAAGGCCGATTACGGACATCAGTATCTCTGCGCCTACAAGCGCGTGCCACGCAAACGACCACGCCTGCCTTACGCCTATTATCAAAGTCGGAGTCGCGGCAGGTATCATCACGTGCCGGAAAAGCATCGAGCCGCTTGCCCCCATGTTGCGCGCGGCGCGCATGTAGATAGGCGGTATGTTGCGTATGCCGCTGTAGGTAGACATCATCACTGAAAACACGGAGCTTATCACCACGACGAACAGGATGCCAAGGTCGTTGTACCCGATGAGAAGTATGGCAAACGGGACCCAGGCAATGCTTGGAAAAGACTGGAGACCGACTGAAAAGGAGCCCATGGTCTTGCCAAAGTCCCTGAACCGGACCATCGCAAGCCCGACTGCGCCTCCGATTGCAATCGCTATCGCAAACCCGAGCGCGAGCCTGCCCATGGTCACAGCCAAGCTTGCGCCAAGCGAGCCTTCTGAAGCAAGGTCTGCAAACGACTGCGCGACGGAGATTGGCGACGGCAGGGACTGCTCAGGGAGCACGCCGGCAAGGTAGATGACCTGCCAGGCCGCGCCAAACGCAGCAAGGAAAATGGCGATGCTTGCGATGTCGTCGATGGTGCTGGTGTTTTTCCTGCGCGGCTGCGTCACTGCCTTTTGCATCATATCCATTCACCGGGGCGTTTTCAGATCTTCAGCCTTTGATGCAATATAACTGACTGCATATATGCAACCGGTCGCAGAAATGCGGCTTTTTAGCACATTTATCGCCCCACGGCTGCAAGGCCTTTTTCTGCAAGCACCTCGTTCAGGATGCGCAGGTCAAACATCCCGGAAAGGTCAGGCTCCTCGTCCAGGAATCCAAGGCCGTACGCCTGGTCAGCCGCCTTTATGACTGTCTCTTCCAGAGGGTCGTAGGTGAACTTCATCCTGGTCGCTGACATTGCAAGGTCCTGCTCGTTAAACGCGGTCCCGAGTATTTTCGCTATCTCGCCGTTGAAGAGCTGGATGGCCTGCTCCCTGTGCTCGCCTATCCATACCGTCCTGTCGACGTGGGCCTCTACAAGCCGCCTGACTGATTCCGGATTGTTCTCGATGAAGTCGGCCCTGCACATCACAAGAGACGTGGAGAACCTGCCCCCCTCCCAGAGGTCACGCTCGTCAAGGAAGATGTGCGCGCCTGCCTCCCTGACAAGGTGCGCGCCCCACGGCTCCGGGACCCACGCCCCGTCAAGCCTTCCGTCGGCCATGAGTGTCACGATGTCTGCCGGCTTGGTTGGCTGGATCTCAGGGTCCCCGCCTATCTTTTTGACGTCATAGCCCTGTTCCTGCAGATAATGCCTCAGCGCGACGTCCTGCGTGTTGCCAAGCTGAGGCGACGCCAGCTTTTTGCCTGCAAAGTCGTCTGGAGAATCTATACCGGCGCCGTCTCTCACCACGAACACGGCGCCTCCGCTGGTAGCGCCGGCGACCACCTTGAGCGACTCTCCTGACTTCAGGTAGCCGTTGATGGCAGGGTTGGGGCCGAGGTACGCGCAGTCTATGCTGTTTGCGTAGAGGGCAAGAGCCGCGTCGGGCCCGGCGGCAAACACCTGCGTCTCAAGCCTGATGTTCCCGAGTGCCTGCTGGTAGTCCCCGTTTCCGACCCCGATTACTGCCTGCGCGTGGTTAAAGTTTGGAAAGTAGCCAAGCCTCAAAACGTCAGAGGTCCTGCCGGGATTTTCTGGCTGGAAAAGCGACCTGTCGCCAAGCGCCGCTGAGGTGCCCACCACAAAGACGACCAGCGCGGCCGCTATGCCCAGCTTGACCCGGTAGTCCATTTTTCATCTAGCTGCCGTTGTGCAATATAATTGACGGCAAATGCGCAGTATGCGACTGGCAACATAGAAATATGCGCAAATCCTGCACATATCATATCTATGCTGGACGGCCTTGCCAAGAGCAGGATAGACCCGAAAAAGCCCCGCAAGGAGGGCCTCACGTGCACGATAGACAAGTTCCAGGGGCTGGACACCGAGAACATGAGGGTGATAGCACCTTTCATCGACCTTGTCAAGGTATACGGGGCGCTGCCGATGCTGGTCTCAGACGAGGCGCTGAGGAGAAAGATCAGGTTCTACCACGACCTCGGGATCAGAGTCTCGACTGGAAGCACGATAACCGAGTTTGCGATAGCCGAGAGCTCGCTTGAGAGGTTTGCAAAGGAGGCCGAGGAGGCCGGCTTTGACGTGGTCGAGATAGGCGAGAGCAGCATCGACCTTTCTATGGCGCAGAAGAAAAAGGTGACAGAGGTAATCGAGGCCGCGGGTTTGGAGTTCCAGTGGAAGGTGGGCAAGAAGGACCCAAGACACCAATTAGACCTTGACGATACGCTGCGCAAGGTAGACGAGGCGGTGAAACTTGGCTCGAAAAAGGTGGTCATAGAGGCAAACGAGGGCTACAACGTCGGCATATACGACGAGAAGGGGATGGTGAAGTGGAGCTTTGTTGGCGCCATGACAAACGAGTTCCCGCCAAGCACCTTCATCTTTGAAGCCCCGCTAGAGTCGCAGCAGTCGGCGCTCATCGCAGAGTTTGGCCAGCGCGTCAACCTTGCAGAGGTGCAGACCGACGCGATTGCGTCCGTCGAATCGCAGCGGAGAGGATTTCTTGCCAAGTCTGCCTTCGGGGTTTCGTACGTGCGCAAGGACCCGGAGGGAGGGCCTGCTTCAAAGTTCATCTACTACATAATCAAGACAAAGCACCCCGTCGAACAGGGCGAGCTGATGGGCCTGAGCCACCTGCCGAGGAGGACCGTGCAGGCCGCAGTGGAGGACCTGAAGCGCCAGGGCCTGGTAGTGGAGCGCAACTCCCTGGAAGACGCAAGGAAAAAGGTGTACCAGCCGACCCACTCAGAGTGGCTTTGATTTATAGGCCAAAATTGCAGCAATCGACTTGGCGTCTATAATCTGGCCTGAAAAGCACATTTTTGCTGCTGTTGCAAGTTTCACTTTTTTGACCGAAATGTCCTCGTCGTCGTCCATCTGGCGCCTGCTTGCTATCCTGCGCAGGTTCTTTGCGACAAACAAATACATCAGTTCCGTGTCGTAGCCGGGCGCAAGGTACCACTTCAGAAAAGGCTTGAGCGTACCAGAGTAGCCGATCTCCTCGTCCATCTCCCTTTTTGCGGCCTGGAGCGGGGTCTCGCCGGCCTCCATCTTGCCTGCAGGTATCTCTAGAAGTGTCTTGTCTGCGGCCCGCCTGTACTGGCTCACAAGGAAAATGCTGTCGCCCTGCACCGCTATGATGCCCACTGACGGCCGGTGCTCGACTATCTCCTTGTCCACGACCCTGCCGTTTATAGAGAACCTGTCAACGCGCATCGACACCTCGCCGTCGTAGACCTTTCTGCTCTCAACCAGCCTTACCTTCAACGGGGCAGTACATGAGGCGCGGGTTAATTACCGATTCGCTAGTTTTATATCCAATCCGGCGCTATTTTTTCCCGTGGAGTTTATCGACGGCGACGGCAACATAGTCGTGCCGAGGGCGGTCAGGCCGATAATGGAGATGGGCGAGACTGCGCTTGGGAGCAAGAAGGGCGCCAGGAGGCAGTACCGCTACGGGAACCTCCACATCCGCGACTATGACTCTCATTACACGGTCCACATGGACAGGGTCGACCCGAGGAAGGACCCGCTTGGGCACCTGCTCGTCGACGCGCCTGAATATTTGGTAGGGGCAGCGGCAGCTGCAATCGTTGGCCGGCACGTCGGGAAAAAGGTTTACAGAAAGCGCAAGGAGGACGGCAAGGCAGGCAGAGATGCAGTCGTTGACGCGATAATCGCAGGCGGCCTTGCCGCGTCGGCTGCAGGCAAGTTTTTCTTTGCCGCGACGAACGCGGCCAAAAAGAAGAAGGTTGATTGATTTTGTCGGCGCCAAGGCTCGGCGAGCAGGCAACTATCGACGTCGAACCTGTCTACCCGAGGCCGTCGAGGCTTCATGTCGCACGGGTCATGCTGAGGCTCCTGCCCGTCGTGCTCGCTCTTAGGCGCGACAGGCGCGAGTGGGTGAAAAAGGAGGGCAAGGGAGTCGACGAGGACAAGTACCGCCGCCACGCCGAGAGGGCGCTCAAGACTTTTATCGCGCTCGGGCCGTCTTACATAAAGCTGGGCCAGTGGCTATCTTCAAGGGCAGACCTGCTACCGCAGCCGTACCTTGAAGTGCTTGCAAGCCTCCAGGACGACGTGCCACCCGCGCCCTTTTCAGAGATCAAGCCGACGATTGAAAGAGAGATAGGCAGGATTGAAGAGGCGTTTGAAGAATTCAGCGAGGAGGCGCTCTCCGGGGCAAGCCTCGGGCAGGTGTACCTTGCCCGGCACCAGGGCAGGCAGGTCATCGTCAAGGTGGGCAGGCCCAACATCGAGCGCATAATCTCAGACGACATTTTCGTTTTGAAAAAGATAATGCCCGTTGCGACCCGGTTCATCGACCCGAACCTGCGCTTTTCTGCAGAGGGGATGCTTGCCCAGTTTGCAGAGACAATACGAGAGGAGATGGACTATCGCATAGAGGCGCAGAACCTTGCCACGATAAAGCGCAACCTTGCCGGCGACCCGACTGTAATAATCCCGGGCGTGGTAGATGAGAGGACTTCAAGGCACGTGCTCACGATGGAGTACGTGCCGGGGATCAAGATAACCGATGTTCAGGCGCTTGACGCAAGGGGCATCGACAGGTCAAAGATTGTGATGCGCGCCCACCACCTGTTCTTCAAGATGCTTTTGCGCCACAGCATATTCCACGCCGACCCGCACCCCGGCAACATCGCAGTTGAGGACAGCGAGCAGGCGCGGCTGATACTGTACGACTTTGGGATGATCGGCAGGCTCGACAACGAGACCCGCCTCAAGCTGATACGGCTATATCTCGCGCTCTTGGACAAGGACCCGGCGCGCACAGTCAACGTCCTGATTGAACTTGGCACGCTGGAGCCTGCTGTCAACCGCTACGTCGTCGAAAAGGGCATCGACCTTTCCATCCAGTCGATGTTTGGCAAGCAGGTGGACAGGATGGAAGTGAAAGCATTGATGGAGCTTGCAAACAAGACGATGAGCAGGTTCCCGTTCAGGCTTCCAAAGAACCTGGCGCTCTACATGCGCATGGCCTCCCTGCTTGAAGGCATCTACCAGCACCATAAAGTCAATTTCCAGTTCGTGAAGGTGCTTGGCAACCTGCTTGAGGAAGAGGGGCTTGTCCGCGACGCCTACATCGAGGAGGTCAAGGCGTCTGCAAAGAGGATCGCAAAGGGCATAGAAGCGTCAGTCGAACTGGGGCCCATGGTCAAGACTTTTCTTGAAAACCAGCAGGGATTCAAACAAGAAAGAAAGAGCCCGATGCTTGCCGCAAGCATACTTGCGTCAGCGCTGTTTGTCGGCTCGGCTCTGATGCTCCCCTACAACGCGATGCTGTCATACGCCGGCTTTGCAGCTGCTGCGGTTGCGATAGCTGTTGGCGCGGCAAAAAGATAATTATCTTTCGATTTTGTTGCACAGCGAGATAGAGTTGGACCGGGGGTAATAGTATATGCAACAGTATCGATTCTCGACGAGATTTCTCATAGCGGGTACAATAGACCAAAAATCGACTGACCAGATGATTTATCTTGGTATCCTATCTTACAGATTTCGACTGCACTGACATGACGCTACAGGCTCCGTCTTCTGACAGACTGTTCAAAGCTATGCGATTACTCAATTAGGCAATACGAAGATACGCAGTTAGGATAGTGCTTAGATCCTTGAACTCCTACTTTATGCTTCTTGCTATGGCTAACAGGTCTGAGAGACTCTGGTTATCGTTGGCAAAGAGGACGTACTCTATGTTATCATCGTTGTTGTAGAAACCTAATACAGCTTGTCCATGGAATGGCTCTCTGTGAATTATAGTGCCATTTAGACGTACAATGCTCTCGGCATCATACGGTTCCCATCCAGTGCCCTTGTAACCATTGACATCCACTGGCTGAACTTTTGCCACTATATCACTTTCAGGATTCGTAGCATAATCCAAACGTTCTTGCTGATATTTCTGCGGATCCAACGGTTCTTCTGGCTTTATGACGTGGATCTTCAGCTGATTGCCATAGTAGTCAAATTCTGATGAGGGCCCACAAAGTGGATGGTCTGCATAGAGAAGCTCCACATGTGATGGCCTATTATCGATCGCTGCTTGTAACTCATATCCTTCGGGTAACGCTGAGGGTTGTTTTACTTTCCAGTCAGGGGATAGTGCTACCCCTTCCAAAGAAGATGGCGGGCAATGACTACCTACTTCAGCCTCGGCGCTACCATCATTGTTCTTGGTCCCGTTCATCAAGCCGCTAGCAAATAATGTCCCGCCTAGGAGTGCCACGGCAATTGCTATCGGAACGCCAATGCTGAATACTCTAGTATGGGTATTCATATCTATGGTTGCCCCGCTTGTGAAGCTTCTCCGTATGGCTCATAACTCGGCTGGCTCGTACTACAACTATTCGATGTATATGTTCTAGGTCCGAATCCTACCGCATTCATTCCAGACACATATTGTATGACATAGTTTCCACCATACGAACATTTGTAGTTTGAATATGCTGCATCGCTGAAATTTTCCCAGCCTATGGTATAAGGATAGTTAGTCAGCTTGTATCTACTCTGTAAGTTGTACATGTAGCCGTACAAGTCATTGCTGCCTGAGCTATACGAAGAAAATGTCCTTGCAATAGCTCCAATATTTGATGCACCCGAGATTGTACTGCCGGTAAAGCAGACTGTGGTAGAGGGCGTCTGGTAGGCAAAGGCTACCCAACACCTACTAGTGGGATTATCGTTTTGCTCCTTTACTTGGGCATTGATGTTTGTATTCAGAGGTATCGAGTTGTATAAATCATGATTTGGGTATCCTCCAAACTTGAAGCGGTACACCATATCGTAAAACGTCGATCCATCATGAGTGTAATATCCGGCTCCGACGGTCCCACCGTATTGTGATGCATCGTTAATATAGATCATATAATCCCTATGGTTACCGAAACCAGTAGGACTTACATACGGATTCTTTACGGAAATTGCACCCCCTATTCCCAGCTCATACCTGTCAGTACCATTCTCGGCGCCCTGCATTGCACCATTTGCGATTGCCGCCGCCGAAGGTACATAAGCAAAAGACATCAATACAATCAAACTGAGCGACACCATGGTGTATATCACCTTTTTTGGTAATATAGCGTCCATCATCTCCAATAATGTAATCACTATATATAAACATACTGTAAATAGATACTATTAACTATCTATAGTGATAGTCCACATTACTTGATATAGAATGGGCGCGGACTATCGTCGTATGCGGGTAATGATAATAGGACTGCTCTTGCTCTGGAGTTCTACAATTTAGATATTGATCATGTAAAGTTTTCAATAATTTCTATAGTGCCTCTCATCCAGGGATGTATATCGCAATGGTACTGATAAGTTCCGACATCAGGGAATACATACTCATATGTATCGTTAGGTTCAACAAGTCTCGATTCAAATCTGCCAATTTGCTTATTGGAATAACCGTTATCTGAAACTACGGTATGTGCGACTTCGTCGTTATTTGTCCAAACAACTCTATTATCGATGCCTATCGATGACCTAGCGAAAGTTGGAGAGTATCCAACATTATTATCAGGATTTGAAGCGCCTCTCTCAATGCTGATGTAACGTGTTTCAGGAGGGACGAAGTGTTGTTTGAATAACTGTGCTATCGTCTTGTTGTCAAAGGTAACATTTGGCATTGGCTTTCTGTTCTTTGCATAGTCTATGCTATTCCAGACTATCTTTCCTGATTCTGCATCGACTAGGTAATAGTAGTCGTTAGACGGAAATTGCTCTGGTTGAGGAGTCACCGTAATTTCGGCCATGTATATCAACCTGTCTTTTGCAGCCCATCCAAACCCTCCGCCAAGACAAGTGAGCGAAGGCTCATCGCATCTTTTCTTGAACGAATTATCTGTTGCGTTTATGTCATATACAGTACCATTTGCATGGAAGAAGATTAGTGGAATCTGAAGGAGCTCTGGAAATTGCTTGACATGCTCAAAACTCCAGCTCCAGCCTATCTGTCTTCTATAATCCATATACTCTGGGTCAGAATATCCTTGCAAAGTAAAGTTGTAGTCAAGATGGGATAGCCGAATTTGTTGTACTTCTGACAACTCAGTTTTAACTTCGTTTTCTATAGTTGCCAATGCTTCTTGTTGTGTTATTTTAGGCTCGGTTAGAATTTCTGAGTGAAAATGACCCGGCTGTGAAAAGACGCTACTCAAGTAGAGTATAGAAAACAGTGCTCCAAGTCCTAAGACAATGACAAGTGCGCTTGAAGAGTCTGCCACAACCTCAATGACTCCGCAGATTCTTTTGAACTTTTATCCAATCGCTTCTAGGCGGTCATTTCTCTTGGGGTGTTCGCTGGCATAGAGAATGCAGACAAAAATCGTAAATAGAATGAGCAACTAGTCTGGCTGTCTGGCATGCGAAAAAGGCCGCATGGTTTGCAAATGTCGGCATGAGTATCGCGGCTTTTGTACAGTATACAATTGCAATGACTTTTTGGGCAATTATTCACAAAAATTGCACATTTTTCTGTGCTCAATTTTATGCACATACAATTTCCGCAGGGGATAAATTGTATCAATGATGCACGCAGTACCAGAATCTCGACTTGAAATGGCGGTAGAACGCCCATGTACGCATTTTAAAATTGCACCATTTTTTCGTGCTCAAAATGGTGCATTGTGCATCATTTTTTGCATGCTGCACCGGAAACACTGGTCATGCGCTCACGCATGCGTTGGAGTGCCCAGAGATAATTACGATATCGGGATGCTCGTTGCGCCCGACGGCATCGGTATCCTGAGCGTGACCACGCCGTCGACGTAGGTCGCCTTTCCGACCACCTTCTCGTCTTCTTTGACGTGCAGGGGCAGGATTATCTTTTTCTCTATCCTTTGCGGCCTGTGCCTCTGGTATATAGTCCCCTTTGCCTCTGCAACGTCCCTCTTGGCGCTTATCGCAAGTATGTTGCCCTTTATCTTCAGGGCGATGTCCTTTTTCGCAAACCCTGGCAGGTCGATGGTCACGACAAGCTCGCTGTCCTCCGACACCATGTCTATAGCAGGCATCACAAACTCGTAGAACTCCCTTGACCTGTTGTCAAGCTCGCGCGCCAGCTCTTTGACCATGTACCTTCCTATGCCCATGGCGTAAATCCGCAAGCTCGGTATAAATCCTTTTTAAAAAAAAGTAAAAATAGTGCGAAAGGGTAGCGGCTCTACATGTACTCTGGATCGTACGACATGCCCAAGTGCAACTCGTGCGGCAGGGACGTCCACCCCGGCGAGATGTCGGAGAGTTTCTCCTGCCCAAAGTGCAAGAATGCAAGGATATGGCGCTGCGAGGGCTGCAAGGGCAGGTCCAAGGAATACAAGTGCTCGGCCTGCGGCTACAAGGGCAAGTGATCAGGTCAGCACTTTGAAAAAGTTCCTTGCAAGGTCTTTTTCCTGATCCGCAAAAGAGATGAACGCTTCCACCAGTTCTTTTTCAACCGCTATCTGCTTTGAGATGACAGAGCGCAGCTTTTTCGTGTCAAGGGGCGCAATGCTGTTTATCTCGCCCGTGCTGTAGGCGTAGATGTACTCGTTTATCATTTTCGCCACAAAAGAGGGCGCGCGGTCAATGAGCAACAGCAGGCCTTCCTTCATCGCCCTGCAAGACGCGTCTGACGCCGGAAGCGACGACACGTACGACTTGAACAGCTTCATACGGTGATCTCCAAGCTCTTCTATCGACGACGCCACCAGGAGGCCCGTATCGGTCAGCTCGTAGAACGGCACCCCTTCAAGCTGCAGCGCCTTTGGACCCCTCCTCAATGGCAGGCGTCCGCCTTCCTTTACCACGCCGGCGGGTATCAGCACCTCGTCGAGGTCGCGGAATATGCCAGAGTAGATGTTCTGCCACAAAATGCCATGTTGTTCTGCGATCGCATGGGCTATCGACGTCCTGGTGCGAAGCTCGGGGCTCTGCTCGGTTGCAAGGTGCGCAATTATTCCCCTCTGCCTCTTGGCTTCCCCCGTGAACTTGTTCCTGCGCGTCTTGAAGGTGTCAAATATGGCGATGTTGGACTTGTCGTCCTTCAAGAATGCTCTCCCCCAAGCACGTTCACCTTCTTACAAGGCTGATATTATTTTAATTTGTTGGTAAGATGTTTGTTTGTTGTGTTTTTCTAGCAGATATTCTTTTAAATTGTTGGTATTTTGGATTAAATTCTCGACAAAAATGCTGTGCAAAATCTCACAAACTGCCTCTGGCATCAATTATTCAACAGCTTTTTATTGACGCGTGCATTGACCTTCGACGGTGGCAAGAGGCAAGATAATAGTCCTTGAAGGCACCGACAAGGCCGGCAAGACTACACAGTCAAGGATGCTCCAGGAAGCGCTCAAGGCGCTCGGCAAGATATGCGTGGTAATCGACTTTCCAGACTACACGACTCCGATAGGCATGGAGATAAGGGCCTTTCTGGACGGCAGGCGCGACTATCCTGCAGAAGCCAAGCACCTGCTCTTTTCTGCAAACAGGTGGGAGAAAAAGAAGGAGATAGAGAGCATGGCAGAAAACGGCACCATTGTCGTCATGAACAGGTACTGGCAGTCAAACCTCGTCTATGGCGTGTCAAACGGCATGGACGCAGGCTGGCTCCAGCGCCTTGACAAGGGCCTGCCAAAGGAGGACGCAGTCATCGTGCTCCTCGTAAACCCTGCCACCTCGAAAAAGAGGGCAGAGACTCCAGACACGTTTGAGACAGACGAAAAACTTGCAGCGGCTGCGTACAAGAACTATGTCAAGTTTGCCAAGGCCTTCAAGTGGAAGGTTATAGACGGCTCCAAGAGCAAGGAGCAGGTCCACCAGGAAATACTGAAGATAGTCAGAAAGATAGTGAAAGTTTAATTCGGCCCGGCCCTTTTGCATCTTCACTTGGATTTTGAAGGCGAGATAACAGACCCGATACACCGGTCAATCAGGTTCACCGGCGCCGAGCGGGACATAATAGACAGCCCCGTCTTTCAGCGGCTGCGCAGAATAAGGCAGCTTGCAGGCGCGCACCTCGTCTACCCGAGCGCCCAGCACTCGCGCTTTGAGCACTCGCTTGGTGCCATGCACGTTGCAGGCCTTGCAGGTGAGAGCCTTCTTGCCAAGGGCCACATCGACAACGCGGACGTCGTGCAGGAATTACGTTTGGCGGCGCTTTTGCACGACATCGGCCACGGCCCGTTTTCGCACCTCTTCGAGGAAGTCCTTGAGACAAAGACAAGCACGAGCCACGAAGAGATCGGCAGGCGCATAATTGCCAAGAGCGAGATAGCAGACGCCCTTTCAAAAAACGGCTACAGCGCAGACCACATTGCAGGTCTGTCGTTTGGGCAGTCAAAGACAGGATTTTTGAACGAAATAATCTCCGGCGGGCTTTCTGCCGACATCATGGACTACCTTCCCCGCGACGCGTATTTCACCGGCGCAGAGTACGGCAAGGTCGACTATTACAGGCTCGTCAGCTCGTTTGAAGTCGCAAAGGGAAGGCTTGCAATAGACCGGTCCGCGCTCAATTCCTTAGAGTCGATGCTGATATCCAGGTACGAGATGTTCAAGGCCGTCTATTTCCACAAGACGGTCAGGTCGGCAGAAGTGATGCTCCTGCAGTCGATGATAGCAGGCGACGACGAGCTCGGGCTTTCAGACACGTCGCTTGACAACTACCTCTCGCTGACAGACGAGGCGACGCTTGAGAGGCTGTGCGCGCTGCAAGGTATCGCCGGCAGGCTAGCCCGTGACTACCGCGACAGGCGCCTGCTAAAGTGCGTGTATGAGAGGTTCCTGCACAAGCGCGAGCGCAACAAGCGCATGGACAGAAAGGCGCTTTCAAAAATGGAGGAGGAAATTGCGCAGACTGCCGGCGTCGACAGGTCGCTTGTTTTTGCAGACGCGTCAAGGGCGTCGTCGATGCCGCTTACCCCGAGCAAGCAGGAGATGAGCTTTGTGCTGGTCGCCGACAAGACGGGGGTGCAGGAAGTGCCGGTTTCAGACATCCCGCTTGTGGACTCGATATCGGGTTTCTTTGATATGCTCAGGATCTACACCACTGCAGAAAGCAGGCAGAAGGTCGAGCGATCTGTTAAAAAGGTGCTGGGGGAGAAGGAGACTCTGGGGATAGGGGCGGGAAGGCATGGAAGGTAAAGAGCGCGTCGTCATAAAGCTGTCCGGCAAAGTGTTTTCCGACGAGACCGGCGCCGAGATAAGGAAATACGCCAAGATGCTTGCAGGCATGTCCGCCAAGATACAACCTGTGGTGGTCGCCGGCGGAGGCAAGATAGCCCGGCACTACATCGGAATCGCCCGCGGCTTTGGGCTTGACGAGGCGTCACTTGACATCATGGGAATACTGGTCTCGAGGCTCAACGCAGGACTTTTGGTGGCAGCCCTTGGGAAAAAGGCGCACCACGCGGTGCCCGAAGACTTGGAAGAGGTGACGCAGGCAGCGGCAACCGGCAAGATAGTCGTGACAGGGGGCTTGCACCCGGGTCAGAGCACCAACGCGACAGCTGCGCTCATCGCAGAAAAGGTGGGCGCGACAAAATTCGTGAACGCCACCGACGTAGACGGCATATACGACTCTGACCCGCGCTCCAACAAAAGGGCGAAGATGTTCAGAGAGATAACGGTCAAGGAGTGCAGGACGCTCCTTGGCGGCGAGAACTCGATGGCAGGAGGCTACGACCTGATGGACATCGTCGCGCTCAAAGTCATCGAACGCTCAAAGATCCCCACGCTTGTAATAAAGTCAGAGCCGACAAGGATCAAAGAAGCGGTGCTGAAAAACAAGGCAAACGGAACCCGGATAATCGTCTAGGATACAGTCTTTATCTCACCCTTGAACTCGGGCATCCCGTCGGCAAGCATTTTCTGAAATATCTCCTCGCCCTCTTTTATCGGCATGGGCTTTGACTGGGCCTTGGCGTAGCCCTGCGCGTCGCAGACAAAGAGCATCGCCTCGTCGCCCCGGGTCAGTTTTCCTGCAAGTTCCTCCTCACCCACCGGCTCAAAGCTGTCGCCTGACTGTCTTATGGTGTAGGTGAGCATGGCAAAGCCGGTGTAGTCGAACAGCCGCATCTGCGCCTTTTGCGCGCGCTGCTTACCAAGGTGAGCGGCCTTGTGGTACTGCAACAGGAGCTTTTCTGACGTGGCAGGTATAAGCATTTACACTAGCCTGATTCGAGGAAAGGCTTGTACTGCTCCACCAGGTCTGCGAGCGGGAAGCGCTTCTTGCCCACTATCTTGATGTCGACGCGCACCTTGCCCTTCTCGACTTCGATGATGTTGTACGAGTTTTCAAAGAACCCTCTGAATCGTGTAGAGGATGCAGTCCCGGCGTAGGCTATCTCTAATGGCCCCAGGTTCCACACCCACGGCCTGTGCTTGTGGCCGCAAAGCACCAGGTTGACCTTTGACTGGAGGCACGTCCTGAGCGTGTCGCCGGCGTCAAGGATAAGGATCTTGTCAGTACCCGTGTCCGGGATTCCTACAAGGTGGTGGTGCATAGCAACTATCTTGACCTTGCCTTCATATTTTGAAAGCGTCTTTTCCATCCACACGTTCTGCCTGTAACCCACCTCGCCCTCGTCCCTGTCAGGTCTCGCCGTTCCAAGCGTAAGCAGCACCGCGTCGTCAAACTCGTAGACGTGCTTTGTCGGAAAGAACTTTTTGAACAGCAGGTAGCCGGTGTGTCTGTAATCGTGGTTGCCGGCAACCACAATGATGTCGGGGCATTCAAAGCGCTTTATCTCCCTGCTTGCCTTTTCAAACTGCGGCAGTATCCCTTCATCAGTCAGGTCGCCTGTAATCACTATGGCGTCGGGCTTGAGCTTGTTCACTTCATCAACGACGGCATCAAAGGCACCCTGCACAAAGAGGCTTCCAACGTGTATGTCTGACAGTTGCACAAGTCGCATGAGCTTGGCATCATTGCATGCCGGCTGTATATAACGTTGCAAGTACCAAATGCTGTCATCTTGTACTGAAAAGATTAGCCTTGATTAGACGCGGCTTTAGCCCTGTATAATTTGTGAGCAGGTTTGACGTCAAAGGCAATGTTATATTACCGCCCCAATCTCTACAGAAAGAGAAGTGCCGAAGCGCAAGATAAAGGAGGAGAAGCCCAAAAAGAGGCTCGGCAAGAAGGAAGTCCTCATTGTGCCGATAATCATGGGCGCAGCAACTCTCGTCGCGCTTTTGGTCAGCCAGCTTGCGCCTCCTCCCGACCCTCTCTCGATCTGCCTGAAGAACCACAACATAGAGACATTCCAGCTCTACCCGAGAATAGAGATGGTAGTCGACGGAGAGCAGACGTTGCTTCCGGACGGAATAGGCAAGCAGCCCAAGGACGGCCAGGAATGCCTGCGCCCGATACACACTGACGAAACGGGCAACACGGTGCACATCGAGTACATCAGGCCAATCAGGTTCACGATGGCCGACTTTATGAAGATCTACCAGGCAGGCGGAAACTCCATAACAGTCGTCAGCAACTCGACTGGCACCAACGTCGAGCAGGTCCTAGACCTTGACGACTATGACATCCAGTACTCGTATTATTCAGAGAACAACGAGTTCACCCCGGTGCCGTCTGCAGCCGACGTCCCACCGTTTAGGGACAACATGGTCGTGAGGGCGCAACTCACTCACAAGTAAGGATAAAATAGAGAAGACAAACCCCTGCATCCTGATTCACTTGGCTACCAAGACTGCTGCCATTATCAGGGGCGACGGAACCGGCCCCGAGCTTGTCAATGCTATGATAAAGGTCCTCAAGGCCTGCAACACCAAGATGGAGCTCGTCCAGTGCGACGCCGGCTCTGAATGGTGGCAAAAGAAGGGCGGGGACTCGTACATTTCGCCAGAAGTGTGGAAGCTGCTCGAAGATTCTGACGCGTGCTTCAAGGGACCCACCACAACAGTCCCGGTCCCAAACGCGCCGCGCAGTGTTGCTGTCAGCATCAGGATAAAGTTCCAGCTTTACGGCAACCTGAGGCCGATAAAGACCTACAAGAACGCGGAAAAGCAGCTGGACTTTATCTGCGTCCGTGAGGCAACAGAGGGCCTCTATGCGGGCATCGAGTTCAAGACTTCAGACGACTCGGCCATTGCCATCCGCAAGATCACGAGGAAGGGCTGCGACCGCATCGCGAAAAAGGCGTTTGAGGTCGCCAAGGACTACGGCTGGAAGAAAGTAGTAGCGATAACAAAGCGCAACATACTGAAAGAGACCGATGGCATATTCTGGTCGTCGATTGAAAACGCGGCAAAACAGTTCAAGGGCATCGAATACGAGGAATACTACATCGACAACATGACCCAGCAGCTTGTCAAGAACCCCGAGCGCTTCAACCAGAACGTCCTTGTCAGCACCAACCTGTTCATGGATGTGATATCAGAGTGCGCTTCTGGCAACGTCGGCTCGATAGGAAACGTGTACTCGGGCAACTATGGCGACGACTATGCGATGTTCGAGCCGGCCCACGGCAGCGCGCCAAAATACGCCGGCAAGGACAAGGTCAACCCCGTCGCGACAATCCTGTCGGGCGCATGGATGGCAGACTATCTTGGCGAGCGCGCAGTATGCAAGGCAATATTTGCTGCGACTGAAGACGTCATAAACGAGGGCAAGTACGTCACCTACGACCTCGGAGGCAAGGCGTCGCTCTCGCAGATGTCAGATCAGATAGCCGCAAGGGCTGCAAAACTGCTCAAAAAGTAAGCTCGAGCACCGAAAGGCGCTCAAAAAACAGCCTCTTTTCTTTTACCACCTTTTTCTTCAAGCCCTTTTCTGCCAGAAAAGCGTCAAGAGCTGACTGGTCGGACCTTGAAGATACCACGACTAACATTGCGCCCTGTCTTGAAAGTAGCGGTAGCGCCGACTCGATAAAGTGTATGGTGGTTTCGACGCCGGTGGACCCGCCGTGGACCGTCGCGTCTTTTTTGATGTCGTCCGGGAGGTACGGAGGGTTTGCGACCACAAGGTCGAACCTGACATTGGAAAGAGCAGACGCCGCGTCGCAGCAGACAAGCATCGGCTTGCGGTTCCTGCTCCTGCAGTAGGCAAGCGACGCAAGGTCGATGTCGGTCCCTGCCACGTTTTGGAAGTTTGCCGCAAGCTCTTCTGTCACGGCGCCCGAGCCGACACCTATCTCAAGCGCCCACGCCCCGCGGTATTTTGAGGTGCACTCTGCCAGGAGAAACGTGTCAGGCGCAGGGGCGTACATCACAGGGCAAGCTCCATTATTTCAGCCGGCCCGAGCTGGCAGATGCGTCGTTGCCCAAAGTCTGCGCTGACGCCCATTTTTGCCGCAACAGCCGACGCCTTTTTGTTCCTTTTTGAAAAGAGCAGGTTTGCCTTGCGTATCTGCTGCTTGCTTACAACGCGGACCTGTTTTGCCCTCAGCACAGTTGATGCGACCTTTGGCCGTGGCTCAAACGCTTCGGCGCCCACGTCAAAAAGCGGCTCTATTGAAAAACAATAAGACGCAATCGCGGTTATCGCACGGTAGTTTTTTTCGCCCGGCCTTGCAAGGAGCTTTTCTGCAAACTCTTTTTGCACCATGACTATCGCCCTGTCAAACTTTCGAGAGACCAGCCACTCGAACGCGTCGCGGCTTTTGGAATATGGCAGGTTTGAGACAAACACGTCAAATTTGACGTCTTCTCTGAAAAGGTTCCTGTTGACGAGCTCCAGGTTAGGGATCTCCATCCTCCTTGCGCGGGCGAAAAGCTCCCTGTCAACCTCGTACGACAGGACGCGCCCGGCATACTTGCACAGCTC
This sequence comes from Nitrososphaera sp., assembly GCF_013388945.1. Classification (GTDB taxonomy): domain Archaea; phylum Thermoproteota; class Nitrososphaeria; order Nitrososphaerales; family Nitrososphaeraceae; genus Nitrososphaera. Next base: position 78,269 of record NZ_JACAEH010000021.1, on the reverse strand, counting down.
TTTTGTCAGGACGCCGGTTCCAGTCCCTGCTTCGCAAACCGTTTCGGTCCTGCGCAATCCGCAAGCCTGTACTATCTTTTCAAGCACAGACCTGTCTGCAAGGAAATGCTGGCCCAGCCTCTGTGTCCTGGTTCGGGGCAATTACTTTCGCACGAAGAGGTTCATGCGGGCCTGGCCCATTATCTCTTCGATTATCCTCTTTGCTATCAGCTTTGCAGGCTCGCGCACGCCCACCCGGGTCTGGAGGTCTGCAAAGCTTTCAAACGGCTTTTTCTCCCGCTCTTTTATTATCGTCATCATGTACGTTTTTCCGATGCCCGGTATCAGCTCCAGCGCGTGGATGCGCGGCGTTATCGGCTGCGACATGTTGATGTATTCCACGAATCGCTTCTCGTTTGCAAGCACCACCTTTTCGACGATGGTCGGAAGCTCGTTCTTTGCAGACTGGGTGACGTCGTTGTAGTCCATGCGCCCAAGCACGCTCATGACCTTGTCGCGGCCCTCCCTTCCTATGTACAGGCGCTCGCCAACCTCGAAGGTGGAATTCTGCACGCCCAAAAGCTCCAAAAGAGTCAGGCGCTCCTCACCTATTGCCTGGACTATGACTCCCTCCCTGCCCCGGACGGTGGTCGATTTCCCTCGGGGGGTGTAGTCGAGCACGTAGGCGTACTCCTCGTACTTTCTCTGGCCGTGTTCGTGGCCGGCCTCCCTAGAATGGGTATGGCCCGGATCCTGCGGTGGTGCTCCTGACAATCTGTATCCGACCTATAATGTTGTGCAGGCTATTTATCTTCGCTGTCGGCCTTCAGGATGGCAAGAATCTTTTCAAGAGTCTCTGTGAGTATCAGTTTCTTCCAGCCAAACGTAAAAGCGCGGAGCTCCTCAAGCGTGGTCGGCATAACATTGACGACCTCGACTGCCTCTTCCTGGGTCAGGTCGCATTCTTCGACCAGCTTTTTGACCATCTTTTGCGCCTTCTTGCCCTCGGTCTTGGCGAACTTTGTAACATAGTCAAAGGTCCAGCGCTGGATCTGATCCATGTCGTCGGCCTTGACCTCTCCCAGTATGTCCTTAACCTGGGCTGTCGTGATGATCTCCCGCTTTAGTGTCTCTGTCATGCCTTTGCCTCCGGCGCCGACAATGGCTTTACGTGGTTCAGCCGGGTCTGGAGGAACTTTTCCTTGTCGCCAAACATAACGGACACCTTTAGCGTGCGCTTGCGGACTTCGGTTATCACACCTATCCTGCCGTGGAAGCGCCTGTGCGGGGTAGTCGAATGCTCCCTCGGGTCGACATCGACGATGACCTTGTCGCCAACCTTGTAATCGTGAAGCAGGTACGATATGCCCCTGACCACGTTGTCCTTTGTCAGGATTGAGCGGGCTTTCCTGCGCGTGCCGTGCGATCTTGGCATATTCAGTATGCAAGCGCAAAAGCCTTAATTTAAGTCTAGTCTCCGACGTCGGCTATGCCCTTGTCCGCAAGCGTGAACAATATCTCCCGCTCTGCGTGGTACGGGCTGTCAACCATCCTTGCTATGCGGTTCTTGCCCGACGAGCGCTTCAGGTATATCCTGTAGGTGCTGGTGTGCGCCACCACGTTTCCGCCGGTCGGCCTTGCCGCGTCGCCAAAGTACGCGTCCGGCGACGACTGGATCTGGTTCGTAACAACCACTGCCACCTCGTATGTCTCTGCCAGCCTGACCAGCACGTGCATGAACTTGTTGAGGCGCTGCTGGCGCTCCGAAAGCGTCGCCCTGCCCAGAAACTCTGCCCTGTAGTGCGCAACGGCAGAGTCGACGACTACAAGCTTTATCCCCTGCTCCTCTATAACAGGCCCGGTCTCTTCGATTATCAGCTCCTGGTGGGCGCTGTTGTACGCCTTTGCAACTATGACGTTTTCAAGCGCCTTTTCGTGGTCAAGCCCGCGGGCTTGCGCTATTGAAACGATGCGCTCGGGCCGGAACGTGTTTTCAGTGTCTATGTAAAGCGCCTTGCCTGAAAGGCCGCCCTGCGACCTGCCCTGCTGGACCATCACGCACAGCGTGTGACACAGCTGCGTCTTACCAGTGCCAAACTCGCCATAGACTTCGGTCACGGCCCTAGTCTCGATGCCGCCGCCAAGCAGGTCGTCAAAGTTCCTAGCGCCGGTTGATATCCTCTGGCCTTCCTTGCGGCGCTCGTACAGGCTCGTGGCGGTGACAAAGCTTTTGTCAATGACGCCAAGCTCTTCAAGTACCATCCTGGCCTTGTTGCATATCTCGACAGACTCGTCCATCTCCATGCCCGTAGCCTCTGCGACATCGACGGGACCCCTCACAAGCAGGTCCTTTATAGAGCGAAATCCTGCCGCCTTTAGGCGCTTCTCTGTGGCCGGACCTATCTCCTCTATTGCGGTGAGTGCAAGGCGCGAGCTTTCCTCTTCCAAGACTGTCTGACAAAAGACGCCCTTTGCTGACTAATTAGCATTGCAGTGCAAGAGAAGCGCAATCAGGAGCGAAAAAGTATATATCTTTGTTCTTTCTGGTATGCCTAAGATAGAGGGATATGATGCAAAGCAAGACATTGATCGTAACGGCTCTTGCAACGGTCATGGTGCTGTCTGCAGTCGTCGCCTACTTACCTGCAGCCGATGCGCACGGTGTTCAGGCGCAGCTGCAAAGCAGGTTCGTAAGGATTGACAACGAGCAGTTCTCCGACAACACCCTCCAGACAGGCGAAGAGCTCACCGTAAGTGGTCAACTGAAGAGCTTGGTCAACAGGGACCTCAGGGGCTGGCTCTCTCTGTTCAGCGAATCTGAAAACGCTGGCAACAGATGGGAGTTCCTCGCAAGAGACCCGCCAGGCAACATCTTCGACATCCCGGCAGGTGCGACAGTGGACTACGCCATAACTGTCAAGGCGCTTGAACCAGCGACTTACCACGTCCACACGCAGCTCAACGTTGAGCACATCGGTCCGGGTCTGGGCAGGGGACAGACGGTGGTCGTCACAGGTGAGCCAATACTGAAGCCAATCCCGTATGGTAACATTGTCTACCAATGTATACTCATCGGCGCTGGCCTCGGCGTAACCTTCGCGACAAGACCGTGGCAGGTTATCTAAGAGCGCAAGCTCCCCCTTTTTCCTTTTCATTTTCTCTTTAGCAACTGCTTAATACTCCATTTACTGCTAGCTGTGCCGATGCTCGACGACCTCCGGCGACAGGTTGAAAAGATGCTTGAAGGCCGCGACCCCGGCCACGACTTTGAGCACATCATGCGGGTCTACAAGAACGCGCAAAAGATAGGCGAGGAGGAGGGCGCCGACATGAAGGTGCTCCTTGCGGCTGTCCTCCTGCACGACCTCGTCGTGTACCCGAAGGGGAGCGCCAAGAGGTCCAAGTCTGCAGACGACAGCGCCGACATTGCAGAAAAGATACTCGAAAAGCGCGGCTGGCCCAAGGCTACGATAGACAAAGTCAGCTACTGCATCAGGACGCATAGCTACTCAAAGAGGATAAGGCCAGTCACGCTTGAAGCCAAGATACTGCAGGACGCAGACAGGCTGGATGCGCTTGGCGCCATAGGGATTGCGCGCACGTTCAGCGTCGGGGGCTCTGAAAACCGCAAGTTCTACAACCCCGGCGACCCTTTCTGGAAGTCGAGCAGGGAGCCCGACGACACGGTCTGGACGCTTGACCATTTCCAGGCAAAGCTTTTGAACCTGCAAAACACGCTCCACACAAAGACCGCCAGAAAAGTCGCCAAAGAGCGCACCAGGTTCATGCGTCAGTTCATCGGGCAGCTTGCAAAAGAGATCTAGGAATAGTCTACGAAATACTTGTGGCGCTTTTCCACGTCCTTGTTCTGGCCGGCAAGCACCTTTGCTATTTCTGCCTCAAGCGCCTTTCTGGCGTGCTCCTTGAACTTTTCTGCGTCAGGCGTCGATGGGAAGGTCGAGATGGTGTATTCAAAGTGCTTCATGAACTCGGCTACCTTTGCGCGGTACTCTTCGAGGCTTGGCTTCTTCTTCTCTATCCGGAACCAAGCAGTCGCGCATGCAGTCGAGTAGAGCTTGGCGTGCTCCTCGACAAGCCTGTCGACTTCGAAAAAGTCCTCGCGCACGGCCGGCTTTTGCGCGCCTGTGCGCTATAACCCTTACCAGTAGCTCGCCTTTATCTTCTCTATCACGCGCTCGTGCTCTGGGCCCTTCCTGCGGGCGTACTTTTCCATGGCAGTGAGGGGCACCCCGCCAAGCGTGCCTGCAAGCTGGGTAAAGAACCAGTTCTTTATCGGGTTGTCCCTGCCGACTTTGCCCATGAACTTTTGTATGCCGTGCTTGAAGTTGTGCTGCCAGGTCTTGTACATCACGCCAAGCTTTGCCGGGTCCATCGTGTTGCCGATGTCGTAAAAGTCCGACTTCTCCAAAAGTCCTATCGGCACGAATGTCAGCGGCGTTACCGTGAACTTTGAATCTGGCTGCTCTGTCTCGAGCTCGTGGATGAGGCGTATCGTCTCCCAGCTGTCCTCCGGGGTCTCGTCGTTGTCAAGGCCCATGATGAGCGTGAACGCCGGGACCCAGTAGTACTCGTTGAAGACCTTGACGCCATTTTTGACCACCCAGTGCCATTCTTCAGGCTTGTACGGCGAGAGCTTGCGGTCAGCATACTTGCCGATAAGCCTGATGCTTCCTGTCTCAAATCCGCACTGGATCCCGATGTGGTTGTTCGGGCCCGACTTGATTATCTTTGACACATTTGGTATCAGGCGCTCGTCGGCTATTGCGCCTGCAAGCGTCCCGTGCGTCGGGTTGGTGTGCTCGATGCCGGTTGCCATGATGCCCTTGAACAGCTCTTCGATGGCCTCGCGGTTTGGCTGCATGTTCTTCGTGGTCCTCGGGTTGAGGCCGTAGACGAAAATGTCGTCTGAATGCACCCAGGCGTTCTTCAGGCCGCCGTACTTCATGTTTATCTCTATCTCCTTCTGGACCTTCTCCACCGGGTAGTAGCGCAGGGGCCTGAGGGTCACGTCGCAGAACTTGCAGCCCCTTCCGCAGCCGCGCATCACCTCTATCATGCCGTGCATGCTCGGGTTGACTATGTTTGGAATCTCGTCGACAGATGGCTCGTTCCAGTAGTGGATGAACCTGCCGTGGTAGGTCCTGTCGCTTCTCACAAACTCCTTTACCTCAACCTTGAACTGGCTCTTCTTGAACGGATTTGCCATGTCAAACTCGCCTCCAATAAGGGCATCAAAGAACGGGCCTGCCGCGCCATCTATCTCCGGGCCGATGCCGCCAAGCTCACCCTCGACAATGCCGTAGAGGTCGTATTCCTCTATCTTGGCAGGGTCGTAGTTGTACTGCCACGTGCCCGAGGCGCCTGCGATGACTTTGGCCTTGCTACCGGTCCTCTTTTTCGCAGCAGATATCCTGTGGTGCAGGTCTGCGTTGTAAAACTCGTCGTAGGACTGCTGCTTGCGCCCGTAGGTGAACGTCATCGTCACCGGGCCCATGCCAAGCGGATCCATTTCGTAGGTCCCGACGACCTGGGTCTCGGGGCCGATGAACTGCTCGATGTAGTCAGGGTGTGCCACCACGACGTCTTCGCGTGCATAGCCGTCACGGAGCAGAGCCGCTTCAACCTTCCTCAGGCCGTAGGGCGCGTAGTTGGCGTAGCCGTTAGTGTGCTCAATCGGGTTGCAGATAAAATCGAAAAGTATCCTTGGAGTGACCTGGTTTCCAAGCACACGGTAGAGGAACGTGTCATGGCTCCGGTTCATGTCAAGCGCCGGGGCGCAGCCAAAAAACGAGGCAAGTGAGATCCCCCTGTAGGGAGACATTAGCGTGCGATCTGCAGTAAGAACTACCTTGGGGTGCTTTGACAACGACCTTAATCCCTTTTTAAAGGCAAATTAATTGAAGATAAATAAAACTTTTTCCAACAATTTCTGGGTGTGTTTCGGGATTTCACGTTCGTTTCTCAAGCAAGCCCTGCAGGGTCTCCCTACCAAGCCTTTCCTTGAGGGTGTCGTGCAGCTCCCTCACGACGCCAAACCCCTTGAAAGTCAGCGCCGTGTAGAGCTGGACAAGCGTCGCGCCCTTTTGTATCGCCTGCCAGGCGTCGTTGCCGTCCCATATCCCTCCGCACGCTATTATGGCAAGGTCGGGGAATTCCTTGTGCACGTCTTGCACCATCCTGAGCATGTAGGGGAAGAGCGGCCTGCCGCTTTCACCGGCTACCGGCCGGACAAAGTCTTTTGTGAGCTTGTCCTTTGAAGTGTCGACAGGCCGCGTGTTTCCTATAACCACTGCCTGGCCGCCGTTTTCGTAAAACACCTTTATCGATTTGAGCCTGTCCCTGCGCTCGTCGTCTGTCGGAGGCAATGAAGAATAGGGCACAATCTTGGACGCTTTTATCAGGTGTTTTGGAACGTGCGAGTTCATGAGGTCGATCATCTTCTTGGTAAACTCGGGCGTCTGCAGCTTTTTGTTGAAATCCGTGTTGGGCGACGCGCGGTTTTCCTCAAACCCGAAATCGACGTACGGTGAAGTCTGCTCGATTATCTCCCTGCATGCGTCAAGCACCGCGTCTTCCGTGTATGTTTCGGTGATGCCGGAAAAGTTCAGCAGCACTTTTGCGCGGCCCCGGGGGCTCTGCACGAACCTGCGTAGGTTCTTTACGGTGTTGTCGAGGCCCTTGTGTGGATACCCCTGCGCGTTTATCAGGGCTTGCCTCTCGTCGTCGACTGCGACCCTGCGCTGCGGGTTCCCTGCCCTTGCGTTCAAAAGCACACTTCCAGGGTTGAGGTACCCGAAAACGTACGAGGTGGGCGCAAGCATCTCGCAGTCCTTGTCAAAGCCGGCCGCCATCCCAACCGGACTTTTCAGGGTATGCCCTGCCACCTTTACTTCAAGCTGCGGGCCGGGGTCAAAGTAGGACTCGTTTTTCCAGAACTTGTCGGCCATCTTGGCAAGCTTTTCCTTGGCGACTTCGTGCACCACTTCTGCCTGCGACAGCTCGGAAGTTGCCTTGTGCCTTGAATAAAGATACTTGCGGTAGAGCTTGAAAAGCGACGGGTCGAGGGATGCCTTGAAGGTGTCTACGAGCACTGGCTACCCGTTTTTCCTTGCGCCAAGATATATGGCTAGTGCTGGCTGTCTTTCACAAACTGCCACAGCTGCGACCAGAGCGCGTCAAAGCTGTGCGCGCCTATGGCATAGCTTGCAGAGTTGCCGTACTCGTTTGTCACTACAAGAGCGTCACCGTTTATCGAGATGGACTTTCCGCCCATGGACACCGAGGCGCTGCCGTCGACCTTTATGTCGGCCTTTTTCTTTGCCATGCAGAGTCATTGCCGCGCAGGATTTTTAAATGCATTTGCGCATATTCTTGCAGATGAAGTCGGCAGACTGCACGGAGAACAACCACGGCGTGTGCAAGGGGTTCTTCAAGGAAGGAGCCGAGCCGGCGATTGTCACGCGGATCTGCTCGTGCGCGTGTCACGACAGCATGTACCAGCTTGTGCGCAATACTATCGCACTTGTCAATCAGGCAGAGCACACCAACCCGTTTTCGCAGAGCTACGACGAGCGCCTGTAGCGGTACTTTAGATAGAGAAGCGCAAGGTTGAGCGCGGTGCCTGTCGCGTTTGCGCCTATTATCACCCAGTCGTCGCGGAAGATGCCGTAGGCAAGCCACAGGCTGGTCCCAGACGCAAAGAGCGCCATGAGGTACGGCGAGACGTCGTGCATCCTCTTGGTGCGGAGCGCCCTGACAAGCTGGGGCACAAAGCTCCCGGTGGTAAGCGCTGCCGCCATCGAGCCCACGACGGTGACAAAGATGCCGTCAAATATCACCTGCATTAAAAGTGGCGACGGCATGAGCGCACTTTCGCCGGCGCAGCTATTAAACTTCTGCCCCGCCAGTTTAATAACGGCGGAAGCCAAGTCAGGGCATGCAGCTCAAGGACCTTGTTGACGGAACAGTGGTGGGCTCTGGCTCCGACTATATCGTCGTGCAGAAGGGCAAAAAGAGGATAATGCTCGAGTGTCCGGCTTTCAAGCTGCAGGAGCTAAAGTCGCACGGCACGCCGTACGGCTCGCAATTTGATTGATTTCACCACAGAGTCAACAAATATTCCGTAAAAAGTTAAATTGAGTTACGGGGCCACTTCTCAACGTTTGACGCAAAAGGTTGCCGCCGAGGTAGCGGCCAGGCCAGACGTTCCAGTTTCGCAGACAAGGGCCGTGCACAGGGGCAGGGTGAAGTACGACAAAAAGGCCGAGTCCGAGTTCTTTGTCGACAACTCGGCGCTTGCGGGCTTTAGCACCGAGCGCATCCTGTACATGGCAGTAAGGGAACTTATTGAAAACTCGCTTGACTCGTGCGAAACGGGCCACATACTGCCCCGCGTTTCATTATCGCTCAAAATTGTCGACCCCGTAAACGACCTGTGGAAGATAACATGCGAGGACAACGGCATAGGCGTGCCTTCAGAAAAAGTGCCCGTCGCCGTGTGCTCGTTTCTGACGTCGGGCAAGTACGTGGAAAAGCAGCAGCGCGGCCTTTTCGGCGTGGGCTTGAAGATGATAGCGGCCTTTTCCACAAAGGACACCGACCAGCCACTGAAGGTCTGGTCCAAGTCGCTTGACGAGGAAGAGGAGTATTATTTCGAGCTCCGCACCGACATCAGCACCAACAGGCCTATCGTTCTCAACAAAAAGCTCCTCAAAAACGGCGAGGGAGTGATAGCAGGCAAGTCGGGATTCAGGGTCGAGGCGATGCTCAGGGCAAAGCTCTCGCCCATAACGAAAATCAACACCAAGACAAAGATAAACGAGTACATCAGCCAGTCAAGCGTCGTCAACCCCTATGCCATCATCGAGTTTGAAACAGACGAGGGCAAGGTGACATTTGAGCGCAGGACCGACGTGATGCCGCAGCCTGCAAAGGAAGTGCTGCCGCACCCTGCAGACATGGACCTGCAGACGCTCAAGAAGGCCATAATGAACTTCATGAACCAAAAGACCACGCTGCAAGGCGTGCTTGCAGGCTCGTTCCAGAAACTGTCAAGCGAAAAAGCCAGGCAGATAGTCGCCGAGGCCGGCCTTGAGAACAAGCAGGCAGATCAGTACGACGAGCACGAGCTCATCAAAATAGTCAACATCTGCAAGCAGACCAAGTTCCACATGCCAAACACGGACCACCTGAGCCCGATAGGCGAGGAGATACTTACCGCAGGCATGACGTCGGAATACACGATAATAACAGGCAAGGACGACGCAAGCCAGCAGGCGCAGCTGTCGGTGAAGATACTAAAGCCGTCGCTCACCGCCTATTCGTCAAGGACGTGCGTCATAAACAACCGCCCGACCATCGTGGAATGCGGAATCGCGTACGGCGGCGACATCTCGTCTTTCAAGATGTACCGCTTTGCAAACAAGATCCCGCTGCTTTACGACGAGGGCTCCGACGTGGCAAAGGAGGTCGTGTCCGAAGTCGAGATAAACAAGATGGGCATTTCCAAGAAGGAAGTCAAGGAGCAGTTTGCAAACCCCGACGCCAAGTCCGACAGAGCGGTGGAATTACTGCCATTGCATATATTCTTCCACATCTGCTCTACAAAGATACCCTACAAGACTGCAGGCAAGGAAAGCATCGCGTCAGAAGGCGACCTGAAGCGGTACATGAAGGCGTGTTTATCGGACCTGTATCGCAAGGTTAGCGCCCAGATACGCAAGGAGCTCCGCATGAAAGACGCCCAGAACAGGCTTTCGCTTTACAAGTACTACATACCGCTGATAGTAGACGCAATATCTGAATCCATAACAGTTGACTCGAAAAAGCTCGAGCAGGCGTTCACGGAGCTTGCAGAAAAGCACGTTTCAGGCGAGATAACCCAGCAGCCAGAGCGAGAGGACGAGATAACAAGCGAGAGGCTCGAGGAGGAGGTCGTTGAGGCAGAGATAGACGGCGAGGTGGTCAAGCGCGACAAGGCGCAGATTGCGATAAACGCGGCCCGCAAAAAAGGCGAGCGCGCAAGGCCGCGGGCAAAGAAGGAAGGGCAGACCACGCTGGCAGAATTTCCTAAGAAGGGAGGGAAAAAGTAGGTGCCGGCAAAGGACAAGCGCCACCAGGAAGTAACCAAGAAAATAAAGACGATAATGAAGGACGTCAGTACCGACCTCCTGCTTGAAAAAACGATGCCGGTGCTCGACGTGCCAAAGGTGGGCTACGACAACACCAAGTGGGATGAAGAAAAGAGGATGCTCACTATAGGCGACAAGATGGTCAAGATAAGCCCCGACAGCACGAAAAAGATCCCCACCTTTGCGCAGTACCTCGTGATGGCAAACGCGGTGCGCAAGCTTCTCGACGAGGAGATGGAGAGCACGATAAGGGGCATGTATTATGCCACGCTGAGCACGGTGGGCGACGAGAAGAACAAGCAGAAATTCTGGAACGGGCAGGAAGACTCGGACAACGCTATCAAGGCAATCGAGCTTTTGACAAGCGTTCCGCGAGAAGAGTTTTCAGTCACGTCAAAGCCAAAGGGCATGATTTCCGGCCCCATAACGCTCAGGGTAGGCGGCGACATCATTGACTGCAACCTTGGAAGCAGGGCAACTTCGCAGCTGATACCGACTAACATCCGCGACGTGGAAATAGTGAAGGTAAAGGCAGACTTTGTGATGGTGGTCGAAAAAGACACCGTTTTGAACAACATACGCAAGTCAGGGTTTATCCAGAAATACAACGCCATTTTGATGACAGGCTCCGGGGAGCCTGACAGGGCGACCAGGAACATGGTCAAGACCCTCAACGAGGAGTGGAAAAAGCCCGTGGTCGTATTCGCAGACGCCGACCCGTGGGGCCTTGGCATTGCATTACGTTACAAGATAGGCAGCGAATCGCTGTCGTACGACAGCGATAGGCTCGTGACTCCAAACGCGAAGGTGCTTGGCATGATGTTTTCAGACATTTACGAGTACAACATACCCGAAGTCGCAAGGCTTGCAGCTACTGACGAGGACATCAACAGGGCGCAGGATATGAAGAAAAAGCCCTGGTTTCAGGACAAGCAGTGGCAGAAGGAGCTCAACCTGTTTCTGCAAAAGAAGGAAAAGTGCGAGCTGGACGCGTTCTTCAAGCACGGATTCAAGTACCTGGCCGAAGTCTACCTGCCGCGCAAGCTGCGCGAGGCCGGCGTAATCTAGGCATCTTCTTTGAATTCCCAGCCTCTCTTGATAGACAGCTCGCTTGCGATTTCAGTGAGAACCAGCAGGCGCGCACGCCAGATGCGCCTTGTCGCCAGCATCAAAGGCGTTGAGGCAGTCGTCCCGGAAGGCGTTAGCGAAGAAAGGCTGCAAGAGTTTGTGCAAAGCAAACGCGGCTGGATAGTCAGGATGGCGCAGCATTACCAGCAGGTCAAGGAACGCTCCGGCCACGAAGAAGGCACGCTTTACTTCCTTGGCAGCAAGTATCGCTACCACATTGTAAAAGACCGGCTGCCGTCTGCAACCATCTCCGATTCACTAAAGATGATAACGTTCCATATCACAGACAAGCGGAGCTACAGAAAAGAGATTGAGCGGTGGTACAAGGAGCAGACTGCACGCATAATATCAGAGCGCCTGCCGCAGATATCTTCAAGGACAGGCCTCCCGTACAACAAGGTCTCGATAAAGAGGCAGAGCTCGAGGTGGGCCAGCTGCTCCAAAAAGCGCAACCTGAACTTTAACCTGCTACTTGCAGCTGCGCCTTTGCAAGTCATCGACTACGTCATCGTGCACGAGCTTGCACACACGGTGGAGCTGAACCACTCCAAGAGGTTCTGGCAAGTTGTGCAGAGCGCCGACCCGGCATACAGGGAGCACAAGGCCTGGCTTGGGGACCACTCGCCGGCGATAGGGATAGAAAGTTTAGGTTCTGTCAAGTCCTAGGTTGGCGTGCAACACTGTCAACTTTCAGCTCACAGCGACTCGACTTGCTTGCATCGACTTTCAGGATTGCCGGCGTCACGCTCCCGGGTTCCTGCACCACTGCTTCACCTGCAAGCCCTTCTGAACGGTGGAACACTTCACCGCCCTTTCGTGCCACATTCATCGCAGCTGCTACATCACGATCCATCCACCTCTGACAGTCCGGACACCAGAGCTGTCGCCTATGAAATGGGTCATCACGCCTGCTCTCTTGGACTCGCTTTCCGCATCGAGGGCAGAGCTGCGAAGTTCCTCTCGTCTTGCCTTTCGTCAACGTAATTACTTTCACACCTTCCCATGCCGCCTTGTACTCTACTTGGCGCTTCAACTCGAAGAAAGGCCAGGAGTTAAGTTTAGATCGATAACCTCTACCTTGACCGTTGCCTTTCTGGTAAAGCCTACGAATGAATGTAATGTCCTCAAACACGATTGCCACTTTTCGCTTTTTGGCGTCTTGTACTATTGCTTTGCTGACCTTGTGTAATAGCTGATGGACCCGGTTGCGCCGGCGTCGACCGTACTTGTCTGTTATCATCTTGCGCATTCTCACATCGTTGCGCTTGAAAGACCTTGTAACAGAACGTGTATTTTCTACTACCTTAGTTGCCTGCGAGACATCAAACATGATAACGCGCTCGTTATTACCGTATGTCACATTTGCAAGATTCCTGTCAACCCCAGCTGTCGCAGTCCATCCAATTCCGGCTACCTCTTTTGAGTAGCAAATGCTTACAGTGTTGCTAGCTGCAAGGGTAAAAGAGCGCACTATCACGGCAGGATCGGACAGAATTTTCTTAGTGTATGAGTTGAGAAGGATGTCAAAGTATAGCCTGTCGCCAAGGGGAATCTGCAATATACCATTTGCAATTTTGAAGCCATAGCAGGAAATTAACGATGTATGCTTCATGTAGGGAATCCTGGTCGGGTAACCGCGCTTAATGGATTGCTTCCTGTTAGCAAGTATGCCCGCCGCCTTTGCAATGGCATGCAGCTTGTAGTAGGAAATAATGTCATATCCAGCAAGAGCAGAATAGCAGAGTCTTGAAAGCTTCTTTAGAGTTGAAGTATTATTCTCAAGCCCCATTCTTAGGCAGTCGTTTACCATCTGCCTGAATATTTCCATCATCTGCAGCACCTCCTGTGTGGGCTGGTATGACTGCTTTGCAGACTTTACTACGGTAACAGTTTCAGGCAATAGAGACTCTGGATAGCAGATAGATATAAGGTGCCAGTCACCTTGGGGAGAGGGGGTGTGGTGGTTTATCAACCGCCTTTTGACAGGCAGCACTTTCAACCGAAGACTTGACAGAACCAAAGTTTATAGACAATCGCCACTGCCCATTTGTGTATGGATGTACAGGAGCGCCTCGACCTGGTCCTGCGAGACCCTACCGAGGAGGTCATCACGCGCGCAGAGCTTGAGGAGCTCCTCCGGACGAAATCGCGCCCGCGCCACTACATAGGGTTGGAGATATCCGGCGCCCTGCACCTTGGCAGCCTCATCCTGACGGGATTCAAGATTAACGACTTTATCAAGGCAGGAATAGACTGCACTGTTTTCCTTGCAGACTGGCACACCTACATAAACGACAAGCTCGGAGGAGACTGGGACAAGATCCGCGAAATATCGGGCTACTATGCAGACGCCTTTCGGTTCTTTTGCCCCGGCGTCAACATCGTGACTGGCAGCGAATTATACGAAAAGACGCCGGACTACTGGGAGAACTTTGTGCGCTTTTCAAAGCACATGACGCTTGCAAGGACCGTCCGCTCGCTCACCATAATGGGCCGAAAAGAGACAGAAGGCATGGACCTCGGGCAATTGCTGTACCCGCCGATGCAGTCAGTCGACATCAAAGCATTAGACCTGGACATCGTGCACTCGGGCATGGACCAGCGCAAGATACACATGCTCGTGAGAGAGGTCTTTCCCAAGATGGGCTGGAAGCCACCGGTGTGCGTCCACCACCACCTGCTTCCAGGCCTTGCAGAGCCCGTGAAGCTAGGCCTTGACGAGAACGCCGACGAGGACGCCAGGATATCAAGCAAGATGAGCAAGAGCAAGCCTGCAAGCGGCGTCCTGATACACGACGACGAGAAGGCAATCCGAGAGAAAATCTCAAAGGCGTTCTGCCCCGTAGGCGAGAAAGAGGGCAACCCCGTGCTTGAGCTTGTGCGCCACGTCGTGTTCCACGAGTTTTCCGAGTTTGTGATAGAGCGCCCGGCAAAGTACGGCGGCAACGTCACGTATGCAAGCTACTCTGAGGTAGAACAGGACTTTGTCGCAAAAAAAATCCACCCGATGGACCTGAAAAACGCAACCGCGACTTATGTCAACAAAATAATCGAGCCCGTCTACAGGCACTTCAAGGGCAGAGAGCCCCGGCTGTCTTGAGCAACCCCGGCTTTTTCAGAAAATACAGCGAAGCTGTCAAGTTCAACAGGAACATAGTGATAGCCGGCTTTGCAGCGTTTCTCACAAGCACCTACATCGCGCAGGTCTCGTACGAGAGCACGGGAGACCTTGGCAACTCTGCTGCAGCATTGGCGACAGAGTACGGCGTCTACATACCGGTGTTTGCGCTCCTGTTCTACATCGACAACAGGAGCAAGTACGTCGACCCTGCAACAGGAAAGCGGGACTCGAAAAAGATTGCCGGTGACATCAAAAAGCTCCTTGCAAGCTTCTCCGTGTCTGAAGTGATATTTGCAGTCACCCGGTTTGGCCTGCACTACCAGTTCCTGCAGTCAGGCGCCGAGCCCTACGTCGCTTCGATGGCGAGTTCCGTCGTGGCCTGGGCCGTGTTTTTTGTCGCGATAAACCTGATGGCAAAGGCTACAAGGCTTTTCCGGCGCTAGCCCCTGTCGACCTTCTTATAAAGTCCACAAACTCGACGTAGTCTGTCATGGAAAAGTACCTCATCAGCCCCTCGACCTCGTCGTCGTCGTAGTCCGGGTTGCGGTACTTTGTCCTGCGTCCCTCAAACTCCTCCAGTGTGCTCGTGTTCACTCAGCTAGCATCAGAATCCATGCTTTTTAAGGAACGCTACAAAGAAACCGGTAATTCGTTTATCGTCGCAAATCGCCTATTGTCGAAAACTACGGAAATAAACCGCCTTGCCGCTACTGCCGGCGTGGAGAGGACAGAGTTTGGCGGCCTGTCAGTATGCAGGGTCCTGAACGGCATGTGGCAGGTTGCAGGCGGCCACGGCAGGATAGATAGCAGAAAGGCAGTGGAGGAGATGGTCAAGTACCACGATGCCGGTTTTACAAGCTGGGACCTTGCAGACATTTACGGGCCGGCAGAGGATTTCATCGGCGAGTTCAGGAAACTGCTTGCATCTCAACGTGGCGAAGCAGAGCTTGCAAATGTGCAGGCGTTCACAAAGTTCGTTCCCGAGCCACGCAGCATGAGCAGGCAGTTTGTGGAGCGCAGCGTCGAGCAGTCGCGCAGGCGCATGGGCGTCGACACAATTGACCTGATACAGTTCCACTGGTGGGACTATTACAATCCTGCGTGGCTCGACGCGCTGGTCCATCTGTCTGAGCTGCGCGACAAAGGGATGATCCGCAACGTCGGGCTCACCAACTTTGACACCGTGCACATGCAGGACATGAAGGACGCCGGGATCAAGATAGCGTCAAACCAGGTGCAGTATTCCATAATCGACCAGAGGCCGGCCGTCAGGATGGCCGAGTTTTGCAAGAAAAACGGTGCGGTCATTTTCGCTTATGGCACAGTCTGCGGCGGGCTGCTCTCAGAGAGATACCTCAAAAAGCCCGAGCCGGGCAACGCAGAGCTTGACACGCTGAGCCTGCGCAAGTACAAGAAGATGGTCGACGCATGGGGCGGCTGGCAGCTGTTCCAAGAACTGCTTGTTGCGCTCAAGGCCGCTGCCGACAAGCACAGGGCGAGCATTGCAAACGTCGCGGCGCGCTACGTGCTTGACAGGCCGGCAGTCGCAGGCGTGATAATAGGCGCACGCCTAGGACTGTCGGAGCACAGGCAGGACAACGCCCGCGTGTTTGGGTTTTCGCTCGACAGCGAAGATAATGAAAAGATTGAAGCAGTCACTTCCCGGTCGCGAAATCTGTACGAGCTGATAGGCGACTGTGGCGACGAGTACCGCTAGCTTGGTTGGTTATTTAACCTAAAAATGGGAAACTGGAAATAAAATCTCTAAATATAGAATCTGTTTCACAGAATCGATTTAAACAGAGCCCATAATACCTCTGTGAGTTGGCCAAACCGGACCTTTGCGCTAGGGTCATGTCGCTTGACAGGAACATCATGGGCGCCTTTTTGCTGCGCAACGGGACGCTTGACCAGTGGAAGATGCGCAAGGGCCTAAAGCTCCCCGAGCCGGAAAAAGTCAGCACGATGATGTTCCAGCGGACACTCGTGCACACCCTCCTGAAAGAGCGCGAGGAATACGTGGGCAGGATGCAGTACAACCTGACAAGCTACGACCAGGTGGACATATTCCATTTCAGCCTGGAAGAGCCGAGGGACAACTACCCGCTCTTGCTCGTGACTGTGAAAAAGCCCTACGACCACGAGCTCCTAGTCGCAAAGGTGCTGCGCACGGTAAAGGGCTGGCACCAGACAAAGTGGACCTAGGGATTATATCACCGCATGACTATGCAACACTGCACCGTGATTCCTCCGGCCGTACACGGGGTCCTCAGTTCCCGGACTTTCGTTTCAGGCAAGGAGGGCTGCTGTCACGGTGCAAATTGTTTTATCCTGTGGACGTGACCGTTTCGTCCGAGCCTACACGCCCATCTGGCTCATGTCCCTGCTGCCGGCGTAGGTGATTTTCGGTTTTCTTCCGTGCACCTTCCTGTGCCTTTCAAGCTTCTCCTTGTCTTCAAATTCCATGCCGCAGGTCTTGCATCTGGCGGCCATAGTAAGATGAGGCAGCCATCTGATAAAAGAGTTAGGCAAGAAAATGGCAGATTTTTTATAGTTTGGCTCCGATATGGGATTGTGGGCAACGAGACCTTGCTGAAAAGCATAGTCGAGTCAAGGCCCGACATCACAAGCGCGGGCATAATTTCCAGGGGCAAGATGGCAGAGATTTACGGCAGGCCCGGCGTGCCCATGCCGCCGGAAAGCGACATGAAGAGAATGATCCTGCAGACCGAACTGCTCGTTGGCATGATAACCACAAACGAGCGCGTCGTCGGCGATACCAGATTCATCATCATCTCGCACGCAGATCTCTCTGTAGTCATCGTTCCTGTCATGAAAGGCAAGTCGCTTGTGGTCGTCTTTACAGCTTTTCGCGACATCGAAGGCCTTACGGAAAAGGTGCTGGAACAGTCAAAGCGCATAGCATGATGGAACCCGCGGCCCGCCTTTTTCCGCAACACATCTCCGGAAAT
This sequence comes from Nitrososphaera sp., assembly GCF_013388945.1. Classification (GTDB taxonomy): domain Archaea; phylum Thermoproteota; class Nitrososphaeria; order Nitrososphaerales; family Nitrososphaeraceae; genus Nitrososphaera. The sequence goes on along the minus strand of NZ_JACAEH010000021.1, from coordinate 60,918 downwards.
TTTGTCGTGTGCCCTTTTTAATCATAAAGCCGTAGTACGGCCGAAGAAAAATGGCAAAGATGCAATCGCCGGTAAGAACCCAGACGCTGGTGATAATAGGGGTGATTGTTGCAGGGGCCGCCGTGGCCGTGTCGCTCTTTGTTTTGTTCCCCGACATGATGCTAAATGGCACCAGCCTGGACCCTGACAGCTCGGGAGGCGAATTTAGCAGCTCAGGTGCCTATGGCCCTGAAGGTGCACCTGCGCCGGGCGGATCGCCGCAAGCCTCGGTACCATAGCTGAGAGATTGGCCGGCCCTACTTGCCCCGCGGGCTTTTGGGCCAGAATGAACAAGGCGAATCGAAATGATTCGTCCTAGTTGTGGGTGCTCAGGCTCGCACAAATAGTGGAGACATAGCGGCAGTTGACCAGCCTGTAAAGCCGTTTCACTCGGCTGTGCCGTGGCGCAGCTCCGTGTGGAGCCTTGCAAGCAGTATCTCCGCACCCTCGCCGAACATGTCGTAAATCGCGTCCTCTATCTGCGCAAGCGTCGGCTCTGAAAGTGGGTCTATGTCGTACCTTTCTTTCAGGTGGTACGCTATGGCCTGCTTGCACGATTCATCAAGGGCGCTGAGCGTCCTGTTCAGGGCCTTGGACGGGCCATACTTGCCGACTTGCGATATAGCCATGCACTGTTCACCCTTTGCCGAAATGTAATATCTGAAATGACAACAACAGTATAAGACGGGTTGTATGGGGTACTGGCAGACATACGGCGGGCCTCTCAAGGACTACGGGCAGAGCACCAGGTCCTTCATCTCCTCCTTGTCATAGTAGATCCCGCACGAGTCGCAGAACCACACGCTGATGTCCGCTAGCCTTGTCACAAGCACCCTGTCGCGCAGGTCGCTTGCACATTCCAAGCACCGGAGGCTCATAGGGATTGTTCGCGCCCGTTGCTTTAAAGATCTGTCAAAGGTTCTTCTTGAAAGAGATTCTAGCTTTCTGCTCAGGGCGGCCTGTTTTCGTCTGCCACGGCGGCCTCTCCTATGCCCTGACTACCGTGACGGCTTTTTCCACCTGTATCTGGCCTGCATGCACGCTGAGCGTTATAATGCTGCCTGCGTCCCTCTCTGTAAGCCCGCCCGCCTCATCCAGATATACGATGGCAGCCTGACCCTGCTGCAGGGTTATCTGTCCGGACTTCATGGACACCAGGCCGCCTCCTATGGCAACTAGGCCTTCAGTATAGTCTGCAGGCAGATCCTTTTCCAGGTTGGCAGGCTTGACGACAGAAGGATCCGAAGTAAAGAACCAGTGCGACGAAAGCACGGCGACATCTTTGACCCGGATGGAGCTGATAGTTATCTCTGTCGTCCCCGTGTTTTCCACGACAAATGCGGTGGCCGTCCTTTCGTTCAGCCTGCCAATGACTTTGTTGACCCAGATGTGCTCGTTTGATATCGCAAAGCAGTCGCTGCCGGTGTGCACGGCTGGATGCTCGCCTGCAATGTTGAGGGCCTCGCACCCTATCGTTGGCTGCTCTGCAACTTCGGCGGGCTGCTCCTCTGTCTCTGTTTCGACTGGCGGGCCGGACTGCTCCTGCGCCGCAGGCAGGGGCTCGCTTTGAGTCTGGCTTTCTTGCGAATTTCCAAACGTCCTGCCAACGTCGCCAAAGAACGAGCTCAGCGACTCGCCTGACAGAAAGAGCACGCTTGTGCCAAGCACCGCAATGACACCGGCAAGCACCGTGACCATCGTGGTTACTCCCCTGCGCGAAGACTGCCTGCTCAACTAGGCGTAGGTGGGCCTGGTTGCGACAATAGTCTTTGTATGGAAGAGGCAGTTACACACTGAATTGCCGATGAGGGCTTGCCTGTCAGACAGAGTACGACGCCCTTGCCACCACTTCTGAAAGCGCGGGGTGTATGTGCACCGTGTTTGCGATATGGTCTACCGTGCCGCCCATCTTCATGACCACCAGCACTTCGTGTATGAGCACAGACGCGTCGGTCCCGATTATGTGGCAGCCAAGTATCTTCCTGTCGTGCCCGACCAGAAGCTTGACAAAGCCGTCCCTGTCCTCAAGCGCCTCGCCCATTGCCGTGTTGATGTAAGGGTACACGGCTTTTGCATAGTGCACGCCCTTTTCCCTCAGCTCCTGCTCTGTCTGCCCGACGCCGGCCACCTGCGGCGACGCAAACACAGCGTGCGGCATTGCAGTGTAGTCGACTGCTATTTTTTTCTGCCGGGCGATGTTGTTGTACGCGTACTGCGCCTCGTGGTTTGCAGAATGCTTGAACAGGTACCTGCCAATCGCGTCACCAAGGGCAAATATCCCCTTGACGCTTGTTTCAAGGTACTCGTCTACTTGTATGAACCCTGCCTTGTCGGTCCTGACGCCGGTCTTTTCAAGGTCAAGCATGTCAGAGTTTGGCACCCTGCCTGCCGCTACCAGGAGCTGGTCGGACTCTATCTTTACCTCCTCGCCCTGCCTGTTCTTTGCGCTCACCACAAAGCTGCCGTCCTTTTTGGCAACCGACATTGGGGTGAAACCGGTGTAGACGCTGTGCTTTTTTGAAAACACTTCTGTGAACCTCTTGGCGACCTCCTCGTCCTCGTCCACCAGGATCACGTCTCTGCGCTGTACTATGTTGACCTTGGTGCCAAGCGCGCCGAAAAAGTGCCCCAGCTCGCAGGCGATGTAGCCGCCGCCTATTATGGTCAGCACCCTGGGCTGCTTTTCCAGCCTCAGCGCCTCGTCGGTTGTTATAAAGCCCGAGCCTTCAAGCCCCTCAACTTTCGGGACGCCCGGCCTCGTCCCGCTTGCTATCAATATTTTATCGGCGGTTATCGTCCTGCCTGCGACTGCAATCTCTTTTTTGCCCACGAACTTGCATTCTGCGTGAAACAGCATCGGGTTGTCTATGCTTTCAAACGCCCTGCGTATCCCTTCAGAGTCGGGGTCGATGATGCCGTTTGTGCGCCTGACTATCTTTTCAAAGTCCACCTTCACGCCTGCGACCTCTATGCCAAACGTGCCGGCGCCCTTTATCGCCTCCATCACGTCCGCGCTGTGCAGGAGAAGCTTTGAGGGTATGCAGCCCCTGTTGAGGCACGTGCCTCCCATCCTGTCCTTTTCTATTATGGCTACCTTCATGCCCCCTTGCGCCGCCGCGTTTGCCACGTCAAGGCCAGAGCCGCTTCCAATCACGATAAGGTCGAACTTTTCCAACGGGGCTTATCGCGCAAAAGCAAAGATAAAGCTGGCGGTAGCTTTTAATGAACCGGCGCAAGAGAAAGCGCATGGCACCGGCAAAGAAAAAGTTCCTGCTCGCCGCTGCAGGCGGTGCGGCCATCATAGTCTTTGCAGTCGTGAAGCTGGTCCTTACGCTCGGCTCGTAAACAGCCTCTTTGCCGCATCGACGGTTCCCTTTATCGTATGGTCTTTTGCTTCGTGGCACCTGACTCCTTTCTTTGCAAGCTCGGCAGTCGTGAAGGGACCTATCGAGATCGCGCTGACGCTTTCTGGAAGCTTTTTGCGCATCTTTTTCATTATCTGAAAGAACCCCCTTACGTTTGAGGCGCTCGTAAACACTACGGCGTCAATCTTTTTCTGCTCCAGCATGCCGCCAAATTCCTTCCACTCTTCTGTCACCCCTGCCGTGCGTGTTTTGTAGAGAAAGACCTCGTCTACCTTCATGCCAAGCTCCGACAGCGCCTTTGCGGCAAAGTCGTTTGCCTCGCCTGAGCGCGGTATGATTATCTTTTTGCCTGCAGGCTTGCTTTTTGACATCATTTCCACCAGGCCTATTGACGAGAATCTGGCAGGCATCATGTCTGCCCTGACGTCGTGCTTTTCAAGTTCCTCCCTTGTCTTTGGGCCGACAGCTATGATTAAAGTCTGCTTCAGGATGTCCGCGGCTTTTGTACCGGCAAGGTCGAACAGTATCCTGACTGCCTGCGCGCTCATGAACGCGCAATAGTCGTGCTTTTTCTTTTGCAGCAATTCCAGAAACCGCACCGCGACCTTTCTGTCTGCCGGGACTATCTCGATTGCAGGTATGGCGACAGCCTTGCCTGCTTGTGCCTCCACAAGCTCGAAAAACTCGCGTGCGTCTTGCCTGCTCCTCGTTATCGCTATGGTCCTATTTCGCAGGCCTGGCACCAGTGCCACCCCTGAACCACGCTATCTTGTCATGAAGCGAGGCGACGTTGCCGATAACGACTATGGCCGGCGGCCTGACATCGTTTTCCTTCGCCACCTTTGCGGCAGTCGCAAGCGTCGCGGTAAAAACGCGCTGCCTGTCAGTCGTGCCGTTTTCGATTATCGCCACCCTTGTCCGCGGCTTCATGCCGCCCTTTTTCAGGTCGCGTGATATCTGCTCAAGCTGGCCGATTCCCATCATGACGACTATGGTGTCGACAGCACCCGGCAGCTTTTTCCAGTTTACAGATGCCTCTCCTTTGTTGTCAACGCCCTCGTGGCCCGTGACTATGGCGACAGACGGCGAGTAGCGCCTGTGAGTGAGCGGTATCCCCGCGTACGCCGGACCTGCTATAGCAGACGTTATGCCCGGCACTATCTCGAATTTTATTCCGCGCTTTAGCAGGTATTCTGCCTCCTCGGCGCCCCTGCCAAAGATGAACGGGTCGCCGCCTTTGAGCCTGAGGACGCTCTTGCCCTTGAGGGCGTATTTTGCCATCAGCTCGTTGGTGCGTTTCTGGTGCGTGGTCGGGTCGCCGACTGCCCTGCCCACATATACTTTCTCGGCAGTCCCGGGTATCTGGTCGATTATCTCCTGCCCGACAAGCCTGTCATAAAGAATCACGTTGCAGGTTTTCAAGAGCTCCGTCGCCCTGACAGTCATCAGCTTGGGGTCGCCGGGGCCTGCGCCGCAGATGTATACTATACCTTTCACGCCTTTTTGTTCCACTCCTCCACAGCCTTTCGCCACCCTTCGGCAAGCTCTGCTGCTCCCTGCGCCAGCAGGTCGTCGGCAACTTTGGTGCCGAGCTTGTCAGGATTTTTCGCGCTCCCTGTGGTCTTTGTCCTGATGTTCTTTGCGCCGTCGGCTGAAAAGACGCTTGCATAGAGCGTTATCCTGTCGTCTCTTGCTACAGCGACCGCGCCAAGCGGGAACCTGCACCCACCCTCGACCTTTTCGATGAGGGCTCTCTCGGCGGTTATCTCGGCCCGTGATACAGGGTCTTCGATGCTTCTGAGCATCTCTGCAGTCTTGGTGTCGTCGCGCCTGCAGACGATGGCTATCGCGCCCTGGCCGGGCGCCGGCACGAACTCGTCCACCCTGAACCGCTCCACTATCACGTCCTTCATGCCTATCCTTGTCAGGCCCGCCTCTGCAAGCACGACTGCGTCGTACTCGCCTGAGATCACCTTTTTCACCCGGGTTTCAACATTGCCGCGGATGGGCTTGACCTTCAGGTCGGGCCTTGTTTTCATCAGCTGTACCGCCCTTCGCAGGCTGCTCGTGCCGACAACAGAGCCTGCTGCAAGCTCGCTCAGCTTCTGGCCCTTGTCGTTTACCAGCACGTCGTTGGGGCTCGCCCTCTTGGGTATGCAGGCGACAACCAGCTCCTGCGACAGGTCCGACGGGACGTCCTTGAGGCTGTGCACCGCAAAGTCGACGTCGCCGTTTCTCACGGCCTCGTTGACCTCCTTTTCAAAGATGCCCTTTTCGTCCATCGTGAAAAGCGGCCTCTTGTCCACGTCGCCCTTGGTGCTTATCGTCACTATCTCAAACTCTGTTCCCGGCCGGGCCTTCCTGAGCGCGCCAAGCGCAAGCTCTGTCTGGGCTACCGCCAGCCTGCTGCCCCTCGTGCCTACCCTGATTTTCTTCATTTCTGTTCCTTTATCTTCTTGAACGCCTCGCCGTACGCCTCGACTGTCTTGTCCACGTCGTCCTCCTCATGGGCGTACGAGACAAAGCACGTCTCAAACTGCGACGGCGGTATGAACACGTTGCGTTTCAAAAGCTCGTCAAACAATTTTCTGAATTTTGCAGAGTCAGCCTTCTTGGCGCTTGCCTCGTCGCGCACCTTGTCCTTTGTGAAAAATATCTGGAACATCGAGCCTATCGAGTTTATCGTGCAGTCAAGCCCGCCTGTGTCCTCGATCTCCTCCTCGATGCCCTCCACTATGCTGTCGCAGGTCCGGGCGACCTGCGGGTAAATCGCATCCTTGCCCGATGCCAAGACATCGAGTGCTGCTATAGCAGCCGATACTGAAACCGGGTTGCCCGCAAACGTGCTTGCCTGGTAGACTGCGCCGGCAGGCGCAAGCTGCTTCATTATCTCTTTTCTTCCCGCGATTGCTGCGATGGGAAAGCCGCTGCCAAGCGCCTTTGCAAACGTAGCCAGGTCCGGCTTTATCCCAAAGAACTCGCCTGCGCCGCCGGGGGCAAGGCGGAACCCTGTAACAACTTCATCGAATATAAGAACCACGTCGTTTTGCTGCGTTATCTTGCGCACGTCTGACAGGTAGCCCTTGTCAGGCAGGACGAGCCCGATGTTTGCAAGAACCGGCTCTATTATGACGCACGCCGGCCTTGTTTTTTCAATTGCGCGCTCTAGCGCCGGCGCGTCGTTGTACGGGACCACCGAAGTGTGCGCCGACGCCTCTTCCAAGACGCCCTCTGACGCAGGCACGCTTGCCGCGCCCGAGCCGGCCTTTGCAAGCACATAGTCGTGCGCGCCGTGGTAACCGCCGTCGAACTTTATCACATCTTTTCTCTTTGTAAACGCCCTTGCAAGCCTGATGGCGTGCATCGTCGCTTCCGAGCCCGTGTTCACAAGCCGGACCATCTCGGCGCAGGGCACCATCTTTGTTATCATCTCTGCCAGCTTGACCTCGCGCTCTGTGGGCACGCAGTACAGCGTCCCCTTGTCTATCTGTGTTTTTGCGGCGTCTGCCACCGCAGAGTAGGCGTGCCCGAGCAGGAGCGCGCCGTAGCCCATGCAATAGTCGACAAGCGTCCTGTGGTCGGCTGTTACCAGCTTGCTGCCCCTTGCCGACGCCGCAAAGAACGGGTACGGCTCGTAAAAGCGCACAGGGCTGTTGACGCCTCCGGGGATGACCCTGCCTGCCCGGCCGAAAAGCTGCTCCGACCTTGTCACAGGCAAGACTCCGCGTGGGCGGTATAATAAAGTCACCCTAATTAGGCCCCCGTGCGCGCTACTCATGCGTTGGCGACGACGTTCTCCGCCCTCATGGACGACTTCCGCTCAAACGTGGCGCAAAACCGCGACGCGTTTTTTGCGATAGCAAAAAAGAACCCGCACGCCGCGTACCAGAAGGTGAACGAGCTGGCGCTGTTTGTGGGCTCAAGGCACGGCGTCAACCTGCAATTGCACTTTCCTGTGCCTTCCAAGATATCTGACGTGGACTCGTACGGCATGGAAAACATCGGCATCGTCGTCGACAAGTGGCGCAAGCAGTTTCCAGTCCCCCGCGAGCAGATAAAGAAAAAGGCGGAGGAGATGCTGGCAGGCGCAAAGGCGCAGGACGCCTACATGTACGAGGGAAAGGAGGGCGTCAAGGTCGTCATGCCAGATGGCAGGCTCGAGATACTGCCGGGCTCGATACACCTCTGGTGCAGGGCAGACGAGAGCGTCCGCAAATACGCCGACTGGCTTATGGAAAACGTGTACTTTACCGGCTCAGGCTGACAAGCTCGTACTGGTACAGCAGCTGGTCTGACGGGTCGTAGACCTCTGCCTTGACTGGAAGCGGCAGGTCCTTTACGACCCAGATGCTGCTTGTCTTTTCACCAAGCTTGTAGCTCAGCAAGAACGCGTCAAACGTGCCGGCTTGCGTCTGGACCGTCTCCTGCGCAGTCACGCGCACCACAATCGAAGAAGAAGAGTAGAATATCGTGTTCCACGGGGCGCCGACCACGAGGTACTTGTCGCGCCCGCCGTAGTCCATGTCACGGATGGCAAGTATCGACGACTCGACCGGCTCAAGGAACGGCTTTGCTTCCTCGTCCGGCTGCCCTTCCTTTGTAAGCTGGGAAGAAAGCAGGAGGTCAAAGTCAGAGCGCGCTCCTGTACCGTTTACTATGTTAAAGGTAGTCAGCCACGAGTCGCCCTGCCTGTCAAACGCTATAGAGACGTCCGCGTCCTCAAGCGACGTGGCAGGCCCCATGCCGGTGAGTGTGTAGCCAAGCTCCATGCCGTCTGTCACCTGGGCGCCGACTACATAGATGTCGGCCGCTGTCGGCGGGTTGAACAGGTTGCCTCCCCCAGAAAAGCCTCCTCCAAAGGCGATTATCCCGACGCTCACGCCGACCCCGAGCGCGGAAAAGACCCCCACCATTATTGCAACCTGCCTCTTTGGAGTCACGTACTTACAGAGCCCCAGACCTTATTTATACTTGGACATCTTCATTATCCTGTCCCAGAGCTTTTCCGGGACGGGCATCACCGACAGCCTTGATATCCGCACGAGCTCCCAGCCTGCAAACGCGGGGTCCGCCTTTACCTGCTCAAGCGTCACCGGCTTTTCCAGCCTGCCGGCAGGCTTGACGTCGACTATCACAAGCGACTTGTCCTTGGGGTCCGGGTACGGATCAGACACTATGTCCATTATCCCTACCGCCCGCTTTTCGTCGCCTGTGTGGTAGAATATGGCCCTGTCGCCCTTTCTTGCGGCGCGCAGGTGCTTCAGCGCCAGGTTGTTTGCGACGCCGTCCCACACAGTTTTTCCATCTTTCTCAAGCTGCGAGTAGCTGTACGTCGAAGGCTCTTGCTTGAAAAGCCAGTAAGCCATGCCTGCGTTCACCAGGCTTCCAGATATTAAGTTACAAAGATAAGCAGGGCCGGCCCATGCAGAGCTGTTGAAGCCCGTGCCCGAGATAGACCGCATGGCAGGGATGGAGTGCTACTGCACGGACTTTGCCGGGACCGGAGGCTCGATAAAGCAGAAAAGCGAGGGGTTCAGGGTGTCAGAGCTTGTGGACGACTCGCTCCTTGCAGGCATATCGCCCGCGTTCGGTGGCGCGCACCGCTACCCTCTCTACGTCCTTGAAAAGGAAGGCGTGGACTCGAACCACGCGCTGATGGAAATAGAGCGCGTCCACAGGCTCCGGCTGCGCGTTATGGGGATAAAGGACGCCAAGGCGGCGACCACGCAGTACGCCGGCGCAAGCCACGCGTGGAAGGACCCTCCCAAGAGGCTCGAAACCCAGCACACCCTGCTCTCGCTCAAAGGCTTTACGAAAAAGCCCATCGGCAGGGAGTCGCTTGCAGGCAACGAGTTTGAGATAACAATCCACGGCGCCGGAAGCAGCATCGGCGGCTTTGCGCGGGAGGCGGGCAAAATAGCCAACTTTTACGGCCTCCAGAGGTTCGGGAGCGAGCGGATGGTCACGCACCTGGCAGGCAGAGAGATTGTGAAGCGGAACTTTGCCGGCGCCGTTAGGCTGTTGCTGTGTTACACCACAGAATACGACTCGGAGTCAAGCAGGGAGATCAGGAAAAAATGCGAGGATCCTGCAAACTATCGCCGCGCACTGAAGGAGATGCCCCGCGGCATGGACATCGAGCGGCAGCTGCTTGCCGCGCTGGCAGACGGCAAAGAACCGGTCGCGGCGCTCAGGGCGATACCGATAACAATCCGCCGGCTCTTTGTGCAGGCCTACCAGTCGTTTCTCTTCAACCGGTGCCTGAGCCTTGCAATCGCGCAGGGGCACGACGTGACAAGCCCGGAGGAAGGAGACCTCTGCTTTGAGATGGAAGGGCCCTTCACGTTTGGCAGGGTGATGAAATTCAGCGCTTCGGGCAAGCAGATGGTCCCGGCGGTGCGGATGGCCGGCTACACCTTCCAGCCTGGCAAGGGCAGGTTTGAAACTATTACCAAGGGGCTTTTAGAGCAGGAGGGTGTGGCTGCAAGGGACTTTTACATAAAGGAGATGCAGGAGCTCAGCCAGCAGGGAGGCTTCCGCCAGGCGCCGCTATGGTGCAGGGACCTTGCCTTTTCACAAAATCCATTGCGCGTGTCGTTCAAGCTTCCGAAAGGCTCGTACGCCACGACTCTTTTGCGCGAGCTGATAAAGCCGGAAGACCCGATAGCTGCTGGATTTTGAAATCGGGCCCTGCCCGTGGACGAGAGGAAGAGGCGGCGCCCGGAACAGGGCCCGAGCTTTTGGGTTAGCAGCATGAAGCTGGCAGCCACGGTATTAAAAAAATGGCTTAACATGGTTAACGGACGCTCGGCGCGACCTTCATCGCCCTCATCTTTTCCTTGTACTTTGTGCCCCGCGGCTTGGTCCTGAGCCTGTAGCCGCAGCACGGGCAGAGGTTGCCGTCGCATTTCAGGAAAAGGTCGCATATCTGGCAGCGCTTTTGTCCGCACGCGTACCTGCTCGGCCCCTCGGACCTGTACGCCCTGTAGCTTGGACAAATCCCCCTACATCCCATTACGCCATCTGTCCTCTTGCATGCAGGCGCTTTGGGCATGACGCTGATAATGTCTTGCTTAACTATGTTACGTAAGGCATTATTTGCAACCGTCGATACGACAGTCATGGCCGTACCGCGTTCAAGCGCAATACTTGTTGCAGCAGCCATGGCACTTGGAGCTCTTCTTGGTTCTGGCATCACATCATATCTCTCGCAACCTGCCGTCTCGCAGCCTGACCTGCCGCAGGCAAACATGCAGGCAACGGCGCAGGCTGAACAGCAGACTGCAGTCCAGGCAAACGACCTGACTGCAATCTATAACCAGGTTGAAAACTCGGTGGTCCAGATAACAGCCAGGGTATCTTCTGTCAACAGCAACATCATCATAAACGGCATGCCGCTTGAAAGTCAGTCGACTGTCCTTGGCTCGGGCTTTGTCTACGATACAGAAGGCCACATAGTGACCAACAACCACGTCGTCGACGGGGCAAGCGAAGTAGAGGTGACGTTCACCGACGGCAACACATACTCTGCAGAGGTGCTCGGCAGGGACGCGTACAGCGACCTTGCGGTGCTCGAAATAACCGACAGAATGGCCGAGACGCTTGAGCCGCTAAAGATGGCCGATTCGTCAAAGGTCGCAATAGGCGAGCCGGTGATAGCAATAGGCAACCCTTTTGGCCTTAGCAACACGATGACTGCCGGCATCATAAGCCAGCTTGGCAGGCTGCTTCCAAACGAGAGCTCGGGCTTTTCGATACCAAACGTCATCCAGACAGACGCGGCGATAAACCCTGGCAACTCGGGCGGGCCGCTCCTTAACACAAAAGGCGAGGTGGTGGGCGTCAACACTGCAATCCGCTCAAGCACCGGCGACTTTGCAGGCGTGGGCTTTGCAATCCCGTCCAACACCGTGAACCGCATAGTGCCGGTGCTAGCAAAGGAAGGCTCGTACGACCACCCGTGGCTTGGGATATCAGGCGCCAGCATCAACCCCGACCTTGCCCGGGAGCTCGGGCTTGAAAAGAACTACAAGGGCATCCTAGTGAACACCGTTATGCAGGGCGGACCTGCGGACAAGGCGGGCATCAGGGGAACGACGGTGGACAGGGCAGGCAACATTTCAGAGAAGGGCGACATCATTACTGCAATTGACGGCCATTCCGCAAAGAGGATGGAGAATCTGATAACGTACCTGGAAGAGCAAAAGGCAGTCGGAGACAGCGTGACGCTCTCAGTCGACAGGGCAGGTCATGAAATTACAATTAAAGCGGTCCTGGAAGCAAGACCCGGGCTGAACTAGCTCCCGCACAACAATATATACCGCCGGGTGGTACAGCGCGCAGGATGCTTGGAGACCGCAACCTGCGCGAGATAATCGAAAAGACTTTTGACAGGTTGTACCAGGACCTGAACGTCAAGGTAGACAGGGCAAACCCTGACCGCATCCACGCGATAGAGGCCGCGCTCTGCACCCGGCTTGCCTACTATGAGCGCCGTGACCCGCTGCCGGTCGACAACGCGACAAAGATGTCGATCCTTCTTTCGCACGGCATGCGCAAGGCCCTGAGCAACGTACGTGGCGAGTACAAGGCAGACAGCCTGGCACTGCAGGTGGACGCAGACATGGTAATAGCAGACGAGTTTGTCGTCCGCTTCGAGGTGGTTCCGGAGCTTCCCGAGGTCCCGCACCCGAGGCACATGCTCTACCTCAACGCGTGCCTGTTTGCGCTTGGCAAGCAGGACGGGATGCTCATATACATGACCGGCGACGGCAAGACCACCGAGTTTTCGATAACCAGGAACAACAAGATGTTTGAAGAGATAGTCAGGCGCGCAAGGGTGCTCAGCACGCTTTTAAAAGAGAACAAGGTGCCCATAGTCGAGCCCTCTGACCTTTGCACCAGCTGCAAGTATTATTCACGCTGCTATGCAAGGGAAAAGGTAAAAGAAGGAAGCGGGGACCTCCTGGCCGACCTTTTCGGCAAGCTGAAGGCCAAGTAAAAAAGATCAGCCGCCGTGGCTTTCCACGGCTGACGTGTATCCGCCGCTGTACCGCCTCGCCCTTGACCCGAAGAGGATCGCAGCGAGGAAGATGAACACGCCGATCGTCGTACCGAATATCATTGCAGCTGCTGTTTCCGCCATGCCGATGCGTTTTTTTCCAAACTTATTATCCTTATTGGTATGGCATATTCCACAAAGTGATATTATCATAAAATCTTATGGAAATGTCACGCTGAACGTCTCTTCCAGCGCGGAGGTCTCCAGGTTTGCCTGGGTCAGCCTGTACGCCGACGTGCCGGTTATCGTGTAAGTGGCAGAGCCGTCGACCATGCTGTCCCACTCTTGCGCTATCTGGTCGTTTCTTTCAACAGTCGTCGTGACTGCCGGTATGGGCGACGACCCCTGCGAGACTATCAGCAGCCCCTGCGAGCCCACCACGAACCCCTCGGCTATGTCTCCCCACTGGCCCTGCGTCACCTGCCTGTTATCGATGAACAAGTCGTACTGGATGGCCTCTATGTACATCGACCTAGGGTTGGGGTTGCTCACTGCAAACTTGACCTGCAGCTGCGCCTCGTCGCCCTCGACTCCCGTCACGGTCACGTCGGTAACCGACACTACAGGCGGGAGCACCTGCACCTGCGGCCGCTCCTGCGGGCCTGGAAGCGCAAGCCCCGGCCCGAGAAGGAAAAACACCGCAACGGCCGCGACAGCGATGCCACCTGCGGCCGCGTATACAAACTTGTTCACTGCAAGCTTTTCTCTGCTTCTTCTGTTTAAATCTGTCGATTGGAGTCTATCGTGCCGCTGTCTGCGTCCACCCTGACGCGCGTCCCGCCCTTGATTGAAGAGATGGGCTTTTTCGCAGGCAGGTCCACTACAGGTATCCTTGCTATTGCGCAGCCAGACGCTGTTGTGATGTCGGCCTTTGTGCAGACAATTGCCGCCGGAGCAGTTCCTGATTCTCTCAGCGAGTAAAAGACGTACGCGCCGACGCTGCTCCCAATCGCGTTTGGGAACACCAAGACCGTGTCTTTCAGGGACCTGCCGAACAGCTCATGCTTTTCGTCAGTTATCCTGCCCGTCTTTGCGTCGACCATCGCAAGAAAGTTTATCGGCTGCGAGCTGACAAGCGCCGCGCCTTCGCCTGAGCCCCCGACTATTTTCCTGCAGCCTGAGATCTTCATTGCGTGTACTCCTTCACTATGGTCTTCATGTCCTTGAGCGCGACGCCGACCTTGTTTGAGCTGTTCATGTAGTAGGCCGCCTTGACGCTGCTTGTTATAACCGAGTCATAGTTTTCCTTGCTGACATAAGGCGTGAGGCAGGTGCACGAGTCGCACATGAACTCGCCGCCCGCTTTTTCGAGCCTGCCGGCAAGCCCTATCTTGACTGCCTGGTTGTGAATCGCCCTCGAGCAGAAAATCATGCACCTTTTCTTGAACTTTTTGCCTTCAGTCAGGTTCGCGAGCGTGTTCAGCTCTTCGATGTTGAGCTGCGGGCTGCCAAAAGTGATGACGTCGCCGTCGTCGGCAGTCGACAGTTCGTCTTTTATCTTCCTTGCTTCTTCTTTTCCAAAAGAGATTTTTTCTTTTGCCTTGGGGTTCCCAAGCGTAAACATGCCGCACGACCCGGACGTGCCTATGCCGGCTGAAAGCGCCTTTGCCTGCGGCCGCGACAATGAATCAACTCCTGCAAGCGCGACGCTTGAGCCCTTGACGTTTTTGCCGGCAAAGTACCCGAGCAGGCCAAAGTCAAGCTCGCTTTTGAAATCAAAGTCTGCCTGGATCTTTACATTTGGGTTCCTGCCCTCGTCGAGCCTGAGGTCTGAGAGCGGCGCCTTGCCCGTCACAGAGCTTGCAAGCGCCGAGAGCGCTGACTCTTTGTTCGTCTTTATACCAAGGAGCGAGTTTGAGAATACAGCTGCATTGCTCTCTGCAAAGCTCACCTGCGTCCCCTTGCGGGGCATGTCAAACACGTCGTAGGGAGTGCAGGTAAAGGAGGGCTCGACGCCCATGCGCTCGTACGACCTGACTATGCTCGCCTGCTTTTCTGCAAATTTTTCAGAGATGCCTTCAGGATGGTTCATGTCGTAGCCCATCGGGTTGACAGTCGTCCTTATTGCGACCCTTGCCTCCCTGCTAAAGCTGTCAAGGAACTGGACGCCTGCGTCGCCAATCGTGTTGTAGTTGACGCCGGAGACATGCGCCCATTTTACGGGAACGAGTTTTTTTGCGCCCGTCGCCTCGCCTATTGCGGCAAGGATGCGGTAAGCGGAGGCAAGCGCCTCGCCCTTTTCGCCACGGAGCGCCCTCTCTTCCTCCCGGTCAAGTTCCACGATCTCACCTTTGGCAAATGACTATAATAACCATTGGAGGAGTGAGATTATATCGAGGGCAGAGATAGTTTTCCTGCTCTTGGCATCAGACGTGGGCGCTATACTGAAAAAGATGGAGGAGACTCTGCACCGCGAAAAGCCGCCCCGGCTCACCGCGCTGCGCGGGCTTCAGATGGAAGAGCACGGCGACCCCTTCAAGATACTTGTAGGCACCATACTGTCCGCAAGGTCCCGGGACGAAAACACCACCAAGGTCGTGAACAGGCTGTTTGCAGTTTACAATACGCCGGAGGCCCTTGCAAAGGCAGACATCCGCGAAATAAAAAAGATAATCCACAGCATCGGCTTTTACAATGTCAAGGCCGCAAGGATAAAGCAGGTCGCCCGGGAAATAGTGGACAAGTTTGCAGGCAAGGTCCCGTCAGACATCGACAAGCTGCTAGAGCTGCCCGGAGTCGGCCGCAAGACCGCAAACTGCGTTCTTGTCTACGCCTTTGACAAGCCTGCGATACCAGTAGACGTCCACGTGCACCGCATCTCAAACAGGCTGGGGCTCGTTAGCACAAAGACGCCGGAGCAGACCGAGCAGGAGCTTTTGAAAATAGTCGACAGAAAGCTGTGGACAAAGGTGAACGACACGTTTGTGATGTACGGCCAGAACATCTGCCTGCCTGTCAGGCCTAACTGCAGGGCCTGCGACCTGAAAAGAACCTGCAGATACTACGCTACTTCTTCCTCTTCTTGACAATCAGCAGTATGCCTATCACCGCCCCGACTCCGGCCATTATCGCGCCGGGCAAATAGTAGACGGGCGTGCCGACTATGCTTCCAAACACCAGGCTGAAAGAGACCGCGCCTGCGTAGGCGTTTGCGGGCAGTCCTGATTCGTCGTTTCCGTACACCTCTACAGACGCAAGGTTAAAGCCGTTCACGTCCAGCTTGTCGACCACGACGCGCTGGCCGTCAGAGATGAGAAGCCCCTGGTTTTCCACGTGGGTAACTCCGACAGGACCCTCGGTGGACCATCCTCTCTCGTCATTGCTGTAGATGGTGGTGTAGCCTATCTCCGGGCTGTTCACGTTCACGACATATTTCCTGACATCTCCGCCGTACATGTAAATCTCGATGAACTTTTCGCTCGGGGCCTGCTCGCGCAGCACCATCACCACCTTGGCGTCCTGCTTTGTAGTATAGGACAGCGTGTTTTGCACGCCCATTATCCAGTTCTGGCCGATGGGCTGGTCAAAGGTGTATACCACGGGGTCCCTGCGATCGTGGTTTGCGGCCCCGTACGGCAGGACAAAGCTTTCGTTGCGCTCGCCCTTGACAATGTCGTAGGCCTGGTCGCCCTGTGCGTATGCTGCAAGCGGTACAAGCACGACAAGCGTCAGAAAGACGGCCACAAGCGTGCGTGGAACGGGCACGAGGTGTATTTTCGCAGACTAGTAATATATACGACACGCGTAGAGCCCGGCTCCATTTCGGGCCATGCGGAACGCCCGTTTCAGAGTTCCTGATATAAGCTCTGGCCGTAATAAACGGCGGAAATGGGGTGGGCGAGGACGGCCGGCATTGTACTTGCTCTAGCGATTGCTGCATCGCTGCCAGCAGTCACCGCGCAGGCCCAGTCGTTTTACATTACAACGAGCAAGGGAGTCTATGAAGAGGGCGAGCGCGTGGTGGTGGCAGGCACGGTGTCAGACGCCGACGACCCGCGGCCCGTGCTGGTAAAAGTAACAAGCGGCGGGGACGAATGCGCAAGGCAGAACGTCAGGCCACTCCGAGACGGCTCGTTTGTCTCGAGACCCATGAACATCACGGACTGCGGCGCGGGCGATTTCAAGGTGACTGCCGCTCACGCCGACGAGACCACGTCCGCCTCTTTTGCAGTGCGGGGCAAGCAGGAAGTGGAAGACAGCTTTGAGCTGCGCGCAATCAAGTCGACGGTGACTGAGGCGCAGGATGTCGTGAACGCCCGGGTGCGCGAAATGCTTGACGCAAACCTGGCGATACCCGAGCGCGCCGCAGAGGCCTACAGCAAGGGCGCGGCGGAGGCTTCGCTCACCCTCCAGGGAGTCGAGCGCGGGGACGTCGAGTTCGCAGGCGAGCACAGGGAGCAGGCCCTTGCGTATTTCAGGGAAGCACTCGACCTGCTCTCGCCGGACAGGCTGGGCGCTGTGACCGACGACGTCAGGGAAGAGCAAACCCGCGTCTCTGCTGCAAACGAATGGCTCGGCCGGTTGCAAGATCTGTTTGGCAAGCTCGTAAACCTTGCTGACAAGAACAACCTCGTGGTGGACGAGGAGTTCAGCAGGATTGACGGATTTTTGAGCGACGCCCGGCAGCTCATCGGCGAAAACAGGACTGACAGCGCCGAGGAGTCGTTAAAGTCGGCAGACCAGCTCCTCGAAGAGGCCCGCAAGAAACTGATCCAGCAGGCTGAAGGCGGCGACTCGCAGGCGCAGTCCCTGACTTCGGCGGCCGACAGGCTGCAGAGCACTGCGCAGGAGCTGCGCGGCCAGGCCGACGGCGTCCCAAGGGCGCTTGCAAAGGTGAACGCCTCGTTTGTGCTCATTAACGGCGCCAGGGCTTCCATAGAGGAAGGAGACTATGACGCGGCCAAGGCTTCGCTTGACTCGGCGCTCAGGATTCTGGAAGACGCCAAAAAGATACTTGAAGACCGGGACTGAAGCTCCTCGGGATTCTTTGAAACAGGCATAACAGGGCCCGGAAGCGCAAATCGACTTGAAATAGCCCCGAACGCACCTGCTGCGCCAAGAAATGGCGCTGAAACGGGCGTTCCTAAGCGAATTCCACCCTCCCCCTAAAATAATCTGTAACAATCTATTAGGGTAATGTCTGCACGAAAAAACAACAGGGGAAAAATCGAGATAATGGCCGACATCCTTAACCTGTCAACGGTTGGGATCAAGAAGACACACATCATGTACAGGGCAAACCTGAGCTACGAACAGATACTCTACTATCTGGGCGAGCTCCAGGACAAGGGGCTCTTAGAGCAGCGCATCGAGGACGGCACCACTGTGTACGGCACGACTGAAAAGGGCAGGGAGTTTCTCGGCCACTTTACGCACATGTCGGAGCTGATGGTGCAGTACCCTGAAGCAGAGGCACCGCTTCTGGCTCACTAGCTATTTTCTTGTGATCCAGAAGAGGACCGCGAGCGCGCCGGACTGGGCGATGTTTATCGCAAAGAGGTACGGCGCGGCCGCGTCCACTATGTTTTTGATCGCAGGTCCGGCAGCGTAGAGGTTGGACCAGAAGATGACTATTACCACGTTCTGGACTATGAAAAGCGAGGCCACTATCACAAGCCCCCATGTGAAATACGACTTGATGAGCCGGAGGCTCTGGATGTACATCGCTATTATGCCTCCAAGGAGCCCGATGTTTGCCAGCGCGGCTGCAGCGGCGCCGAGCATAAAGTCCATCTAGCTTCCGCCCTCCCCGTTGCCTAATTTACTTTTTCCCAATTTGGCCCCAAGTGTCATTCTCTTCTCACCCTAGCAAGTATCTCCTGGAACGACTGGTAGTTCTTTTCCATGAGCGGCGTCAAAAAGTACGTGGCGCCGTACGCTTCGCGGTCTTCAGTTATGATAAGGCCGTTTTCGGTGAGCACCTTCAGGTGGTGGAGCACCGTCTTGTAGTCAAGTTTCAATTCTGACGCTATCTGGTTTGCGTTTGCCGGCCGGCTGTTTACAAGATCAATTATCTTGGCGCGGTTTGCGCCGCCCCGCGAGCTTGCTATCAGGTACCAGAGCACGCGTTTAAAGCGCGGGTCCAGGTAGCCACCTGCGCCGCCAGCCTGCCCGGCGGCGCGCAGGAAAGGCCACGCTATCAGTCCGGCGAGTCCCGCAAGCCCGGCGGCAAGAAACATCCGCGTCGATTGTTCCGGCCGGCAGATATAAAGTTGTCCGGGATTGGGGAAGAAACTGGGTCTGAATTGGGGAAAAATCCTTTATAGCTGCCGCCGATGCACGCGCAATGAACCTACGAGACGGAAACGGCAAGATAAAGCCAAACGTCCTGATAGGCGCGGTCTTTGCAGCCATGCTGGTTGCGATGGTGCCCGCCGTCATGGCGATTGGCATACAGAGAGCAACAATCGACGCCGAGGCGCAGGGCGCCAACGACAGGCCCTACGTCAAGGCGTTTGCAGGCGGAAAAGCGCTGTACGAGCCGAACGCCGGCAGGACCAACGTGTTCGGGCCGGGAGGCATATTCCCGTTCTTTAACGACACGTTTGCCTGTGGAAATGACATCACGTGCGGGACACCGGTGGACGCCTCGTTCAGGGGCGTGTTCAAGGAGGCCGGCGACGCTGAAGACAACAGGTTTGTAGCCACCTACGTCGCGCCCATCACCTATGGCGACCACCAGGTAGCGGGCCACAAGTACCGCGTCGAGATGGTCGACACAAAGTGGAACAACGACGACCCGGAGCAGACACCGCTGCCGACAAGGACGCCTGACTTCCTCGTACCCGGAGACGGCGTGGCGTTTGACCAGTACCAGCACGGCCACTCGATGGTCGACAGGGCCGACGTGCCGCTGTTCTGGAACAAGGTCGCGCTGTACGGACACGCAAACGTCTACGACGAGACAGATGGAGGCAGGATGGTTGCAGAGAACATATTCATGCACCTGATGGTCGGAAAGGCAGTCGACGAGAAGGCGTTCTTCTCTGACATGCAGAACAACGACGGCACGCCACTTGTTGTGCTCCTGTTCCTCGTCAACATCCCAAGTGGTGTGGAGCTTCCAGGCGGCATAGGCCCGCTGACGTCAGAGCAGGCGCAGTCGTTCACGCCGATGTCAGACGACCCGTCGCTCACAACGCCCCCGCCGGTAGACTATGCGCTCCTTGAAAAGCTTGGAGTGGACGCGCCAGAGCCTCTGCCGCAGTCGACGCCGTGGTCGGTGGACAACCCGACGCAGCCGGTGTTCTTCACCTTCCTGCTCTTCACAGAGGCCAAGGCGTACAATTCCGCGACAAACGACGTACCGGGGCTCTAAGCCCCTTCCCTTCTTTTTCACCGACAACTTGATTATCTAGTCATGTCTACCAAGATACCCGTGAACGCTGCCAGGCTTTGCGGCGAGATCCTTGATCTCGACGAGGGCATCCGCTTTGCAGGCATCGCCACGAAGTTTGGCAAGGTCGTGGCTTCGATATACCGTGAGGGGCTCGATCCGCTTTTGACAAGGCAAGAATCGGAACTTTCAGTCACGCAGTCGATAATCCGCATGGGCACCAGGCAGACCCTTGAGCAGAAACTCGGCAAGACAGTCTACGCCTTTGCAATGTACGAGAAGGTAAAGAGGGCCACGATACCCATGCGCGACCCGGAGAGCCACATCCTGATGGTGTCGTTTGACAACAGGTCAGACCACGAGCGGCTCATCCTTGAAAAAATAATCCCGCTTGTCAGGGAACAAACGGCTCCTTGAAGGAGACTATGAGTTTTGCTATCTCGGGCCGCATCAGGTGTGGCGCCGGGATCTCGCCGGAGCTCACCATCTTGCGCATCTTTGTACCGCTCAATTCTTCCCGCGATTCCGGACCGTGGGGGCAGTTGCGCTCGTTTGCAAACGAAAGGCACTTTTTGCAGTAGTAGAAAGCAGGAAAGAACACCGGCTGTATCTCTAGCTCAGGGTAGTGGGCAAATATCTCGTGCGCGGCAAACGGGTGGTAATAGTCGCCCACGCCGGCGTGGTCGCGGCCTACGATAAAATGCGTGCAGCCAAAGTTCTTCCTCATTATCGCGTGGTGTATCGCCTCCTTGGGGCCGGCGTACCTCATTTCCGTGTGCAGCGTGACAAACATGGCCCTGTTCTTGGGGTAATAGTTCTCGATGAGCGTCTCGTACGCAGCAAGTATCACCTCGTCCTTGAAGTCGCCCTGCTTTTTCTTGCCTATGAGCGGGTTTACAAACAGCCCGTCGTAGAGGTTGAGCGCCGCCTTTTGCAGCATCTCGTGCGCCACGTGCGGGACGTTTCGTGTCTGAAATCCAACTACCGTCTTCCAGCCGCGCTTTTCGATTTCTGCCCTTGTCTGGGCCGGCGTCATCCTGTATTTTCGGAGCGGGCCGTCTGCAATCTTCTTTGACACCTGTATCTTCCCTGCAAGCAGGCGGTCTTTCATGTTCACCATCTTGCTGACGCCCGGGTGCTTGGTGTCGCCCGTGCCGTAGATTGCCTTGGCAGATTCAAGTTTGTCAAAGCTGTACACTTCATCTATTTTGAGCGACGCAAACTTTTCGCCTGCGACTGCAAGCGCTACTTGTCCGGCATTCTTTGCCATCGAAGCGGTCTTTTCGTCGACGTCAAGCACAATGGGCACCGTCCAGGCAAGCCCGCTTTTCAGCCTGCCTCTTTTCACGATGCTCTCAAAGTCATCGCGGCCGACAAAGCCTTCAAGCGGGCTGAAGATGCCGTCTGCGATGTTCTCTATGTCGTTTCTCAGGTCGTTTGATACCTCTATCGCCTCCATGCCGTCGAGGCTGCCTGTCGAAAACCTGCTTACGAGCCTGCCGCCGTGTGGTGCTATCATCTCTTTCACTTTTTCTTTGTCGGGTCAAAGTGCAGGCCGCATTCCTTGTTGGCGGCGCTCTCCCACCACCACCTGCCGGCGCGCGGGTCTTCTCCTATCTTTATCGGCCGGGTGCACGGCTCGCACCCGATGCTCGGGTAGCCCATGTCGTGCAGCTTGTTGTACGGAACGTTGTTCTTGCGGATATAGTCCCACACCTGGTCTGAAGTCCAGTCTGCTATCGGGTTCAGCTTGATGATGCCGCCGTGAGAATTGTCAATCTCTATCTTTTTCGTGTCGGCCCTGGTCGCCGCCTGGTCGCGCCTGAGGCCGGTTATCCAGCCGTCGAGGTTTGCAAGCGCCCTGTTGAGCGGATGTACCTTGCGGATCTCGCAGCACAGCTTGCGGTTTTCCACGGAAGCGTACATCAGGTTCATGCCGAGGCTCTTGACCATCTCCTCGACCTCTTTCTGGTCCGGGAAGAACACGTTTATCTTTATGCCGTACCTGGTGCGCACGTCGTCCATCACGTCGTACGTTTCCTGGTTGAGCCGGCCGGTGTCAAGCGTAAACACGTTGGAGTTCTTGTCTATCTTTGCCATCATGTCTATAACAGCGACGTCCTCTGCGCCGAAACTGGATGCAAGGCCTATCCTCGGGCCAAAAGTGTCAAGGGCCCACTTTAAAACCTCATGCGCGGACTTGCTCTCAAACTCCATGGCAAGCTGGTCGACTTGGGCCGCAGTCAGCCTCATGTACAAAGGTGGATTCCGATCGCCTTATAATGATTGTTCTCAGCACGAGGCGTGCAAGAAATTTGTTTATTAACAAGTTATTTTCTATATATTGTGTATTACTTCGCTTTGGAATAGTGTTCGCTAGAGGAGATTGAGATTGGCAGATAATTTTTGGGAAATGATAAAGGAATACAGGAAACTGGGCTTTGACCCGCTCAAGTGGGTCTCTTCATGCACCGCAGAGGTAGACCCGCAGGTGCTCAAGGAAGCGCTGGCAGAGGTCAAGCGCAGCACGGTCAAGATAACCCCTTCATGGTTTGACGCGTACCCGCACATAGAGGGCAAGGAGCCCGAGCTGACCCGTCGCGTCTACGAGCTTGCAAGCCCTGCAGTCGACAAGGAAGTGGAAGTAAAGCGCGCCCTTGCGCTATTTCGCGTCCATGCGACCACGGGCGAGTCGCCAAAGGCGCTTGGCGAGACTTTGCACAATTTCCTGTCAGCGTTCAGCGCCAAGGTGGCGGTGTCAAACGCGCAAATAGCGCTCACCGAGCACCAGGACGCGCAGTTTGCGCTCTTTGACTACATCGCACTGCACCGGGGCAACAAGGACGGCCACATGCCGGCACTCACCTCCTTTGCGCAGGTGACAGACGTGACTGCAGGCCCTGACGCCGAGGTCCACGTGAAAATCGCGGTTGCAGGCGCCGTCGAGAGGCTCAACCTGCTTGGCTGCGGCAACCCGTCGCAGTACAAGTTCTTTCCGATATACGACGCGCCGTCTGAAGAGATGCTTGACATGATACGGAAAAACCTGGACGCGGCAACTGCGCGCCACAACCTGCCGATGGAAGATTACAGCTCGCTCAAGAAGGGCCGGCTGTTCTACGGCACGAGCGCGGTTGCGATAACAAACAAGGAGATGCCAACATGGTACGAC
Organism: Nitrososphaera sp.; assembly: GCF_013388945.1. GTDB lineage: Archaea > Thermoproteota > Nitrososphaeria > Nitrososphaerales > Nitrososphaeraceae > Nitrososphaera. Next base: position 37,945 of record NZ_JACAEH010000021.1, on the reverse strand, counting down.
CAAATAGAAGAAGGCATGGGCGTTATGATAACAAACAAGTTCGGCGGCCTGGCTTCGATCAGCATGCACGCGATGGCCCTCATGGAGCCGAAAAACGCAGACAAGTTCGAGAAGGCAGGCGTTAGCATGTCAAGCATAACAGCAGCAAGAGACGAGGCGCTCAAGAGCCTGAGCGAGCCCCACTTTGCGCTTGGCAAGATAATCGCAAAATACTGCCCCGAGTTCGGATCGCCATTTGACAAGCAGTCGCACATTACTGCTGTCTACCCAGTGGGCGCAAGGGGCCTGTTTGCGCTTGGAGACCTGGCCGGGCTTGCAAATTCACAGATAACTGTAAGCAGCATCCCTGTAAGGGACAAGGAGATAGCAAGGCTTGCCACAAAGGAATTTGCGGTTGAAAACTCGACAGCGTCGCAGAACGGCTGCCATGTCATAGTCGGGACAAACGACGTGCTGAACCTCGTCGCGCAGGACCTTTCCCAGCACCACTTTGCACCCGAGTTCATAGGCACGGTTGGCAAGAAGGGCGCGCCGTCGGTGGACGCAAAAGGCGCCGAGCAGTTTGTGGCTTCAAAGGCCAAGCTGGCAAGGCTTGCGCCGCAGCCTGCGCCGGCGGGTTAATATCTTCCCGCGATGCTAGACCGGCCATGCAGGACTGCATCTTTTGCAAAATAGTGCAGGGCAAGGTGCCTGCCCGGATAATTGCGCAAAGCGAGCGGGCGATGGCGTTTCTTGACGCGTTCCCGCTTGCCGCAGGCCACACACTCGTAGTTCCAAAGGCGCACCATGTCAAGGTGCAGGACATGGGCAAGGAGGACTCGGAGGCAGTCTTTGCGCTTGTACACGAGATTGTGCAGAAAGTCGAATCGGCGGCAGGTACAACCGCTTCGCTCATAGCAGTCCACAACGGGCGGGGCGCAGGGCAGGAGGTGCCGCACGTCCACGTGCACATCATACCCCGGAAGGCCGGCGACGGCGCAGGACCTGTGCACTCGATGTTTCGAAAACCCAAGGTGACGGCAGAGGAAATGGACGCCATCCTTTCAAAGATGGCCTAGCAGCTTTTCAATTGCAGCTGGCACGTCGGTCAGCTTTGCAACTGTCATCATGGCGCGCTCGCATTCTTCCCTTGGCTCCTGCAGCGCAAAAAGCGAGTCGGTGACCCTGACAGTCTTCATTCCTAATTTGTTTGCGGGGCAGATGTCAGTGTCAAGCCTGTCGCCCACCATTATGCAGTCTCTGGCGTCGCGCCCTGCCTCATTAAGGGCAAGCGCAAATATCTTGGGGTCGGGCTTTCTCAGGCCGACTGCCCCGGATATCGTCTTTACCTGAAAGTATTTGTCAAGCCCTGAGGACTCCAAGAGCGCGACGATGTCTTCTGACTGGTTTGCGATTATCCCGAGATCATACTTGTCAAACAGCCGCTTTATGACAAGGTCCGCGCCTTCTGCAAAGCGGAAAAGGGTCTTCCTGCCCTCCTTGACTGCAGGGTCCATCCTGCGCACCACCGATTCGCCGTAGCCTGCAGGGAGCACCGCCTTGCAGATCTCTATTGCCAGGTCCCTGACGCTTCCGTGGCCTATCTTGCGGTCTCGGATTATGCTGTCCCTGACTGCGCGGTAATTCCTCATGTCTATCCGCGCCCCAAAGCCGTTGAGCACCTCGAGGAACCTGCGATCAAAGTGGTCGATAAAGTCCCACTCGGATACGAGCGTCTGGCCGAGGTCAAAGAACACGAACGGCTTCATGCTGTCAGTTTTTCTCCAACACTTTAAATAGCGTTTTGGCTCTGTTCGCTCTAACAGTACATGTCCGGACAGCGTGATTATGACATTATCATCGCAGGCGGCGGGCTTGCGGGCATGATAGTTGCAACATCGGCAGCGTATTACTCTCGGCAGAGTCTGAAGATCCTCGTAATCGACAGGAACGCGTTTCCCCAGCAGGGCATGAAGACCATATCGGGCTGGGTCTGCGGCGACGCAGTGGGCAAGAACACCGTCGACTACATGACAGAGCGCATACACATCAGCTGGGGCAAGCCCGAGATAGAGCACCCTGTCAAGGGCGTGGTGGCGTTTTCGCCTGACCACGAGACAAAGGTCTCATTTGACGGGGAAGGGTATATCCTGAACCGCAAGATGCTCCCGCAGCGCCAGCTTGCGGACTGCCGCAAGATGGGGGTCGAGTTCAAAGAGCGCGTCGCACTCAGGTCGCTGATAGTCGAGGATAACACGGTGATAGGAGTAGAGGGCGACGACTTGGACAACAAGACAGTGTTCAAGAAAACTGCAAAACTCGTCATTGACTGCGCCGGCGTGACTTCAGTCCTGCGCACCAACCTGCCGATAAAGTCGCACATCGAGCGCAGAATAGACCGCGATGACCTTGAAGCCACCGGACGCTACATCTACAATTTCGAGCAGGACCATGAGGATTTGACGTTCTTTGACCCAGACTACTGCATCATCCATTTAGATCAAAAGCTTGCGCCGGGAGGCTACGGCTGGGTCTTCCCCAAGGGCAAGAACAAGGTCAACATCGGCCTTGGCGTGCAGCAGAAAGCCTTTGACGCCCGCAACAAGGAAATGGGCGTCCACCCCAACCTGCACACCCTCATAGACGAGTACGTCAAGTTCAACCCCGTCATCAAGAACCCGACGCTTGCAGACGGCGCGATGGACGACGGCAACGCCTGGGGCACGTGGCAGGTCTCTGTCAGGCGCCAGAACGACTGCATGGTCGCAAACGGCTACATGCTGGTAGGCGACTCGGCGTGGATGCCAAAGCCGCTGGACGCAGGAGGCATAGGGCCCGCGATCATCGCTGCGACAATCGCAGGGAAAGACGCAGTCGAAGCGATACAGGCAAACGACACTTCTGAAAAGTCGCTTTGGAAGTACAACAAGCACTTCATCAACGACTATGGCTACAAGACTGCAGGCCTCGAAGTGTTCAGGCGCATGCTGCAAGGTTTGACCAACGACCAGATAAACTACGGCATGAAGCACTTCCTCTCAAAGATGGACATCGACAAGATAACGAAAGGCGAGCACCCCGAGTTCAGCACCGTCGACAAGCTGGGCATGATGATACGTGGTGCAATGAACAAGAAACTTGCAGACGACCTGCGCTACTGCGCAGACATCAACAAGAAACTGACGGAACACTATTACGATTACCCTGAAACTCCGGGCGGGTTCCCCGACTGGAGCAAGCGACTGCACGGCATGCTGCAGGAAGCGTTTGCCAAGTACAAGTAATGACGTCGCAATACGCGAGCTTTCCAGTGCAGGAAACATTCGACCTGAAAGAGATTGCTGAAATCCGGCTTGCAGCAGACAGGATGGCAGACGCCTACCAGAAAAGCGCGGACGAGTTCAGCTTTCGCATACTCTTGCCCCGGAGCGAGAAGTCAAACAGCAGGGCAAAGAAACTTGGCATGACCATGCAGGGAGAGTTTGTTCTCACGCTGCGCAAGCGCGACATCGTGCCCATAGTGAGAGAGGTGCGATACGTCCACGACGAGTCGCACTACGGCTGGATATTGGCAAGTTCCAAAATGTTTGACAGGTTTGAACAAAAGGCCTAGAGTTCACGCCGAGCGCCTTTTCGATAAACCGGTGACTGGTCAAAGGGTAAGCCGGAAACTCCCTGCTGTCTGCATCCATTCGCTATCACAGCATGACTCACGCATGCGGGATCATAAAAAGGGCATAAAGCTCATAAATATACCAAAGTATGCTAATGTCATAGAAGATCCCAACTATTATCATAAACTATATAATGTCTCCATAATAAGGGACTTTATGTCTACTCAAGTAAACGGACGAAAGATGATTTTGCTGATACCTGCAGTCGCAGTGCTGGTATTTGCAACAATCAGCCTTGGAATAAAGCCCGCATACGCGCCCGGAGGGACGGTCACCTCCTTCACGTACGGCTACAACAGCGCAACACAAACAGACACCTCTGCAAGCTATGGTTCCAATTACGTGAAAGTGTATGCGAACCGTGGAGGCACCGGATCCGATATCTATGCCACCGCGGCTGTCTACACACCGATCACCCTGCCGTCAAATGCCTACAATGTAAGAATCACGTCAGCCAGCGCGCAAATCACTGGCCTGCTGCAGGATGGCAGTAGCGATACTAGCAAAGGATCGAACATTGTTGTTACCGCATGGATAAACGGCGCGGCGTGTCCGTCCCCCAACACTCTGCCGAGCACGAATGCCAGCACCCAGGTCCTGCTGTTCTCCCAGTCAAAGAATTCAATGACCTCTCCAAACCCTGTGACATGGTCAAACCACTCCGTCAACACGGGCATGGGAGGCGGAATAAATGTGACGGGCGGAAACGCATGCGTGGTAGTCAAGGCTGTGGGCGGAGCCAGCTCAGGTGCGCCTGCGTCGCCCAACACGCAGTCGAACTTCAAGGATCTGACATACGGGATAAAGAGCCTCACGGTCAACTGGTCGTACAGCACCACTCCGTAGGTCGGGTCATAGGCAGAAAGACTACAGAATCCCGTGAAAGTCCAGCGAAAAAGCTGGCACCTTCTTTTTCTACAGGATAGTACGCCAGGTATTTATTTAAGAAATGTATCTTAGACCATTTCCTGCCGCGCTTCAGTAACCTGTATTTATCAAGTATTAAAGAACTAATAATTCCGGGGGCTTTTCCACTGGAAACGACCCCCCTCCCTCCCTCTACGCTTTCTGCTCGTCCTCTTTTCCCTTGAACCGCGACATCTGGAAGGGCACTTGTATCTTCATCGTGTTTGCAAGAACAGCCGAAACGACGACTCCTATCAAGAATCCTCCAATGACGTCCATCGGGTAGTGCTGCTGCACATACACGCGGGAAATCCCTATAATCACCGGAAAAGCCCAGACAGCATAGCCGGCCCACCGCGCCTTTCTGTACAGCAAGTAGCCGACCAGGAACGCAAGCGCGGTTGCGCGGGACGCGTGCCCCGATGGGTACGAAAAGCCTGCCGCAAAAGGCGCAAGGCTGTCAGTCTCGATGTTGAAATTCTCTGGAAGTTCTACGCCCGGGACAAAGGCGTACGGCGGGACGGCCCTCCCGAAAAACGGCTTCATGTACATCGTCACTATTGCAAGCACCACTATTGCTATCAGAAAGATCATGCCTGCCTTGCGCGTGCGCCTGATTATCGTGATTATTATCGCAAACACAAAGAGCGTGCTCACGTCGCCCGTGGTGGTTATCGCTATCATGAGCACGTCAAGCGCTGGGTTGCCCTGTATCGACTGCGCGTACCTGTTCACAGGGTCGTCTATGCCGGCTGTCGCTCCGGACGCGACTATGACGCTGAACGCCACGAACACGGCGACAAACGCCGCAAACTTGCCTGTGCGCAGGCGGAACAGCCACGGAGGGCTTGGCTCTTGCAACAGCCAGAGCCACGGAAAGTTGGCGTTTAACTGTTTCCTATTTCCTTGCCTTGTACAGCACTATTACCGCCACTGCGCCCATCATCCCTCCCAGTATGAGGAGCACCTGCATCGTGAACAGTGGTGGACCAACTGTGCCCTGCTGGTCGAGGTTGACGCCTATCACCTCCAGGTCGCCGTTTTCAGGCTTTGTCTCAAGCGTGGTGTAGCCTGCTATCTCTATCTGCGCGTTTGGCTGGGGAGTCGAGATGTGCACCCTCAGGTCGCTGCCGTCGATGCTCGCAGTCGAGTCTGCCTCCCTCGGCTCGGGGCAGCCTTCCCTTATGCTGCACTCGCCAAGCGAGTAGACCGAGAGCACCTTTGCCCTGCCGATGTCGGTGTTTATCACGCCCTTGACGCTTGCCTGGCTTATAGTCGGGTCAAAGAGTATGTGCCACCTTTCAAGTGGCATCCTGCCGATGTCGCCAAAGTCAAGTATAGGCTCTGTCATTATCGCTTTTGTTTCAGAGTTTGCGTCCATCAATTTCTGCGCAAACTCGGGGAACGCCGCCTGCAGCAAACCAATGGGCTCGTTCACGTTCACCTGCCCATGCTGTTCAGCATCCACTATCACCGGCCCTTCGATGACAAACCCGCGCCAGTTCGAGTCGACAAGGATTGTTTCCGTGCTGTTGTCAGACCGGTTAAGGACGTATCCGGACACAAGCGCGTCAAGCTCGGTCCTGTACGCAAGGGTGAGCGTGTCGTGCGAGCCCCTGATGGTGCCAGAGTATGTTACGTTTGCGTTTGCAAGCTGCATAGGGCTGTTGCTCTCAATAAGCGCCTTGTTTACCTGCTGCAACTGTTCTGCTGTTAGCGGCACTGTGAACTCGATCTTTTGGTTCACACCGTCAAACACGTTTGCAACGTCGCTACCTTGCGGGTATTTTATCTGGATGAACTTCAGTCCCATGAACTTGGCATAGCCCTCGTCGTGCTCTGGTATCAAAAACGCGTTTATCTGCGCGGCCTGCGCCGCGTTTGCGCCAAGCAGGCCTGATACGAATATTGCGCCTATAGCTACTGCGGCTATGCTAGTTCTTGCCATCGATGTTTTTTCCAGATTATCGATTTTATTGCTTGCTCACCTGATGGATTCACACAAGGGACTCCCTTAAGGGGAGCAACGTTATTTGGACAGTTTTGCCAATATACCCTGTAGCAGAGATGCCGGAGCTGCAGAACCCGAACATCCTCAACCCGTTCGTTCTCATGGACCCGAGTGTGGCCCCTGCAGTCGCGCTCGTCGTCATGGCAGTGTCCGTGTCGGCGTCGTTTCTTATTGCCAGGTATTTCTTCAAGTCCTACTCTTTTTCAGGCTTTGGATACCTGCTCGGGTTTCCCACAGGGTTTGCGTTCCTTGGGCTGTCGTACTTTTTCCAGTTCGCCGGCTGGGCGTACGCAGGCGATGCGCTATTGCACCCCGCGTTTTTCTGGATGCAGATAATTCTGCAGGCAGAAGGCATCACGCTGATAGCGCTGTCGTACCACTTCAAGAACAGCATTGCCAGGGAAGATGCTGCAGTTACGCGCTACAGGCCCCGGCACATGCTGGTTGCGGTGCTCCCGATGCTCATGGTGGCAGTCTCGTTCATAATCCCGTCGTCGGCCTTTGTCTCGTCGCCCTACTTTAACTACCCCCGGCTTGCAGACCTGAGCTTTGTCATGACGGTGTTCAACATTGCGGTGCTTGGCTACATATTCAAGAGCGCGATAATCTCGCTTGTCAAGTCTGCTAATGCGAAATTACTGTACGCGCCTGCAGCGTTTGCACTTTTGTCGCTTGAGCAGTACTCGCTTGTGCTCACCTACTTTGACAACAGCAGCGTCGCGTTTGCCGGCTCGCTTGTAGTCAGGGTCGCAGGGCTTGCTCTGCTCGTATACGCGATGCGCCACGCAATCAGGATGGCGCAGGCAAGGAGGAGGGACCTGGAAATTGAGGCATGAGAAGCGCCACCGCCTGCAATTGTATTACGACATACTGTGCGCAATAGAGGAGGACACGTTCAGAAACGGCGACGCGCGGCCGACCCGCATACAGCACTACTCGAGGCTCTCGTACGACAAGATGGTCAACCACTTTGAGGAGATGGAAGGCAAGGGTATGATACAGCGCACACAAGACGGCCTGCTCACCATAACTGAAAAAGGAAGAAAGTTCGTCCAGCAGTACGACGAGTTGATAACCCTGATAGAAAGCGTGGGCCTCTAGGACAGGTTTGAAGAGCCGCAAGCAGGGCACTTTTTCGGCTCCTCGGCCTCTGCAAACCACGACTTGATGTTACAATCCTTGCAGGTCTTTTCTTCAAGGTCCGTCATTATCTTGTAGTAGCGCGTGTTGAAATTCTGCGCAATGGGGCGCAAAAACCCCGTCTGCTCCATCTCCAAGAGCACGTCTTCAAAGTCGAGCACGTCCAGGTTCATTCCCTTGTAGCGCTCGGTCTCGTTGAGGTGCTCCAGTATCTCGTCGTTTGAGAACCTGATGTCAGTCGCGTTGAAGTTGTCAGAGATTATCCTGCGAATGTCCTGCCTGCTCACCTTTGGCGACGACATGCCTAAAGCGTCCGGCTGTCTTCCTGGAGCTTCTTTGCCGAATCAGGGTCGCGATCGGCGTAGTATTTGACCATGCCAAGTTTCAGAACCTTGAGCGACAAGAGCGCGCACTTGATCCTAGCCGGGCCGAGGTTCATGAGGCCGATGTTTTCAAGTATGTCGTCCTTTGTCAGGTCCTTGACCGACGTGAGCGGCTTGTTCATCACCATTTCAGTCAGCATGGACGCGCTTGCCTGGCTGATTGCGCAGCCGCGCCCTTCAAACTTGATGTCCTTTATCTTGTCACCATCTACCTTTAGGTGGATGTCTATCTCGTCGCCGCAGAGCGGGTTGGAGTCGTGGATGCTGACATCCGCCTCGGCCATCTTGCCCTTGTTGCGCGGGTTCCTGTAATGATCGAGTATTATCTCGCGGTAAATGTCGTCACTCAAATCTTGAACAGCCTCCTTGCCTCGTCGAGCGCTTCAATGAACTTGTCGACCTCTTGTTTTGTGTTGTAGATATAAAAGCTTGCCCTCGAAGTTGCAGCGACGTCGAGCCTCTCCATCAGCACCTGCGCGCAGTGGTGGCCCGACCTGATTGCGATGCCATGATCGTTCATTATGGTCGCAAGGTCGTGCGGGTGTATGTCGCCTATGTTAAACGAAACGACGCCGCCCCTGTCCTTTGCGTTTGCCGGGCCGTAGACCGTCACGCCCTTGACGCCGGAAATCCTGTCAAGCGCGTACTTTGTTATGTCTATCTCGTGCTCGCGCACCCTGTCCATGCCGAGGTTGTCGAGATAATCGATCGCCGCAGAAAAGCCTATTACGTCTGCAATGTTGGGAGTGCCTCCCTCAAACTTGTACGGCAGGTCGTTGTATCTTGTTTCATATTTGTGGACCTCCTTTATCATGTCGCCACCGCCCATGAACGGCGGCATCTTTTCAAGAATGTCGCGCTTTACGTAAAGCACGCCCACGCCGGTCGGGCCGAGCATCTTGTGGGCAGAAAACGCCATAAAGTCGCAGTCCAGCTTCTGAACATCGACTGGCATGTGCGGGACAGACTGCGCGCCGTCGATAAGGACCGGTATGCCCTTTTCGTGCGACGACCTGATTATCTCGTTTACCGGGGTTATCGTGCCAAGCACGTTTGACATCTGCGACACTGAAACCAATTTCACCTTGTTAGAATCAAGGTAGTTCCTGTACTCGTGCATCTTCAGGTAGCCGTCGTCGCCCACCCCGACGTATTCCAGTTTGGCGCCCTTTTCCTGCGTCAGTATCTGCCAGGGCACGATGTTGGAGTGGTGCTCGATTTCAGTTATGACGACCCTGTCGTCCTTTTTCACGTTTGCCCTGCCCCACGAATACGCGACCAGGTTTATGGCTTCAGTCGTGTTGCGCGTGAATATTATCTCGTCAGTCGACTTGGCGTTGATGAACTTTGCTATTTTCTTGCGCGTCTCCTCGTACGCTATCGTGGCTTCCTCTGCCATCTGGTGGACCGCGCGGTGGATGTTTGAATTGTAGTTTGTGTAATAGTCAGAAATGGCGTTTATGACTGAAAGTGGCTTTTGCGTGGTCGCCGCGTTGTCAAGGTACACAAGCGGCTTGCCTCCCATCACCTTGCGCTGGAGTATGGGGAAATCCTGCCTTATCTTCTCAACGTCAAAAACGCCTTTTTGCAACATAGGCTTAACCGATATCGATGTAAATTCCCGCGTCCTGTATTTTAACCTTGTAAGTTTTAAGCGGGGCTTCTGCCGGAGGGTTCTGCGGCACGCCGTTCTCGAGTTTGAAAACAGAGAGATGCAGAGGGCATGTGACTGTGCACTGGTCCTCGTTCATAAAACCAGTAGAAAGGTCTGCGTAGGCATGCGTGCATATCCTGTCGGTGGCATACACCCTGCCTTTTGCTTTTGCAACCAGGATCTTCTTTTCCCCGTGGTTAAACTCTGCCATCTCGCCGTTTCCAAGCGACTTGTCGTCGCAGACCCTTACCCAGCGCTCCAATAGATCACCGGTACTTGTAGTGCTTCTCAAAGATGTCCTGCGTCTCGCGGTAGCGGGACTTTTCCACTTCAAGTATCTGCTCCATTGCCTCGTCGGTCCTGAGCATCAGCGCGTTGCCCTGCCACTTGTTTTCAATCAAATAGTTGACCCACGCCCTGATGGTCGGCCCCATCTTCCTTGAAAGTGGCTCGAGGAACCCGGACACTATCTCGCGCTTGGCGCCTTCTCTTGAAAGCCCGCGTGTCATAAGATAGAATATCTGGCCCTCGTCCATCTGCGCGACAGAGGCCGAGTGCGTCGCCCTGACCTCGTTTGTCAGGATCTCAAGGCCCGGTATGGAATCGGACTTGGCACCCTTGTCAAGCAGTATCGCGTGGCCCGACAGATACGACTCTGTGCCCTTGCCGTCCTTGCCTATCTTTATCATGCCCTTGAACAGCGACTTTGAGGTGTCCTTGAGCACCGACTTTACCTGCACCCTGCCCCTGGAGTGCTGGCCGTTGTGTATGAGGTTTGACGTGACGTCAAATGACTGGTTGCCTGCGCCAAACACTATCTCGATGTCTTCTGCCGACGAGCCGGCGCCCTTCATGACGCTGTCGGTCCTGTAGCGCGAAAGCAGGCTCCCAAACAACCCCGAGTACCACGACATCTTGCCGTCCCGCTCTACAAACGCCTTCCTGTTGGAGACGCACACCGTGTCTGCGCCCATCGCCTGCAGGGTGACTGCTTCAAGGTGTGCGTTGGGCTTGACAGAGGTTTCGATGAGCTCAAAGTACCCTTGCTGCGTCCCGCTGCCGGCGCCTGGTGCGTACAGCTCTTGCACCACAGTCGCTTTTGTGCCTTCCTCTGCGACGAGGATGTTCCTTGACACAAGCGACGTGCCGTCGTCTGCAAGCGAGGTTATCAGCCTTATCGGATCATCGAGCACCACGTTCCTTGGGACGTACACAAAGACGCCCGACTGGAAGGCCGCCGTCTCAAGCGCAAGGTACCTGTCCTCGCCAAAGTCAAGCGGGTTTTCATCAACATGCGCCTTGACAAGGTCAGCGTACTTTGAAAGTGCCTGCCTGATGTCGGCGACTATGACGCCCTTTTTTGCCACGTCGTCTTTTACAAACACGCGGCCGGCCTCTGAGCCGACCTGCAGTATGCCTGTCTCTTTTTCAAGCTCTTCGAGTCTCTTTGCGAGGTCGCCTGCTATCGTGTGTTTTGCCGGGGCCGTCGCAAGGTGGACGCTCTCTGGTTTTATCCTGTTTGCGTCAGAGTACTTTGAATAAAGCGGCGAGACTTCTGCCGGGAGCTCTAGGTACTTTGCCAGTGCATCCTTTCTGGCCTGAAGGAGCCACGCCGGCTCGCCCTTTGACACTGCATCTACATGGCTTTGGTTGACGCCTGATAGTGTGGTCATGTCCCGTTTCACCAGAAAAGCGCGGGATTAACCGACGGAGCCTTCCATCTCGAGCTTTACCAGCCTGTTCAGCTCGACGGCGTACTCCATCGGGAGCTCCTTTGTGAACGGCTCGATGAAGCCGCCTACTATCATCGACAGCGCGTCAGATTCAGAGTATCCCCTCGACATCAGGTAGAATATCTGATCCTCGCCTATCTTGCCCACCGTCGCCTCGTGGGTGATGGTCGCGTCGTCCTCGTTCACCTCAATGTATGGGTATGTATCGGTCCTTGATTTTTCGTCAAGAAGCAGCGCGTCGCACCTGACGTTTGACTTGACTCCAGTCGCGCCCTTGGCTACATGCAGCAGGCCGCGGTAGGTGGTCCTGCCAGAGTCCTTGCTGACTGACTTGCTTGTTATCCTTGAAGTGGTGTTTGGTGCAAGGTGGACTGCCTTTGCGCCTGCGTCCTGGTGCTGGTCCTTGCCTGCAAACGCGATTGAAACAACTTCTGCGTGAGCGTTCTTGCCGAGCATGTAGACGCCCGGGTACTTCATCGTCAATTTGCTTCCGATGTTGCCGTCAATCCACTCGACCTTGGCGCCCTCGTAGGCATACGCCCTCTTTGTCACGAGGTTGTAGACGTCCTTGCTCCAGTTCTGGATTGTGGTGTAGCGTATCTTGGCGCCCTTTTTCGCGATCAGTTCAACGACTGCAGAGTGCAATGATTCAGTGGAATAGACAGGCGCGGTGCAGCCTTCAATGTAGTGGACCTCTGCGCCCTCGTCTGCAATGATAAGCGTGCGCTCAAACTGGCCGATGTTCTCCGCGTTTATCCTGAAGTACGCCTGCAGCGGCAGGTCTACCTTGACGTTTGGCGGGACGTAGATGAACGAGCCGCCGGACCAGACGGCGCTGTTGAGCGCGGCAAACTTGTTGTCCTCCGGAGGGATGACCTTGCCAAAGTGCTTCTTTACTATCTCCGGGTACTCCTTTACTGCGGTGTCTGTGTCGACGAAAATCACGCCCTGCTTCTGCAGGTCCTCTCTCAGGTTGTGGTAGACGACTTCAGACTCGTACTGCGCGCCCACGCCGGCGAGGAACTTGCGCTCCGCCTCCGGGATGCCCAGTTTTTCAAAAGTGTTCCTGACAGACTCGGGCACTTCGTCCCAGCTCTTGCCCTGCTTCTCTGAAGCCTTGGCATAGTAGTAGATGTTCTGGAAATCGATCTTCTTCAAGTCGCCACCCCATTCCGGCATCGGCTTGCTCATGAAGACGTCATACGACCTGAGCCTGAAATCTCGCATCCAGTCAGGCTCGCCCTTCATCTTGCTTATCTCCTCGACGGTGCCACGGGAGAGCCCCTTCTTGCTCAGGTAAACGTAAAGCTCGGTTGAATCCTTAAAGTCATACTTGCTATAATCCATGTTCAGGTCTTCTGTGGTCATCTGCAGCCTGTATAACGGTGTTATTTTATATATATTTTCCACCCCGCGGCGGGTGTTTTGTGAATTTGTACAGCCTAATTTTCTATAATTTGTACAAGCTAACCGTGCGGCGCCAGCCTTAAATCGATTGAAGTCTGTACATGACTCATGCTCCGCCAGCTTGTTGCAGCCTACATCGGCCTGTTTGTTGTGTTTGCAGAAGTGTTCAACTTTAAAGACCTGGAAGCGCCGGCGCTCAACGTCGAATACTATCCGCAGATAAGGAAAAAGAGCGACGCCGGGCTGTCTGGGACATTCAGCCGCCCTGCCCTACGTGGTATGCCTTAGCGCGTTTTTCATTTCAAGCGCGCCTTTTCGCACCAGCGCCTGCACATCAAGCGCAAGGTCGTCCATCTTTAGCTCGCCGCTTTTCAGCTTTTCAAGCACGTCGCCGACGGTCATGTCCCTGCCCTTGACAGCCACCCTGCTTTCCAAGACTCCCTGGCCGGTCTTTACGCCGAGCACCCAGAGCAACTCTTCGACCCTTCCCTTGCCCTGTGCCAGCTTATCTGAATACTGCTTCACCGCTTCCTCGTTGTGCTCCTGCATCGCCTTTGCGAGCATTTTTGCTATCGCGTTTGACTGGCCTTCAAGCAGGTCTATGCGGAGCCTGATGTCTTTTTCAGAGCGCAACCAGGCTTGCTAGCCTTCAAAGGGCTTTAACCATTTTGGCCCTTTGTTGACCAGAACGTGCCGTTTTCAGTTTTCCACTTGCGATAATCCGCAAGTATCTTGGCGTGGTCAAACGCTATCCTGTCCTTCATTTTTTCCACGTCTGCAAGTTCCACCCATTGCAGGCCTGCCGCGTCGTCGCTTGCCTGTTCGACCCCGCCGGTTATTATCGAAACAAACGCGACAGTGAGCACGTGGCGCCTCGGGTCCCGTGCAGGGTCTGAATAGACGCCGAGTATCTCTATCGGCTCTATCTCAAGCGACGTCTCTTCCAAAGCCTCGCGCCTTGCCGCGTCCTCGACGGTCTCGCCCTCGTTCACAAAGCCTCCGGGAAGCGCAAGCCGGCCGGCAAATGGCTCCTTCTTCCGGCGTATCATCAGGACCTTTGAGCCCTTTTGCAAAATCACGTCCACAGTGGGCACCGGGTTTCTGTGGCTCACAAAGTGTCTGCATGCCGGCACAAGTATTAACCTTCCAGCCTCGATTCCATCGACAAAAATTATCTATAAAGACATTATTTCGCATAGATCTATGATGTTCGGGTACGGATACTGCAAATACAGTGGATTATTTCAAATTAGTGCCAAAATCTTAATAATTTGGCCCTACGATATTGTAGACAATGTCCGTCGCGTTTGAGATGGAGACCGAAGCTCCGGCGCCTCTGAGCATCTGCCCGAGGTGCGGGAGGCAGGTAAGGATAGACGGCCACTGCGAGTGCGAGGCCGTGTTCCTTGTGCAGGACTATGAAAAGCCACGCAAGTAGACGCATGCAAACCCTGCGCGGTGCCGCCGGCTAGCCTATGTTGCGACGTAGCTTAGAATCGTTTTCTGCCCTGTGCACGACCTGTCTATCTCCCTTGTGCCGAGGTGGTCGGGAAAGTCGCTTTTCATCCCGCCTGCGCGCACCATCTCTTCGAGCATGCCTGTAATTTGTTTGCTGTAGTCTTTGTCGCATGCGACGTAGCTTGCGGCAAGCGGCTCTTCAAACCCGTAGAGTTTTTTGTACCGCTCGATTCCGTCTTCAACGCCAAGCAGCGCAAGGGCCGCCTTCATCCTGTCCCAGATGTCAGTCCTGAGTCTGAGCATCGCGCCAAAGATGTGCTTTACGCCTGCGCGCCTGCACGCCTCAACAACAGCTCCAATCTCCCTCTCGCTGTCAGTCACAAGGGGCATTATCGGATCCACGTTCACGCCGCAGGGGACGCCAGCCAGGGTAAACTTTTCAATTGCTTCAAATATCCTTGCTGCTGGCGGCGTCCCGGGCTCGACAATCCTCCTTATCTGCTCGTTGCAGGTCGTGACGGACCAGACGATAAAGCAGTTGTCGCGGTATTTTGTGTGCAGTTCCAAGTCGCGCTCTATTATGGCCGACTTTGTAAAGACATAGTACGGAACCTTGTACTTTTGCAGCACCTGCACGCACTTTCTTGTGAGGCCGTAGCGCAGCTCCGCAGGCTGGTAGGCGTCAGTAGCAGACGAGACCATGACAGGATCGACTTTAGTTCCTTTCCACGAGGCAAGCTCGCGCTCTAGGATCTCTGGCGCGTTGCTCTTGGCGTAGATCCTGTCGTAAAACTCGGGCGACCACTCGTACGTCGCGTAGCAGTAGGCGCACCTGTGCTGGCACCCCTGGTACGGGTTTATCGTCAGGCCGCTGTAGCCCCTGACGTTGAAAGGGTGGATTATGGACCTGCTTGCCTTCTGCTCGTATTCCGGAGCGTGCGCGTTGTACCATAGTCCTGGCATGTTGCAACATGTGTGTGCAGTGCTATTAAGCAGGGGAGCACTGGTGGGGGAGGGGGTCACCCCCTTGCGTATATGCCCTGCAACCCTTCTGCTACCACAAAGTCGTGAAGCTCGATAGCCTTTGCCGCGCTTGCGCTGTCGATCCTTGTGAGGTCGTAGGCGCACAGGAGCGCTGCCTTTCTGAGGCCGATAGAGTCGTGAGAGGGCTCTGACATGCCGTTTTCCACGAGCCACGTGTTGTCCTTGGCGAGCCTGAGAGCCGATCCTTCCGGGCGCAGGTTCGACGTCCACTCTGCCACCCTGCTACCGATGCCTGCCCTGCCGCGCCCTGACTGGAGGTCTCTGTACGTGGTCCTTGCGACTGCCGGCGGCAGCTTGGTAGGCCTTTCGACCAGCGCGGCCATGGCAACCCTGCCTTCAAGGGGCTCAAAGAACGCAGACACTGTGTTGTCCCTAAAGGCTGTGCTGGTGTAAAGCAGGGCCGCGTTTTCGCCCTGCGCGATGCTTCGCGCAAAAACAGCCGGCTCGTTCTGCCTTATCTCGTCGAGCACCTCGCCAAGCCCGACGCCGGACCTGTGCACAATCCTGTCAAGCTCGTCGCTGAACCTCTTGAGCAGTATGTCCGCGCCATAACCCAGAGAGGACCAGAGCGCCTTTTCAAATTCGACGTAGTTTGACAGGAGCTCTTTTTCATTTTTGCCTGTCATGGTCGACATGTGGTAGAGTAGCGCGGCCACTGACTGCTCGCCCAGGACCGCAAGGGCCCTGCGGGCGGCAGAGGACACTATCCTGTCCTGCAGCCTGAGCGGCTCATAGCCCCTTTCACGCAGCAGCTTGGGGATGTCCAGCCTAGTCATGCCCGCCTCTTTTCCCTATATCCAAATATGGTAATATCATAAAATTGCATCGCATTCTGGTAAGTATCATTATATGTTACTATCTTATAGAGATGATCTCCACGATTTAACCTTTATTCTGGCACGCTTGAAGATCCGAGTATAGTTTTTTATTGGCGCAAGGAGGCATCAGGTGCATGAAGGTCGGCGTCGTTGGCCTCGGGCTGATGGGCTCGGGGATGGCAAGGAGGCTTGCAAGCGCCGGCCACGAGCTTGCAGTCTACAACAGGAGCAGGCAAAGGGCGGAGCCCTTTTCCACGATTGCACGCATTGCGGCAAGCCCCAAGGAGCTTGCCGGCTGGTGCGATGTCGTGATAACAGTCGTCACAGACTTTGAAGCAGCCAAGCAAGTGCTGCTGGGGCCGGATGGAGTTGCAGAATCGAAGAACCGGCCAATAGTCGCCGACGCAAGCACGATTGCGCCTGCGCAGTCAGAATATCTGGCGCAGGAGCTGAAAAAGCGCGGCATAGAAATGCTCGGGATGCCTGTGATGGGCGGGCCTTCAGCCGCGGAAGCAGGCGAGCTGACGCCGATGGTTGCCGGCGGCAAGGGCGCGTTTGAGAAGGCAAGGGCCGTGATAGAGTCGCTTGGCAAGAACGTGTTTTACATAGGCGAGAAGGCCGGCTCTGCAAACGCTGTAAAACTTGCATTAAACCTCAACATCGCGCTCATCGCAACTGCGGTCTCTGAAGGCATAACGCTTGCAAGAGGCAGCGGCATCGACCCCGCAGTTTTTGTCAAGATATTAAACTCCACGTATTTCAAAACGGGCCTGTCGGAGAAAAAGGGCCCCAAGATGGTCGAAGGCGAATTTGCGCCGTCGTTTCACCTGAAGAACATGCTCAAGGACCTGGAGCTTGCCACCGCGACTGCGCAGGCAACCGGCGTCGCAATCCCGGCGACGTCGACTGTCCAGCAGATGTTCCGGGCGGCAAGCAACAGCGGGTTTTCAGACCAGGACTATACTGCGATATGCGCCTTTTTAGCAAAAATAAACGGGATGGCAAAATGAAGCTGAGCGTCACAAAGCAGGTCAAAAGCGACGGCTTCTCGCTCTTTGCGTCGTTGCCTGACATGGGCAGGGTGGGCGGCCTCGTCTCGTCGTTTCTTGCCCAGAACCTGAAATGCGAGCAGGTGGCCGAGATTGTCTCAAGCGACAAGCCCTGGGTGTCGTATGCCGACGGCGTCGTGAAAAGCGCAAGCGACACTTACAGGATCCATTACGACGACGAGCGCAAGCTCATGATATTCACCGGCGAGTCGCAGCCGCAGGACCCGGGCGAGCTGTACGCGCTGTGTGGCGCGCTGCTTGACTTTGCGCAGAATGCCGGAAAGGTGGCAAGGCTGTACGGCGCAGGCGGGTACCTGCGCGACCAGCTGACGGGCGCTCCGCGGGTGTGCGGCGTGGTGAACAGGCCGGAATTGAAGAAGGTGCTTGCAAAGGCAGGCATAGATCTCGTGGGCTAGGAGATATCGAACATCACCTGGTTCAACGGCGTGATACTTGGCATGGCCGCAGAGCGCGGGATAGACGCCATCGGGCTGTTTGGCGAGATTTCTGAAACTACCGTCCCCCAGCCGCTTGCAGCAAAGAGCATCCTGGCCGCGTTCTCAAAGCTCGAGAGCATACCGCTTGACACAAAGACGCTTGACAGGCAGTACGAGTCGATACTTGAAGAGGCCCAGAAAAAGAAAGAGCCCAAGTACGGGCCCGGAATAGGCTAGTGTATCGGCGCGCCAAGCGGCGCGTCTTCTGCTATCGTCAAAAAGACCGGCTTTCCCTCCGGCCCGTCTGCCGCAAGCAGCATCCCGTTTGATTCTATGTCGCCTATCTTGCGCGGCTGCAAGTTAGTGCATATCACCACGGTCTTGCCCACAAAATCCTCCGGCTTTATCCAGAGCGCCGCGCCTACTGCGACTTCGCGCTTTTCAGTGCCGATGTCAACCACCGCCTTGAACACCTTTTTCATCTTGGGGATGGGTTCGGCGCTTGTCACCTTGCCAATCTGCAGCTTTACCTTCATGAACTCGTCAAACGTGATGTATTGCGCCGGTTCGCTCATGCTTTCTCAAAGCATGGCGGGGTTATTTATTCGAGCGTTCTCAAACGTTATTACAAATGCGATCGTTTCAGCTTCCTACGACCTGTTTTGTTTACTACGTCGATGTTTGTTCTTCATCTTATGATTCTTTTTGTTTTTGGAAAGATCGGCAAGAATCAAGTCCCTGATTTTCTTTGCCGTACGATCATTGTTTATTACAAAAGGATTGCGATATTTCCAGTCTTTTAGAGGGCAGAGATAGCCCGGCTTGAGGTTTTGTATTTTGAGCGTTTGCCTTCTCCAATTCATAGGTACGACTTGAAATTCGCTGCCTCTAGGTTTTTTGAATCTTGGGTCGTAAATAACGCAAGTGAAATCCAGTCCTACGCCCAAGCGCCCGAAAGCTCTTCTTTTCCTATCGACCATCTTTCTGATAAATCTCCAAGCATGACCACCGTATTGTTGAAGTATCTGCTCCTTCTCATGCTTTGTGCGTGAAAGAAAAATCTTATAATCGAAAATATACATTAGTGAAACAGCGTCAAATCCGTATTGTAGTAGGGCAAGTGCTTGCGAAAGACCCTCGTAATAGGATAGATTCAGCGATCGACGCTTCGGCCTAAAATACTTCACCTCTGTGACTGTAACCATGTTATTGACATGAGTGAACAACAAGTCTATGTCAGGTTGAAGTTTTGGGGCAGGAAGCGGATCTAGTATTTGTTCTAGCTTTTTAGATAAGTGCTTTATGTTTACATCGACCTGAATATCCTTGTAAACATGTTGAAACTTCCTCTTCAGTTCCTTAGCGAGCTTGGTTTTGACATCTTTCTCCTTCACAACGCCATGTGATTGATGCAACCAGTAAAGCATTTCGATATCAAGTGTTGTACAAAATATCCGATGATCAGCCAATTAGAGTGACATCTCTAACGAATTCGGATATCATTTCACGATCTCGTCAAAGCGCTTCATCGCTTGAGGCAGGTCCTCGAGGAGGTCGGTAGAGGTCATGTGCAGGCCGACGCGGTTGAAGGACAGGTTGCCTGCAAGGCCGTTGAAATACACGGCAAGGAGCGACGCTTCAAAAGGCTCCATCTTGCACAGAAGCCCTGCCGCGACTCCGGAAAGCACGTCGCCGGTGCCGCCGACTGTCATGGCGCAGTTGTGCGTCCTGTTTATGCCGACGCGCTTGCCGTCTGACACAACGTCAGTAGGCCCCTTTAACAAAATAGTGATTCCGTATTTTTTTGCATTCCTCTGCACGTTGACTATGCGCTCCTTTTCTGTCCTGCCCGCGTCCTCGCCAAACAGCCGTTTGTACTCGCCGGCGTGCGGCGTTACGATGGTGTTGGTGTCCTTTATCTCTGGCAAGACGTCGGGCACGAGGGCCGACGCGTCAAGCAACAGTCTTGCTCCCATCTCTTTGAGGTTCCTGACAAGCGCAGTTAGCGCCTCAGGCTTTGCGATGCTCATTCCCATGCCTATTGCGGCCGAGTCTGGCTTTTTTGGCATCATGGCAACAAGCCTGTTTGCCGAGCCTACCGTCAGCTTGTCGTCCGGCAGTGGCAGGACTATTAGCGCCGGCGAGAACGATCGCACCTCCGTCTTTATCGAGCGCGGCACCGCTGTGTAAACAAGATCCGTGCCGGAACGCAATGCTGCCATGCTGGTGAAAACGGGCGCGCCGTGGTAAAAGTGGCTCCCGCCTGCTACGAGCACGGTGCCGCTGTCGCCCTTCTTTGCCGTGGCTTTCCTTGGCGGCATCAGCTTTTTTGCAAGCGGCAGGTTGATGGTGATGACTGCCATCCAGCCAAGAGCAGCGCGCCGGGGATATAAAGAGTCAATCCGGATGGTTCCGTCAAGTCCGGCTTGCAGACAACTAAAAGGTTATTAGCTTGAGCTAATTAGCTAGCATGAGAGAGATGGGGGCGGAGCGGGGGCTTCACCGAGCAAAGATGCTGGAACAATCAGCCAACCACGCACTTGTTGATATCTGCGACAGCCTTTCCATACTTGACATGGAATCTGTCGATGCACAGGCTTAAATTTGAAAAAGGGGTTCGGTGGGATTCGCTACGCTACCAGAAACCTTGTCAGGAATGCCTCTAGCTCATACTCGCGGTAGCTTTGGTGAGAGCTGTTGTTCGCACAGTGCTCTTCCCTGTCTGCCTCGTGGCGGAAAACCCTGTTGCACTTTTGGCACTGGTAGATTTTCAACAGCGGATGATGGTCTTACAAGAACTTAATCAGGTGTATGTAAATGTAATAACAATAAAGCGGGTTCGGTGGGATTCGGACCCACGACATTTTAACCCAGATGAACTGATTGGTTAAGAGCCAAACGCTCTACCTGGCTGAGCTACGAACCCGCAAAACTTTTCGTGTAAAATGCGTTATTTAAACGTAAGAGGAAAAAGGGAAAGGGTTAGGCCGTTTTGGCCAGAGCTTCCTGCCTGTCCTTGATTATCTTGATTATTGCCTCAGAGACAGAGCAGCCCATTTCCTGTTTTTCCTTCAGGACGTGCCTGTAGGCGTCAAGGGTGATGTATACAGGGATGGAGCCGGTGCCTTCGAGAAGAGCCTTTACCCTGTAAAGGCCTGTCTCCATGCCGCGCTCTGCAATGCCCTTGAGCTTTACTCTGTCGATGAACCCGCCGAGAGGTCCCATAGGCATATCATAGTCGACATCGAGTGTGACCCTGCTCTTTTTCTCGCCCAGCGCGTCAAAAGTGGCTGTTATCTCCCATCTCTTGAACGGGCCTTCGATCATCTTGGCTTTTATTCTGTGGAGAAAGTCGTACTCTACGGTTTCGCAATCCCATTCGAGCCTCTTGCCGTCAAAATCACCGCTGATCCTAAATGTCGTACCAACGCCCATGCCAGCCTTGACATCAACTGGTACCACGTTGAGACCCACGTTCTCCGGGAACTGGTCTGCCATGTGCTCCGGCCTTGCAAAATATGTGAAGGTCTCATTTATTGGAGCATTGATCTCCACGCTCTTCTTGATAACAGTCATCGTGAGTTTCAGGCTGGCATTCTGAATTTAAAGGTTTTGGGTTCTGAGTGACATTTCAGAGAAATGCGCGCATGCAGGTCGTGTCTATGACAAGATTTGATGAATGATGATTGCATTGCATTGCAGATTTCATGTTATCAGACGCTAACATTTTATTTCTCATACATGCAGTGCGTCATGCCATGATACTGAGTGGTGCAAAGGGCAAGCTGCTAAAGATAGACACCGAGGCGAAGACAGTCACGGTGCACAAGCACACGGGTGTGCAGGATTTTGGCTACGACAAGAATTTCGACGCTGAAAAGTACACGCCGCTTGTGGGAAGCATCGTGAACATAGAACTGTGCGACTTTATGGTGATAGGAATAACAAAAGAGTAGGGCCGCGGCCTTTCAGGCCAGCGGGTTCTTGTTGACGATTTCGTCCAGGCAGCCGATGATATCCTGCTTTGTGACAGGTATCGGGTTGTTGTCAAGGTGGCCCCTGTCCGGCATGATTACGTCTGCCGCCGCGTCCAGCGGTTGCTTCAATTTCAGCGGCTCGAACTTTAGCTTTTGCGCAATCTCCTTGAAGCGCTTGTAGTAGACGGACTTGTTGAACTTGTGGGCGACAGTCGTGCACGACGAGAGCGCATAGCCGTGGGGCACGCCTTCATTGGAAAAGACGTATGAAAGCGCGTGTCCAAGAGTCGTCGACGAGTTGCCAAAGCCGATGCCTGACAGCATGGCGCCGTACGGGAGCAGGTTTGGCTTGTCGTTCATTATTGCGTCGTAGAGTATGTCAAACGCCTCCTTGCAGAAGAACTGCGTGAACGGGTTGCCGGCCTTGCTGTCGTAGCCTTCGGAAGCCTGCGCTGCTGCGTCGCACGCAGAGTTGCGCATGATGTTAAAAGGCGTGCCGGGCAGGAAATACGGGTCGACAATCGCGGCGTCGGCAAGGAACGCCTCGTCCTGCAGGAGCTTTTTCTTGTGCTCAAAGCTGATTACAGCATACGTGGTCATCTCGGCGCCGGTGCCAAAGGTGGTCGGGATGAGTATCTTGGGGATGCCGGTCAGCTTGCTCAGGTATTTGCAGACGTCCCTAGAGCTCCCGCCCCCGAGGCCGATGTAGGCGCCTATCTGCTTGCCCTCGTACTGCTTTTTCAGGGCCTCTATAGTTTCGATGGACGGGTCGGGTGTGACCTTGTCGTAGACTTCATAGTTCTTTATGCCCATGTAGTCGAGCCACTTGTTGTATATGTCCGGCGTCGTAGTCGTTACCACCAGAGAATTCTTTGGATACTGGAACTCCTTGGCCGCGTTCTCGCCAAAGACTATTTTCCTCGGCATCAGTACTTTCCACATGGAAAAGCCATGCCCCTGCAGGGGTTTTATGTCTTACTAGGGATCTGCTCGCGCAGCTTCTTTTTCTCGTACCGCATCAGGTATGTTATTCCACCTATCAGGAATACCTCGACATACTTGGCAACCACGCCTGCCACCTCAAGCTGCTCGGGCTGGTCGGTAGGTGAAAGGGGCGGCGGGAATATGACAGAATACGTATACAGCCCCACAAGGATTGCTGTTCCGGCCATGCCAAACAGGTTGAGCCCAACTGTCTTGCGGTAGTACCGCGCAGGATCGGCGCCGGCGCCCGACGTCAGCGTTAGCATGATGTACATGATGCCGTAGCTCACCTGCATGCCGCCGGCTGTTATCAGGAATATTGGATACTCCAGCCTTAGCGAGCCGTGCTCTGAAAACACGGCAAAGTGGACCATCCCGCCCCCGAGCGCGGACAGCATGACCGCGTATTTTATTATCTCGCTCCTGTCGCTTAGCTGGCCGGCGCTCCTCTTCTTGCGGAAGCTTATCCAGAGCACAGAGCCTATCCCTACAAGCGGCGCGAATATCGCGCCAAGGACGGTGTAGGTGAATATGTCGCCAAAGGTCGCCGAGATGTTGAGGTTTGAGACGACGCGCTCGCAGTTGCAGCCGGCAGTGCTCAGGAGCGTGCCCCTTGGCGGGTCGACGGTGTTTGAATTCACGGGCCCGTTTGCTATGCTGAATATCAGCTGGTAGTTTCCGGCTTTAGGAAACGTGTAGTAGAGCGTAAAGTCTCCGATGTCGTGCTTTGTCCAGGGAAACGCCTTTACGCGCTCGCCAGTGCTTGAATAGATCTCGACCATCGTTTCAACGTCGCGCACGTCGTTTCCATCATAGTCCTGGACGCTGAACATGATGGCTGTGAGCTGACCCGGGCCTGCGTACTCGGGCTCGAGCGCCTGGTGTATGACATAGTCTTCTACGCCCCTCTGCATGCCGTTGTAGTGCGGCAGGTGCTCGAGGTGGGCAAAAGCAGGAGGAACAGAGAGTGCAATAATGACCGCAACGGCCAGAGCGTACGGCCAGGGAGCCACGCGCTAATAGCCGCCGATTGAGAGTATAAACCTAATCCCGGATTGCCGGGATTGTCGTCTTGGCAGTCATCCTGAACAAATAGACTACAGTCATAAGCACCATCGAGAACAGCACGAGCCCGAGGCCAAGGTGCGCAGTCACAAGCACAGAGTGCAGGCGCTCGACTATGACTACTGCGCCAAGCGCAATCTGTCCTATCACGGCGCCGGCGGCAATTATCGACGCTATCTTCATGCCCCTAGGCGTTTCTTTTGACTTTAGCACAAAGGCCATCGTGGCTATGACGAGCAGGCCCGTCGTTGCGGCGACTGACCTGTGTATATACTCGATGATAAAGTCCTGGTGGGGCAGGAACCCTTGCGGGCACAGCGGCCACTCGGGGCACGAGAGCCCGACCCCCGACGCGCTGACGTAGCCGCCTATGAAGATCAAAGAAAAGAGGACGGCAAGCGTCGCAAAGGGCAGGGATCTCAGGATCATTCGATTTGCAGCTTGCCTACCATGTACGGATGGACAAGACAGAAGTAGTCGTATTCTCCAGGTTCAAGATCCGCGGTATCGATTGTGGCCGTAGCCCCTGCCTCCATCAAGTCTGTGTCAAACGCCTGTCCTGCGTCTGCATCTGAAGGCGCGCCAGAAGTGGCTGTGTGGAAGACGTTGTCCGCGTTGCGGACTGTTATCACGTCGCCCGCGCTCACAGTCAGCGGGTCTGGGTCATAGTCAGGAGCGCCTTGAGCCGATGCGCCTGCAAGTATTGTCAGCGTCGGACCTTCTGCGCTTCCGCCGGTGGCGCCACCTTCTTCGGCTTCCACAATCGTCAATTGCGAGGTCATGTACGGGTGGACCTGGCAGAAGTACGGGATAGTGGTGCCCACATCTGCATCAATAGTTATCTCGGCTGAGGACTCGCCGCCGTTGACAAGCCCTGTGTCAAAGGCTACGCTCATCTCTGCGTCTTCCGGCCCTGTGCCTGAAGTCGCGGTGTGGAAGACGTTGTCGCGGTTCTCCCACACGACCTTGTTGCCTACCGGCACCTGCGCGTCGTCTGGGTCATAGTCAGGGGCACCTTGCACCGAAGATCCCGCAAGTATCGCTATTCTAGTGACTCCCGCTGCAGGAGGTGGAGGTGGCGGTGTCTCTGGCTGGATCCTCGTCACAGGCGCCGACTGCGAGAAAAAGTTGTCAAACTGCGTGACAACCACGGCCGCGCCTATTGCAAGCGTTACTGCCACTATTATGATGCCCCTCGCCATCCTTCCCGGCGAGGTCAACAACACTGGCTCGTCCTTGTGCTCGTGCTCTGCCATGTCTGGAACCTCCTAGTGGTGCGGCTCCTTCCGCGTGTAGTCGTAGTACTGCTCTCCAAGCTGGAACGGGTCCCGCATGTCTGCAGGCTTGCCCTTTCCGGCGCTGTAGATGAGGTTGCCCATCAGGAGCGCGGCTCCCGCGCCGGTTATCCACGCGCCGACGCTTGAAATCTGGTTCATCACTATCAGGGGCTCCACTGGCACGTAGTCAAACGTCCTCCTCGGCTGGCCATAAAGTCCTAGCACGTGCTGCGTCAGGAAGATCATCGACACGCCGACGAACAGCAGCCAGAATGTAACCATGCCTATCCTCTCGTTGTACATCCTGCCCGTTATCATCGGGAACATGTAGTGCAGCATGCCCAAGAACGCGAACGTGATGAGGCCCATGACGAACAGGTGGAAGTGTCCCACGACCCAGTAGCTGTCGTGCGTGAGGAAGTCAAGCGGCATCATAGAGTTGACGACGCCTCCGGCTCCCGCGTAGAAGAACAGCACCAGCCCGCCTACCACAAACGACATCGGGGTCGCAAACCTGATCCTGCCTCCCCACATCGTGGCTATCCAGTTAAACACGTGCATTGCAGACGCAGGGACCGCGGCAAGTGTGCCTATCATGAAGGTTGTCTTCATGGTAAAGTCCATGCCTGTCGCGTACATGTGGTGAGCCCACGATGCGAACGCGACTATGGATAGCAGCACGAACGCAGTCACTCCAGACTGGTAGCTGAACAGCGGCTTGCGCGAGAACTTGGGTATCAGCTCGTACGCCATGCCGATTGCAGGTATCGCAAAGATGTACACCTCGGGGTGGAACGTGAACCAGAACAGGTGCTGGTACGCTATCGGGTCCCCGCCCATGTTGGGGTTAAAGAACCCGCTCACTCCAAGCCTGTCGGTGAACAGCATGATGAGGGCCGCCGTAAACGTGGGAAGCGCCACGAGTATCATTATCGACGTCACGAGTGTCGCCCAGACAAACAGCGATGTCTTCATGAGCGGCAGGTCGGGGTGCTTCATCTTCAGTATGGTGACGATAAAGTTGATGGAGCCAAGTATCGACGAAAGACCGAGTATCTTGATTCCAAATATCCACATCTCGGCAGCCGGACCCTTAGCGCTCAGGATAGAGTAGGGCGGCGTCGCGTACCAGGTAAAGTCGGCCATGCCGAGCCAGACAAGTGCCATGCCTACAGGTATCATCCAGAACGCGACTGCGTTCAGCTTCGGCCAGGCCATGTCTTTGTACTTGACCATGATGGGTATCAGGTAGTTGCCGATTCCGGATGCAAACGGGAGCAGCCAGAGGAACAGCATGTTTGTGCCATGTGTCGTAAAGATCCTGTGGAACGTGTTGGGGTCGCTGATTATCTGCGCGCCCGGCAGGAAGAGCTCTGTGCGGATGACAAGCGCAAGCGCTCCACCTATCATGAAGGCGACGAGGCCGAGGATTATGTAGAGCAGCCCGACGTCTGTGTGGTGGGTGGAAAAGAGTATCTCCCACATCGGACGAGGTTTCTTAACTTCTAAAACCATTCAAAATCCCTCGCTTGCTGCTCACCGGCACGGTTTGCAAATAAAAGTATTTTGGACATCATCAGTTGCTCACAACCGCTGCTTTTGTTGCCGGAAGCACTACCGGTATGTCCTGCGTTTCGATTGGTGCGCTCACGTTTGACACTCCCTCCTCAACGAAAAGCTTGGCGCGCATCTGGTAGTGGCTAAATCCGCAGTATTCCCTGCACTGGATGAGGTACTCGCCTGTTGCGTCAGGCATTACCCACACAGTGTTTATCCTGCCAGGCACCGCGTCTATCAGCACGGTCAGGTCAGGTATATTGAAAGCATGATTGACGTCCCTCGAGGTGACCTCGAACTTGTACGGGACGCCCTCTTGCAGGTGGAGCTCGCCTATCTCCCGGGTCCCGTCCTCGTGCTCAAACGTCCAGAGCCACTGCTGGCCTGTGACCTTGATGACTTTGGAATCCTTTGGTGGGTGGTCCAAAAAGCGCTCGACGTCCCACGCAGCTGCGCCAAGGTATACAAGCAGCATGACTACGACTCCCACGTAGATCCACTCTATCATCGCGTGGCCCATCTACTGGTGTCCCTCCGGAAGGCCCCTTGGAATGTTCTTGGGGTTTGACTCGCGGAAACGGAAAACTACGTACGCAATTACACCCATGATGACTGCGCCTATGGTGAATGCGATTACCATGCCCTTGTAGAAAAGGCCCCACACCTCGACGCGGTTTATGATCACTCTGTCCGATTCTTGCGCGAACGCCGGCTGTATTATAGAAAACACGACGACGGGAACAATCAGAATTACGGCGTGCCGTAGAGAGATTCCCATACGCGTCGTTTTGGTTTTGATATCTTATTTAAGGTTTTGGGAATTTATTCAAGCGGGTACCTGTGCATCGCCATGACGTTGACGCCGGAGAGCGAGTACTCTTTGCTTTCCTGTTTCAGTATAGTCATCGACGCGTTGCGTATGTGCCATTTGTAAAGCGCTTCCGGCTTTAGATCCAGAAGCGTCGCAATTGCAGCTTTTATCGGGTCAAGGTGCGTGACGCACAGGACGTTCCTGTCCGCGTGGTTTTCGGCTATTTCGTCAAGCAGGCTTCTGACCCTCTTTTTCACCTGCAAAAACGGCTCGACCCCAAAGCTCTCGAGGACAGGGTCGTGCTCGTCGTAGAATTTCAAAAACAGGTTGCCGTACTTTGTCACCACTTCTTCGTAGTTCATGCCGACAAGCTTGCCAAGCTCTATCTCGTACAGGCGCTCGTCCACTTTGTAATCTGCCCCTATGGCGTTGCAGACAATGTCTGCAGTTTCCATCGCCCTGATGACTGGCGACACCACCACCCTATCTATCGGGACGTTTTTCAGCTGCTTTGCGGCATCTGCCACCTGCTGCCTGCCAAACTCGGTCAGGTGCGACTCCAGGTGGCGCCCGACGAGCATCCTGTTGACGTTGTTGTCAGCCTGCCCGTGGCGCATAAAGATGACAAGTGGCACGGAAAATAGGTCGCCAGACCGATACTTAATCCTTCTAATGTAAAGTTAATATCCAAACCACTTGCAACTGGCAGCATGAAGATTGGAATAGTAGGCGGCACCGGCGGCATGGGCGAGGGCTTTGCCCTGAGGTGGTGCCTAAAACACGACGTGATAGTCGGCTCGAGAGAGGCGCAAAAGGCCCAAGAAGCTGCTGCAAACTACTCTAGCGCCGCAAGACAGGCCTACGGAAGCTCGATGGCAGGGAGCATAACAGGCGACGACAACATCTCCCTTGCGAAAAACTCGGATGTGCTCATCCTTTCAATACCGTACGAGTTCATAGACGACACGT
Organism: Nitrososphaera sp.; assembly: GCF_013388945.1. Taxonomy (GTDB): domain Archaea; phylum Thermoproteota; class Nitrososphaeria; order Nitrososphaerales; family Nitrososphaeraceae; genus Nitrososphaera. The sequence continues at coordinate 9,612 of NZ_JACAEH010000021.1, read as the reverse complement.
GCTCAAAACTTGCAACACAGGCAAGAAGCGACTGCATCGTCGTGTCGCCCATCGTTCCCATGACGCGCACCGACACCGGCTTTGTCTACATACCAATCGAGCAGGGCAAAAAGCCTGCAGCCGTGATGGTCGCAGAAAAAATGGCCCCGCGATCAAGGGTGGTGTCTGCGTTCCACACGATATCTGAAGTAAAGCTGAAAAATGTCGGCTCGAGCCTTGACGCCGACACCTTCATCTGCGGCGACGACCCGAACGTGGTTGCAAAACTTGCCGAGCTCGTGTCTGAGATACAGGGTCTGAGGCCGGTGTACCTCGGTCCGCTCTCGCTCACGTACCAGGCAGAGGTCCTCACCCCGATGCTTCTAAACGCCGCCAAGCGCAACAAGATGAAGAACCCCGGAGTCAAGCTGACGTAAACGTTATCAGGACTGGTGCTGGCTAAAGACCATGCGGCAGGAGCGCGGGCCGGGGCGCGGGCGCAACTGGATGTCCGCGATGGGCATCCTGTTCTTCGTGGCCGGCGGGATAATCGCGATCAGGAACCTTGTCCTGTACAGCCTCGAAGCCGCGTCAGGCACGATAGAAAGCGGCACGCAGGTGTTCTTTGACAACTTTGTAAATGGGCAGGTGACAAACGAAAAGTTCGTCCTTGTCATGTTTGCGATAGGCGGCTTTTTGCTGTACTGGGGCTATTTCAAAAAGAAGGAAGATTACGGGCCTCCGGACGAGCACGAATGGCGTAGGTTCAACAGGTAATTCATGAAATAAGTCGATTGTCGAAAGGCATTACCTCAATATTCTGCATGTTTCCTCTCAAAAAATCGAGAAATCCCACTTCAATAAAAGAATTTCGCAATTTCAGGCAGTTTTGAGAAGGAATTAGCAAAGTTAAAGTCAGGGATTGCATGATGCAGTACTTGCTGGAGAAAAAATCCGGATAATGAAGAAAAAGCACGCAAAGGCAAAGGCCAGGGCGGCAGGCAAGACGAAAACCGCAAAAAAAGCCCGCAGCGTCTTGCGGGTCCACAAGGCAAGGCCTTCGGCTGGCGTGAAAAAAGTGGTCCGGATTATGGGCCAGGGCCAGTTCTACGTCGACGCGGCGACTGTCAAAAAGCTCAACGCGATTGACGACTCGCTTGTCGAGCTTGTGGCAAGCGAAAAGGCAGATGACGGCAAGTTCAGGGAGATGCTTGCAGAGCTCATCCACGTTGCGGCAAAGCGCGGCAAGCCAGTCGAGCGGGGTGAGATAGTGAGGTCTGACATCATCCTGCCAAGCGCCGACCTGCCTGTCGACGAGGCGAAAAAGCTGTTCATGGGCGAGGGCGTTATCCCCAACTAGGATTTGTGCAGGAAACTTTCCAGTTTATCCATCGCCTTTTCAAGTATGTCTTCGGGCGCAAGGTAGACTATGCGGAAGTGGCCCGAGCCGTACGCCGAGCCAAAGCCCGAGCCGTGCACGGTCAGAACGCCGGTGCTGTTCAAAAGATCGATGACAAAGTGCTGGTCGTCCTTCCACCTTCCCTTGACGTCTATCTTTGGAAACGCATAGAACGCGCCGCGGGGAAGCCTGCACTGTATGCCCATGCCCGCCAGGCGCTTTAGAACGTAATCGCGCCGCTTGCGCAGCTTTTCGACCATGACAGGAATGTGGTCCTGCGGGCCCCTGAGCGCCTGGACTGCCGCGTGTTGCACAGGCAGGTTCGAGGCTATCCTGACCCGTGCAAGCTTGGGCACGTCCTCTCTGAACTGGTCCAGCTTGCGCGACTGGCTGTTCATGCAGATGTAGCCGCAGCGCCAGCCTGTCATCAGGTAGGCCTTTGAAAAGCCGTTTAGCAGGACAACGGGCGCGTCTTTTGCAACCTTGCCGATGCCGGTGAACTGCGAGTCAAACGTTATCTTGTCGTAGATCTCGTCGCAGATGACGTAGAGGTCGTGCTCAGTCGCGATGTCTATCAGCTGCTGCAGGCTCTTTCTGTCAAACACCTCGCCTGTCGGATTGTTCGGGCTGATGATGCAAAGAGCCCTTGAGCGGGGCGTTATCTTTTTGCGCAGGTCTTCAAGGTCCGGCCTGCCGTCCTCGTGCAGGCGGAACTCGACAGGTTTTCCACCGTAAAACTTGGCGTAAGACGCATACGGAGGATAGTACGGCCCGGGCATCAGCACCTCGCTGTGCGGGTCGACTATGGACGCAAGCGTCATGTCAAGGCCCTCCGACACGCCGTTTGTGACCAGCACGTCGTCCTCTGTTATCGAAAGCCCCTTTGCAGATTCTTTTTCCACTATCGCCTTGCGCAGCTCTGGCAGGCCCTCAGAGTCGGCGTAATAGTTCTCGTCGCGGTTCACCGCGTCGATGAGCGCCTTTTTGATGTGGTCCGGCGTCTTGAAGTCGAACTTGACAGGGTCGCCTATGTTGAGGTAGATTATCTCCTTGCCCTGCGCCCTGTACTTGTTGGCGTATGCGGTGATATCGCGGATGGCGTACTCGACGCCATGCGTCCTGTCAGAGACTTTCAACTGCAAAGCTTGGCAGCCCTACCGAGATAAATTGTTATGTATCACGCCACTCTTTACCAACTCATCATGTCGTCGCAATTCGGGCCGGCGGTCAAGCGCGCAATAGACGCGTTCAACAACCCTGCAGACAGGACAGGGTACTTTGGGCTGTACGACCAGAATGTCGTCTTGCACGGCTTTCCTGCAGGCCTGCCGCCGGGGATTGAAGGATTGAAGGCGTTCTACGCAGGACTGTGGAAGGCGTTTCCCGACTGCAGGCTTGAGCTGAGCAATGTGGTGACGCAGGGCGACAGGGTAGCGACGATGTACACATTCAGGGCGACGCACAGAGGCGAGTTCATGGGCGTGCCGGCGACGGGGAGGCGTGTGGAGGTAACGGGCATGACAATCCTGCGCTTTGTAGGCGACAGGTGCGTGGAGCGCTGGGACGTCGCAGACATGCTGTCTCTCATGCAGCAGATAGGCCCAAAGTAACAATAAAAAGCACGTCAGGGCACCCTGCTTGTGTTAAATGTCAAACTATGACAAGGTGATGAAGCTGGCCCTTGAGCGGGGATTCTACTTTCCAAGTTGCGAGATTTACGCCGACGCGCCTGCAGGGTTCTGGGAGTACGGGCCCACGGGCGTTTCGATAAAGAACAAGTTCATCGACCTCTGGAGACGTGAGCTTGTACGCCGGGACGGCATGATGGAAGTGGACGGGTGCCAGATAATGAGCAAGAGCGTCTTTGTTGCGTCGGGCCACATCGGCAACTTTACCGACCCGATAGTCAAGTGCACCAAGTGCAACTCTATCTTTCGCGCAGACAGGTTCATAGAGGAAAAGACAGGCCAGCGTGTGCCGGAGAGGCTCTCAAACGAAGAAATCGATTCACTGTTGAAGAACAACGGCCTGAAGTGCCCAAACTGCAAGGGAGATTTCGGGCCAGTCAGCAGGTTCAACATGATGTTCCGCGTAGGAATCGGTCCTGCAGGCGAGGAGGCGTACCTGCGCCCCGAGACGTGCCAGTCCATATTTGTCGATTTTTCAAGGGTGTTCAAGACGATGCGCGGCAGGCTTCCCCTTGGCATAGCGCAGATAGGCAAGTCGTTCCGGAACGAGATAGCACCGAGGCAGTCGCTTCTGAGGCTGCGCGAGTTCTACCAGGCAGAGATTGAGGTGTTCTGCAACCCAAAGCGCCTGGACGACGTGCCGAGGTTTGACGAGGTGAAAAACACGACGCTTAGATTGTTCAAAGACGGCGACGGCGCGGTAATTGCAGTGAGCGCCGGCGAGGCCGTGGAAAAGGGGCTCATACCAAACAGGCTGGTCGCATACTACCTTGCGCTGCTAACGGAATTTTACGAAAAGACAGGCATCGACGTGTCAAGGAGCAGGTTCCGCAGGCTCTCCGACGAGGAGAAGGCGTTCTACGCTTCAGTTGCGTTTGACTTTGAAGTCGAGACTAGCACCGGCTGGCTTGAGCTTGTGGCATGCAACTACCGCTCTGACTATGACCTGAAGGGGCACGCAGAAACGAGCAAGGAAAAGCTCGAAGTCGTCGACCCTGCAGACCAGCAGAAGGTCCTGCCGCATGTTTTCGAGCTGTCGATGGGGATTGACAGGAGCCTCTACACAATCCTTGAACACTCGTACTACGAAGAGCAGGCAAAGGACGAGACAAGGGCGGTGCTGAAGCTCAAGCCGTACCTTGCGCCGGTGCTTGTAGGAATACTGCCACTTATGACAAAGGACGGCCTTGGTGAAAAGGCGCGCAGGATACATTCTGACCTGAAGCGCGACTTTGACACGTTCTACGACGAGTCGGGCTCGATAGGCAGGCGCTACAGGCGGCTCGAGGAAGCTGGCGCGCCCTTTGCAATTACTGTGGACCAGACCACCATGCAGGACGACACGGTGACCGTGCGCTACCGCGACTCGATGCAGCAGGTGCGCGTCAAGGTGCCCGACCTTGCGCAGTTTCTGCGCGACTCACTTTTAATAAAATGACGCGCAAGAGGGAAGCAAAGGAGGACGACCTGCCTGCTGAAAAGTGGCTCGTCGCATTCCGGAACCCGTCGTCGTCAAAGAGCCCCGAGGGCTCGACTTTTGTCAGGGAGTTTTACGCGGCCGGCTACTACGAGGCCTACGACGCCGTCCTCACGCACGCTGAGCGGATGAACCTGGAGGTGCTCTGGTTTCGGGAAAAGCGCAACTGCGGCCCCTACATGAACCGCAACTACCCCGGCCTGGAGGCAAGGTGCACCTACTGCAACAAAAGGTTCGGCCACGAGCCGGTGCCCTGCGCGGACGGCAAGTGCGAGTCAGAGTTCTGCTCAAGGCAGTGCATGGACGACCATGCAATGCTCAAACACAGGGTCAGGACTTGACAAGGTCGATTGTCACCATGCGTATGCGCTCGGGGTCGCCCCTGAATTGGTCCAGGCAGCGCGAGGAGTATTCTGCCGGCGAGCCTTCCCTCATGTCCGCCACCTTGAACCCGAGCGAGCGGAACGTCTCTGCAAGCCACACGCTCCAGAGGTCAAACGCGTCCTGGCCCACAGGCTGCAAGAGCTCGTCTGTAATTTCAGTGACGATCCGAAACGCCCCCGGCCTTTTCAATTTGGCTTGCATGGTCTTGTAAAATGGGCGCCACTGCTCCTCCTTTTTCTGGTCGATAAACGACGGGTCTGGAAGGATTGCGATAAAGCCGTCGATAGACTCGTCTGGAAAGCGCGGGACTAATTCTTCAAACGAGCCCTGCATCACAAACGCGTTCTGCAGGCGTATACGCTCCCTTGCGCGGTCGCACTGTTCCCTGTCAAGCTCTATTCCGATGTAGACTGTCTGCGGATCGCCCTGCGCTAGCGCCTCAAGGACGCGCCCGTCGCCCATTCCAAGCTCGACTATTGTCCTTGTGTGCGGCGGGACTATGGACGGTTCTGACATTAGGCCTTCAAAAGCTCTGACTCTAGCAACTGCTGTACAAGCTGGACGACTTCCTGCTCCACCTGCTGCCTGGGCATCCCAAGCTTTGCGGAGAACTGGTCGGTCAACTGCGTTATCGTTTTCGTGCCGTCGCAGCTCTTCCAGAAATCCACTATCGCCTCGTTTACCATGAACCCCTGCTCCTTCTCGTTTGCCAGGATCATCGAGCCGTCCTCCTGCTTGATGAACCTACCCTGCTTGAGCGGCATCGACTTTTCATAGTCTATCTGGAAGCGGAGCTTGGGCTTGCCAAATCCAAGCTGCTCGCGGACAGCAGGGTTCATCTTTTCGAGGCTCCAGGGCGGATCCCACACTATCTCGACGTTGATGCTGCCTATTCCGGGCACTTTTCCCACGTAGCGCTTGACGTCACTGACAAGCGTGTCATGGAGCGGGCAGCCGCGGGTGGTCATGGTCATCTTGATGTCAACGTCCTTGCCCTGCGCGACTTTGACCCCGTAGATGAGCCCAAGGTCCACGACGTTTACCGGGATCTCGGGATCCATGCACTTGCGTAGCGCTGTGTAAACCTGATCTTCTGTGACCTGCTGTGCGGCTGGCATCGGCGTGGTAAAGTTGCCCACAACACGATAAATACTTTGTCTAGCCAAGCATTGCCTTGAGGCTCTTTTCAAAAGGCGGCTTTAGCACGCCCTTTTCGGTGATTATGCCGGTTATCAGCTCCGGCGGCGTCATGTCAAAGGCAGGGTTGAATATCCTGACCCCCTTTGGCGCGACCCTCTTCTTGCCCACTTTTACCACCTCGTCTATCGAGCGCTCCTCGATTACGACCTCGTCGGGGCTGCTCTCAAAGTCAAACGTCGAAAGCGGCGCGGCGACATAAAACGGGATCTTGTGGCGCTTTGCAAGCGTCGCCACCTGGTAAGTCCCTATCTTGTTAAAGACGTGGCCTGTGCGCAGCACCCTGTCGGCGCCGACGACTATGCGCTTTATCGCGCCCCTTGCCATCATGTGGCCGACTGCAGTGTCTGGAATGAGCGAAACGTCTACTCCGTCGTGCTGCAGTTCAAACGCAGTGAGCCTTGAACCTTGCATGACAGGCCTTGTCTCTGTCGCAATGACGCTCAGGCGCTTGCCCTGCTCCCTTGCAGCGCGGATTACACCAAGCGCGGTGCCGTATGCGACAGTAGCAAGCGAGCCGGCGTTGCAGTGGGTGAGCACAACGTCGCCGTCCCGGAACAGGCTTGCGCCAAACGAGCCCATCTGCCGGTTGGCCTGTATGTCTTCTTCCCACATCTTTTTTGCTTCCGAGAGGACCGCGTTTCTGGCGTCTTCCACCGTCTTTGCCCTCTTTGCCTTTGCCATGACCCGCTCCAGCGCCCAGAAGAGGTTGACCGCGGTGGGCCTTGTAGCACGGAGCACCTTGAAGGCCGCGTCAAGGTCGGTCCGAAGCTCTGAAATGGTGCTGGCCTTGCTCTGCTGCGCGGCAAGGGCAAGCCCCAATGCTGCGGTCACACCTATTGCAGGAGCGCCCCTGACCACCAGCTTTTTTATCGCGTCAGCGACCTGCTTGTAGTCCGTGCATTTTACGTAGACAAGCTTGTTTGGAAGCTTTGTCTGGTCTATCATTACAACGGAATCGTCCTTCCATTCGACTGTAAGCAAGAGGTCGAGGTTCTTGCGGGCCAAGCAGGAAAATTCGCAATCGTGGCGGTATTAAACCTATGTCCGGCGCCCTATCGAGGCAAACCTGGTGAACTTTGAACCATCGAGCATTCCTCTGCCGTCGTACACCGGCGCGTCGCCAAGCTCTTTCTTTGACAGGTTGCGGTACTCGGCATGGTCGGTTGCAAGTATGACAAGGTCGGCACCTTTCACGGCCCTCGCAAGGTCTTGCGTCAGCATGACGTCTGCGGGCAGCGCGCTATCGCTTTTGACCATCGGGTCGTGCACACGGATCTCTTTAGCGCCGAGCCTTTTCAATTCTGAAACAACTGCATAGGTGGGCGAGAGCCGGGTGTCTGATACCCCTCCCCGGAACGCAAGCCCCAGGATTGCAACGCTGCACTGCGCCGGCTCCAAGGCGCACAGCGAAAGCGCCTGCCTCACGCAATGTGCCGGCATCGAGTCGTTGACGTTCCTGCCAAGCCGGGTGATGTTGCAGTCGGCCTTGACCATGTCAGCCGTATGGAGTATGAACTGCGGGTAGACGGGTATGCACGCGCCCCCCACGCCGACGCCGGGTTTGTGGATGTGGCAGAACGGCTGCGAGTTTGCTCCTTCCCTTGCTTCCCAAAAGTCCACGCCTGCCTTTTCGCAGAACAGCGCAAGCTCGTTTGCAAGGGCGATGTTGACGTCCCTGTATACGCCCTCGAGGAGCTTCTCGGCCTCGGCGGTCCTCATGCTGCTCATGGTCATCACGCCTTTTTTGAACACGAGCGAAAAGAGCGCGGCGCCTGCCGCCAGGCTTGCCGGGCCGGCGCCCGACACGATTGCAGGGTAGTTGTCCTCGATGTCCTTTATTGCCCTGCCCTCGTAGATGCGCTCAGGGCTGTAGACCATGAGAAAGTCCCGCTCTGCCTTGAGCCCGCTTTCCTTTTCGAGCACCGGGACCACGGCGTCCTCTGAAGTTCCGGGCGGGACGCTAGGGTTCAGGACCACGATGTCGCCCTTTTTCAGCCCCTTGGCTATCGATGATGCAACCTGCTTTACCGCGCCAAGGTCTGCAGAAAGCGACTGGCCGGTCGTGAGCACAGGAACGCAGATCATCTTTATCGAAGAATCTTGGGACGCCTTTACCGGGTCGTCGTAAACGAAAAAGCGCTTTTCCTTGAGGCCCTTTGAGAAAGCCTCTGCCACGCCGGGCTCCGGGATGTGCGTCCTGCCCTTTCTTGCGCTTTCAAGCACCGAGGGCGACTTGTCGACGCCTATGACGTGGGCCCCGAACCTGAGCCACACGGCGGCTATTGGCGAGCCTACGTGCCCGAGCCCGTAGACGGCTATCCTAGTTTTGCCCGACCTTATCCTGGATGCAAGTTCGGCGACTGCGCCCTTTCTCCGGCCGGCCTTTTTCATGACGGTGCAAGGATGTGATTTGTGCTATAAACCCTTGTCTGTCGCAGACAGGTTTAATGCCCCAGAGCCCCTGCCAACTGTACCATGATCCCTGCCCCCGTGAGGGACTTTGTCGCAAGCCTGCCGGGCCCCTCGGCCCTGGTAGGATGTAGGGCCGGAGGGTATGCGTTTTCATGCTGCGAGTATGACATTGCCGTGTTCGGGCAGGGCAAAAACTGCGTGGTGCAGGTAGGCGACCATGCGGTGGAGCTGATATACGTAAACGGCGGCGTACTTGAATTTGGCGACATCGAGATGGTCAAGGACACCAAGTCGTTTTCCCTCTCTTCAATACTGAAAGAGGCGACTGATGAAAAACGTGCGAGTGCGCTCCGCTCCTCTGGCAGAAAGGCTCTGGTCACGTCGCTCATGTACCAGCAGAGGATGAAGGACGCAAAACAGCCATTACTTGCATCGATGTGGCTCAAGGCAGGGGCCTACCAGTTTGTCAGGGGAGCGCTTGCCGTCTCTGGAATACGACCTATGCCGGCCCACGAGCTTGAGCAGGTCAGGCAGGCAGACCTTGAGAAAATGTCAGAGGGCATACAGACGGCGCTTGAGTGCATAGGCATAGAGCGTGCTACCCGGCCTGCAATATCAAGGTCTGTCGGCGCGGTGGAAGAGCTGAAGACAGGCGACTACGACTCGGCCCTGGTGCGGTCCAAGGCCGACTGGCTTCTTCAAAAAAGCATGCTTGCAGACTGCTACTATTTCCTTGGCAGGGCGGCGTGCGAAAGCCTTGCGGCAAAGAAAAGCGCGTTCCACCAGAAATACGCCAAGCTGGCCCAGCTTGCGCTCGACCTTTCTTTGGACCAGCAGGGGCTGGAAAAGCTGCAAAAAAGCCTTTTCCGGGCTGCAAAAAAAGCCCTTTTGTAGGCTTATCTCTTTCGCACCGTGAGGACCGGGGCAGGGGCCACCTTGGCAGCCTTGGCACGGAGCTTTGCCTTGTACTTCAGGTTCCTCGGTTTCGTCCTGAGCCTGTAGCCGCAGCACGGGCACCAGAGGCCATCCCACTTGATGAATATCTCGCAGATCTGGCACCTCTTCTGGCCGCT
>NZ_JACAEH010000019.1 GCF_013388945.1 Nitrososphaera sp. | reverse complement strand
TTGGTGGCGCGCGAGCCCACGGAAGCAAGTCCGGCGTCGCGCACTTTGTGGCGAAAAACGAGTACGACTGCTTTGACAAGATAAAGAAGCTCCTGTCTTTCCTGCCGCAGAACAACGCGGAGGAGCCACCAGCCGTAGAGACGAGCGACGACTCTAACAGGGTCGACCCGAAGCTCATCAACATACTGCCAGAGAACCCGTACCAGCAGTACGACATGAACGAGATTATCAAGTCTATAGTCGACAACGGCGACTTTTTCGAGGTCCACGAGCTGTTTGCAGAAAACGTGCTTGTAGGCTTTGCAAGGATGGGCGGCAGGACCGTCGGCATTGTCGCAAACCAGCCCATGTACCTCGCAGGCGCGCTTGACATCAACTCGTCAAACAAGGCGGCGCGCTTTATCAGGTTCTGCGACTCTTTCAACATACCCATAGTCACGCTTGTAGACACGCCGGGTTACCTGCCAGGCACCGACCAGGAGCACAACGGCATCATCAGGCACGGCAGTAAACTATTATTCGCGTACTGCGAGGCGACGGTCCCAAAGATAACCTGCATAGTGGGTAAGGCATACGGCGGCGCCTACATCGCAATGGGGAGCAAGAACCTGCGCGCAGACATCAACTATGCCTGGCCCAGTGCAGAGATTGCGGTGCTCGGTCCAGAGGCAGCAGTCACTATCATCAACAGGCGCGAGCTGAAAAGCGCCCCGGACGCGCCGGCGCTCAAGAAAAAGCTAGCCAAGGAATACCGCGATAAGTTTGCAAACCCCTACCTTGCGGCAGAGCGTGGCATAATCGATCTCGTTATAGACCCTATGGAGACCAGGCCTATGATAATCCGCGCGCTTGAAGCGCTTGCGACAAAGAAAGAGGCCAGGCCGTACAAGAAGCACGGGAACATCAACCTGTGAGGGAGCAAGATGGGCAAGAAAATCACGAGCATCCTGATCGCAAACAGGGGCGAGATAGCGCTCCGCGTCATCAGGGCGTGCAGGGAGCTTGGGATAAAGTCGATTGCAGTATACTCTGACGAGGACGTGCGCGCAGTCCACGTAAAGAGGGCCGACGAGGCCTACCACATAGGGCCCGCGGCGCCGGCGCAAAGCTACCTGAACATGGCAAAAATAGTCGAAACCGCCAAGGCTGCAGGCGCGGATGCAATCCACCCCGGCTATGGTTTCCTTTCAGAGAACGAAAACTTTCCAGAGCTCTGCGACAAGAACGGCATGATATTCATTGGCCCCACGGCAAAGGCGATGGACCTGACCGGCGACAAGATGAAGTGCAAGGCAGTCATGAAAAAGGCTAAGGTCCCGACGGTGCCCGGTAGCGACGGCATAGTAAGCGACGTTGAAAAGGCGGCAGACATTGCGCACGAGGCTGGGTATCCAGTGCTGCTAAAGTCGGCTTTTGGCGGAGGCGGCAGGGGCATCAGGCTTGCAAACGACGAGAAGCAGCTCAGGCAGGAGTTTGAGATGGCGTCTGCCGAGTCAAAGGCGGCGTTTGGCAAGTCGGCGCTCTTTGTGGAGAAATACCTGCAGAGGATACGCCACATCGAATTTCAATTGATACGCGACTCGCACGGAAACGGCCGGCACCTTTTCGAGAGGGAGTGCTCTGTACAGCGCAGGCACCAGAAGCTGATAGAGATGTCGCCCTCGCCTGTCGTCGACCAGAAGACGCGCGAGCGCATAGGCGAAATAGCAGTCAGGGCTGCAGCTGCGGTTGACTACTTGAACGCAGGCACCGCAGAATTTCTGCGCGACCCGGAGGGCAACTTTTACTTTATCGAGATAAACTCCCGCCTGCAGGTGGAGCATCCGGTCACCGAGCTTGTCACCGGCCTTGACCTTGTGAAGCTGCAGGTGGCAGTCGCGCAGGGCGAGGAGATCCCGTTCAAGCAGGAGGACCTGAAGATGAACGGCTGCGCCATAGAGTGCAGGGTAAACGCGGAGGACCCGTTCTACGACTTTGCGCCGTCCGTCGGCCCCGTGCCATACTGCAACATACCCTACGGGCCAGGAGTCAGGGTCGACACCTACCTGTACCCGGGGTGCACCGTATCCGGCTTTTACGACTCGCTTGTGGCAAAGCTCCTGACGTGGGGAAGAAACTTTGACGAGGCCCGCGTGAGGATGCGCAACGCTCTGGACGAGTTTGTGATAGAGGGTATCAACACCACCATCCCGCTCTACAAGACCATAATGGACGAGAAGAATTTCATAAAAGGCGAACTTTCTACCGACTACCTTGAGCGCTTCAAGGTCTTTGACAGGATGAACGAGGAGTCCAAGAAAGAAGCCGAGGAGAAGGCGTCGGCTGCAGTCGCGGCCGCGCTTTTGCACTCGGAGCTTGTGAAAAAGGGCGCGCCGGCAAAGTCGTCAGGGTGGAAGCAGGCAAGGGTGAACCTCTAGATGGAGTTCAAAGTCGGCGATCTTGCGCAGATGCTAAAAGGCGAGGTGCTGAGGACCGCTGACGACGGCTCGGTGCTTGTCAGCATCGGCAGCAAGAACCACACGCTCAAGCTGTTAAAGTCTGGGAGCGGTGAGTTTGAGTTCATACTGGACAACAGGTTCCACCACGCAAAGGTGCTCAACTCGGGGAGCGCCGAGATAAGAATAATGCTGGACGGCCAGCCGATAACTGTCAAAAAGCATTCCAAGCTCACAGAAGTTTTGGAAAAGGCGTCGGCGCTTGGCGGGGCCGGCGGCGGTGACAGGAACTTGGCAAGCCAGATCCCAGGCAGGGTCGTGAACATCCCGGCACAGGCGGGAACCGACGTCAAGAAGGGCGACGTCATTGTAGTCCTGGAATCGATGAAGATGCAGGTTGCGGTAAAGGCGCACAGGGACGGCCACCTGAAGGAGATAAAGGTCAAGCAGGGCGCAAGCGTTTCAAGAAACGACGTGCTTGCGGTTATAGAGTAGCCTGCCAGCTTTGGAGGCATCGTTTCCAGTGGAGATGCAGAAAAATGATGCAGCTTGTCGCATTTTGAGCACGAAAAAATGTTACAATTTTGGGACAGGCATATCCGCGCTCTACCGCCATTTCCAGTGGAAAACCGCCGGACTGTTAGTTCTTTAATATTTGATACGCGCCTGCCCCAAAAGTCAGGCTGGGCAGTGATGCAGGTTTTGTAAATAATTATGTGAGAAAATCGCCACCTTCGTGCGTCCAATGCAACAAAAACGTTGCATAAACCGTTGCACAGGCGCGAAGATTCAAGCTAGCCCTGAAAATGTACAGACACTAAACATCTGCTTCAGGACTCATCAAGTACCACTAACAATTTTTCCGACTTTATTATTTGTTATCTGATATATCTATCCCCCTACCACGTCACTGCTTATGTCAGTTCTAGGTGCAAATACGAAGGAAGAGGTAGATGGCTAGTGGCTCAAGTATTTGTAAGAAGAAAGAGCCGTCTACGTGTCAAGGGGCTAAAGGTCAAAGACAGGGATAAGATCAAAGAAGCTATAGCAATAAGCATACAGAACGGTAACTATACAACTAGAGAAATAGGCACTGACATTGGCAAGGACCACAGTACTGTCTCACGCTATCTGGCAGAAATGGATAGAGAGGGCAAGTGGGGAATCAGGCGTGATGCCAATGGGAACATCGTAATCTCGCTGCAAAAACAGCTTGCAAATGAATATAGGCAGTTAGAAAGTGAACCGTTCAACCAGCTCCCGTGCATTCAAAAGTGGATAACGTTTCTGAAATCCGGAGGGATTCCACCGAGAAGAATCCAGTACCTTCTCAATGTGGTACACTGCATGTCTGACCAGCTAAAGTTGATGCCAGAGACTATCGTAAGCTTTGGTGTGCCTATTGATACCGCGAAGCGCAAGGAACTAGCGATTGAATATTGGCATAATTTCCTTGCATGGTTCAATACTGCTCATCCACAGATGCAGAAAACAAACACGATTAACGCCTATCGCAGTTTCCTTGCCGCTCACAACATCAATTTCGCTCATGGGGAAGGAAGACGCTACGGACTGTCAACGACGCCTGAGAGGCTCGGCGAGTACAAAGACATCATGCTTACACCTGACCAGATAGACAAGGTAAACAGGCTGCTTGGGAGTGAGGGCGACTGGGAAGCTTGGAGCTTCATGAACATCGACCTTCATACCGGAGCAAGGGCATTTGCAATGGCATCTATGAGTTGGGATAGAATAGCTTTCTCACCTTTATTTAGAATCGAGCAGTTTGAGCCAAAGATCAAGCGCGGCGACTGGTACCTGACAAAAGAAGGCAAGTGGTGGGTCAAGTACCCAACTGAAGAATGCAGGGCTGTTGTCGAGACCGCACGTGACAGGCTGCCGCGAAGGAAATTCTTGTTTTTTGAGGACGCCAAGAGCGACAAGGCAAATGCGCTGCAGGCTTCTTACTTTATGTCAAGAATGGCTGTCAGGTTTAAGAAAATATTTGCAGAGCTTGATAGAAGAAGCTGGCTAAATGAAAAGACAAGAATATACGCACTAGGAGACGGGCTATACTTTAACGGACATCCTTTGCATTTGTTCAGGCATACAATGGCACAGTATTATCTAGCGGCTACTAATTGGTCACTTGCATACGTTGCAAGCTTAGGAGGATGGGAAAATACCGAAGTCTTGAACAAGTGTTACGGGGGCATCCCTGAGCATATCAAAGCACAGATAGCCAAGTCCATACATGTCAAATTTGATACTCTCAGCCTGAATGCCACAGCTAAAACCGTTTCTGTCTAGAGTTCTGGTGGGTATGCGGCTGATTTCTATACCCCACCATGGCTATGTGATGAATCATCAACATATGAACAGCCACTACATTCCCAATTAACTGGTTCTCCACAATAACTACAGACCTTTGTTACGATGAGTCTCTGGCCACACGCTCTGCAGCTTATTTTGTTATAACAAGTTGCACTACCCATGATGCTCGGATGCCACAAAACTTTTCCTACTTGCCAGTGAAAACTCTAGCACTATTCCAGTACTAGTGTTGTAATCGACCGTGTATCTCTCATCACGAAAGATTGGCATGGATTCTACGGAACTCTTGCGGCAGGAGGGACATTCCTTAATAACGGATTTAATGCCGAGCAATGAGGCGCACCAAAAGCATTCGTTGCAGATTATAAAATTCGCGCGTTCGGCTGTCTGTCTTGGTGTTATGGTAGATGCGTCAAACATGGTATATTGTAGGTTGCACAGGATTTATTCATCGTCAAATGCGCCTGTAAAGCGCGAAATGTGCGGTTCCTGCATAGAGACTACAGCCATACTGACTGCACCGGACTGTAAACCTTCTTTCTGGCATCGTCGAGACTACTTCTTTCTATTACCAACCCTTGGCTCTTGAGCTCGTCTATTGCGCTTTGTACAGTCCTTCGTGGCAGCCTCGTCATCTCCATGATCTGAACCTGGTCTATAGGGTGCCTAGTCTTGATTATGAAATAGACGAATTTTGCACCCGGGCCTCCTTCGGGCTCTTTGCGCAAGTAAGACACACTGAAGGACGCCTTTGTAGGGAATCCCCTCCTTTGAGATTCTATTGACGATACAGCATCGACATGGATCTCAGCAAGGTTCACTCTCTGACCGAATTCTGCGATCAGGGCAGACTGCTGATGTTCAAGCGGCGCTTCAAAGATGAAAGTGTTTGGAGGAAATTTTGCAGTAAGCGCTCCAACAAAGTTCCACTTGATCGCTCCCTTTTCATCGTATATGCCAACGTTAACGCCCTCGTTGGCTTCGAGCACAACCTTGTCCGATCCTAGCTTGACTGCCTCATCAACCTTTGCTGCCAGAGAGTCTATGGATAGCTGGTGGCGCGGGTCTTTTTTGCCCACCTTCCATTGAAATTCTAGGTTCTTGGCCAAAATGGTGTCAGTAACCTTTTTCTTTTGTTCAAAAGTTAAGTCAAGACTGTTCTCGCCGATTTCTATGATGTCAAATCCTATTCTAGCTGCAGCCGCTACAAACTTGTCGAACGCGTTTTCCGCTACCATGTATTCAGAAATGGTACTACCGGTGGAGACTTTTACGCCAAGGTCTTGGTAAAATTTTATCTTCTTCTGCAATACCTGTTCAGGCAACAAAAGGGGGAGAACGCCATAGATCTTGACCGCATCGACGAAAGGGGCTATCGCTTCAAAGTTCTCCTTATCAAGGCCCTGCAACTTGTCAATGACGTAGGTCCTCCCTTCCTTTCTCGGCTTTTTGCCGTCCACCCTGTTCTTGGCGTAATCTTCAAGCAATTCTGTACATGCATATGCAGTTTATGCGCATATTTTGAACTTGCTAACTGTGCGGATTCTGCACTTTGACGTCGATTTCTACTAGGATTTTGCATGTATCTTGCATTTCTTGCATCTTCAAGAGCAGTATTAACCCTAACAGACGGCGAATCAACCCATGAACAACAAGCTAAAGTTTGGCATCGCCGCGGCCATAATCATAGCGGTCATTTTCACGTCGGTTCCGCTACTCGCGACATCGACTGGCAGTACAAACACTGCAACCAACAACCCAACGACCGCTGCTGAACCAGCACAGCAGAAAACGGTAAGGATAGGGTATTTCCCTAACCTCACTCATGCACAGGCGGTCATAGGCCTTGGAAACGGTGACTTTCAGAAGGCCCTTGGAAGTAACATTGAGGTGAAAACCCAGATCTTCAACGCAGGTCCATCTGCCATAGAAGCACTCTTTGCAAACCAGATAGACGTGACATACATCGGACCAAACCCTGCAATCAACGGCTATGTTCAATCTGAAGGTAAGGCGTTGCGCATAGTGGCAGGGGCTGCAAGCGGCGGCGCATCCTTTGTTGTAAGAAATGATGCAGGGATTAACTCGGTTGCAGACTTTGCAGGCAAGAAATTCTCGTCGCCCCAGCTGGGTAATACGCAGGATGTCGCGCTGCGCAAGTACCTTCTTGACAACGGCTACAAGACAAAAGAGAATGGAGGGAATGTAGAGGTACTGCCTGCATCAAACGGAGACATCTTTACGCTGCTAGTAAAGAAAGATATTGATGGCGCTTGGGTTCCAGAGCCATGGGTAGCCAAACACGTCAAGGAAGCAAACGCTAGCATATTCTTAGACGAGCGAGACCTGTGGCCGAACGGAGACTTTGTAACAGCGCATATCATTGTGCGTACAGAGTATCTGAACCAGAACCCCGATGTTATAGAAAAGCTGATCAAGGCGCACATTGACGAAACAAACTGGATAAATTCGCATCCTGACGAGGCCCGTAGAGTCTTTAACGAACAGCTGCAGGTTCTGACCGGCAAGACGATCCCAGATGACGAATTCAAAGACGCCCTCTCTAGGTTAAAACTTACTTACGATCCAATCAAAGATTCGCTTGTCGAGTCGGCAAACGCCGCTTACGATTTGGGCTATCTAAGGCAGAAACCGGACCTCTCGGAAATCTATGACTTGACCATCCTAAACAAGGTTCTGCGAGAAAGAGGATTGCAAGAAATAACATAATCTTCTTTCCCTCTTTTTTATATCCTCAAGATCGTAACACGGCTATGGAAACGCGAAAAAGGTCGCTTGTAAAGATGCTCAGTTATAGGGCAATTCTTACAGGTCTTTTGGCTCTGATTTCTTGGATATTTACGGGCAATCTGCAGCAGACTACCATTATCACGATAGTTTTCAGCGTATCGGCTACTGCTATTTACTATCTGCATGAAAGAATATGGAACAGCGTGAAGTGGGGAACATCAAGGCAGGTGTGAACTTTTCCAATGATCCCATGGTATCTGATCTCCTAAGCCAAATCGGCATCAAACTCGCAGATGTTGCGTCTTTGACGTGAGTTATATCCGCTATGCACAGGACATTGTGCGATGGCTCAGATCGAACAGGAATATCAGGGCAACGTAATTCTGGAACTGAAAGAGGTCTCCAAGACCTTTCCGCAAGTAGAGAAGAACAGTGACCCTCGACGTCACGGCGTGCTCGACAGACTAAACTTGCGCGTGAGAGAAGGTGAATTTGTCACTATAGTGGGTACTTCAGGATGCGGCAAGAGCACCCTTCTGAACATAATAGCAGGCTTGGACGCGCCTGATTCTGGCTCGATTTCTGCCAAGCGCGATAACAAAAATACTGGAAAAGCAGAGAGGGTTGTCATATTTCAGGAAGGAGCCCTCTTTCCCTGGCTGACGGTCACGGACAACGTAGAGTTCGGGCTAAAGATCGCCGGAATCCCAAAGGAGCTCAGAAAAGAGATCGCCAGTAATTTCATAGAAATGGTCTCTCTGACAAGGTTTGCAGGTTCATACGTATACCAGCTCTCAGGGGGCATGAAGCAGAGGGTAGCCATTGCGCGGGCTTTGGCACTTGACCCACAGATATTACTGATGGATGAGCCTTTTGCAGCGCTTGACGTGCAGACGCGGGAGATTTTGCACGAACAGTTACTTCAGATACACAAATCGACTGGCAAGACGATCCTGTTTGTCACGCACAACATCAACGAGGCCGTCCAACTGGGAGATCGTATCATACTCCTTTCGCCACACACCAGAGGCATAAAGAGGGAAATTGTGATAGACTATCCAAAGCCCCACGACATTGACAGCCCGGAGATAAGCGCAATCCGCAGAGAACTTTTGAACGAGCTGCAGGAGGATTTCAAGTTTGCAAAAAGCCATCCTTGAAGCTAGGAAGCAGGAATACCGGCCAGATACGACTGACATCGCCAATGTCGTCCTTTTCCTAGCCGCGTTTGTAGGAATCTGGCAGCTTGTTTCAAACATCGGAATCTTCCCGTCTGTGCTCATGCCCACTCCGGCGAAGGTGATAGAAACAATTGCCCGCCTCGTGACCGATTCTTCCATGACAGTCGGTATCGGGGTGACTATGTGGAGGCTCCTTGCAGGGTTTGCAATGGCCGTGGGAATAGGCGGCGCAGTCGGACTGACGATGGTGAAGTTTCAGGGCTTTGGAAAGACCATGAGCTCATTTGCAGTAGGACTACTCACATTTCCAAGTATCGCGTGGGTGCCATTTTCAATACTCCTGATAGGGTTCAATGACTTTGGCATACTCTTTGTAGTAATCATGGCGTCAGTCTTCTCTGTCATGACATCGACCTACGGCTCCATCCGCAACGTGCCCCCAATCTACATACGGGCTGCCAAGAACATGGGCGCAAGTGGTTTCGCGCTACTCAGGTACGTAATGATTCCTGCAGCTACCCCCTCGCTCATCATGGGCATTCGGCAGGCTTGGTCGTTTGCGTGGCATGCTTTGATAGGGGCGGAGATACTGATAACGACCCTTTACGGGCTTGGTCACGTCCTTCACGTAGGCAGGGAATTCAACGACATGAGTCAAATAATCGCGGTTATGATAGCTATCTTTGCAATAGGCTTGCTTGTTGACCGACTAGTGTTCATGAGGCTTGAAGAAAAAGTAAGGGCTAGGTGGGGCCTGAATCAGCACAATGAGTAGAATGTTGCATAAGATATTACTCCCGGTCTGACTGCATCTTGTTATGCAGCAAAATCGAAAGATAATTATTTATGGACTTTGGCCTTCCTTAAGGCGGTCTTCAACCGTTCTTGCAAGGCGCATCACGGCCACTATGCCCATTCCCATCGAAGAGAGCACAAACAGCGCAGTCGAGGCCATGAGAAGCGTGCTGTTTTCAAGCGCCGCGCCTGCCGCTATCATGCCAAGCGAGGCAACAAGCGCCACGGCAAGCGCCATTGCAAGTTTTTTCGCAGGCGCCTTTTTCCGAATGGCAACAGCAGCCGGCGACAAATAGACCGCGCCGATGAGTGTGCTTGCAGCAAACCCTGCAAGAACCGTGCCTGCTTCGCCGTCCGCAAGGCTGTAGCCTTTCTCTGCGACGCCAAGTATCCCAAGGAGCGGATAGATTGCAGTCTTGACCGCTGCCTGGAGCCAGGGCTGCTCCCGCTCATAGTCTGCGACTGACGGGCTAAAGCTGTAGTACCAGGTGTTAAAGACATTCATAAAGCTCGAGCCTGCTGCGGTCGAAAGTATGCGCTGGTCCCTAAAGTCGCGCAAGAATTGCACCTGCGGCGTCAGCTCCGAGCCAAACGCCGCTGTCGCTATGAGGCATCCCGACGGCTGCGCGGTCCCGCCATCGGTGCCGTTTGTGCCCGTCTGGTTTGCCCGGGTGACTTCCACCGAGACCCTGTCCCCGAACCCAAGCGAGTCCTGGCCCATTGCCGGCGCAGGGATCAGGCCCAGCGAAAGCACGGCTGCAACAGCAACTGCAACGCCGAGGAGCGTTTTGTGCAACAATCCTTTTGCCCTTCTTTTCTATATAAAGAATTGGAGGAGCTAGTTGTTCTTCAGGTGCTCCTTTATCTCCGCGTAGTTTGGCTCAACAAGCGGGTTATCTGACACCCACCTGTAGCGCACCTTGCCCTGCTCGTCCAGTATGAACACCGACCTCTTTGCGGCGTTGTAGCCCTTGAGCGAGGCCAGATTCTTCATCACGATGCCGTACCTGCTTATCACTTTCCGGTCATAGTCAGAGAGCACGGGGAAGTTAAGGTGGCGGTTTACCGTAAAGAACTTGTTTGAAAACGGGCCGTCAACTGAAATTCCGAGCACCTGCGCACCATAGTCGCGCAGCTCGTCCATCGAGTCCCGGAGCGTGCACATCTCTGCGGTGCACACGGGAGACTCTGCCGCCGGAAAGAACGCAAGGACTGTCTTTTTGCCCCTGTAGTCGCTGAGCTTGTGCATCTTCATGTCAGCGTCGGGGAGTTCAAAGTCGGGTGCCTTCTGGCCTATCTTTGGAACTGATGCCTTTGCCATAAATGAAATCCGGTCAGCATCAGCATAAAAAGATTTTCAGACGTATTTTGACTTGAAAGGTGAAAGCGCTCGAAGCTCCTTTACGACGTTTGACAACACGTACACTGTACGGTCTATCTCCTCTTTCGTGTTCTGCGCAGAAAGCGTAAGCCGGAGCGAGCCGGTTATCTCCTCGTACGAAAAGCCCATGGCCTTCAGCACGTGAGAGGGCTTTTGCTTCTTGACAGAGCATGCCGAGCCGGTAGACGCGGCGATGCCGTTTTCGTCCAGCTTGATTATCAGGTCCTCGCCGTTCACGCCAAAGAACGTAAAGTGCGCGTTTGCAGGCAGGCGGTTGTCAGAAGAACCGTTGAGCCTGCTGTGCGGAATTTCCTTGAGCACTTTATCGACAAGATAGTCGCGCAACCCTGACACCTGTTTTTGATAGACTGCAAGGTTCTTTGCGGCAAGCTCGCAGGCCTTGCCAAAGCCGACGATTCCCGGCACGTTTTCGGTCCCCGAGCGGAGCTCCGACTCTTGCCCGCCGCCGTGTATCAGCGGGAATATCTCAAGGCCGTCGCGGACATACAGCGCGCCCACGCCCTTTGGTCCGTTTATCTTGTGAGACGACATTGAGAGAAGGTCGACGCCGAGGTCCTTCACGCTGACAGATATCTTGCCTGCGGCCTGCACGGCGTCTGTGTGGAACAGCGCGCCAGCCCCGTGCGCAATCCTGCAAAGCTCCTTTACCGGCTGTATCGTCCCGACCTCGTTGTTTGCGTGCATGATGCTCACAAGCGCCGTGTCTTCTGTGAGCGCCTTTTGCAGGTCCTCTGGCCGGACCTCACCCTTTGCAGTAACCGGGAGATACGTGACACTGTATCCCAAGCGCTCAAGGTCGCGGCAGGGCTCGAGCACCGCGTCGTGCTCTATGTAGCTTGTAATGACGTGCGTTTTGCCCAGCCGGTCTTTTGCATAGCCTGCGGCTCCTTTGACTGCGAGGTTGTCGGCTTCCGTGCCTCCCGAGGTAAACGTTATCTCTGACGTCTTGGCGCCCACAAGCTCTGCGACGCGCTTTCGGGCCTGCTGTACTGCGCGCGTGGTCTCCCGCCCGAAGGAATGTATCGACGACGGGTTGCCGAACTGCTGCTTCAGGTAAGGCAGCATCTCCTGCATCACGTCGTCGGCAACAGGCGTCGAAGCGGCACTGTCAAGGTAGATGCGCTCAGCCATTTTCCACCACCGCTAGCCTGCCCTGCCTGTAGCCGGCCGCATCGACTGCGACGAACTTGAAGCCGAGCTCCTTCAGCTTGGCGTCGATTATCGCAAGCTTGTCTGCGTCAAACACCCTGAGGAGCTCGTCCTTTCCGACCTCTATTCTCGCCACGTCGCCGTGGTCGCGCACGCGCACCTGCCTCACGCCAAACACAGACTTGACTGCGATCTCGGCGCTTTCTATTCTGCGCAGTTTTTCATAGGTGACTTCCATGCCTGCAGGTATTCTCGAAGCAAGGCACGCGTTTGACGGCCTGTCGTGCACCGACAGGTTGTGATCTTTTGCCATCTGCCTGACTGACGCCTTTCCGATGCCAAGCTCTGCAAGCGGGCTCCGCACGCCGTTTTCGCGCAGCGCGCGAATCCCGGGGCGGTAGTCTGACAGGTCGTCGACGTGCGTGCCGTCTACCATCAGCGCTATTCCAAGCTTTTCTGCCTCCCTTGCAAGGTGCTCACCAAGCTCTGTCCGGCAATGATAACAACGCGAGCCGTCGTTTTTCACAAATTCCGGGTTTTCCAGCTCGTCGTACTCGATTATCACGTGGCGTATGCCTATCTCACGCGCGACCTGCCTCGCGCTCTCTAGCTCTTCTTCTGCAAGCGTCTTGTAGTCTGCCGTGACTGCGACGGTGTTGTTGCCAAGGGCTTTTTTTGCGGCAAGCGCGACCACGGCGCTGTCCACCCCGCCAGAGAGCGCCACCAGCGCCCGCTCGCCGTTTTGCACGAACCACCCGGCAAGCCTTTCAAAGTCTGTCATGTCGCACCAGTCTTTTGCGCCACCTGCGCGCCCACGAGCTCTGCCACGCGCCGGGCAGGCATGCCGCAGCGCGCGGCGATTATCTTGATGTCTTCAAACTCGGGCTTGGCTCCCCTTATGTTACCTGCAGCGTCCTTGGCGACCTTGACGTGGACGTTGAACGTGCTGCCCGCTATCTTTACCGGCACTGTGATTATTTCGCGGGGAAGAACCACCCTTTCCACCTGCTGTATCCGGGCGCCAAGAGTCCCGGTCTCGCCAAACAGCACGTCGAGCATGGCGTCCTGTAGCCTGTTATCGCATATAACCCTCACGAGATGGGAGGGCCGGCCCTTCTTGCCGGTGCCCGTCAGGACGGTCACGTCCTTTGCGCCGGCCTCGGTCAGCTTTTCTATGAGGTTGCCAAGAGTCTCGCCGGTTACGTCGTCGACGTTTGTCTCCACGAGGCACACCGTGTCTTTTTCAGCCGCAGCCGGCGCCGTGCCTATCGTAACCCTGACAAGGTTGGCAAAGCCGGCGAATTTCTTGCAGCCTGCCCCGTAGCCGATTTTTTCCACGGTGATGGGCGGGTACGAGTCGACGCTTTTCTGGGCAATATTGGCAAGAAGTGCGGAGCCGGTGGGCGTGGCAAGCTCGTCTTTTGCCTGCCCGCCTTCGAGCACAAACTGCCGGCCCTTGAATATGTGCAGTACTGCATCGGCAGGGTTTGGCACCTTGCCGTGCGAGAACTTCAGCGTGCCGGCGCCCACCGCTATTTTTGTGGAATACACCTGTGCGTCAAACAGCCCGAGGTCGTCTAGCGCGACCGCGCAGCCCACAATGTCTGCAAGCGTGTCTATGCTTGACGCCTCGTGCAGGTGGACGCTGTCCGGGCTCTCGCCGTGGATTGTGGCTTCGGCAGATATTATCGATTTGAGCGACGACTCGGCAAACCTGCGCGCCTTGCCGGATATGCCGAGCAGGTCGCAGGTCTTTTCAAGCGCGCCTGTCATCTCCGCCCCTTTGCGCTCGTGCACGCTGTCCTTGCAGACAAGCGCAAGCTGCGTCGCGTAAAACCCGTGTGTTGTTATTTTGTCAAACGACACCTTGGTTATCTTGCTTCCCTTCAGGAATTTCTGGCAGGCAAAGATTGCATCGGCTACCTTTTTCCTGTCAGCGCCGGCGTCCACAAGGGCCGACATCAGCATGTCGCCGGCGATCCCGGCGACCTGGCAGTCAATGACCGCTAGCTTTGCCATGCAAGTCATTGAGTGGCGCTTTATATCACGTTTACTTCTTGACCGGCGTCTCATCAAGCAGGGTAAGTTCCTGCTGGATCTCCTCATCGGTCTGGTTGCCGTATATCACAAGCACACGGTCCTCGTCCTCCACAACATAGTTGGCGAGCAGGTCGACCTCTTCGCCGTTGACAAAGAACCTGAGCTGCTTGCCTCCGTCGTCGCAGAATTGCTGGCCGTCGTCGCGGACAAAGCAGTCGCCCTGTATTCCCATGCCGACGCTTTCAAGGAAGAATTCAAAAGGCACACCTACGGCGTGACGATGAATCGTCGTCCCGTCGTTGTTCTCGACGTGTATGAACCGCGACTTGACCTGGTACTTGTCCTGCGAAAAGTCTATTTTTTGCCCGTCAAGGATTACTGCAAACACGGCGTGTTCGTGCGCAGAGCCAAGGACGTAAGGGTCTGGAGGGTTGATGGATTGGTACGCAAATGCAGCTGCTACAGCCGCGATGGCGACGCCGATGCCGGCCCCGATGAGCAACAGGCGTGTGTTCTTGTTCTTTCGCCTCTCGGCCGCAAAATAGCTGTCGTCGCGCTTACCTCCCCCCTTTTTCCCTGACACGCTCTTTGTGTCAGCAGCTGCTCAATTTAAAGCTGATCTGCGATCAGTTTTGAGAAAGCACTCGCAGGTGTTCGGCTAAGGGCTGGCACCCTCCAGAATTCCTTTGAGCTTTTCAAGCTCCTTGCGCAGGATCTCCTTCTGCTGCTTGAGGGTTCCTTCGATTTGCTCCACAGGAACAGGAGGAGCCATCAGGACAAAAGTGTATACCGTTCCGGACCCGTTTGGAGTCGCTCTAGAGAACGCTGCTCCGACGCTGCCGTCAGGCATGGTCATGTACCAGTCAACCGTGCCGTGCTCCTTTGAGGCTTTTGTTTTGAGTCCGATTTTGAGTTCCCCGTTAGGGGTTACCATAACGGCGCTTGTTTCGTCTGCTTTGGCAAACGCGTTCGTCCATCTTGGCAGGTTCGCTGGATCGGCAATGTATGAAAAGACTCGCTCAAAGGGAGCGGATATAGATACATTTTGCACGTCAAAGTTTTCGATCTGAATGGACATGATGGAATATTCGCCGTGCCGATAATTAAGTTGGGCAGTGCGCTACCCCTGACTAGATCAGACTTGCCCGACTGAGCCTGACAGTTTGTAGGTTTATAAGTAATCCAGCGCGCTAGCACCACAAATGACAATAACCGTTATTGGATCCGGCAAAGTTGGCGCTTCTGCCGCCCTCAACTGCGGCCTGAGAGAACTCGACGACATATTGCTGCTTGACATCGTGCAGGGCCTGCCGCAGGGCGAGGCGATGGACATAAACCACCAGCTCTCCGAGAGGGGCTCCGACTCCATTGCAAGGGGCTCCAACAACTATGAAGACATGCGCGGCTCAGACTATGTCGTGCTTGTCGCCGGCGTCGGGCGCAAGCCGGGCATGACAAGGATGGATCTTTTAAAGACAAACGCAGGAATAGTCAAGGACGTCGCGTCCAAGATAGCGACGTACGCAAAGGATGCCACGGTGATTGTAGTTACAAACCCGCTTGACCCGATGACCTACCTTGCGCTCAAGACTATCGGCTCTGCAAAGAGCAAGGTGATGGGCATGGGAGGCATGCTCGACCTGTCTAGGTTCAAGAGCTTTATACAGGAGGCTACAGGCGTCTCGCGCGACTCCATACAGGCGATGGTGATTTCAGAGCACGGCGAGAACATGCTCCCGCTCACCCGCTACTCGTCGCTTGGCGGCATACCGCTCCACGACTTTATCTCAAAGGAAAAGGCGCACGAGATCTTTGAAAAGACAAAGAAGGTCGCAGCCGATGTCATTGCGCTAAAGGGCGCAACGGTGTATGCGCCGGGCAACGCGGTCGCGACCATGATAGAGTCGATGGCAAAGGACAAAAAGATGGTGATACCCGTCTCTGCGTACCTGCAGGGCCAGTACGGCGTGTCTGACATCTGCATCGGCGTGCCTGCTGTCATTGGCGCTGGCGGCGTCGAAAAGATAATCGAGCTCAAGCTGGACGGCTTTGAGCAGGACGTCTTTAACAAAGGAGTGGCAAGCGTCAAGGAAGCAATCGCGGCCCTCCCCCTCTAATTTCACCAAACCTTTTATCCCGATATCGTCAATCGTAATCTGCTTGGACTTACGCACAATCCTTGACAGGTTCGCAAGGGGCGCAATCAGCTTTGAGGAGGCGCAGAAGCAGATAGCAATAAGCGCAATCGAGCACGTCGAGGATATTGCAAAGCTGGACGTCGGCAGGGAGCCCCGAAAGGGCCTGCCCGAGATAATCCTGGCAGAGCGCAAAGAGTACGCCGACACTGTCAAGATAGCCGTCGCTTCTGCCAAAAGAAGCGGCCGGGTTGTGGTGAGCAGGATAAAAAAGCGTGACCTGAAAAGGCTCGTCTCTGCGCTTCAGAAAAAAGGGCTGAAGGTGGAGACCGGCAGGAACAGCACTACTATTCTTGTCATCGACAAGCCGGCGCAAAAGAACCGCGGCACTGTAGGCGTTGTGGCGGCCGGCACATCTGACATCGGGGTCGCAGAAGAGGCGCGCCTTGTTGCAGAGGCGATGGGCTGCAAGGCGATAACAAGCTATGATGTCGGCATCGCAGGCATGCACAGGCTGTTCCCTGCGCTCAAAGACATGCTCTCAAAAAAGGTGGGCGCCATAGTCGTCGTCGCCGGGATGGAAGGCGCGCTTGCGTCGGTGGTTGCGTCGATGGTTGACGTGCCTGTGGTAGGCGTGCCCACATCGGTGGGCTATGGCTTTGGATCTGAAGGCGTCGCCGCACTTGCGTCGATGCTGCAGAGCTGCACGCTCGGGCTTGCGGTGGTCAACATCGACAACGGCGTGGGGGCGGGCGCGTTTGCGGCGTCAATCGCCAAGAGAGTGAACGCCAGCTATGAACGTTTATAAGTGCTATAGAATTTTTTGACCCCTATCGCATTGGAAAGGGTGAATGATACTAGTTGACTTTTGTGCATACTCTCAAGAGGATAAGGCTTGACAAGACCAATTACCGCAAGAGGGCCGCCGTCATCATCGGCAGGCACTCGTTTGCCACAGTCAGAGTCACGGACCAGAACGTATCGGCGCAGGTGATAAAGGCCACGCCAACAGGCGACAGGGTTATAGCTTCAGCGCACAGCCACGAGCTTGCCAAGCACGGCTGGAAGGGCTCTACAAACAACCTGCCAGCGTGCTACCTGACAGGCCTGCTCCTTGGCAAGAAGGCGCTTGAAAAGGGCACCAGCAAGGCGGTGCTGTACATCGGCAAGGAGCACTTTACCACGAGGGTCGCAGCGTGCGCCAAGGGCATTGCAGATGCAGGCGTGAACATGCCGATATCTGAAGAATCTGTGCCGTCAGACGAGAGAATATCCGGCCAGCACATCGCCGACTATGCAAACGCGTTGAAGTCAGACCAGCAGGAATACAATTCACGGTTTTCAGCTCTTTTGAAGAACGGCCTCAAGCCGGAGGACTATCCTTCCCACTTTGACGAGGTAAGGACCAAGATAACCGGCAAGCCTGCAGAGCCGAGGGCACCGAAAGAGAAGAAAGAGGCGCCCAAGAAGGAAGCCAAGCCAAAGGGCGGTAAGGAACCAAAGAAAGAGGCCAAGGCTGAGAAGAAACCCAAGGAGGGCAAGAAGAAGTGAGTCACTTTTCAAGGCAGGAACAGCAGGTAGAGTGGAAGCCTAGGACGACTCTAGGGCAGATGGTCCTTGCAGGCAAGATAAACTCGATGGATCAGATATACGAAAACGGCCTCAGGATACAGGAATCAGAGATTGTCAAGCACCTATTGCCTGACATCAAGAGCCAGGTGGTCCACGTCGGCATAGTTCAAAAGCAGACGGACGCCGGCGAGATGACGCGCTTTAACGCGCTCGTCGCTGTAGGCAACGAGGCCGGCTGGTTTGGAATCGGCAAGGGCAAGGCAGCGCAGATGAGGATGGCAATAGACAAGGCAACAAACGCCGCTTACCTCAACGTCATCCCGGTAAAGCTCGGGTGCGGAAGCTGGGAATGCAGGTGCAACCAATTACACTCAGTGCCGTTCAAGGTGAGGGGCAAGGGCGGCAGCGTAACAATAGACATCGTTCCGGGTCCAAGGGGCCTTGGGCTAGTTGCTGGCGAGAACATCCGCAACCTGCTAAAGCTTGCAGGACTCAAGGACGCGTGGACAAAGTCGTTTGGCTCTACTAACACCATGTCGTCCACGACAAAAGCGATATTCAACGCCCTGAGAAGCACCTACAGCGTGGGTTGATGGTTATGGCGTATCTTGTTGTCAGAATAAAAGGAACGGTCAACATCCCGACGTGGGCGAGGACCACGCTTGACGGCCTCAACCTAGACAAGCGCTTCCGCGCTACTCTGGTGCCAGAAACCGAAGAGTCGCTTGGCATGCTCAGGAAGGTCAAGGAAGTCGTCGCCTGGACAAAGGCCGATTCGGGCATGGTAAAGGAGCTCCTCGAAAAGCGTGGCAGAAAGGCGGGCTACAAGCCCATAACAAAGGCCGACCTGCCGAAGGAGTACAAGAGCATGGACGACCTGGCGGCGGCAATTGCGGACAACAAGGTGGCGATGTCAAAGATAGAAGGGCTGAAGCCATGGTTTGCACTCTCGCCACCAAAGGGCGGATTCAAGAGAAAGACAAAGCAGCAGTATGCGCAGGCGGGCGTTCTCGGCGACGACAAGGAGCTGGCCGAGATCGTGAAGCGGATGCTCTAGTAAGACTTAATTAAGGTGACAGCAGAACGTGAATCAATTCCAGCACAACAGTGATGATTATGGCTACCAGATTTAGAAAAAGCAGACGGCAAAGAGGCAGCAGGTACTGCGGCTGGGGCCAAGTAGGCCAGCACAGGCAGGCTGGAAGCCGAGGAGGCATCGGCGGCGCCGGCAAGCACAAGCACTTCTTCATAAGGACTGTAATCGAGGAGCCGGACCACTTTGGGCATGACGCTTTCAACTCTCTCAACCGCAACGTCGTAAACAGGTGGCTAAACGTGCGCGACCTGGACGTGGTCTTTGCAAAGCACGGCAAGGAAGAGAGAGGCAAAGTCGTCCTGGATCTGACCTCGCTTGGATACGACAAGCTGCTGGGCGGAGGCAAGATAGGCGGCGCGTTCACTGTCAAGGTTGCCAAGGTCTCCGAGAAAGCCAAGTCAAAAATCGAGGCCGCAGGCGGCGAGGTTATCTCCGATGAGCACGAGGCAGAATGAGACAGGGCTCAGGCGCATCATAAGAAGCGCTTCAGCCTATGTCCCGCAAGTCCCCAAGCCCAAGAAAAAGATCTCCCTGACTGAAAAATTCGTCTGGACCGGAATCGCGTTATTTGCATACCTCATCATGGGCCAGATCCCGCTTTACGGCGTCACGGACGACCCGCAATTTGACTTCCTCGCATTTGCAAGGGTAATTTTCGCCGCGCAGCAAGGCACGCTGATGGAGCTTGGCATCGGGCCCATAGTCACGGCAGGCCTGCTCATGCAGCTCTTGAAGGGCTCCGACCTCATCAGGCTGGACTTCAAGAACCCCGACGACAGGTCGCTCTTCACGTCTGCAACAAAGATAGTGACGATAATAGTCATAGTGGCAGAGGGCGGGCTGTACGGCTTCTCAGTATATGGCCCGCTTGTTGCGCACGCGGACATCATACCCGTTGTCATTGCGCAGCTGATCTTCGCGTCGTTCCTCGTCATGCTGATGGACGAGATGGTGCAGAAGGGCTGGGGCGTGGGTTCTGGATTGTCGCTGTTCATCATGGCAGGCATCGCCCAGACTATTCTGTGGAGCGTGTTCTCGCCTCTACCTGCGCCTGACGGGCCTATTGGCATCGCGCCCTTTACCATCCAGGCCGGCTTTGACGGCCACGTTCAGGACGCCATATTCCGCTCGGGCCAGCTTCCAAGCATATTCGGCCTGTCGCTCACAGTCGCAGTCATACTCATACTCGTGTATATCGAGGGCATACATGTCGACATACCCATCGTCTCCACAAAGTACAGGGGCTTTACTGCTGTGTATCCAATCAAGCTGCTGTACACGTCAGTCATTCCTGTCATCCTGGCGTCGGCGCTCATCGCAAACGGCATATTCATGGGCCAGATGATGTGGGCAAACTACAACCCCAACAACTCCAACCCGTTCTTCAACTGGATTGCGCAGTTTGACGCCGAACAGCAGCAGACGCCGACAGGCGGCATACTGTACTACATCACCGGCCCGCGCAGCCTGGAGGCCATGGTCGCAGACCCTGTGCGCGCGGCCATATACGTCGTGTTCTTTACAGGCATAGTCACGGTATTTTCAAGGCTCTGGGTCGAGCTTGGAGGCCTTTCCGCAAGGACCGCTGCCCGGAACCTGCTTGACGCCGACGTGCAGGTGCCAGGCTTCAGGCGCTCGGAAGGTTCTGTCGAGACGCTGCTCAATCGCTACATCCCGTCGCTCACGATAATATCCGGCGTCATAATCGGGCTTCTTGCGGCGCTGTCTGACATGCTGGGCGTCTTTGGGTCCGGGACAGGCATACTCCTGATGGTAAACATCATGGTAAGCTACTACCAGACGCTTGTCAAAGAGCAGATAGACACATACATGCCCAAACTGGCGGCCCTCCTTGGCAGGAAATAAGCGCGCAATCATCGTCGGGATACCCGGAGTCGGCAAGACGACGGTCATCACCCGCGCAGCAGAGCTCTTGTCAAAAAAGCGCAATGCGACCATAGTCACCTATGGCACGCTGATGTTTGAAGAGGCGCAAAAGCTGGGCGTCAAGGACCGCGACGAGATGCGCAGGCTCCCAGTGGAAAAGCAGCGCCAGCTGCAAGAGTCGGCCGCGCGACACATCGCAGAGATGAAAAACGACATTGTGATTGTCGACACGCACCTTTTCATAAGCACGGACGAGGGATACTATCCCGGCCTGCCCATGCGCCTTGTCACGATAATGAACCCCACAAACCTGATAATGGTAGCGGCAGACCCGAAACAGATAGCCGACAGGCGCAGGAACGACCCGACCCGCAAACGCGACGAGGCGTCAGCCGAAGCCATTAAAAATGACCTAGACATCTCAAAGATGATGCTGGCCTCCTGCTCGGTGATAACCGGCGCGCCCTTTGCGATAGTTCTCAACGACGACGGCAAGGTTGATGAGGCGGCAGAAGGGATAGCAAGGATACTTGGAGTTGGAACTAAATGATAGACTTTGGTAGCATAATACTGCAGCTTTTCACGCCCCAGTATACCAGGAACCCGATATTTCCGGACATGATATCGGCGTCCATTGTTGCGCTTGCAATCTCTGTCGCCATGAGCTTTGGCTTTGCGATGCTCCGCAAAAAGACCACGGACATCGAGCGCACCAACAAGATAATGAAGGAGACAAACGAGTGGCGCAAGGCCTACACCGACGCCGTGAGAAAGGGAGACAAGCCCCGCATCGAGGAGCTGAAGAAGAAGCAGGCCTACGTCAACAAGATGGCAATGGAGGTGCAACAGCAGCAGATGCGCCCCATGTTCATCTACATGATACCGTCCTTCATGATCTGGATATTCGTGTTCCCGGCGATATTTGGCCAGGTGGTAAACGTTTCTCCCATTTTCATACCGTGGATAATGTGCAGCGACGAGGACGTGACCAACCACCAGCAGCTCGACGACCAGGGCAACCCCAAGGGCGCATGCGTGGTCCCCGGCGAGGTCTACCTCTGGGGATGGTTCCTGCTGACCTCCTTTGCCTTCTCAGGGATAGTGTCCAGGGTGACCAAGACCGGCATGACAGGCATGTGACATGTCAAGGTTCAGCGTCGTGATATCCGGCTGGCCTGCCGTCGGCAAGACCACCATGGCAAGCGAGCTTGCAAAGGAGTTCGGGCTTGTCACGTACAACGGGGGCGACATACTGAAGATGCTTGCACACGAAAAAGGGTATTCCAGCGCCACTTCAAGGGAGGACTGGTGGGACACGCCGGAGGCAAAAAAGTTCATGGCAGAGCGCAAGCGCGACCCCTCGTTTGACAAGCAGGTCGACAAGAGGCTGGAGCAGATATTGAAGAAAGAGAACGCCGTGATAACAAGCTACACGCTCCCGTGGCTCGTAAAGGACGAGAGCATCATCAAGTTCTGGCTGAAAGGCTCGCCCAAAAACAGGGCGTCAAGGATGGCAAACCGCGACGGCATAACGGTCAAGGAGGCAGAAAAGATAGTATCTCTGCGCGACGCAGAGAACGTCAAGATATACAGAAACCTGTACGGCTTTAGCTTTGGAGAGGACCTGTCAGTGTTTGACTACGCGCTCAACACGGACAGGCTGTCCCTCGACGCCCTGATAGAGGTGTCAAAGCTCATAGTCAGGCGCCAAGTGGGTAGGTAGAATGCTCCCCCAGCTCCAGAACCTTGTCAACGTGGACGACGACGTGACCGACGACAAGTACGGCCACTATCCTGACAGGCGCCCGATTCCAGATCTTTTGCAGTACGGCATGATACTTGTGGACAAGCCTGCCGGCCCCACAAGCCACGAGGTCGTGGCGTGGGTCAAGCGCATCCTGGAAATAGAGAAGGCGGGGCACTCGGGCACCTTGGATCCCGGCGCCACTGGCTTGCTGCCGCTGGGCCTCGGCGAGGGCACCAAGGCGCTTGGCGTTCTCCTCATCGGCCCCAAGGAGTACTATGCGCTTGCAAGGCTGCACACTCATGTCCCTGCAGAGCGCGTGAGAAAAGTAATGAAAGAGTTCACGGGTGAGATATACCAGCGCCCGCCGCAGCGCTCGTCGGTAAAGCGCGTGACGCGCGTCCGGACAGTCTACGAGTTTGACTACATCGAGGACTATGACAGGCTGGTGCTGATGCGCGTGCTGTGCCAGGCAGGCACGTACATACGCAAGATAATCTACGACGTGGGCGAGGTCCTGTCGCCGGGCGCAACGATGGTGGAGCTTCGCAGGACGCAGGTGAGCAACCTCTACGAAAAAGACGGGCTGGTGCGCCTGCACGACCTTTCAGACGCATACCAGCGCTTCAAGGAGGCAGGCGACGAGGACAAGCTGCGCAGGCTGGTGCTCCCGATAGAAAAATGCCTTGAAGGGATCCGCGGCGTTACAGTCAGGGACACGGCGGTGGACGCGCTGTGCCACGGCGCGCCGCTTGCAGTCCCGGGCGTAATAGCAGTCCCATCTGACCTTCGCGCAGGCGAGCTTGTTGGCGTCTATACGCTAAAAGGCGAGATTATAGGCCTCGGCGAGGCTGCGATGACAAGGGAGCAGATAGAGGAAAACGCCAAGGGCGTGGCCTTTGTCATGAAGCGCCTCATAATGAAGCCGGACACCTACTCCAAGGCGTGGCGCTCAAGGGGTGAGCAGGCAGTCGCCCCGCAGGCGGCAGCGTCCGAGGTCGACCTTGGCAAGCTTGAAAGCGACGACGACTTTTGACGAAAAGATTATCAGTTTGCGCACACTAGGTCAGTGAATGGCCTCCGAGAACCGCGAGGATGCAGGCTATTGCACACGCCTCGAGAGGGCCCTCAGGGAGGCCATGGGCGTCTTTGGTGAGGATTCCGTCGACGCCATGATAATGGCGCTCCAGAACAAGTACGGGCTCAGGATCGGCAAGCCTCCATGCTCGTCCATCGAAGAGATTGAAAGTGCTCTTTCAGAGATAACCGGCACGGGCGCAGACATTATCGTAAGCAGGATGCGCGCCTTTTTGCGCTGAAAGAAAAGTCAGAGGGTCTCGCCGATGCCGGGACGCTTGCGCTCCAGCTTGGCGATGTTCCTCGCAAGGTTCTCCATGGTCCCGGGGATGTGGCACTTGCACATGCAGTCGTCGCAGTCCGCGTGGTTGGAGAGCTTGCAGCTGTCAGAAAGCCCCTGGTTACTCAAAATCAAGGATAAAACGGCCTAACCTCAATTTCTATCTTTGCCAAGGCGCGGCTTTGTAAAAAAGTCGCCTCTCGATACTTTTGCCTGCACATCCTTTAAGCCAGGATTGGATCCGTTGCACAGCGGATCCGGCCACTTTTCTATCCAGCTGAGCGTGGAAAAATGGTGCACCCTGCACCATTTTGAGCACGAAAAAATGGTGCAATTCAGGCGACAGAAGATTCCCGCCGCAGGAATTGGTTCTTTTAAGGCAGACCGGGCGTGTCGCCTCCCGTTTTGTTTGTAATGAATCAGCCAGACCGGGCTAGCTTTTTTTACAAAGCCCCAAGGCACATGGAAATATATACAGAAGTGCGCAAAGCGATGTCGGCTGCCGGGGTCGCCTAGCCTGGGAGGGCGCAAGCCTGGAAAATCTTCCAGCCAGCTTGTGACCTGTAAAGGTCCCGAGGGTTCAAATCCCTCTCCCGGCGCCTTTCTTCTCTTCCCTTTCCAGTAGCGCGCCTGCAAGGATGCCAAGCGTGAACCAGAACGCGGTCATGCCTGCCGCAGTAGCAGAACGCCACTGCCCAAGCAATGCCATGTCGTAAAATTCCGGCTCGGGCAGGCTTGGAAAAACGGCGTACAACCCTGCAACGATGGCAAGGTAGGCACCAGCTGCTCCAAAATACCAGTTCTTTCTTCCAGTCTTGGCAAACCCTATCGCCGTCCCAAGGGCCGCAAGGCCTGAAGCAGCAGAGTAGCCCGCAAAAAGTACCGCGTACTGGCCTGCAGCCGCAGGGTCAAAGAGCACGTCCGGCACGAGGGGATACTTCAAAGCAGGCATGACGTAGAGGGAGAACCACGAGACTGCGGCCACGGAAAGCGCGACCATGAAGGCGCCCTTGCCGCGCCTTGCGTATGCAAGTGCGACGAGCGCCCCGCCGCTGATCCCCATGATTACAGGAAAGCCGGCGCGCCAGAAATGCTGCGCCTGTAGCGCCTGATCGATGTCCTCTTCAATGTAGAACCCTTCTGCAAGCTTGATGTCGATGTACTGGAATTCGAGCTCGCTGACGTATGGCCCGGCGACAAGGTAGTTCATCGCCACAAGCACGGCAGCGGCTGCCATGCCGGACGCCATCGAAAGCGCAAGAGTCCTGCCTGTTTGCACTCTACAGCTCCTCGTCCAGCTCTTCTATCGCGGCTGCCTTTGAAATCTCGTGCAGCCGCATCGCGACTATCCTGTCGTATTCCTTCTTGTTGATTACGCCCCGCTCGTCGAGCGTCTCAACAAGCGCCGTCAGCCGTGCGCTCAGTTCTTCTATTTCGGAAAGCTCCTTTCCGGTTATCTTTTTTGGCGGCACAAGCTCGTCGTCCTCGCGCGCCCTGCGTCGCTTTGGCATCAGCGTACGAGTTCAAGTATCCTGCTTATTATTTTGTCGTGCGGCTTGCCCCTTTCCATGGATATCAAAAGAAAGTTGCCCTGCTTCATAGGAAAGGTCGCTATCTTGATCTTTTCCCGCTCTGAAAACGAGTAGATGGTGGGTCCGAACTCCTTGTCAAACTCCTGCCGCATGGCGGCCCTCAGCGCCATCTCGATGTATAGCTTGTTCATGTCCTTTACAGACTCTAAAGGCGAAAGGCCGTCCCTCATGCCCCCTGCCAGGAGCTTGCCCATCTTGTTTATCACGCCGGCAAACCTGATGGCGGGGTCTATCGCAAAGACGTTCTTGCACAGTTCGTCATGTGCAGTAGGCAACATGCAGGGTAGACGCCGATGGACTAAAAAAGCTTATTTCTTCTTGGGGAACTCGTGCAGGTTCGTTCCCGCGCAGCGCTGGCACGCCCGGGCCT
Organism: Nitrososphaera sp.; assembly: GCF_013388945.1. GTDB lineage: Archaea > Thermoproteota > Nitrososphaeria > Nitrososphaerales > Nitrososphaeraceae > Nitrososphaera. The sequence continues at coordinate 11,139 of NZ_JACAEH010000019.1, read as the reverse complement.
CTGCGTCGACAAGGTAGCTGACGTAGTAGCATGTGGCGCACTGCATGCGGAAAAGCGCTGACGACGTCGTTATGGCGTCCTCGTCCTGCAAGAGCACCCTGTTTGAGACGAGGTTGTCTATCACCGGCGAGATTAGCCTGCCAAGCTCCTGCGGATCATAGTCTCGGTATCGCAGGTAGACGCTGACCATCTCGCCTGCAATGGCGCTCCTTGCGAGCTGCGGCCTGCCCTTTCCGGCCTGCTTGAAAAAGTGGTCGCGCAGGTACCATTCAAGCTCCCTCGGCGTGTCCATGAAAAATAATGAAAAAGAAGGATAAATAATCGTTTTTCAGTCGTCCATTATCCTGCTCTGCTCGTCGGCGCCCCTGTGGTAGTGTATCTGCGACACGGCGCTTGTGACTCCGACGTAGCTTCCGGTTATGTACTCGACTTCAGGGTAGCTCTGGATGTCCTGCAACAGCTCAAACGTCAAGAGCACGTTGACAAGGTAGTGCGTGCCGTGCTCGTACGAGCTTGGGACCTTGCCCGTCTTGCTTAGAAAGTAGTCCCTTGCTTTTTCCGGGTTTGTGCCTTCCTTTGCCAGCACCTCAAGCGAGAACAGCCTCGTCCCCTCGGTTGCATCTGCGCTGTGCATCAAAAGCTCCCTCACCAGCCTCGAGTCCACCTTTGGGAAATGCTTCTTTATCGACGCCTGCATCTGCAGGTACCGCGATTTTATCTCCTCGTACGCCGCCTGCGCCTCGCTTTTCTGTTCAGTAATGTTTGCCATGTGGGTCCTTTGGGATTTACGATAGATAAGCTCCCGGAATGCTCTGCGCTGCAGTGCAAAGCTTGATATGCACTTTTGGGAGCATTTTGCCCGGTAGTCTTGGAGCTTCAAAGCAGGAAAAAGTGGACCTCAAACGGCACGTCGAGGATCAAGCCTGCCAGCGAAACTCTGCAGAAAGTCGTCCCGCTTGCAAAAAAAATAGGAGTCACGCGCCTTGCAGACATTACCGACATGGACGTGCTCAGGATACCGAATTATTCTGCAGTGCTTCCGGGAACAGAGGACTACATCTGGGTGTACAGCGGCAAGGGCCCGACGCGCGAGCACGCAATGGCAAGCGCGCTGATGGAGAGCATCGAAAGGTACTCGTCGCTCCCTGCAGGAGGACCGAGGAACTTTGTGCGCTCAAGCTATGCAGAGCTCTCAAAGAGCCACGACGTGCTCCACCCCGACGAGATAGTCGAGCCGACGCGCTTTGAGTACAGGGACGACATGCTGATGGACTTTGTTGCCGGCTTTGACCTCGGGACGGGAAAGGAGGTGATGGTCCCGGCGTCAATCGCGCTCTTTCGGTACAACCCCGCGCCGCCTGCAGTCAACCCGTTTTCGTACTTCCACACAAACGGCCTAGCCTCTGGAAACGTCCCGGAAGAGGCGGTGTGCCACGCGCTTTGCGAGGTCATAGAGCGCGACGCGATGAGCGTTGCAGAGCTTCGCGCAAGCGCAATCCCGTTCCACATACTGCGCCACATCGCGCACTCGCTGCATGCGGCAGGCATTCCAGTGTCGCCCATACAGTCAGACAGGTTCGTCGACGACCCCGGCATATTCCCCGAAGTCGACATCACCGGCATCGACTTTGAGCCTGTGCAGAACCTTGTCGCGCATTTCGATAAAGCCGGCATACCTCTGATAATAAAGGACATCACGTCTGACATCGGCGTTCCCACCTTCAATGCGTCGAGCATCGAGTGGGTGACGCACGACTATGGCTACCTGGCAGAGGGCCACGGCACGCACCCCGACGCACGGATAGCGCTCTTGCGGGCGATAACCGAGGTCTCTCAGACTCGCGCCGCAAACATCCAGGGGGCCCGGGACGACCTGCGCAAGATAAGGTACGGCGAGAACAACACCGACGACAAGCGGGCATGGCAGTTCATGCCGTCAAAAGAAAAGATCAGGTTTTCAGAGGTCAAGACGTACTTTCACGAAGACATACTTGACGACATCAAGTTCGTCAAGTCGCGGCTTGCAGCCGCCGGCCTTGGCAGGGCCATAATCGTGGACCTGACAAACCCGGAGCTTGGCATACCGGTGGTCAGGGCGATAGTGCCGGGACTCGAGACTTTCAAGATAACAAAGTCGGTGATGGGAAGGCGCGCAAAGGAGTGCTTTGGGCAATGGCAAAACCAATAATCTTCCTCGGGCCGTCTTTGAGCCACGAAAAGGCAAGGACGCTTTTTCCCGACGCAGACTATAGGCCGCCGGCGAAAAAGGGCGACCTCTTGAGGCTGGCCGCAAGCCCCGACGTGGGGATGGTAGGCCTTGTGGACGGCGTGTTTTTGCAGGACTACCCGCCAACGCCGATTGAAGTATACCAGCTTGCAAGGCGGGAAGGAGTGCTTCTTGCGGGCGCGGCAAGCCTCGGCGCGCTCAGGGCAGTCGAGCTTGAAAAGTTTGGAATGGTCGGAATAGGCAGGGTGTTTGAGCTGTACAAGAAAGGCAAGGTTGACGCCGACGACGAGGTGGCCGTGACCTTTGCCGACGGCGACTTTCACCTCCAGTCAGAGGCCATGATAGACATACGCTACAACCTGTACCTGGCGAAAAAGAAGGGCGTCATTTCAGAGGCCACAAAGAAGGTGATGGTTAGAGTTGCCAAGGGCATCTACTTCCCGCACCGCAACTACCAGGACATCATCGACGAGACAAAGCGGCTGCACCCCGAGCTTGGCGACGTCGAGAACTTCCGCACGTACATCGTCGAGAACAGAAAGAGCCTCAAGGAGATGGACGCATTGAGGCTCGTCCAGTTCTTCAAGGAAAGGCACGAAGCTAATCTTAAATCCCCTGTGCAGGAATCCTAGCACGTGAAGATATACACAAGGACCGGCGACAAGGGCGAGACCGGCCTCATAGGCGGCAGGCGGGTAGGCAAGGACCACCCGAGGATAGTCGCATACGGCGCCGTCGACGAGCTCAACTCCTCCATCGGCATGGCAGTCTGCATGCTCAGGTTAGAGGAAGTTCTTGCCGACCTTGCCGACATTTTCACGCAAGTCCAGAACGACCTTTTCGTGGTGGGCTCTGACCTTGCAGACCCCGACTACCCGGCAAGCAAGTTTGGCACGCCCCGCACGACTGAAAAAATGGCAGCGGCGCTTGAGCCTATCATAGACAGGCTAGAATCGGAATTGCCGCCCATCACGTTCTTTATCCTGCCCGGCGGAAGCACCCCGGGGGCGATGCTCCATGTTTGCCGGGGGGTCTCAAGGCGCGCCGAGACTGCGGCAGTAGCGCTATCCAAAGTCGAGAGGATAAACCCGGCAATCCTTGTCTACCTGAACAGGCTTGCGGACCTGCTCTTTGTAGCAGCCAGGCTTGCAAACAAGCGCCTCGGCGTCGCAGACGTCGCATGGAAAAAGCCTGATAAAGAATAAATGCGAAAGGCAGGTTGTATCTGACAAGTTGGGACAGGTGCGCAACGTGCTCTTGATACTGGCAATAACGGCGGCCATGGCTATTGCAACCACGGCCATCACATTTGTCTTTGACATTCTGCCCGGCGCCGCAAGCGCAGGCGCCATCCCGTAGTGTCGGGCATGAAGGATTTCCAGCCGTTCTTTGACGCGGTCCTTGGGCTAAAGACAGTCGACAGGGCCGGCTGGGCGGCAAAGGCAGGTGTCAAAAACCCGGAATCAGTTGCCGACCACACCTATTCAATGTGCGCAATAGGAATGGCGCTGTCAGACATCATGGGGCTTGACACCGGGAAAGTATTGAGGATGATAATCCTGCACGACCTTGCAGAGTCTGTCGTGGGCGACTATATGCCCGGCGAGATAACCGCAAGGAAAAAGGTAGAGCAGGAAAAAAAGGCGATGAAAAAGATCCTCTCCTGCATACCGGCAAAGGCAAGAAAAATCCATGAAAAAGCATGGCTTGAATACCTGCAAAACAAAACAGAAGAGGCGCGCTTTGTCCACCGCATCGACAAGTTAGAGATGGCATTGCAGGCCGACAGATACAGAAAGGAGCGCAGGGCAAAGAACTCTCTTGACCAGTTTTTCGCTTCCGCGCACAGGGGCGTCGCGACGGACAGTGATTTGCTGACTGAAATCCTAAAGTCTTTAATGCCGGCAAAATCCAGAGGAAAATAATGCAGTACTTTACGGCTCTCAAGATGGGCGAAAAGCGCGTGAAGGCGGCGCAGGAGCTTCTCACAAAATACGCCGGCCACGCCATGCCGGCGCTGGCGCTCAAGGACAACAAGGACAACAAGTGGGAGCCGGTCGGAGAGGAAAACCTCTATGCAGTCGTAAAGGAACAGCAGGGCTACATGCTGGCACTTTGCGACAGCAAAGGCATTGCAAAGGCAATCGCGCAGTGGTTCCCCGAAGACTCTAAAAACGAGATAGTGGCGAGGATGAAGTCCGAGGGAAACATGCAGGAGTATTTCGGCAAGCTTTCGCTGCCGATATAACTTTATTAGCTTAATGCAAATACCGTTATCAGCTTTGGCGCGGCGCGAGCAAGAGATCGAAGTCAAGGGTCACCTCATAGACTCGATGATACTCACGAGGATATTTGACACCGTCATGGACCTCAAGGGCGACTTTCAGGTCCTCGAGTTCACGGTGGGCAAGAAGAAGAAGGACCCAAGCTACGCCCGCCTGCTTGTGAAGGGCAGGGACGAGGAGCACCTCGAGAGGCTCCTTGAGGCGGTCTACCGCGAGGGCGCCCAGCCCATCTCCGTGCAGGAGGTGCAACTGGAACCTGCCAGAAAGGACAACGTAATGCCCGACGACTTTTACAGCACGACCAACAACCCGACGCAGGTCTACTACCGGGGCCAGTGGATAGACGTGCAGAACATGATGATGGACAAGTGCATCGTGCTTGACACCAGGAAAAAGGCTGCAGAGTGCAAGATGATCCGCGACGTGCAAAAAGGCGACATGGTCGTGGTGGGCGAGCGCGGCGTGAAAATAACACCTGTAGAGAGACCCAGAGAGGGCGTCGACATATTCCAGTTCATGTCAAGCTCTAGCTCAAGCGAGCGGCCCACGCAGCACATCGCCCGCAAGGTGGCAAGCGACATATTCAACACCAAGAAGGCAGGCGGCAAGATAATAGTGGTGTCAGGTCCGGTGCTGGTGCACTCGGGCGCGTCGGAAGCGCTTGCGCGCCTGATAAGGATGGGCTATATTGATGGCCTGCTTGCAGGCAACGCAATTGCAGTACATGATGTAGAAAATGCGCTTCTGGGCACGTCGCTTGGCATGCACGTAAAGGACGGCACGCTTGCGGTCAGGGGCCACAGGAACCACATGCGCGCAATCAACGAGGTGTTCAAGGCCGGCGGCCTGAAAGCGATGGTAGAAAAGAAGATCCTGAAATCCGGCGTGATGTACGAGTGTGTCAGGCATAACGTCCCATTTGTGCTGGCAGGGTCCATCCGCGACGACGGGCCCATACCCGACGTTGTTACCGATGTCGTAGAGGCGCAGCGCAAGTACAAGGAAGTGCTCAAAGGCGCCAGGATGGTGCTGATGTTTTCCACGATGCTCCACTCCATAGCAGTGGGCAACATGCTGCCATCTTCGGTAAAGGTAGTGGCAGTAGACATCAGCCAGCCTGTCGTCACAAAACTAGTGGACAGGGGCACGGCGCAGGCAGTCGGCATAGTAACCGACGTGGGCGCGTTCTTGCCCATAGTCGCAGACCACCTCGAGAAGCTGGCTAGGAAATAGAATCCCTAAATCCTTGTTCTGCGAAATACTATTGAGGCATAAATGTCAGCAAGAGCCATGTTTTTCGATCGCCTGGTCAGCCAGAAGGGTTCGGGGTCCCATGTCATAGCAGGTGCAGTGATAATCACAGTCGGGCTTGCGATTGCAAGCGCGACTGACACGCCGGTGGTGGCGTACATAGCCTTAGCAATCGGGGTGGGCGTCATCATCTCGGCGTTTCTCATGATAATCAAGCAGTATGAGAGGGCGATTATCCTGAGGCTCGGGAGGTTCCAGAGGCAGGTGGGGCCCGGCGTCCAGACAAGGATTCCGTTTGTGGACAGCATACTTGTAGTCGACATTCGCGAAAAGGTAAGAGAGTTTACAGCCGAGCGCATGCTGACAAAGGACAACGTGCCCGTGACCATCGACGCTATTTTGCGCTACAGGATTATAGAGGACAGGGCAAAGGACTCCATCCTCAATGTGGAGAACTTTAACGACATGATCCAGCAGGTGTCGCAGACCACACTCCGCAACAACATCGGCGCGTCGGTGTTCCAGGACATACTCTCAAGGAGGGAGGAGGTCAACCTGCACATCAAGTCGATAATTGCAAGCGAGGCAAGCAGCTGGGGCATAGAGGTGACGGGAGTCGAGATAAGGCAGGTAGCGATACCAAAAGAGCTTGAAGACGCCATGTAGATGCAGGCGCAGGCAGAAAGGGAGAAGAACGCAAGGGTCACCTATGGCGAGTCCGAGGTTTTGGTCGCAAAGCAGTTTGAAGAGGCTTCCAAGGTCTACACGGAAAACCCTGTCGCGTACGCGCTCAGGCAGTCCAACATGCTGTACGAGTCGATAAAGGTGCAGGGCAACACGATTGTGATGGTGCCTTCAGAGTCGCTCAACTCCATCGGCTTTGGCAACCTTGCGCTGACGCAGGCGTATCTGGAAAACACAAAGAAGGTAGCCAAGTCGGTCAAGGCCGAGGAAAAGGCAGAAAAGAAGGGAGAGTAGCGTATGAAGGACATGGGCAAAAAGCCTGCTGACGAAAAGTTTGAGCACCTGAGCCCCGACCAGCGCGAGGTGTGCTGGAACAAGGCGACTGAGCGCCCGTTTTCGGGCGAGTACTGGGACTGCCACGACAGGGGCACGTACAAGTGCGCGGCATGCGGCGCCGAGCTCTTCAAGTCTGACACGAAATTTGACTCTGGCACCGGCTGGCCGTCGTTCTGGGCGCCGGCAAAGGGCGAGAACATCAAGGAAGAGACAGACACGAGCTACGGCATGGTCAGGACAGAGGTCATGTGCAGCAAGTGCGGCGCACACCTGGGACACCTGTTCGACGACGGGCCAAACCCTACAGGCATGAGGTACTGCATAAACTCGCTCTCGCTAAAGCTGGACAAGGAAGAGAAATGAGCTGGTCAGAGTGGCTAGACTTTGACAGGGCCGGCGTAGAAAAAGTGCCGGAGCAGGCCGGCGTGTTTGTGACGCATGCAAGCATGAAAGTGCACTACATCGGCGGGAGCGCCAACATGCGCAGGTCGCTTGAAGAGCTGCTAAATGATCAATGCGCGAAAAATGCAAAAAGGTTCCACTACATGCCCACGCCTTCGTTTGAAGAAGAAAGACAAAAGCTGCTGAAAGACTATGCGGACAAGCACCAGGGCAAAATGCCGCTGTGCATGGAAAAATGATGCTTATTCGCTGCTACACCTGCAACCGGGTGTTTGACGTCGACAAGGACAGCGAAAGAAAAGAGGCGCTTGAACACAGCAAGGTATGCCACGAGATGACGCAGGGGTTCAGGGCGTAAAGGGTTATATTCGCGTATCGGTAAATCGATATCGATAATTCGATATGTTTCCATTTGGCTGGGAAATGAGAAGGAGGCGCGGGCTGAGGATGTTTGTCATTTCGATGCTCGAGCGCTCGCCCAAGAACGGCGCAGAGATAATGGACGACATCGAAGTGATGACAAAAGGCTGGTGGAGGCCGTCGCCGGGGTCCGTGTACCCGCTGCTTGAAGCCCTTGTGCAGGAGGAGCTGATAAGAAAGAGGGACGACGGCAAGTACGAGCTGACGCAGAAAGCAAAAGAAGAGATCGGCTGGCCTTTTGGCATGCACGGCGGACAGCCCCGCACTGTTGAAGACATGCTCAAGGAGATAGGCGGGTACGTCTCTTACTTTGAGGACCTGAGCAAGTCTGACAAGGCGAGGATCGAGCCGTACAGGGACAGGATAAAGAGCGTCGCAGAAAGGCTGGCGGCTCTGGGAAAGTAGCTCTCAAGCTAACTTTTTGCGTATCAGTTCAAGCGCCGCCTTGGGGTCGGCCCTTCCCTTTGTCTGCTGCATGACTTTGCCAAGCAAAAAGTTGGCTGCTGCAGGGTTCTTTTTTGCATCCGCTACAGCCGACGGCTCTGCAGCAAACACCGCGTCTACTGCCTGCGCAAGCGCGCCTGCGTCGTCTATCCTTGTCACCTGCGTCTTTTTAGCAATGTCTGAAGGCATCTCCCCCGTTTCGACTACCTGCGCAAGTATCTGCTTGGCAGTCGCGCGGTTGACAGTCCCGGCTTCGACGAGCTTTGCCAAGTCTGCAATGTGCGCCGGCCCGGCCTTTATCCCCGACAGGTAGTGGCCTGCCTCCTTTTCCTTCTCGTCCACAAATCCCATCAGATCCGTCACGAGCCAGTTTGCAATCTCTTTTGGCGAGTTGTGCATCTTTATAGCGGACTCGAAAAAGTCGGCAAGCTCCTTGTTGTCGATGAGGACTGCAGCCACGTGGGGCGTCAGCCCCATCGACTCAAAGCGCGCCTTTCTTGCGTCAGGCAGTTCGGGCATCGACCTCTGTAACGATTTTGTAAAATCGCCGCCAAGTTCAATCGACGGAACGTCGGGCTCTGGGAAGTAGCGGTAGTCCTGTTCCTCCTCCTTTGACCTTGACTCTTTTGTCACCTTCCTTGCGTCGTCCCAGTGGCGAGTCTCCGCCTTGACTTCGATGTCGCGAGAGACCATTGTCTTTTGCCGTGTCATTTCATAGCGCAGCGCTTTCTCCACGTCGGCAAACGAGCTCACGTTCTTTATCTCCACCCTGTTGCCGCCGGCCACCGACACGTTGGCGTCGCACCTGACCGCGCCTTCAAGGTTCGTGTCGCAGATGCCAAGGTGCTCCACTATCGACGTTATCTTGTTCAGAAAATCCCTGACGTCCTTGGGGTCGGTAAAGTCAGGCTCTGTCACAATCTCGACGAGCGGCACGCCGGCCCTGTTGTAGTCGACAAGAGTGTAGAGGCTCTTTTCCATGCTCCCGCCCTCGTACACCAGCCTGCCGGGGTCCTCTTCAAGTTGCACGAGCCTTATCCTTGCTGATTTTTCTCCGTACGCAAGCTTGCCGTCGACTCCTATGCTCGTTATGCCGTACGCGTTGTACTGCGTCAGCTGAAAGTTCTTTGGAAGGTCAGGGTAAAAGTAGTTCTTGCGGTAGAACATTATCTCGTCCGGTATCCTGCATCCAAGCGCAAGCGATATCATGCCGGCAAACTCGACTGCCTTCTTGTTCAGAAGCGGCAGGGTCCCGGGCAGGCCCAGGCACACGGGGCAGGTGTTGGCGTTGGGCTCGCTTCCGCGGTAGTTGCACGCGCACGGGCAGAACAGCTTGCTTGCAAGGCCCGTCAGCTGGCAGTGTATCTCAAGGCCTATCATGTATTCCATCAGAGGTCAGGGCTCCCCCGCACGCCTGCGGCCTGCTCGAACATCCCGGCTGCGTCAAATAGCGTCTGCTCGCAAAACTCGTCGGCCATCAGTTGCAGGCCGACCGGCAGGCCGCCGGCAAACCCTGCAGGCACAGAAATGGCAGGAACGCCGGCAAGGTTTGCGACCACGGTGTCGACGTCAACAAGGTACATCTTTAGCGGGTCGTCTATCTTTTCGCCTATCTTGAAGGGCAGGATTGGCATCGTCGGGCCTGCAAGCACGTCGTATTTCTTGAAGAGCGACTTCAGCTCTTTTCTTATTATCGAGCGCGCCTGCTGCGCCTTCAAATAGTATTTTCCGTAGTAGCCCGACGACAGGACATAAGAGCCTGTGATTATCCTGCGCTTTACCTCCTCGCCAAAGTTGCCCCTTGCGTGAGAGAAGTACGAGTTCCACTCGTAGCCCTCGGGGCTTGACTCAAAGCCGTAGCGCATGTTGTCGTACCTTGACAGGTTGCTTGAAGCCTCGGCCATGGCTATTGTGTAGTAGGAGGCAAGCGCGTACTTCACCGACGGAAGCGACGTTTCTTCGCACGCGCACCCTTCCTTTGCAAGCGTGTCGACTGCGCCGCGGATTATTTTTACCACCTGCTCGTCGGCGCCTTCGATGAACTCCTTTACAAGGCCGACGCGGAGCGGCCGCTTTTTGTATGCGCTGTACGACGGCCTGCCTGCCGCAGTGGTGTTGTCGTGCTCGTCAAAGCCTGCTATGACTCCAAGAACCGTCGCCACGTCGGCCACCGTCCTGCCTGCCGGCCCCACCTGCTCGAGGCTGTTTGCGTACGAGACGAGGCCGAACCTGCTCACGAGTCCGTACGTCGGCTTCAAGCCTACGACTGAGCAAAAGCTTGCGGGGCACCTCACGGAGCCTCCGGTGTCAGACCCAAGCGAGACGGCGCATTCAAGGGCTGCCACGCTTGCCGCGCTGCCGCCCGACGAGCCTCCGGGCACGCGGCTTATGTCCCAAGGGTTCCGGGTGGGACCATGACGGCTGAACTCTGTCGTCGAGCCCATGGCAAACTCGTCCAGGTTGACCTTTCCTACTATAATCGCGCCGGCGTCTTGCAACCGCCTTACAACGGTGGCGTCGTACGGCGGGACATAATCGTCAAGCATCCTAGACGCGCAGGTCGTCCTGATGCCTTTTGTCGATATGTTGTCCTTGACTGCGACTGCGACGCCGGCAAGCGGGCCAGCGGGTTTTCCGTCGCGAATTTCCCTGTCAAGTGCGCGCGCCTGCTCTACCGCTTTCTTGTTGACCGTGATAAACGCGTTCACCTTGGGCTCGACCTTCTCTATCCTCTCAAGCACCTGGTGGATGTATTCCTCGGAAGAAAGCTCGCGCCCCGCCACCTTTTTTGCGACGCTTGCCGCGTCCAGCTTGTAAAGCATCTAGACCATCCTCGGGCCCTTCACAAAGCCGTCCTTGCGGTTCTTGGTGCCAAGCGCGTCAGCCCCGAACGCGTGCGACTCGTCCGGCCTAAGATCGGCGAACTTTTTCCTTGCCTTTATTGGCTCGGCCTTTTCAAGCTCTATCCTGTCAAGCGTGTCAAGGTACGCGATTATCTGCTCTATCTGCGACGTGTATCTGTCAAGCTCGTCATCTGAAAGCTCTATCCGGGAGAGCCAGCCAAGGTGCTTTATCTCGTCTTTTGTGACC
>NZ_JACAEH010000028.1 GCF_013388945.1 Nitrososphaera sp. | reverse complement strand
GAAGCACTGGATCTTGTACGACTCTGCAGGAGTCTTGACGTAAGGAACCTGAAACTCCTCAAGTATTGCCTCTATTTCTTCTGCCTGGTTCGGATAGAGCGTGACTTCTATCTGCTCCAACTGCACCGATAGTACAGAAGGTATGTATTTAATGATGATGAGCAAACCCCTGCAGACCGCTCGCAAACGGGATTGCATGCAAAAAACGCGGATGCTTAATTAGTAACGTAGACTAGAACACGAGTTATGACCGAGCCGGCTGAAGTTGCCGTGCGCACGCTTGAGGATAAGGACATACCAGGCATAATCAAGCTCCAGCAGGAGTCTTTCCCCTACATGGCAAAAGACGGCGTTGTATGGAAGGAGCACCACCTGAAAAGCCACATCAGGATATTCCCTGAGGGGCAATTTGTGGCAGAGTTTGAAGGCACCATTGTAGGTTCGGCCAGCAGCCTGATAGTCCGGCTGGAGTCAGAGTACGCCGAGCATACCTACAACCAGATAACAGGCGCAGGTATGTTCACCACCCACAACCCAAAAGGCGACAGCCTCTACGGCGCCGACGTGTCGACCCACCCGGAGATGAGGAGGATGGGAATAGCCAGCGCGCTCTACGAGGCAAGGAGGCAGCTTGCCGTGCGCCTGAACCTACGCAGGATAATCGCTGGCGGCAGGCTGTTCAACTACTGCGAACACTCAAAGAAGATGTCTGCAGAAGAATACGCCAGAAAGGTAGTCGCCGGAGAGCTTGACGACCCGGTGCTGTCGTTCCAACTCAAAAATGGATTCCGGTTCGTCAAGATACTGCCAAACTACATGAAAGACAGCCGGTCGCTCAACTACGCCACCTTCATCGAGTGGAAAAACCCGGAGTACAGGCAATGAAGATAATAGACTGCCACGTCCACCTCAACCACTACGATGGCACGCCCTTCAAGCCGCTTGACGAGCGCGTGCAGGACCTGGTCAACGCCATGCACGCAAGCGCCGTCGACCATGCAATCGTCATTTCGTCATACGTCGTGAACGAGGACAGGCCATCGGTGGCGCAGCTGCTCGAAGCTACCAAAAATTATGACAACATCGGCATCGTCGCAGGCTACTCGCTTGACAACCACACCCACGACGACTTGAAGTTCTACAAAGAGTGCCTGAAGGACGGCAGGATAAGGGGGATCAAGCTGTACTGCGGCTACGAGCACTACTATCCTTACGATAAGCGGTACCAGAAGGTGTACGACCTGTGCGCGGAGTACGGAGTGCCGGCGATGTTCCACACCGGCGACACCTTCAGTGCCAGGGGCAAGCTCCGCTACTCGCACCCTCTCAACATCGACGAGGTGGCAGTAGACAATCCTGAGCTCAAGATAGTGATGTGCCACCTCGGCAACCCATGGATCTTGGATTGTCAAGAAGTGATTTACAAGAACAAGAACGTCTACGCCGACATATCCGGGTTCGTGATCGGTGGCTTTACGCACTATTATGAAGAGTTCATGGCAGACAAGATAGTGGAGCTTCTGAACTACGCCGGCGAGCCGCGGTACCTACTTTACGGCACAGACTGGCCGATATCCAACATGGAGTCGTACTTGAAGTTTGTTGCCAGTCTAGACCTGTCTGAATACGCACGAGAGCTTTTGATGTATCGCAACTCGGAGAGGCTGTTCAAGCTGTGATACAAGTACCGTACAGGTCAGATGCGGTTTGGTCTGTGCCAAGCTGTCTTAAATACCACTGTGAGTAATTCATCTCATGACATCCGGAAAATATTTCAACAAAGGAGTAAAGGCTCTGGACTCGCCGCATGTTGGACACGTCGTTAGGGAAACCGATGACAAGATAATCGTTTTCGGTGGCGGTGACGACAGATATGATATACCAAAGTCGGAAATCAAGTTTGTGAGCGGAAACGTGCTTATTGACATGTCGATGCATGAGATAGCAAAGAAGTACAAGGTAAGTAGAGAAGAACCCTTGCCGACTGGGAAGGCAGTAAAGGACCCTTGGACCCGGCCTGAAAATGTGGATCTTGCGACGTACGAGAGGCAATATCCAAAGTCACTATTCAACAAGGGGGTGAGGACAAACAACGAAGACCACTTAGGCCACATAGTAAAGGAGACTAACGATAAGATCGTAGTGTTTGGCCACTATGATTACAGGTTTGACATACCCAAGTCAGAGATAATCGCCGTCGGCAGAAATGTCATAGTCAAACATGACTTTCCTGAGATACTGAAGTACCGCGTGGACAGAAATGCACCATTGCCTACCGGAGAGCCTATAGACAAGTTGGCCGACGAACAGTAGATACAGCAACTTCCTTTTCTTGCATTATTTTTGCCGAAGTCAAGCGCAAGTAAATAGATCAGTTATCTATTCCAGGATTCTCCCTCTATGCAAGAAAAGATTGCAGGGACATCCGCGGTTGCGTACCTTGACTGAAAGGTCGATTGTTGCATAAATAATTATGTGAGAAACTTGCTCCCTTCGAGCGTCCAATGCAACAAAAGCGGTGCATAAACCGTTGCACAGGCGCGAAGATTCAAGCTAGCCTTGAAAATGCACAGATACTAAACTTCTGCTTCAGCATTCATCAAGTACCACTAACAATTTTTCCGACTTTATTTGTTATCTGGTATATCTATCCCCCTACCACGCCACTGTTTCTGGCAGTTCTAGGTGCTACTACAAAGGAAGAGGTAGAAGGTTAGTGGCTCAAACATTTGTTAGACGAAAGAGTCGTCTGAGGGTTAAGGGCCTAAAGGTCAAGGACAGGGAGAAGATCAAGGAAGCCATCGCAATCAGCTACCAGAATGGCAATTACACTACTAGAGAGATAGGTGTCGACATTGGTAAGGACCATAGTACCGTCTCACGCTATCTGAAGGAGATGGAAAGAGAAGGTGGGTGGGGATCAAGCGCGATGCCAACGGCAATATCGTTATCTCATTACAAAAACAGCTTGCACAGGAATATAGGCAGCTAGAAAGTGAACCATTCAATCAGCTACACTCTATTCGGAAGTGGATAACATTTCTCAAATCAGGCGGAATTCCCTCTCGCAGGATTCGCTATCTGGTAAATGTAGTTCACGGAATATCCGACCAGCTGAAATTGATGCCGGAGGCCATTGTTAGCTTTGGTGTACCCATCGAAGCTACGAAGCGAAAAGAGATTGTGATAGAATACTGGCGTAATTTCCTTGCATGGTTTAACACTGCTTACCCGCAGATGCAGAAGACAAATACCATCAATGCCTACCGCAGCTTCCTTGCAGCTCACAACATCAATTTCGCTCACGGTGAAGGTAGAAGGTATGGGCTATCGACTACGCCGGAAAGGTTGGGCGAATACAAGGATATTATGTTGACGCCAGAACAGATAGACAGCATAAACAGGCGGCTTGAGGCAGAAGGCGACTGGGAAGCTTGGAGCTTCATAACATCGACCTGCATACTGGCGCGAGGGCCTTTGCGATGGCGTCCATGAGCTGGGACAGGATTGCATTCTCGCCATTATTCAGAGTCGAGCAGTTTGAACCCAAGGTAAAGCGTGGAGACTGGTACCTGACAAAAGAAGGCAAGTGGTGGGTAAAGTATCCAACCGAGGAATGCAGGATTGTAGTCGAAACTGCGCTTGACAGGTTGTCAAAAGGAAGGAAATTCTTGTTCTTTGATGATGCCAAGAGTGACAAGGCAAACACACTGCAAGCTGCTTATTTCATGTCAAGGATGGCAGTCAAGTTCAAAAAGATGTTTGCAGAGCTTGACAAGGCAAGTTGGCTTAACGAAAAGACCAGGATCTATGCGTTAGGGGATGGACTCTACTTTATGGTCATCCCTTGCATTTGTTCAGGCACACTATGGCCCAGTACTATCTTGCAGCAACGAACGGGTCTCTTGCATACGTGGCAAGCTTGGGAGAGTGGGAGAATACGAAAGTCTTAAACAAATGCTATGGTGGAATCCCTGAGCACATTAAAGCACAGGTGGCAAAGTCAATCCATGTCAGATTTGATACTCAGCCTGAACACGGCGGCTAAAGTCGTCTCTGTCTAAGTCGCCTCAAATAATCTTATTAATTCCAAAGACAGAGTAGGAAGGGGTGACTAACGCTCAAGCCCAGCTCGAGGTCTCGCCTCTAGATTGCGATGCCCGTGGAAACGGGATGGAAAAGGTAAGGCGAGGTTCACCGCCTGTTCTTATGGACACCTTTATGTGCTTCTGATGAGGTGTAATTTCCTAGAAGGCAGAAGAGATTATTACCTGCAACATATAACTACAATGCGTCAGGAGCAGGATGATATAGTATGCCTTTCAAACTCTACAAGGGAAGCTCGGATGCGATAGCCGCAGAGCTGGCCAAGACGAGGGAGTGCATCATCGGTGCAAAAGAAATAGACGAGATAGCAGACTATGCCCAGAATGTCATGAAGCTTGATGTCAGGTCATACGACCTGGATAAGACCAGGAAGATACTGCAAGGCGTGTCTCTTTCTGAAATCGTGAGCAGGGCTCGTGCGGCAAAGTATGAGGCAAAAGAGAATCTATCTTGACACCTCCGCATACCTCCTGAGGTTCAGTGACGAAAAGCCCCTCAGCGAAGTCGTCAACCTGATTTTCAGAAAATGCGAAGAAGGTAAAGTAGCCCTTGTCACCTCGCTGTGGACGCTGAGTGAAGGCGTGGCGGCGCTTGATCAGGCTATCAAGGTGAGAGGCAACATTGCCAGACCGCAGATTGACAGCACCATCTCGTCACTGCTTGGGCTGACCATCGACCTTACAAGGCGCGGGAGCCTTGACTTGATAGAGCCTACAGGCAAGCTTGTGCGAGGGTCTTGGGACATGATAAGGAAGAGGCACCTCTCTGCCGACGATGCCCTACACGCTTTTACTGCCCGCGTGGGCGAGTGCGACCTGTTTGTTCTGACCGACAACTATTTTGCCGAGCGCCTGAAAGGTGACATTGACGCCGGCTACGACCAGCTTGAAGGCGACCAGATAGCATACGAGGTGTATAACCTGAGAGTTGCTGATGACCGGCAATTGCTAAAGCAAAAGATTGATTCGCTGTAGCATTGACGCGGATCTCAGTACCGTATTATCAAGTGCGATTCACACGTCATTAAGCGGCGCCTACGGCGTCTCCTCTCCCGTCCTTATCCTCACCAGCTTTTCGACCGGCCTCACGAGAATCAGGCCGTCTCCCTTGGAGCCTGTCTTTGCTGTCTGGGCGATTATCTCTGTCACCTCTTGGACTTTGTCGTCCTCTACAGCCATCACTATGTATGCCCTTGCAAACAGGTCAAACACCACCTCGCTTCCCACCGCAAGGTCCAGCCTAGCTTCCTTCTGTTCGCCGCGCCCTGTCACCTGAAACAGGGTCATGGAAGTAAAGCCCTTCTCGGCAAGCGCCCTCCTCACATCTCCCACCCTTTCAAGCCGGATTATCGCTTCGACTGTTTTCATGTTCTGGATTTCCATCAACAGGGATAAAATCACCGAGTATGCTTTGCAGTGCACAAGAGTGCAGATCTATCAGATGATGTCTGACGTCATCTCTTGGTCTCCAGTCACAGGCTAATCTTCAGCTTCTTAACCCGCAGATTATCGTTGCCTTGGGATGGCGGTGATTTTGCAAGATTGAATTCAAACACGAGTTTTGATCTCGCACCCTTGCCGAGCGTGACCGCGGCGGTGGCGGAATACGGCACACCTCCCATAGTCGAAACCCTGACGGATTTCATGTCCACCACTGCGCTGGTGTACTTGCAGAATACCTTGAGGAATGATTCCAGCTCCACACGTCCGCTCACCGTCCCGGTTGCACTGAAGGGCTCGTAGACAGTAGCTTCGTCATCGAACAGCCCAAGAAGGTAATCGACGTTCCTCTTCGAAACCTGCTTTACAAATTCATGAGCCCATATTCTTGAGTCATCCATTTCCTTCTAGTGGGAAGTTGCAGATATTAAGGCGGACGTATGCAGCGCGTTACACTGCATCTTTGCAGTTCCTATGGCCGCGGTCTGAGTGTTGCAACGCACTGTACACCTGCTGCTTAAATCCGTCCGTTATCGATATCGTATCATTCGAGTGGCTCCACGCCCCCACCCTGCTGAACGAGTACTTGCCATGGGGCGGGGCCGTTCAGGTTGGAGTACCCTCGACCTTGATATGTGCGGGGTCAAAATACAACAATGAAAAGAATTGCAGTAAACGTCAGGCCGGAGCGAGTCGATGGCGTAATCTTCATGTTAACGGCAGGCATTTAGGTTTTGATAAAATAGCTTGCCGGCCGGATCCAATGCATCTGGATTTATTATTTGCAGGAAAAATTTTTATTTTGAATTTCTGTATTGTATGATGAACGTGGGTTGCATATGATGAAGGAAAGAATCTCACATGCAATCACTATCTGGCTGCCTCTAAGTACGATGGCCACAAGAATGGCGATCATGGCCGGTTCGTTTCTGAATCTGCCAGTCGCCAAGACGCTTGTGGCTGCTGCCATCAGTGGCATTACGATCTTCTCCGCGCTACTCATCAGGTCGTATGCCAAAAAAGAAGCGCAAAATATGCCCTTACGTCGACAAGCCAGCAAATAAAGTCATTTTTTATTTTTCTCATCTCTTGGTCCTAGCTATAGAGAATAACGGATTAATAAAGAACGGAATTGAGGCGTCAGTACAAGCACTGAGGAATCTCCAAACGCCACTGAGATCATTACCGTTTACAAATAAAGTTGGAGGCCAATATCATTAAATAAAGTATAAATAACTGACTTACATACCGATTGTTACTAACATAGGTGAATCAACTATGTCGGCACCACAAGTTCCCATAGTGGTTTTAAAAGAAGGTACGTCTGAGACAAAAGGCAACCAAGCACAGAAAAACAACATCACCGCTGCAAAGACAGTTGCTGAAATAGTACGATCAAGCCTGGGACCCAGAGGAATGGACAAAATGCTCGTCGATACTCTTGGCGACGTCACCATAACAAATGACGGCGCGACCATTTTGAAAGAGATAGACGTGCAGCACCCCGCGGCCAAGATGATGGTAGAGATCAGCAAGGCCACCGATAATGAGGTCGGAGATGGTACTACGTCTACCGTAGTTCTCGCCGGATCCCTGCTAGAAAAGGCCGAGGAGCTAATAACAAAGAACGTCCATCCAACAGTCGTAGTAGAAGGCTTCAAGAAGGCATCACAGAAAGCCAACGATACTCTGAGAGAGATCGCGACAAAGGTAGATCCCGAAGACAAGGCATTTCTGAACAAGATTGCAAAGACATCAATGGCATCAAAGATGGTTTCGGCAGATTCGAAGGAATTGTCAGACATGGTAGTTGATGCAGTCCTTTCTGTTGCCGAAAAATCAGCCGAGCAGTACAGGGTAGACATCGACAACATCAAGGTCGAAAAGAAGGCTGGAGGAAGTATCCGCGATACCAAATTTATTCATGGCATCGTCCTTGACAAGGAAGTCGTCCATGGTGGAATGCCAAAGCGAATTGAAAATGCCAAAATAGCTGTCATCAACAGCCCGCTCGAGATAGAAAAGACCGAGTTTGACGCCAAGATAAACATCAACTCGCCGGATCAGATGCAGCAATTCATCGACGAGGAAAACAAGATGCTGAAGGCAATGGTTGACAAGATAACGTCGGCAGGAGCAAATGTTGTCCTATGTCAGAAGGGCATCGACGACATTGCGCAGCACTACCTTGCAAAGGCAGGCATACTTGCAGTGCGCAGGATAAAGGAAAGTGACATGTACAAGCTGGCAAGGGCCACAGGTGCGCGTATAGTCAACAACCTTGATGAGCTCTCTGCAAGCGACCTTGGCTATGCAAAGGTAGTTGAAGAGCGCAAAGTAGAGACAGACAAGTGGGTCTTCATCGAGGAATGCAAGAATCCAAAATCTGTCAGCATACTTGTGCGCGGCGGCTCGCAGAGGGTAGTCGACGAAGCAGAAAGGTCCGTGCATGATGCAATAATGGCCGTCAAAGACGTTGTAGAATACCCATACGTACTTGTCGGAGGAGGTGCTCCCGAGGCCCTAGCTTCGCTCAAGCTAAGGGAATGGGCCTCCACGCTTTCCGGAAGAGCCCAGCTGGCCGCCGAAAAGTTTGCGGATGGCATCGAGACGATTCCTATCGTCTTGGCAGAAAACGCGGGAATGGACCCTCTTGACACCCAAGTGCAGCTGCGCGCGAAGAGTAGCGCTGGAAAAGCCAGGTACGGGATCGACGTAATAAATGGCAAGGTGGCAGACCTGGCAGCAAAGGACATCTATGAGCCTCTTGCTGTCAAAGAGCAGGTCATAAATGCCGCTACCGAGGCGGCATGTATGATACTGCGCATCGACGATGTCATCGCCGCCTCAAAATCAAAGGACATGCCAAAGCCCGGCGGACCTAGCGGAGGAATGGGCGACATGGATATATGAAATATCCTCCCCTTCATTTTTATTTTAGCGAGGCGAAATAAAGATTGGCAGAACAGATGGAAGTAAATTCTGATATAATATTAGATATCTTGGGAAACGATACCCGGCGAAAGATACTAGTTGCGCTATCCGACGAACCTATGTACTTCAACCAACTGGCGAAAGAAGTAGGGGTGGGTCAGCAAGCCGTGCTTCGGCACTTGCAGACTCTGGAAGAAAGTGGATTAATCGAGACGTATGCCGAAAAAAGTGATCTTGGGGCACCTGACAGAAAGTATTATCGACTCAGTGACTCTTTTATCTTGACTATTTCACTCTCTGAAGATCATTTCTCGATGAAAAAGAGAAGGATTGCAGAGTCACGGCAGGAAGAGTCAAGAAAATACTATGAAGCATTTGACTCGACACCTGAAGAGATGGGAAGTGCGCTGTATTCGCTTCAGGAAAACCTGTCTGATGTCGAGGAAGAAATCTCTGCTCTTGAAGCCCGCCTGAATGATCTGTATTCTCTGAAGCAACAGATACTAAATAGACTCCACAAGATCGGCGTTGACAATTTTGAAGAAAACGAAAGGAAGATTCTGTATGCGATAGTGGAAGAGTCGCCAATGTCCATAGCCGATCTGTCAGATATGATAGGTGAAAAGGAATCCCGCATAAAAGACGTCATAACGGTAATGAAAAGCAAGATGGACAAGGCTAACGCACAGCTTTTGTTTGGGAACTTGAAATAAGCAAATTATTGGAGGGAAGTTTGGAGGCATGAGTTTCTTTCCTCGTTCTGCGCCCGCACCAAGCCAGATTACAGCGAGCCTCAAAAAGGACCATGAGATTATCAGACTAGTCCTGCAAGCTACAAATACGTGTACATCTTTATTGAAAGATGGGAGGGAAATTCCGCCGGCCATCTTGCTGGACACGGTGGATTTTATTACAAACTTTATTGACAGGTGCCACCATGCAAAAGAAGAGTATGGTCTGTTTCCTGCTTTAGAATCAACTGGGATGTCGAGGGAAAACAGCGTTATTGGCACTATGCTAAAAGAGCACGAAGAAGCAAGAAAAATCGCAGAGCAGATAAAAAATGCTGTTGACTCCTACCTTGCTAGCAAGAGTGAGCAGTCAAGGTCCACACTGATTCAACACTGCCA
Source organism: Nitrososphaera sp. (assembly GCF_013388945.1). Classification (GTDB taxonomy): domain Archaea; phylum Thermoproteota; class Nitrososphaeria; order Nitrososphaerales; family Nitrososphaeraceae; genus Nitrososphaera. The sequence continues at coordinate 10,436 of NZ_JACAEH010000028.1, read as the reverse complement.
GGCATATGTAAACCACATAGACAGGCATATCTTGAAAGAGGATACGAGGCTTTTTGTTATTGCAGAAAGACGCTTGAAAGGAAAAGAAGATGACGTAAAGAGCAAAGTTGATTCTGTAGAAATGGAACAGGTTGGCGCAGAAGGTAGTAAGCAATATAAAGACAAAGCAAATCGACTCCTCTCATCATTAGCCGAGTGGGATGGAAATTGACCGCATAGGTACTGCAAATTCTGACCGAATATATGGGACATGAAACGTGAGAATATTAAGATACTATCAGAAGATAATTCAATGTGGGTTATGCGATAGGACTATGACTTTTAAAATAAGTATAGGGGATGAGGAGCTCGAACCTTTTAACATAAGATACTATTGCAAATCCTGTTTCAAAAGAATAACGTTAGAAGAACTCCTGAAACTATCATAAAGGCCCAACTGATTGTTACACACAATGTGTGAGTAATCAATAAATATCACGGAGTATAATGTATTTGCAGGTGATCAACTGATGTGGAGAGATTGGGATTTCGGAAGACGTCTGTTCGAAGATATGGACAGGGAATTCCAGGACGCCGAAGAAATGCTGAATAGGATGTTCAGAACCGTGCGCGAAATGAAACCAGCCGACGTCGCGGGTACGTTCCCGTACTACTACGGATACCAGATTACCGTAGGTCCAGACGGGAAGCCGCGCGTAAGGGAATTTGGCAACGTCAGGCCGTCAGCAAGAGGACTCGTAGAGCAGACAGGAGTAAGAGAACCCCTTGTCGATACAAAACTGGAGGAAAAAGAAAATGCCCTGGTCATAACGGCTGAAATGCCCGGAGTAACAAAGCAGGACATCAAGGTAAAAGTTGGACAGGACTATGTCACGATACACGCGGAGAAGGGAGAAAAGAAGTACCATACAGAAATACCCGTAGACGTGGAGCTGGACGACAAAAGCGCCAAAGCCTCTTACTCGAACGGCATATTGGAATTGAAGCTGAGGCTGAAGGAGCCTCTGAAGCCGAAGGAGACAGAGGTACAGGTCGAATAGTGGGCCCAAAAACCCCACTTTTTTGTTTGAGGTGAAAAATCAAAGTGAAAAATGAAGGTTACAATAAAATCATGCTAAAGGTGGCCGAGACAAACCCCAAATTTGTCGGAAGGGGCATGGCCTTGGTAGACCAGAAGATAATGAATGAAATGGGTCTGTCAACAGGAGACGTTTTGGAGATAGGTGATAAGAAGAAAAGTTACGTTCTTCTCTGGTCTAGCCAGAGCGAAGATTATGGCAAGGGACTAATCAGAATAGACGGTTATACAAGAAATAACATCGGCGTTGGAATCGACGACAGTATCAGCGTGCGCAAAGTCAACGTAAGGAAGGCAGAACAAGTGATTCTAGCGCCAACGGAAGAACTGAACATAGTAGGTCTGGAAGATCATCTGCCGGAATTATTGGAGGGAAGGGTCGTCACGAAAGGTGATACGATTCCACTCAACATCATGGGCAGGAGAATAGGCTTTGCAGTTACAAGCGTTACGCCATCTGATGGCGCATCGCTGATTGATAGCGATACTGAATTCGTCATAGGATCAGTACCAAAGTCGGCAAAAGGTGTGCCACGGATATCCTACGAGGACATCGGGGGACTGAGAAATGAAGTGCACAAGGTCAGAGAGATGATCGAGCTACCGCTGCGCCATCCGGAGATATTTGAGCGCATCGGCATTGAAGCCCCAAAAGGCGTGTTGCTGCATGGCCTGCCGGGGACAGGAAAAACGCTGCTAGCCAAGGCAGTGGCCAACGAGACGCAGGCCAATTTTTTCTCCATAAGCGGACCAGAGATTATGAGCAAATTCTATGGAGAATCGGAGGAACGATTGCGCCAGATATTCAAGGAGGCGGAGGAAAACGGACCCTCGATAATCTTCATCGACGAGATCGACTCGATTGCTCCAAAGCGCGAGGAGGTCTCTGGTGATGTAGAAAAGAGAGTGGTGTCGCAGCTCCTGACCTTGATGGACGGCATAAAGTCTAGGGGCAAGCTTGTAGTTATCGGCGCGACAAACAGGCCAAATGCCATCGACCCTGCCCTGCGCAGACCAGGGAGGTTTGACAGAGAGATAGAGATAGGCATACCTGACGAACAGGGCCGGCTTGAAATTCTGCAGATACATACAAGGGGCATGCCACTGACCGAGGATGTTGACCTTGCATCAATGGCAAGAGTGACGCATGGCTTTGTGGGGGCAGACCTTGAAGCGCTCAGCAAGGAGGCCGCCATGCGTTCCCTGAGAAGGATACTGCCAGAAATCAACCTAGAAGAACCCAAGATACCTGCAGAGATACTGAGCAAGATCAAAGTAACAAAGCAAGACTTTGATGAAGCACTTAGGGATGTTCAGCCTTCTGCACTGAGAGAAGTACTGGTACAGAGGCCTAACATAAAGTGGGACGACATTGGAGGATTGCAGCAAGTCAAAGAGGAACTCGCTGAAGCAATAGAGTGGCCGCTAAGACATTCCGAGCTATTTACAGAAGCTGATGTTAGGCCGCCAAAAGGGATACTGCTTTACGGACCGCCCGGGACTGGCAAGACAATGATAGCCAAGGCAGTAGCCACTACATCTGAGGCCAATTTCATCAGCATAAAGGGACCGGAATTGATAAGCAAATGGGTGGGCGAGTCTGAGAAAGGGGTCAGAGAGGTGTTTAGAAAAGCAAGACAGGCTGCACCGTGCGTCATCTTTTTCGATGAGTTAGATGCAGTCGCACCAAGGAGAGGCTCGGAGGGGGATGCACACGTAACTGAGCGGGTGATCAGCCAGATGTTGACAGAAATGGATGGCTTGGAAGATCTAAAGGGCGTCGTAGTCATCGGTGCGACTAACAGACCCGACATCATTGACGAAGCATTGCTACGTCCTGGAAGATTTGATAGGATACTTGAAGTTCCAATACCCGACAAAGAGGCGAGGAAACAGATATTCCAAGTACATACCAAGAGAAAGCCTATCGACTCTGATGTTAACCTTGACAAGCTGATTGAAATGACAGATGGTATGACAGGAGCAGATATTGCAGCTGTAGTGAATGCAGCAGCCATGTCTGCGATCAAGGAACATGTCAGCGGCAAGAATGATGGCAAAAAGGCTGGAATACTAAAGATTTCCATGAAACACTTCGAGTCTGCATTAGACAAGGTGAAGGCAGGAAGTTCAAGAGCTAGGACTGGGATTCGGAACTTTCCGGGGAGTAGATAGTTAACATAATGAGCTGCAAGGGACTGTGTGAAAGATACAAGGCACCACGGCCTCCGTCACACGCCGGAGGACGGTACGGCACTGGGCAGAGAAGGTGTCAGGTCTGCAGTCTTTTCGTCCTCTACGAAGGCCTTAGATGCCCATGCTGTCACTACCGACTAAGAATCAAACCCCGCAATCCTAAATCTAAGAAAAGAATTTTGCTTGCGATGGCTACCAATAATCAGGCCAGAAGAACAGTAAAGTTAGGACAATAATTGAGAGCGTTGGAAGTCAACTATCAAGGATGTTTTGGCATAGCTCCAATCTTGATGGAACCTACACCTGAAAGAAGCCCCGCCCCCCACAATGCAACGGGGCAAAGCGACGGCGGGGCACCTGTGAGCGGCGACGAACGTTCAACGAACGTCAAGCCTCTACCTAACATACGTAACGGACGGAACCGCCTACAGGCGTATTTTAGTATCCAGAAAAAATATTTTAATTTTTCGAAGCCGGCAAAAATAATCACATAGCTATCAGGATGATGTAACAATATCGGCGTCTAACAGTAAATGCGCCTAATATGATACGTAACCTCAGGAGTGATGGTACATGTTGCATATGCTATTACCCTAGGGCTGAACACATCTTGTTATCCAACGGAATCAAAAGATAATTATTTTGCATGTTCATCCAAGTACTCTTTCAACGCCACGGCGTTGTTGTGCTGCTGGTCCTTTGCACCGTACAGAAGGGTTACGACGCCACTGGTTGATTCCTTGGCGCGCAGCTGTTCCAAAAGCGCTGTCTTTTTTGCCAGCTCCTGAAAGTACCTGGACTTGAACCTGTTCCATCTCGCAGGCTCGTGGCCGAACCACTTCCTCAGTTCATCGCTGGGCGCGACATCCTTGAGCCACTCGTCTATCTGCGCGTCGCTCTTGCTGACGCCCCGGGGCCAGAGTCTGTCGACTAGGACCCTGTAGCCGTCTTCTTTTGAAGGCAGATCGTAGACCCGCCTGACTCGAATCAAGTAGATCACCTGACGCAGTTCAAAAAGAAAAATATTCTGATTAGTACGCTTGCAAGTGATTCGAAATTAATCGCCGCGATGCCAGCAAGTGCGGTTTTATTGCAGAATAAACGTCCTCCATAAATCCAAAAAACCTGTGCATTTCGTTGATGTCAAGATTTTCCAAAACGCTCGCCGCGTCTGTCGCGGTAGCCGTGGTGCTGACCGGCGCAGGAGGCTACCTCACACTAGGTGCGGAAAGCGACGACGAACATCACACGAACGCTTCCCAAGGCGATGCCAGACAGGCTCGAACGGTAGAATACACGCTTGTCGCCCAGAATACCACCCTTGAGATAGCGCCGGGCGTGAGGGTCGAGGCATGGACCTACAACGGCACGATACCTGGGCCAGTACTCCGGGCAACAGAAGGCGACAGAGTGATACTGCATTTTCTGAACAAGACGCCAATGCCGCATACGGTGCACCTTCATGGAGACCACGACGAAAAAGATGATGGCGTTTTCCAGACAGTCAACCAGGGTGAAAGCTACACCTATGACTTTATTGCGGGGCCGCCGGGCGCGCTGATGTACCACTGCCACGTCATGCCGGTCACGCAGCACGTGCGCATGGGACTCTACGGGGCGCTGATAATCGATCCACGGGAAGGCCTGACTCCTGCGCGTGAATACGTCCTAGTTGCAGGCGAATACGACACAAAGGATCAGCTGACTAGCAACCCGGAATACGTCTTTTTCAACGGATATGCGGACCAGTACTTTGACAATCCCCTGCAGGCGAGAACCAACGAGACTGTCCGCATTTACTACGTGAACATGGGAGCGTCTCCAGCATACGGGTTCCACATCCACGGGACCATATTTGACGCCTATCCTTCAGGCATCTTGCAAAACGATCCTCTCAAGGTTCAGACGTGGGAAGTGGCGGCTGGAAACGGCGCGATATTTGAAGCCAGGTGGCCGTGGGAAGGCAGGTACCTGTTTCACATCCACGGCCTGCCAGAAGAGAGGGGAACCATGGCCTACTTTGACGTGACGGACGCGCCCGACGGTGCAGTTGACGGCGTCGACATTGCCAGGACAAAGTCCATAAGCATGATAGAATGGCAGGAAAACCTCGCCAAGTCACTGCAAAAGCAGGACCCGGACGGGGTTGCAAACACATCTTCGGGAACCTCGCGCCATTCTATTGACGCAGCCGATGTGCCGCCGGGCACCGTGTCCATCCCCGAGGGCGCCGCGGCTGACACAGACCTGACGTTTGCACCTGCAGAGATATCCGTGGGTGCGGGAGAGACAGTCACGTGGGTAAACGATGACTCGACGCTCCACACCGTAGACAGCAGGCAGGAGGGACTGTTCTCCTCAGGCATGCTCTCTCCGAAGCGGACTTTTGAGCACACGTTCGCAGAGCCGGGCACCTACGAGTACTACTGCTCGCTGCATCCATGGATGACGGGCACGGTTAGTGTCCGCTAATCCCCCTTTTTCTTGCAAAACCTCGATCTTTGCGCGTGAGCGGTGTTTATAGCTCAGCAGCGCGTAGCAAACATCTGCAATCAATGCGAGCACTGTTATTATATCTCGGCGCAAAAGTTCTGGCAATGCCGGATTCTGACGCAAAAAAGACGGTCACGATGACTTTTCGTATAGAAGAAGAGGTCCTGAGCCAGCTGCGCTCTGAATCTGGAAAGAAGGAGGTGAGCCTCAATACGCTCGTGAACCAAGTGCTGAGGAGGTTCGTCGAATGGGACATGTACGAGTCAAAAGTAGGGATGATCCCGATAGCAAGGCCTGTAGTCCACATGCTTTTTGAAAATATGGATGAAGAGGAAATAGTCGATATGGCCTGCAAGGTAGGCAAGGGCGCGGTCCACGACATCGCGCTGTTCATGAAGAGCAGGATGGACCTAGAGTCATTCCTGTCGTGGCTCGAGACCCGGCTTAAAAGCTCGTCCATGGAATTTAGCCACTCGGTAAAAGACGACAGGCACGTCTACATCATAAAACACGACCTTGGCAGGAACTGGTCGCTTTACCACAAGGCAATCCTGGAGCTGATTTTCAGCGAGGCCCTCGACCGGCGCGTGAACGTTGCCATCACGGACACCACCATGTCATTTGCCGTAGACGCCTGACCATAAAGGATATCAATACGCGTTCTTACCCAGTCGCAATGGTCAAAAAGTCGGCAGCAAAATCAAACGGCATAGTCATAAAGGCAAAGGGCACGTCGTGCAGGATCCTTGACATCGGTCAGGACGGGATAAAGACCGAGTTCTCCAACAAAGGTCCCATAACCGGCAGGTACCGCGGAACCCACTGGGACACGGTGGAGGCGCAGATGAACGCCAACGGCACCTCGAGCTGGCGCGTCAGGTTCATCCAGATGACTGACAAGGGCGACATGCTGGTAGGGACCGGCGAGGGAACAGGCGAGGCCCCGAACTCGCGTGGGATTGCAAAGCTGAAGGGAAGCGGGACTGTCATGACCATGTCCCCGAGGCTTGCAGAGCTGAACGGCAGGGGCTGGACCTGCGACGTGGACCAGAACGTGGCTGCAGACACCGCAGTCGTGCGCGTGACTTTCCAGTAGCGCGCCCTTTTTCCTTTTTCATACGTCGCCTGACCGACACGCCTAATAGAAACGTCGACGTGAACTTTTCCCAATGTCCGGTATCGAGAAGGAGCCCAAGTCTGTAGCCATAGGCAACCTGCGCCTTGATGCAGAGACGTACCGTTCAATCTCGATGATGGCCCACCACAAGGGCGTGCCGGTGGAATTCCTGGTAGGCGAGATGCTCAAAAAACACCTGGCAATACAGGGATTTTTGAAGAACGACTTTGACATCGTCCACAGGGAGATAATCAAGACCCTTGCAAACTCGGTCCCCGACGAGAAGCTGCTCGAAGAGGCGAAAAAGCTCGGGACGCTTGCAAGGGAGATGGTCATATTAAACGTCGGAAGCGAAAAACCCGACATCAAGAAGTACATCAAGTCTTTCACGTCGTTCATGGACGTGAACGACTACGCCGTGAGCGTGAACGAAGACAGGGAGGACGGCACGATTTCGTTCTACGCAAAGCCGGACATCTGCCGCAAGTACTCGCTTTTCTGGGCGGAGATTATACGGATGACGCTTGAAAGCATCGCAGAGGTCACAAAGGTGGAAGCCACAGAGTCGTCCGTGTATTTTGAGTGCAAGACCAGGTCTTCTGTCACCTAGCCGCCGGCCAGCTTTTCATAGTTTGGCGACGAGAATCCGATGGAAGCCATGTCTGCCGCAAGCCCGGCAAGCGCCTTTACAAGCGAGACGCGGACGCTCTCCTTTATTGCCGCGTATTCGCCTACTAGCGCGTTGTACTTTTGCAAAAGCGCGTCCCTTTCTGCCCTGATGCTTTCGACGTCCTGTGGGTCGTCCATGGCAGAGGACGCCCGATCCTGCAATTAAAGAAGTTATGCCGAGCTAGTAGGATAGGCAAGGAAGTAGTAGGGTGTTCCTGCGATGTCTATCTCGACTGTCTTTGGCGTCCCGCTGACGGCTGTGTTGGCGCTGTTCTTGGGGTTGCGCAGCGTCTTCTGGTTGATGTCTATGTGCGTAGTGTTCAGCTGCATCATCTGGACGCCGCCGACATAAACGTCGACGACGTTTGCACTGGTTTCGCGTATGTACGTGTCAGAGCCTCCGTCCAGGTACAGCCTTTTTGCAGCATCGATTACAAGGTCAGACGCCCTGACCTCTATTGACTGGTTGCCGCCGTGGACGCGCAGGCGCTCGGTCCCGCCGGCGACTATGGCTATCTGGTTTGCGCCTATCTCGCAGAGGTACGAGTCGCCGCCGTCGTCAAGGAAGAGCTTTTTAGTGCTCGGGATAACAATGCCGTCGTTGTATCCAAGCATGAGCCAGCGCACGCCGCCCCCGTAAAAGTCGAGCCTGTTCGTGGCGCCTTCCGTGATGTAGGTGTCGCCGCCTATCCCGCCTGTGTTTGCCGCGTTGTCAAGGTACAGTTTGCCTCCCGAAAGAAGGCCCAAGTCGCCGCTTGTGTTGAAGCGCAGCATGACAAGGGTATCCCCGCCGCCTATCCCCGCGCCGCTTGAGCCCTTTCTGATTATCCCTGCGGTGCTTCCAAGGCCTATCCCGCTGTCGCCTACAAACAATCCCCACGTGGAGCCGCCTGCATTCACGTTCTCTACAGAGATTCCGTCAAAGCCGGCGTTTGACACAGAAATCTTGCCGTACGACGTGCCGCCCTGACCTACGCGCAGCGGCCCCAGAAATATCAGGCTTTCAGCAATGCCGCCAGTCAGAGCGTCGACGAGGCGGTTCCAGTCTTCTCCGTAGAGCTTGCCAACGCCTCCGGGATTTATGCCAGGGTTACCAAGTTTGCGTAAGGCCAACAGGAAAACTGGCTTTGAGAGAGATAAGAGAATTAGCGGTACTTGTGAGTGTGATTATTGCTAAAGGAACCATGCACACTTTGCATAGCTCTGGTCGTAGAGGTTTTTATATTCCGGGAGCCAACCTACTTGCATGACGTCCCGACAGGACCTCAAAGACATCGTTGACGAAATACGGGCGCTGCGCAGCAAGATAGACAAACTCGAGAATATAGTTGAAAAAAGGTTCGTCGGGGAGGCAAGGCCTGACGCGTATGAGAAAAAGGCAGTCTCGGAGTTTGAGAAGAGAAGAAAAGCTGGCAGAACGAAATTTGTTCCTCTATCAGAGATCGATGAATAGCCTTGGCATACAGGGTTTTCCTTGAAGACAGGGCTGCCAAACAGATAGCAAAGTTTGATGCCGCTGTCAGGTCCAGAGTTGAAGCATTACGAGAGTTGGAAAAAGGATTCTCTGCCAGACTGGACATAAAGAAGCTGAAAGGTACTAAATATCATTATAGAATACGCGTCGGCGACTACAGGATTCTGTTTATGCTGGAGTCTAACAAGGCCCTTGTCTATGATGTTTCACACAGACAAAGCGTCTATGACTAGCGCTCCTTTGCATAGATGATTGGCATTATAGATCAGCCTGCATCTGAGAAGTCCGCCACCGCCGGCTGCCCCGGCTCGCTAAAGTTGCCTGTCCCGCCTGCAAACGCCCCTTCAGGCTTGTCCACCTCGGGCACATACCCCGAGCCGCAGAAAAAGTCGCCGTCTGCTGAAAACTGGCCTGTATCCATCAGCACTCCAGCGTCTGCACCCACATAGTGAACGATGTCTGAATCCGACACGTCGCCGTCGAGCTTTTGTTCGCTTGACTGCTGGTACGATATCTGGTCGCTGTCAACCCTGTTCTGGCTGAACAGTGTAATGTCTTCGATGCCACCTCCTGCTACGCTGGCTTGCTGCATCTCTGCGAGCTGGCGCACGACTGCGTCCATGCCCGGCAGCTTGCGGAGGAGCCTGAAAAATCCCATTTCACGAGGCGCTCTGCGCGATTATCTGCGTCAACGCGAAAATTGTTGAATTCTGCACGTGGCTTATTGCAGGCGTGAACACCGTCCTGACTAGCATGTTGCCGGCTGCTGCCGAGTCAAATATGCCAAACTCGGATATCTGGCCCGTTGGAGTGGATGACGGGAAGAGGCCTGCAAATTTTATCGATGTTCCAGAGTCAAAGCGGTCCGTGCATGTTATCCTCTGCGTCTCGGACTGCAAAGACGTGTCGCCTGATGACTCGGCGTTGGTACCCGTGCCGCAGGCCATGTGGGTGAACGAGGCTGTTGTCTTGCCGGTGACAAGTTTAGCGATGCGCTGCATGCCTGTCGTCACCACGAGGTCGTGCTTGCGACGTACATCTATCGGCTCCAGGTGCCTGTGGTGCAGGTCGTCGTACGATGTCTGGTCGTTCAAAAACCGGTCGAGGCGCTCGTTAAAGCTGTCAAAGTGCTGTTCTTGCAATAATTTGCGGACCATTGGCTCGTCGGATTTTTGGAATAACGCGACCCGGTTGGTGTCGAGGTATTGATGATTGTCTGTATGGAAAGGTGAGGACATTGGAAGATGTTAAGAGATTGGACAATAGAGAATTATGTCGCATGCGGCTAATGCAAAACGATATTATTCTAGCCACCAGATAGCACCCCTCACAAAGCGGGGGTCGCCCAGCCTGGTCAAAGGCGTGAGACCGGATAATCCGGCGCGAAGCTCAGATGTCCGACCCGACTG
>NZ_JACAEH010000025.1 GCF_013388945.1 Nitrososphaera sp. | reverse complement strand
CCAGCTCCAGATCCCAGAGCGACAGGCGAGTTGTAGAACTTACCTACCTGGGGCTCTATAGGCGTCATGTACGCTGGCAGCGTCGGTCTCGGATACTTGAAGGCTACCTCAAGCGGGTCCCTGACGAGCAACAGGTTGACCATGTTGAACAGCGGGAAGGATAGGCCAACCAGCGAACCGCCAATGAGTATGGCAGCGTGCTTGTTGCGTCTTGTCGCCCAGTACGTGAGGTCCAACAGCATAGCCGACGGGATCCACACCGGCACCACGATGAAGTCGTATGGGTAGCCCAGCGCAAACCATGCGCCCTTTGCGACCCATGTGTAGATGGTCATGATTGTGGCGTAGTATGTGGCCGTGCCTGGAACGCCTGTGAACAACATGTAGTATATCGCACCCACAGCGAGCATGGTCGACTGTGAGACCGAGAATACCACGAAGGATGTCCACATCCAGTCTGTGTAGAAGATGTAGTCTCCTGCGTTGATGGTTAGCAGCGTGCTGTTGACAGCAACGACTACTATGAATAGGTAGTGCGTTGTACGTCTAAGCCAGACCATTAAAGACCTAGACAGAGTGCTCGTATATAAAATTTGTTGCTAGCCAAACTGCGGTGCGAAATTCGCAACCCTCGTCGAGAATGGATCTAGAATCAGCGCGGCAGCATGTCTGCAAAGCTTGTGGTGAAATTAAAAGAAAAGGAAGAAAAAGGATTCTAAGCCCTTACTGGCTTCTCGTTGACGATCTTCATGATCCAGAAGAATCCAAGGGCCTCGATCACAGTCAGGACAGAGAGTGCGTAAATGCCGCTTGGCAACGGATATGCCCATGGATACACGGAGATGCCCACGTACACACCGCCAGCAGTCGCAGCCCAGCACAGCGCAAAGCCGAGGATGTAGATGTTCTTCATGTTTTCGACTCTGCGGCCGATCATGCGTTCGATGTCGTCACGGCTCTCGCCGCCTCCACCGCCACTGCCGCCCTTACGTCCACCACTTCCGTATCCCTTTGGTAGAGTCATTTGCTATACAATCAGGGCATGCCTTTTTAAATTTTGCTGTCGCCTGCCCGTGCGCGTGAAGGGCACCGGCGGATTTCGTTGCGTATGGAAAAAGGAAAAGAGGGGGTGCCTGGCTAGAGGGCGTTTCTATTGCCAAACATGCTCCCAAAGCTTGTGCTGCGGAACCTTGTCATCAAGACCACGAGGCTGATGACTGCGCCTGCGACTATCAGTGCGCTCACAGGGAACTCGGGGACTACCACGATGTTAAAGTCCGCGCTCTCTACAAAGTCGCCAGTGCCGACTCCGCTGACAGAGTTGACCGTCACCAAGATGCTCTTGCCCCCTCCGGATTCGAAGGTGATCTTTTGCTCGGCCACTCCAAGCCGCGCAAGCTCATTGGTCTCCTCCGCGAGTGTGTTTCCGTCAGCATCCGTCACGACGAAATCGTAGCCGACGTTTTCTACCGGGAAGCCCTGGTTGTCATAGAACGAGATGGTGAATGTTGTCTCCTTTCCAGGCTCAATGGTGACTGGATCCCAGCTGACCTGTACCTGGTACCGCGAAGTCACGGTGCTCTTCTTCAGAGGTGGTTGCGGTATCTCTTCTGTGCTCTGCGGCGTCTCGGGCTGTCCCTCTCCCTGTTTCAGGAGCTCGAACTGGTACCTGATTGGTGCAGGCGGCTCGGTCACGTCCGCGTACACGAGCGCCTTTACCGGATACGGGAAGTTGTCAGCCACCCAGATCTTGTTGACCACGTTTCCTCTGGAATAGCTTATGATGGATGTATCAAAAGTCCCGCCGCCCACCGTGACGGTTTCAGAGCCCGTTGGGCCTATCACTGCCGCCCCTGTCCCTGCAACGTTGCCCCATGGGTTTCCGCTAAGAGCTTTGGGGTTTGATTTTGAGGCATAGGCTTCCAGGAATGTCATGCTGTTCTGGTAACCGCTGATGTAGGGCTGCATCTCGGCAGACACCTCTCCGCCACCGAGCGGCGTTAGGTTGTTGTCTGCAAGGCGCAGAGTCCCGGGTATGACTTTTCCTTCGCTCACGACAAAGGATGGAGCTATCCATGCGCCCCTGTCATCCTGCTCCTTGAAGTATATCGTCAACTCGTACGGCGTGCTGTCATTGGTCTGTATCTCTTGAATCCTATAGGTCACGTATGTATTTTGAAGTGTTCCTTCGCCGACGTACCATGTGGCTGTCTGAGCATAGGCGTTCCCAGCTGTCAAAATGCCAAAAGCCAGCACAAGAGCTATCGCCGAAGGGGCGACGAACTTGGTCTCCATTGATGAAGATTGCAAAACCGACCTCATAAACGTTTCAATTTGTGCTTCTATAGGTCTGAAAGCCGATAGAATCGCCTTCTATTACACTCTGCTCTTGTAATGGAGTACTGGTGCGGCCTCTTGCATCGATAAACAAATAAGTGGAACGTCTGGATGACAGGTAGCGATGTGCAACTGCCCCAAGGTCACATTCTATGAGGTCGAGTTCAAGCTTTTCGGCATGAAGGTGGTGCCCACCCACAAGAACTGCGGCGACACGCTCAACGACGACCAGTTCAACTCGTTTGACAAGGAGCTCCGCAAGTACTGGGGCTTTGAGGAAAAATAGTCCCTTTATATCGAAAGGGCGCGCGCTGTTTAAATTCCCTGACAGAATCCTGCCGCGGAGCCACGGCAACTTTATAAAGTCCGGTACGGATTTTTGCGGTAGGTGTTTTGAATGACCAAAATGCTCAACGTTAGCATCGAAACGACTGGCGTGGACGCAGCAGAAGCCAAGCAGTGGGTAGCCGAACTGGCGAACGTTTATGCCGACATGGAAGTATCGAACGTGAACGTTTCCGGAAACAAGATCTCCTTCAAGGCTGGCTTTACAGGCATGGATGATACCGAGCCGGACGATGTCAAGATGAAGCTCGAAGAGTACATCAACATGCACGAGGCCATATCTGCAAGGAGCATCAACGTCAACTAGGCCGTCCGGCCTTTTCTTTACTTTTATGAATCGTTATTAATCATCATCGATTGTTACTAATCTTCATATACAAAATTCACGACAAGCGTGTGAACCAATAGATGACTTGCAAAGGTATATGCATACGCCACAAGGCCCAAAAGCCGGTCGGCTCAGGCAGGTACGCTAGCGGCCAGAAGAGGTGCCAGATCTGCGAGATATTCATCAAGTGGGATGGCCT
>NZ_JACAEH010000027.1 GCF_013388945.1 Nitrososphaera sp. | reverse complement strand
GATCTACACGATGGTCATGTCCGGCAAGATAAACAAGGCGATAGTGGGAATGCTCCTGCGCCAGGGGATAAAGGCAGTCGGCGTCGCAGGAATAGACGGCGGCATACTGAAGGCCGAGCGCAAGAAAAAGCTGATGATAGTAAACGAGAAGGGCCGCAAGATGGTGATAGACGGCGGATACACGGGCAAGATAAACGCGGTCGACCCCACGCTTGTGAACCACCTCGTCTCAAGCGGCTACGTGCCGGTGATATCGCCAATAGCGCTTTCAGAGGAGTTTGACTTTCTCAACGTGGACGGCGACAGGGCCGCGGCGTACGTGGCAGGCGGACTAAAGGCCGACAAGGTCATATTCATCACAAACGTCAACGGCCTGATGCTCAACGAGAAGCTGGTCACGTCGATGACACTTGAGCAGGCAAAGGAGACACTTCCAAAGATAGGCTTTGGCATGGAAAAGAAGGTGCTTGCCTGCACCGAGGCCCTTGAAATGGGGGTCAAGGAAGCGATAATAGCATCCGGCCAGGTCGACAATCCTGTATCGTCTGCGATAGCGCACAGCAACTGCACGGTGATAACCCCGAAATGAACGGCGAGGACAACTACCTTGGCACGCTGTACCAACGCTTCCCGGTAAACGTCGCAAGGGGCAAGGGCGCGCGGATATGGGACGTCAACGGCAAGGAGTACATCGACTGCATGGGAGGCTACGGCGTCGCGCTCGTCGGGCACTGCAACGACCGCGTTGTTTCTGCAATAAAGAAACAGGCCGAGACCCTGATAACCGCGCACATGTCGGTGTACAACGAGACGCGACTTGAGTTCATGAAAAAGATGGCCGCTCAGGCGCCGCCCGGGCTGACAAAGATGTTCTTTACAAACTCGGGCGCCGAGTCGGTAGAAGCGGCGCTAAAGTTTGCACGCAAGTTCACCGGGAAATCCGGCGTGATTGCCATGAACGGCGCGTACCACGGCAAGACCTTTGGCGCGCTTTCAGTGACGTACAACGAAAAATACAGGAAGTCGTTCATGCCGCTTTTGGAAGGAGTCAAGTTCGTTCCGTACAGCGACCCTGCCAAGCTGGAAGAGGCAGTAGACGACAGCATAGGCGCGGTCATTCTGGAACCGATACAGGGCGAGACCGGAATCATAGTGCCGCCAGATGACCTCATCCCCAAGATCCGCGAGATATGCAACCGCAAGAACTTGGTGCTGATATTTGACGAGATACAGGCCGGCCTTGGCAGGACGGGCAAGATGTGGGCAGGCCAGAACTGGAACACCACGCCGGACATAATGTGCCTTGCAAAGGGAATAGCAGGGGGCGTCCCGATGGGCTTGGTGCTGACAAGGCCGGAGATAATGGACTCGATAAAACTGGGCGAGCACTCGTCAACCTTTGGCGCAAGCCCGCTTGCCTGCGCCGCCGCTTCTGCGACAATGGACGCGCTGACGCAGGACGGCCTTGTCGAAAACGCCGCCAAGACAGGCAGGTTCTTCAAGGAAAAGCTGGAAGGGCTCAAAGAGCGCCACAAGATAATCCGCGAGGTCCGCGGACTTGGCATGATGCTTGGAGTGGAACTCCGCTTCGAGGTAAAGGATGTGCTTTTCGACGGAATCAGTCAAGGACTGCTGATGCTGTATTCGGGAAGGAACATCCTGCGCCTGCTTCCGCCACTTGTCATGGACGAATCGACGGTTTCCCGCGCAGTTGAAATAATGGACGGTGTATTGACAAGGGAGGAACAGAGGAAAAATGTCAGCTAACATAGACGCGACGGACGAAAGGATAATCCGCATACTCCAGGAAGACTCTCGGAAGGCGTTTGTGGACATTGCAAACGAGATAGGGCTGTCAGAATCGGCGGTGCGAAGGCGCGTCAAGAACCTGGTAGAGTCGGGGATAATCAAGCGCTTCACGCTAGAACTTGGCGCAAGCGACAAGACAAGCGCAATCACGCTCATCTCTGTCAGCTCTACTGCAGACACGTCAGCCGTGTCGTCAAGACTGATGAAGCTGCCGGGCATCGAGGTCGTCTACGAGATAACCGGCCAGTATGACATCGCCACCATAATAGCCGCCCCTGCAATAGCGGAGATAAACAAGTGCATCGACGACATACGCAAGATAGAGGGCGTGTCTGACACCAACACCGTGATAATCCTAAAGACCATGAAGTGAGTCTCCGGCTCACTTGCACCTTTCATGGACACTAGCTTGTACATTAGGCCTTGTTAAGACCTGATCTATAGTGTTGCCCTATAATACACAAAAATGCAGTATGTCGCACGGCGCGTAAGAGGTGTCACGCATCCCGTTATCGGCAAAAATGAATCATCTTGAGCGTAAAAAATGACATAAAACTATTCGAAATGAATGTCCAGTATAAGACATATATAGTTGTCATAGTTTGACGTAGCCTAATGAACAAGGCGATCATAGCTGGTATCGCCGCCGGTATTCTTGTAGTGGGTCTTGTTTTCAGCCCCCTGTTCAATGGCTCCCCGCTCCAGTCAGCGCAAGCTGATCACACCGGCGTGACAAGGCATGTCACCTTGGTAGCAGACGAGATGGAAGTCCAAGTGGCTCCAGACAATCCTCTGCATCCAGGTGGCATCATGTACAACGCAATGGTCTTCAACGGTACAATCCCTGCACCGCCAGTCGTAGCCAACGTTGGTGATGAAATCGAAATCACCCTTGTAAATGAGGGCACCACCATACACAGCCTCGACTTCCACGCAGGCATTGGCGACGCACTCTCTGGCAACGTAGGACCAGGCGAGACAAAGACATGGACACTTCATGCAAACACTGCTGGCTCATTCCTGTACCACTGCGGCGCTGACGGCCTCTTTGGCGTATGGGAGCACATTGCCAACGGCATGTACGGTGGCATCATAGTGAAGCCAGTGAGAGAAGCTCCAGCAAAAGAGTTCTACATGGTTTTCGGTGAGATCTACAACGGCGCTGACAAGGGCCTCTTCGCAGGCACTGAAGGCGTGACAGGAAGCTTTGACGTAGGTAAGCTTCTGGCTGACGACCCAGATCTGGTCCTGACCAACGGCATGGCACACAAGTACGTGCCGGGGATCGGAGTATCGACACAGGTACCTCTGAACCCTGACGCGCAGGTCTTCAAGGTCAAGCCGGGCGAGCTTACAAGATGGTACATCGTCAACCCAGGTCCTAACGGCTACGTCGGATTCCACTTCATTAATGGAATGATCGACGTAAGGGATGGCAACGTCAAGGGCAACTTCCTTGGCAGGCAGATACTCCAGGACGAGACTTGGACCATACCTCCAGGCTCCTCGACTGTTGTCGAAGCCACATTCCCCGCAGGAACCTTCGTGGGCGTCGACCACAACATGAGCCACGTGCTGAAGGGCGCCGCGTTTGTAGTCGTCTCGTCGGAGGACTCCACAGACGATGATCACCCAGAAGGCACAATGGTTTCCTTGGCTCCTGAAGCCTGATAGAAAATCGATGATGGGCTAAATGCCCACATCTTTTTCCTTTTTCTTCCATTTCAAAGATTTCATATACTTGAAGCTGTAAACTAGTGCGATGTCTCGACCACACGCCGATCCCAATACCGCCAGGTACAAGGAAAAATGCAACAGCATACTTGGCATATCGCCCCGCATCCGCTACGCCGGCATTGTGAACAAGTTTGGCCGGACTCTGGCAGGGTCTCTCCGCAAGGGAGTCGTCCCGCTGCTAAAGCCGGAGGAGGCAAAGAGCGAGTACTTTATCGAGGCAGCCAGGAGCCAGATGCGCAGGAGCTTTGAAAAGTCAATAGGCAGGACGGAATACACGCTGACGGAGAACGAGAGGGTCAAGATACTGACCCTTGCCGACGTCGACAACATCTATTACATAACGATGGACAAGGAGACGCCTGCTTCCGAAGTCGCCAAGATAATCGAGTCCGCCCGCAAAGCCGCGGCGTAGCTCGTGCCTTACAGTAAATCTTAGATATGGTACACCCTTAACCCCACAGCATGTCAGGTCAAGTTTCTCCGGATCCGGTGTTCCAGATGCTCACGG
Organism: Nitrososphaera sp.; assembly: GCF_013388945.1. Lineage (GTDB taxonomy): Archaea > Thermoproteota > Nitrososphaeria > Nitrososphaerales > Nitrososphaeraceae > Nitrososphaera. The sequence goes on along the minus strand of NZ_JACAEH010000027.1, from coordinate 31,283 downwards.
GCTTTTTTGCTTCAAAGACCCTGATGGCCGCAGTAGAGATGGACGTCTTTACAAAGATTGACGGCAGGCAGGTCACTGCGCAAGAGTTCGGGCAGGTCTTGAAGCTGGAGAGCCGGCCCGCGCAGGTCTTTGCGTCAGCGCTTGCCTCAGTCGGGCTTCTTGAGGCAAAAAACGGCAGGTTCTCAAACTCTCCGGTCGCAGCCGCGTTCCTCTCAAAGAAGAGCCCGGCGTACATGGGCGACTTTGTCAGGATGGCCGACGAGCGGCTCTACAAGGGCTGGGACAGCCTTTCGTGGTCGCTTGCAAACAACAAGCCGGTAGAGGTAAAGAAGGGAGGCGACGCGGAGAGCCTCTTCAACGACGCCAAGAACGAGCAGGGCATAGAGGCGATACAAAAGTTCACCCACGCGATGCACGGAATCAGCATAGGGCCGGCAATGGCGCTAGCAAAGGCGTTTGACTTTACAAAATACAAGAGCATGATAGACATCGGCGGTGGCTCGGGCGCGTACTCGCTGCAAGTCGCCAAAGAGTACCCGAACATGACAGCTACCGTGGCCGCCCTTGCGCCGGTGTGCAAGGTCGCCGAAGGCTACATCGCCAAGTACGGCCTGTCCGGCAGGGTCAAGACCACGCAGCTTGATTTCTGGAAACAGGACATACCAAAGGGGCACGACGTGGCGTTTCTGTCGCACATCATCCACGACTATGACGAGGAAAAGGACGTCACCTTGCTGAAAAAGATCTACGCAAGCCTCAACCCGGGAGGGGCCGTGATAATCAGCGAGTGGATGCTAAACGACGACAAGACCGGCCCAGTTCCTTCTGCCATGATGGGCATGAACATGATAATCGAGACAAACGGCGGGCGGAACTACTCGTTTGCCGAGATTTCAGAGATGCTGAAAAAGGCCGGATTCAAAAACATCGAAAAGAGGACCCTTGCAGGCCCGGCGCAAATCGCGATTGGCTACAAGTGACTCGGCAAAAGCCTCTTCAGCCTCGCAGCCGATATGGCGCCGGCAACCGCTGCCACTGTTGCTGCCATCGCGCCAGCCGGGAACTCTGGCGTTACGTTGACTGAAAACTCGGCAGTCTCCTGAGCTATGGGGGCAAACTGTATGCCCGTGACATCCACGACCAGCGTGTAGCTGCCATCCTCTTCAAACCTGTACGGTATCTCTACCACACCCTCTGCGGTGTGCAAAGTAGGAAATCCCAAAAGCCCCGCGGCGCTGAACACCTGGTTTCCGCCGCTATCCACCACTTTTACGTCAAAGTCTACGTGCACCTGTATGGTGTCGGTGCCGGGCTGCAGAAACGAGAACTTGAGGTCTGCCATGCGATCCTGGTCCCACCGCGGCTCCACGAGTATGTCAAGGGAGTTGCCACTTGAAGCCTGCCGCATCCCTTCTGCAAACGCTGGCTGCAAAAGCGCGGCCGAGGCAAGCATCGCCACAAGCACGAATACGAACACCTTCATAGCTCAATACAGGTAAATTCTCTGTAAATAAGTTATCCTGTAGATCCTGCAGTGCAAAACGAGACAACGACTACTTTGCAAACGCCTTGAGCCGGCCCCTCATCTCGCGGTCTTTCGATATCGCTGGGTGGCTCGGGTCTGCCAGAATAACCTCGTACCAGAGGTTCGTGCCGTCCTTGTGAAGGTAGTACGAGCCCATGACCTCCAGGTTGGGGAACTTCTCGGAAACCCTGCGCTCTGCCACCTTGCGCATGCTGATGCCCTGCTTGATGTGCACGACGCCAAGGTGCTTGGGCCTCCTGCCTGCTACCGGCCTCTGCTTGCGCATGCCGCCCCTGCCGACCCTGATGCGCACGACTACAATGCCCTGCTTTGCCTTGTATCCCAGGCGGCGGGCCCTGTCAATCCTGCTGGGCCTTTCAATCCTGTTTATCGTGGGCTCTTTTCTCCATGCGATGGCCTTTGACTTTAGCTCCTCTGCGTTCTGCTTCCACATACGGGTCCAAGTCTGGGCCATGTAGCTGTGCATTATACCACTCTCCTGTTTTACAGCCCTTTATAATCTATATTACGCCACGCAGGATCTGGATTATCTTCTCCGCAATCACAGTCGACGCAAGCTCCTGGGCTTCCTTTGTCTGCGCGCCAATGTGTGGCGTGCACACCACGTTTGGAAGCGAGATCAGCTGCTTGTTTGTTGGAGGCTCGACTTCAAACACGTCAAGAGCGGCGCCGGCAAGCCTGCCAGATTTCAATGCTTCATACAGCGCGTTCTCGTCGATTATCTCCCCCCTCGAGGTGTTTATCAGAAATGCAGTCGACTTCATTTTTGCAAGGCGCCCGGCGTTGAACATGTGCTTTGTCTCCGGGGTCGACGGCACGTGGCACGTGACAAAGTCGGCGCTTTCCAAAAGAGTGTCAAGGTCTGTCACTATCATGCCGGTCTCGCTGACAAACTCTTTGCTTATCGGGTACGGATCGTAACCTATCAGGTTCATGCGCAGCGCCTTTGCCATCCTGCCTATGTTCCTGCCGATGTTCCCTACGCCGACGATGCCGAGGTACTTGCCTGAAAGCTGAGAGCCCATGAGCTCCTTCTTTATCCAGTTGCCCTTCTTTGCCTCCGCGTCGGCCCGCGGGATGCTCCTTGCAAGCGATATCATCAGCCCTATTGCAAGCTCGCCTACCGCGACTGACGCGGCCTCGGGCGCGTTTATCACCCTGATCTTTTTAGCTTCTGCGGCCTTTGTGTCGACGTTGTCAAGGCCGACGCCCACACGCGCTATTATCTTTGCATTGGAAGCATCGACGACGTCCTTTGTGACCTTGGTCCTGCTCCTTACGACAATAACGTCATAGTCCCTGACCGTCTTTACAAGCTCGTCTGCCTTTATCTCCGGCTTGTAGTCTACGTTCAGGCCGGCGCGCTTCATACTGTCTATGCCTGCCTGGTCTATAGAGTCGCAAACGAGAACTCTGCCGCTTGCCTGCATGTGCGTTGAGAATGACGGTGATAATATAATCTATTGCGGCAAACGCTTATTGTCGGGGCGCCGCAACAGTGGGCGTGGCAAGCTTTGCGCTCCGCGTAAAAGGCCAGGAGCGGCGCCTCTATACAAGGCGCGAGCTGTACGTGGGCATACGCAGGGACTGGGCAAAGGGCTCTAGGCTGTTTTTTGCAAGCAAGACAGACGCAGACGTCCTGATAGGCGCAGGCATCTTTGAAAAGACAGTCGAGCTTGGCGAGATGGACGAGCAGGAAAAAGAGCTCTGCCTGCAGAACAACTGGTACGGGAAAATAGTCTTTGAGCGCGTCGAGCGCTTTTTGCCGCCTATCAAAATTCAGGACACGCCCCTTGCAGCCACAAGGCCTGCGCTCCTGCACGGCCTTGAAATAACGAAGGAACAGGCAGGGGAGATAGACCGCCTCGTCGCCTCGAGGATGGTCTCATAGTCGATTAATTTATTACCGCCGGACCGCACCAGCAATTGCGATGTCGTTTCGGATAGACAAGGACTCTCTTGGCGAGGTAAAGGTACCAACAAGTGCATACTACGGGCCGTTTGCGTCCCGGGCAAAAAAGATGTACAAGGTCACGGGCCAGAGCGCACACGTCAACCTTGTCAGGGCCTTTGTCATGATAAAGCGCTCGGCAGCCCTTGCAAACAAGGAGCTGGGCGCGCTTGACGCCGGCAAGGCCGACGCCATTGTAAAGGCGTGCGACGAGATCCTGAAGGGAAAGCTCTTGGATCAGTTCGTGGTTGAGGCGATAAACTCGGGCGCCGGCACGGCGTTTAACATGAACACCAACGAGGTCATCGCAAACAGGGCCCTTGAGATAATGGGCAAAAAGAAGGGGCAGTACGACATCGTCAGCCCAAACGACCACGTCAACATGTCGCAGTCGTCAAACGACACCTTCCCGACTGCAATGCACGTCGCAATCCTGGCAAACATGGTCGAGACCGACGCCGCTGTCACTATACTAGTCAGGTCGCTCCGCAAAAAAGCCAGGGAATTCCAGAGCGCCATCAAGATAGGCCGGACGCACCTTATGGACGCAATACCAGTCACTTTGGGTGCCGAGTTTGAAGAGTACGCGTATTCCATAGAGCGGGCGCAAAAGAGGATGCGCGAGGCGATGGACGAGCTGCGCGAGGTCGGCCTCGGAGGCACTGCGGTTGGGACCGGCGCAAACACGCCGAAAGGATACCGCAAGCTTGCAATCAAGCATTTATCGGAAGTCTCAAAGCTGGACCTCAGGCCGTCACCTAACATGTTCTACTCGCTCCAGAGCAAGCACGACGTGGCAAACTGCTCGTCGGCCCTGCGCAACCTTGCAATCGAGCTGACAAAGATGGCAAACGACCTCAGGCTGATGGCGTCCGGGCCTACCGCCGGCTTTGCCGAAGTTCTTATCCCGGCGGTGCACGCCGGCTCGTCCATAATGCCGGGCAAGGTCAACCCGTCGCTTGCAGAGTGCCTCAACATGGTCTGCTTCAACGTGATTGGAAACGACGTTTCTGTAGCAATGGCGGCGCAGGCGGGGCAGTTTGAGCTCAACGTCATGCTTCCTGGCATGCTAAAGTGCGTGCTTGACTCTACCGACATGCTGAAAAATTTCCTGCCGATATTTTCGGCTCACATGATAGACGGCCTGAAGGCAAACCGCGAGCGGCTCGAGTCCTACATTGAAAAGAGCCCTGTGCTGGTTACATTGCTGAACCCGTATATCGGATACCTGAAGGCCGCCGAAATCTACAAAGAGTCGCTCAAGACAAACAAGAGCATCCGCGAGCTGGTCTTGGAAAAGAAGCTGATGACCAAAGCTCAGCTGGACAAGGCGCTTTCAAAGTCGAGCATACTCGGGTCCTAGCTTATTTCCTGCCTTATAGCCTTGCGGTTTCTTGCTATCTCGAGGGCCGCAAACGCAACCAGCAGGCCTTGCAGTATGTAGCCGCCGAGTATCAGGATGACTGCGTTGAAGGGCTTTGAAAACGTGGTCATTATCTCGACATGCGGCGGCGCAAGCGAGTTTCCTGCAATCACAAGAGCGGCAAGCGGAAAGCACGCGTACAGCTGCTTTTTGTAGCCTGCAAAAGTCAGGGCTGTCAGGGCGACAAACGCCACTTCGACAGCGATTGCCCTGTCGATGAACATGGGGTTCCCTGCAGGAATCGCGATGGCTCCGACGACGCTGATAGCCGCAAGGACGTAGGCGACCGGACCGCCTTTCAACACCACAAAAACGTGCGTTTTAGCAATTAAAGCGTTTCATGCGTTTAGTTTAATACTACTTGCCTAGCAAGACAAACTCATGAAAGTCGCGCGCATACTAAAGACGAATGAGCCACTAAAAATTGAAAATATCGATACGCCCAAGCCCAAGGGCGACCAGGTACTGGTTAAAGTAGAGAGCGCGGGCGTCTGCCACAGCGACCTGCACTTGTGGGAGGGAGGCTACGCAGGACCGCAGGGCGTATTCATGAAGGTCGAAGACCGCGGCGTGAAATTCCCGCTGACACCCGGTCACGAAATAGCCGGCACCATAGCCGAGCTTGGCGATTCTGTAAAAGGTTTTCAAAAGGGCGAGCGCGTGCTTGTCTACCCGTGGATAGGCGAGGGCTCGTGCCCCGCGTGCAGGGCCGGCGAGGAAAACCTCTGCGACGCGCCAAGGTCGCTTGGTGTATACCAGGACGGGGGCTACGGCGAATACGCGCTTGTGCCAAACTTCAAGTACCTTGTGAAACTTGGAGACTTTGACCCAAGCGCGGCCGCGTCGCTTGCATGCTCCGGTCTTACCGCTTACACGGCTGTGAAAAAGGCGGCAGTAAAAGACGGCGAGACGCTTGTAATCGTGGGCGCAGGCGGCCTTGGGCTGATGGCAGTCCAGATCACCAAGGCGATAACAAAGGCGCGAGTCGCAGTGGTCGACATTGGCGAAAAGAACCTTGAAGAAGCCAAAAAGCTAGGCGCTGACAACATCATCAACTCTGGCTCTGTCGATCCGGTGCAGGCAGTCAAGGACCTGACAAAGGGCCTTGGCGCAGAGGCAGTCATCGACTTTGTCAACAACTCGAAGACGGCGCCAAACACGTTTAACATGCTGAGAAAGCGCGGCAAGATGATAATGGTCGGCCTCTTTGGAGGCTCGATGGAGCTCAATCTGCCACTGGTGCCCCTGCGCGCCTTTACGCTGACAGGCGCCTACACCGGCAAGTACGCAGACCTTGTGGACCTTGTCGAGCTTGCAAAGAAGGGCAAGGTGCAGTCTATAGTCTCGCGCAGGTTCACACTTGACGAGGCAAATACGGCGCTTGAGGAGCTGAAGGCGCGAAAAATAGTGGGCAGGGCCGTAATCAACCCCTGATTTTTTCTTCACCACTTTTTAACCATTGCAAGAAATATCATTGAGAGCATGCCAAACTCGGCTGCCACAGAGGAAATTGCGAGTTCCGCCTGCAGCATGGGATAGATACTGTCAAGATGCAGAAGTCCGACCTTCACGGCAAAGAGACTGAAAGCAATAGAAAGAGGGAGGAGCCTTCTCAGCCTGTGCCTCCGGTAGGCAACGATAGCAACGACGAGCAGCGCTATGGCCAAACCGGCACTGGCAAGGCTGAAGAGTTCCCACCAGAAGCCATGGTGGCTCAGCTGCAGGAAGTCAAGCAAGCCTGCCATCAATCATCACTTCCGCTTTCGTCAAAAGTCCTCATCAAGTCCGCCATCCTGTCAGCATACCTGCTCCAGACATTCGGTCTGTAGGCCTTTAGAAGGCTGGCCAGCTCTGGGACAGAAGTATTCGCATAATATCTCACCTCTACTCCTTGTTTTCTGCTCCATATCAGTCCAAGCGACTCGAGTCTGACCAGATACCAGCGAGCGGTGGGCGAGGAGCACTTTATTTCTCTGGCAACGTCCGTCTGGCAGGCACCCGGCCTTCTTGCAAGAAATAGCAGTATTTCCCGCGGCGATTCCTGAGATAGAATGCCAAGAATCTTTTTCTTGTCTTCATCCACGTCGGACGGATAGAAGTGTTTGTAGGAGCCGACCCTGATTGCTGTAATTCTCCCTTCACGCTCTAGCGCCTCAATCACATACTGAAGGTTGCCCGTGCCTATTCTGAGCGATCGCAGAACTTCCCTGAAGTAAGAGCCGGGATGTTTCGCTATGAATCCATACACGCGGTCCTTCGTGCTTTCATCGGGATTGGAAGACATGCCGAGAGTATCTCTCGAATGTTTGGTGGGGCGGGCTCAAATATGATGTTTGTTGCAGCTGTGCCTGAAAAATGCCCCTTCCGGTACAACTCGCTAAAACAGCAGCCTTCTCTTGGCTTCTCTCGCAATAACAATCGCCAACCCAAGTCCTGCGGCCGCAAGAGGAAGCGCTAATGGAAACTCTGGAACCGCCGACGTGGCAGTTATCACTATGGCATTTTGTTGCTGGGCAGGACCGTTCACGTCCATCCCCTCCATTCCGTCCGCACTATCGTTCATCAGTACATCAAGATGCGTTCCATTCAGAACAAGGGTGGTAGTTTTGTCGTCTTTTCTTTCTTCGCTTACCTCAAGCTCCATCCCGTTGAACACAGCGGTAAACGGACCATACATCATTTCATTCGGTATGTCGACATACACGCGAAAGTCGTCAAAGTGCTGCCATTCTCCTGAAGGATACTGGATGATAAGCTGTTTCCTCTCGGGCTCCAACGTTACTTCCTCAACTGCTGACGGCGAAACAATATTGACATTGAATGTAGCTTCCTGATATGAAACGTCAAAGACCTGCGCCTCGGCTATCGCCAGGGTATAGTCGTATTTCAAGGGCTCCGGCAGAAAGGTATTGTCAAAGTCGATGCCGCTCACTTCGATATCGACCTTGTAGGTGCCAAGGTTATCAAAGACCGGGCCAACCACTGTTATGAGGCCGGCCTGATCGGCGACGTGGCTTGCAGCAAGGTTGTCATAGTTTGCATTGATTTTGTAATTCTCCTGCCCCTCTGATCCTGACCTGAACTCAACGTTTACAGTTCCGTCATGTCCGTGTAGTACCTCAGAAAATGCGTTCTGGCCTTCAGGGTCGACGACTGTTAGAAAATAAGTCACATGCTGTATGTTGCTGCCTGTAGACTCATCTATCAGCGAATATGACATGGATACCTCAGAACCGCTGGCAATGGAAGGTGCATTAAAGCGCAGGAATGCCTGCCTGTCGCCTATGTCTGAAGGAGGAAGGTCGTGGCCTCCTGCTCCGTACGCATAGTCGAGGGGCAGCGATACAAAGAGGAACGACACGGAGATTGCCAGAATGATGAAAACCCTCTTGTCTGTCACGAGTCTCGGTCCGGCAACAAATCCGGGGCGTACGCCTTATAGACAATTTGGTACAAGCCGCTTAAAGCGCTTCATTTTGTATACTGGCAAAGAAAATCGAGCACACTTTAGCAAATTGTACCACTGCAGTGCATTACGATGTAGTCTCGCTGCTAATAATATCGAACCATATACGATACATCAATGACAATAGATTGGGGCTTTATCGTCTTCGCTGTACTGGTTGCGGGCGCCGCGGGTGGCTTTCTCTTTTGTTTCAGGCACATGATGCATGAAGGAAACGAGGAACACTGAAAGTCAAAAAGGTGAATGTACATACGGTAATGGCCCATCGATGCTTGGGTAATGCGTCGTCAAAACATCAGGTACACAAACATGATTCTAGATGTCTATTACATCCTTATACATAACCGATGGGATATGGAAATATGCCTTCTCTTGAGAATGTTGTAGAGGAGATCAAGAGTGTCCGGGTGCAAGGTGCAAAAGAGATAGCCATCTATGGCCTCAAATTTCTGCGCGACTTTGCAAAGGAGCAGGGTTTTGACAGCAAATTTGATCAGGTTGCCGAACTTCTGAAGGAAGTACGTCCGACGGCCGTTGTGCTCCATAACTGCATAGAGATAATAAAAAAGGAAAGAAAGATCTCGTCCATGGACCGCCTAATTGGATATCTGACAAAGTCCTCTGAAAAAATAGGGCGATACTCGGACAAAGTGTTAAGAAACAATACGACTATAATGACGCACTGCCACTCTGGTGAGGCCTTGGCTTTTGTAAAACACTATGGTCTTGACCATAAGAGGAAAGTATCTGTGATAGCCACAGAAACTCGACCTCTTGAGCAGGGCGTCAAAACCGCAAAAGAGCTGGCGCGGGCTAAAATCCCAGTGACCCTTATCCTCGATAGCGCCATGGGACACTTCATGAAGGACGCGGATATGGTGGTGGTCGGGGCGGACGCCTTGCGCAGAGAAGGGGTTATCAACAAGATAGGTACGTGCCTCTTGGCCTTTGCGGCAAAACATCACGGAAAACCCTTCTATGTGGTTGCAAATGTTTTGAAGCTGGATAAAAGAAAGGATTTCACAATCGAGGAAAGGCCCGCGGCGGAGATTTACAGAAAGATGACGTCAGCAAGAAATTTGCGCGGAATAAAAATCAGAAATCCTGCATTTGATATCACACCTTGGCAATATGTTACTGCCGTGGTAACAGACGAGGGCATAATGAAACCTTCGCAATTGATGAGGCGATTAAAATGAGAAAGAACGAATGGTATTCCGATTTCGTAGATGCTAAATACATTCCAAAAAATGACGACATTGTCTGCCTGTTTAGATTCAACGCTGCGGATGGGATCTCAAAGACGGAGGCAATGGGCAGAATTGCGTCAGAGAGCTCTGTGGGCACATGGACAACTCTGGCCACGCTCCCAAAAGTGTTGCCAAAGTTGAAAGCCCATTCATTTTGGAGAAACAGAGATTTCTGCAAGGTTGCCTATCCACGTATTCTTTTCGAGCCAGGAAGCATTACAGGGTTTTTGGCAGGACCCGCAGGCAATATCTTTGGAATGAAGGCCGTGGATAACCTTCGGTTGGTTGATGTTGCGTTTCCAAGGGAATACGTCAAATCTTTCAGAGGACCTACCTTTGGAGTAGACGCGATTAAGAGAATATTCAAGAAAAAAAGCGGGCCCATAACGGCCGTTGTTCCAAAACCAAAGCTTGGCTATACTGCAAGAGAACATGCCGAGAAGGTTGCGTACGCCATATGGAGAGGCGGGATAGACTGTGTAAAAGATGATGAAAACCTGACCAATCAAACATTTAACAGGTTCTCTGAGCGAGTAAAATCGTTGGCAAGGGTCCGGGATAAAGCAGAGAAAGAGACCGGCGAGATCAAGGAGGCTTTCGTTAATGTGACAGCGCCGGACCTCAGAGAACTTGAAAAGCGCATCAAGATGGTATACGATAATGGTTTTAGATACTTTATGCTAGATGTCGTGATCTCCGGCTTTACTGCTGCCCAGACAGCGTCTAATATGGCACATGACTACAATATGGCTATACATGCGCATAGGGCGATGCATGCCATGTTCACGAGAAATGAAAAGCATGGCATTTCTATGCTCCTTCTGGCAAAGCTCATGCGTCTTATCGGGGTAGACCAGCTGCACATCGGAACTGCAATAGGAAAACTTGAAGGAAGCAAGAAGGCAATTGTTGCTACAAAGGATATGATTTTATCCAAAGAAGTAAATGAAATTCCAATGTTACGGCTGCATCAAGATTGGGGCAGCATAAAACCAATGCTGCCAGTTGCATCTGGAGGCTTACATCCAGGATTATTGCCGCAGATATTTGATATTTACAAAACGACGGACATGGTTGCGCAGGTTGGCGGCGGCACGCAGGGCCATCCTATGGGGACGGAGGCTGGAGCGAGGGCCGTAATGCAGACCATCGATGCCTATCATCAGAATATAGATCTTCGAGAATATGCAGAGGGCCATTCAGAGCTGAAAGAGGCTCTGAAGAAATGGGGTTTCAGGAGACCTAAATGAAGCTACAAGCAAAATGCCTCGGAATAGAATCTGGAGGAAAGCCGGTAGTCACTCTTAGCATCGAAGATGCAGGAGAGTTGGGCGTACGAAGTGGAGAAAGGATAAGGCTAAGATCCAACGGTCGCGAGATAAGCGCCATCGTCAACATAGTAACCAAATCTGTGAAGGCAGGCATTGTAGGAGTCTATGATGAAGTGTCAAAGTCATTAAGCATAAAGGAAAATGATACAATAGAGGTCGAGCCAGCCCACTTTCCTGCATCGCTCCAGCACATACGAAACAAGCTGAGAAGAAGGAAGCTAAACTACGAGGAGATTCTTGAAATTGTAAAAGACGCGGTTGCAGGCAACCTCAGCGAAGTAGAAATGGCTGCTTTTGTGATAGCACTTGAGCAACAGGGTCTGGATCTGGACGAGGCAACGAGCTTGACAGTTGCCATGGTCGAGACAGGGCAACACTTGGAGATAGGAAAAGGTCCTATTTGTGATAAACATTCGATAGGCGGGGTACCAGGAGACAAGACTACATTGCTTGTGGTTCCGATAGTTGCGGCCGCTGGTCTCATTATCCCGAAGACCTCGTCGCGTGCGATAACCTCTGCTGCAGGAAGCGCAGACCGTGCAGAGGTGCTGATGCCGGTCACCCTTGGCGTAGAAGAGATGAAAGATGTTGTAGAGAAAACCAACGGCTGCTTCGCATGGGGAGGGTCCCTTCATCTTGCTCCTGCAGATGACGTCTTTGTACAGGTAGAGTATCCTTTATCCATAGACCCTATGCTTCTCCCTTCAATAATGGCAAAAAAGAGAGCTGTGCACGCCAATTTCCTGGCCCTCGACATCCCTACAGGCCGTGGAACAAAGGTCAAGACAATAGGGGATGCAAACCTGCTTGCCAAAGACTTCATAGAGCTTGGAAGAAGAATAGACATCAAAACGCAGTGCATCATTAGTTACGGCGAGCAGCCCATTGGACATGCAATAGGGCCTGCGCTGGAAGCACGGGAGGCCCTTCGGGCACTGCAGGGCGGTGCTGTACCCGATCTTATCGATAAGGCCGTACATTTGTGCGGGCTGCTCTTTGAGATGACCGGAAAGGGCGACGGCAGGCTCGCCCTTGAAATTCTCAAGAGCGGCAAAGCAGAAAAGAAGATGAGGGAGATAATAACTCAGCAAGGGGGCAATCCCAACATACAACCGGACGATATCGAAATTGGTCGATATAGTGTAGACATAAAGGCCGAAAAGTCAGGAATCGTTCTCTGGCTGGACAATAACTTTCTCGTAGAAATTGCGCGGGCAGCAGGAGCACCAAAAGATAAGAAGGCAGGCGTGTTGCTTCATAAGAAAATTGGAGAGAAGGTGGAGAAGGGCGAGCCGATACTTGAAATATACTCTGAAAAGGCGACGAAACTCGGGCTTGCCGAGAAAATCCTGCAGGAAGAAAAGCCATTTGGAGTTGGCGATAGGATGGAAATGCTGATACGCGAAGTAAAGGAAATACCGATAACGAAAAAAGCCTTCATTCTGGAGCGCTAAGGCTGCTGTTGTGAGCATCTCCATGTTAAATAAAGCCTGTCTCGTAATGGATGACACGGGATATGGATAAAAGGGCAGGACAGGAGATATTCATCGTAAAAGCATCGGGGGAAAGGGAGCGATTCTCTGAAGCTAAGTTGAGACTTTCTTTAGAAAAGTCCTCGGCTCCTCCCAAAGTGGTAGAAGATATCGTTAATCATATCCTGGGCGAACTCCGAGAGGGAATGACCACCTCTGAGATATACAGGCATGCTTTTTCACTCCTTAAAAATTATCACCCTCCCTTAGCGGCTCGATATAATCTGAAAAGAGCCATCATGGAGCTGGGCCCAGAAGGTTATCTGTTTGAGAGATTTGTCGGGGAGTTATTAAAATCCAAGGGATTCAAAGTTGAAATGGGCAGACCAGTGGAGGGCTTTTGCGTCACCCATGAGGTTGATGTAGCCGGCGAGAAGAACGACTACCACATCATGGTAGAGTGCAAGTTTCACAACAGCCCTGGAAGTAAATCGGATGTGAAGGTTGCGCTATATGTCCAGGCACGTTTTGAAGATATCGAGAGAAAATGGAGGGCGCAACCAGGTCACGGGCAGAAGTTCCATGAAGCATGGCTCGTGACCAACACAAAGCTGACTTCCGATGCCATTCGTTATGGAACTTGCATCGGCATGAAGGTAATCGGCTGGAATTATCCAAATGAAGAAAGCCTGCAAAACCTAATAGAAAAATCTGGACTTCATCCCCTTACCTGTTTGACCACCCTGAACAACTCCCAGAAACGCCAACTCTTGAATCAAGGAGCCATACTCTGTAAAGATCTTGTCGGAAAGACAGAGCTCCTCAAATCTGTAGGAGTTAGCCAGCAGAACATCTCAAAGGTGGCTAGAGAAATCGATGAACTCTGCCAAAAGCCAACATTGAGCTTCTAAGAATAAACAAGATCAGCTCATCATTACCTTCTTGCGATACATTTTTCATCCGTCCATTGTAGCATGCATGACCTATTATCGGACACACGTACACCGGTATGCTTGCCTGATGAGACGCATCGCATCTTCTACATCTTTCTGTGAACTGACTGTAAACACTCTATCAAAAGTCCATGAAGGAGTTCTTTCGATTTTCTTTGTGATGCCTTTTTCATCCATAAATGAATTATCGCACTTTATGTGAACTTCCAAACGGTCTGGAAGAACTTTTACTGTGCAGAAGTTCTTAAGCGGAGAAGTCTGGTAAGTAATCCAGTTCTTTCTTGATTTTTCCTTGACATTTGGCAGCGAACAAATCTGTTTACTCAATGTCGAGTAAACACCCTTCAGGCCGCTATCGGTCTTTTCAAGGTGTTGGTCCACAGGAACTGTCGTCCACTTGAAGGTCCACTTCTTGGCTTCCTGCTCCAAAGCCTCCCTTGTGAACGTGGTGAATTTGTGAAGGAGCTGGTTCCGGCTGTTTGCGTATGTCTCGAAAGGTATTGCCCTTACATCCGTCCCGTCCTTCGCTAGATGCTCAACCACTTCCGTAAGCTGCTCGGAGACGCTATCGATAATTATGAAGATCCCTACTCCATGCTCAATAGTCCGCGCCAAGTAATTCATATCGGAAACCTTTCCGCCCTTTTTCACGGTGTTAGCTAGAAACCTCGCTAAATCGTATCTTGTTTCAGAATTGCCCATCGCCAGTTTGAATCTGGATAGCTGGTTCATCACATGATGTACAATGTCATGAGAACTCAGCTCTACTTCAATGATAAAGAATTTGTCGCTGGCGAGATCGACCAAGTAGCCATCTGGCGTGCTGCCTATTCCGCTCTTGCTTACTATTTTTCTCTTGACATTGAAAAAATGGGCATTCTTCCCGAATAACTCCTCCGTATGCTCTACTGCCAGCTTTTCTAATTCTTTTTCACGCTTGTAGGAGTACAGGCTGTAAACTTCATCATTAAGTATAACGACTGGCACTCCTTCATACTGCATTTACAATACTTCTAGCTATTTTTCTCTTAGTTGTATAAATCTTCATCGACTTAGGCCATCGTATGAAAATCGTAGAGTCTAGCGAGCCAGCATCTTGCACTTAGAGACTTGTACCAAGAATTATTTTATAGGTTGCAGACATAATGGCATTCTGTGGATTACGTTGTCCGGCTCGATCAAATAGGCAAAGATGATCTAAGAATTGCCGGCGGCAAGGGAGCGAACCTTGGAGAAATGCTCAAGCTGGGCATCCCGGTACCTCCCGGCTTTGCTGTGACTACCGCCTCATTCGACCTGCTGATGCGAATGCACGACCTTGGCAAGAAAATAGGACTAATTATCAGCAGCATCAACGTTGACGATACCGCAAAGCTGCTGGATGCCTCAAAGGAGATAAAGGCCATGATCCTCTCCTACGAGATGCCTCCTGAGGTCAGGTTAAAAGTTGATGAAGCTTACAAGAGCCTGCCTGATTCAGCTACTTCTGACAGCAGTTTGCCACTGGTTGCAGTCCGAAGTTCGGCCACTGCTGAAGATCTGCCAACTGCTTCTTTCGCAGGACAACAGGCCAGTTTCCTTAACGTGAAGGGCTCAGATGAATTGGTCGAATCGATCAAAAAGTGCTGGGCCTCCTTGTTTGAGCCACGCGCGATCTTCTACCGGGCAAAACATGGATTCGCCAAATCAAGTATCTCTGTAATAGTACAAAAGATGATCGAGGCAGACAAGTCCGGAGTGATGTTCACAGCTGACCCTACTACCGGGGAGGATGTGGTTCTGATCGAAGCAACGTGGGGACTGGGAGAAAGCATAGTCGGTGGAGAAGTCTCGCCTGACTCGTACAGGGTTGACAAGAACGGCAAGATTATCGATATACAAGTATCCAACAAAACGAGGATGCGCGTACGCGATCAAGCCTCCAACACCACAGTCGAGCTTGACGTGCCGCAGGACAAGGCTAATGCACAGGTGTTGACGGAACAAGAGATTCTAAATCTTGCAGAATTCGGTTTGACCCTTGAGCGACACTATCGCCATCCACAGGACGTCGAGTTTGCCATAGAGAACGGAAAGATAGCAATAGTACAGACACGCGCAATTACCACGAAAGGAAAGACTAAGAAGGTCGGGATCAAAGGTAACCAGCTTTTAAAGGGCGTCGGGGCATCTCCAGGCGCTGCCAGTGGCAGAGTGAGGATCATTTCAAGCAAGGACGATGTAGCCAAAATCAACAAGGGAGACATAATCGTGACTACCATGACTTCGCCCGACCTTGTCCCTGCAATGAGCAGGTCTGCAGCGATAATAACTGACTTGGGCGGGAGAACCTCCCACGCTGCGATCGTTTCAAGGGAAATGGGCATTCCAGCGATCGTAGGTACTCAACAGGCAACTACAGTTTTGAAAGACGGTCAGGAAGTCACGGTTGACGCATACGATGGCATTGTTTACGATGGAAGAATTGAAGTAGATATTGAAACGCCTGTAGAAGTTCACGCGGGAATGACCCGGACAAAGGTGAAGGTAAACCTTGCTTTTGCACAGGGGTTGAATGAAATAGCACCAAAAGCTGATGGCGTTGGCTTGCTGAGAATAGAGCATCTCATTACCCAGTTCGGAGTGCATCCATCCAAGCTGGTGAAGGAAGGCAAACAAGAGGAATACGTAAAGCTCCTGATCGACGGGATACGACCGATCGCGAAAGCCTTCAGTCCGAAACCTGTTTGGGTAAGAACTCTGGATGCGCGGTCAGACGAGTTTAAAAACCTGAAAGGCGGTGAGGATGAACCGCAAGAGGCAAATCCTATGCTTGGGTGGCATGGAATACGAAGAAGCTTGGACGAACCTGAATTACTAAAGTCAGAATTCCGTGCCATAAAGAAGATGCATGAAGAGGGTCTGACCAACTTGCAGGTCATGCTTCCATTTGTGATATCTGCCGAGGAGGTTCAAAAAGCCAGAAAGATCGCCCACGAGGTTGGTTTGCCTGATGCAGCAAAAATTGGCATAATGGTGGAGACGCCTGCATCGGTGATGATTATTGAAGAGCTTTGTAAGGAAGGCATTGCATTTGCGAGCTTTGGAACAAATGACCTGACCCAGCTGACGTTGGGCATCGACAGGGGCAACGAAAGACTGGCAAATCTGTCTTCTACCTTCCATCCCGCAGTCTTACGTTCGATGAAGATGGTAATAGATACCTGCAGCCGCTACAGCGTAGAGACCTCTATCTGTGGCGAGGCCGGTAGCGACTCAGAGATGGCTAAAATTCTGGTAAAATATGGAATAAAGAGCATCTCTTGCAATATAGATGCAGTGGATGCAATACGAATGGCCGTGCATGAAAAAGAGCTAGAGATATCAGAGTTGACCTAGCTGTAATCGGTATTGGCTACGCGCCTACGTGTACATGCCGCCCTGGTTTGGAATCTTGTGGTGGCGCTGTTTCTTCAGGCAACACTTCGGCCGACATGGGGACAAGCTCTTTCACCTTCACGCGCTTGAGTGACAAGGCATTGAGCGCCACCACAAGAGATGAACCTGACATTGCGATTGCAGCGATTTCTGGTCTTAAGATCAGGCCTATCGCCGGATACAAAATTCCTGCAGCTATTGGAAAAGCTATCATGTTGTAACCGGCGGCCCACCAGAGGTTCTGCTGCATCTTCCTTCGTGTAGCCCGGCTCAAAAGAACCACTTTTGCAACATCAAGCGGATCACTTCTGGTGAGAACCACATCTGCAGTCTCCATGGCTACGTCGGTTCCCGCGCCTATTGCGATCCCGACATCTGCTTGAGCTAGTGCAGGACCGTCGTTAATGCCATCTCCAACCATTGCTACCTTCTTTCCCTGTGTCTGGAGCTCCTGAACCTTTGCAGCCTTGTCTCCGGGCAGGACGTCTGCAAAGACCGTCTTGATCCCAAGCTCTGTGGCGATGCGTTCAGCCGTGGCTCGGTTGTCGCCTGTCAGCATAGCGACCTGGATGCCCATCGATGTTAGTCTTTTTACAGCTTCTCTGCTGGTTGGGCGTACGGCGTCGGCAACCGCAAAGGCGCCTTCGAGCCGACCATCTATGCCGGCCATGATCACCGTCCTGCCTGCTCCCTGAAGGACTGCGGCTTGACTGTCGACTTCTGTAATGGCAATCTGACGGTCGCGCATGAGCTTTCGATTCCCTATCAATATTCTCCGACCGTCGACTACTGCACTAATACCGTGGCCGGGGATGGCATCAAAGTTTGTTACCTTGCTGAGACTCGCCCCTTTTTCACGTGCTTTTTCGAGGATCGCCTGCGCTAGTGGATGCTCACTTCCTTGCTCTACCGAGGCAACAAAGCGGAGAATCTCTGATTCGGAGAGCCCGTCCTTTGCAGTCACAATTTCCACGACCTTGGGCTGACCGAGGGTGAGCGTTCCTGTCTTGTCAAGGATAACAGCGTTGATTTTCCCAGCCTCTTCGAGTGCAACAGCATTCTTGTACAAAATGCCGTTTAGGGCACCTAATCCTGTGCCTACCATAACTGCCGTGGGCGTGGCCAATCCTAGTGCATCCGGGCATGCGATCACGATGACCGTAATTGCAAGGGTAGTTGCAAATACTAGTGGTTCAAGCGCTATTCCATACCATACAAAAAAGGTAGCAAGCGATGCCACAATAGCTGCAATAACAAGCCACTGGGATGCGCGGTCGGCAAGCCTCTGGGATGGAGCCTTGGAGTTCTGAGCTTCCTGAACGAGTTTCACTATCTGTGCAAGGGCGGTGTCTCTTCCCACCTTGGTTGCACGGAACTTGAATGAACCCGTCTTGTTTATCGTGGCGCCGATCACCTCATCCTCAACTGACTTCTTGACAGGCACGCTTTCGCCGGTGATCATTGATTCGTCCACATCCGACGAGCCTTCGATTACAACACCATCAACTGGAATCTTGTCCCCTGGCCGGATGAGGACGATATCGCCAACGAGAACTTCTGAGGTGGGCAACTCAATCTGCTGTCCATCCCGGATCACAGTAGCTTTCGGAGGAGCCAAGTTCATCAATGTGCGGATAGCCTGAGAGGTGCCCGCACGGGCCCGCATCTCCATAAGGTGTCCAAACAACACGAAAACCAGAAGCAGCGAAGCAGCTTCATAAAAGACCTCCGATTCAAAGAAGAACGTCGCGCCAACACTGAACAGGTATCCTCCCAAAACCGATAGCGATACGAGAACGGCCATGTTGAGAACGCGATTCTTCAAGGCGCGCCAAGCACCAACGTAAAAGACCCAACCTCCATAGAGCACTGCAGGAGATGCCAGAAAGAAGGATAACAGTTCGTTGGAGACTCCAAACGGCAGAGGAGCCTGAATCTGAAAGACTTGTGTGAACAATGGGGAATAGATGAAGACAGGGATTGCAAAGACAAGGGCTACAATAAAACGCCTTTGCATATCTTTGACCATCGCTTCCATAGACATTCCCTCTCCGTGACCCATTTCGTGTGCCATTGCAGCCTGACCTCCCATTCCTGCCATTTCGTGTCTGACATGTTCTCTTGCCTCTGATGGACCGGGTGCAGGGGGCGCTTCCTTTACTAATTGAGGTTGCACGGCCTTGGGCTTGACATCGTGCGCACCAGAATGATCGTGAGGGGGGTCCGACGGCTTGACGATGTGTTCGGGAACATGTTCACCCGCACAGTGATAGCCGCATTCTGCGACAAGCTTTTTGACATCAGCCAAACTCATCTTGGTTTTATCGTACTCGACTGTGGCGGTGCCACTAAGGAAATTAGCTTCAACACATCGTATTCCGGGATGAGTCGAAAGTCGTTTTTCAACTCCCAGCCCGTCGCACACGGACATCATACCCTCGATGCTTACGACAACAGTCTTCATCTTTTTAATATCACACCAGAACCATTAAGGTATCCTTGCGATATAGGAGTTGTTAGGGCCTGTGTACATGAAGATCAAATTCGAAGAATTAGCAGGCATCATGATTATGATGTCGCCGCTTACACTTTCGCCGGCTTCCAGATCGGTCACACTTAATGGCGACGACAGGATACCGGCAGTCGAATCGTGCTGACCATAAACATACAGCTCTTCGTCCTGTATGAATACGTAGGACGGGTATACCCTGATTGTAGACTGACCGGTATTTTTGAACGTCAAGGAAAGTTTCAATAGAGTTTTATCGCCGTCGCTGGCATTATCGTTAACTGGCGTTACATTTGTCACCAGCAGCTGCAGAGAACCGTCCTGCATGGTTTGGTTCGTATTATAAACAGGCTGCGATTCGCTTGACAAGATGGGAGGACGTGCTTCATTATCCGAGAGTGTAACTTCGAAAGTCGAGGTCAGGTCAGAATACTTTAAGACAAGATCGTTTCCAAAGTATGGCGCCTCGAATACAACAAAGAACCTTGCAGCCTGGCCATCTGGGAGATTCAGTTTTTTTAGACCTGCGTCTACCAGAGGCGTGGAGGGACTCGGCAATATTTCACCTACGTCTGTCTTTAGCTTGAACACGTTTGGTGAAAGCGGTATAGTATGACCCGTGATGCTTCTGACCGTCAAGTCTACCGTGAGGAACTTGCTTCCAAGTTCGGATCCGGTATTGATACTGGAGCCGTCTGGTCCGGTTATCGGTATTGTATCTGTGACCTTGTAACCATTGACTGCAACCATCATCCTGTTGTCATGAAGCACTTCGCCTGTCTTTCCCGTCCTTTCAGCAAATTGCTCCATCGGCATGGTACCATGCTGTTCCAGTTCCTCCTCTGGCGGGTTTTTAACCGCCGGCCCGCTTGTGCCAATGGTGGTCGGTTCTTCCGGCGTGGGCTGCCGCTCTTCTTCTCGCGGCTGGTTCTCAGTAGGCGATGTTAGTTCATTTATGGTTGACTGATCATTAGGCATTGCTAGCGGATTAGCTACAACCAGAACAATTGCTATTGTTGCCGCAACTACTGCCGGTATGATCAGGACCGCGTCCTTCAATCTTCTTGCATCCCCCATGTTGGGTGTGTATGAGAAGAGTGTATGATCATGACAGGACACGGCGCCCTTTCAGAGACCTTCCTTGCAACGCTTCCTAGCGCTACAACCACCTTTGACATGCCTTCAAGCCGCCTGCTCCCCATCACTATGAGGTCGACCTTGTTATCCTTGGCGAACTTTAGAATCTGCTCGCCGGGGTCGCCTACTCTCACTTCAGAAGTTGCCTTCACATTCTCTGATGACAAAAGCCTTACCTTTCCCTGAACAAAATTGTTCCATTTCTGCTCAAGCTCCCTGGCTATCGACCTTCTGGCCTTTGCTATCATGATGCGGTCGTTTCCAAGCAACAGGGTGGCAGGCACCTCGATTTCCTCTATGACGTACAGAATTGTGACTTCCGAATTGAGCGCCTTGGCTAGTTCTTCCGCATAAAGGAGCGCCTTGTCGGACATCTGCCCCCCGTCATGCGGCACAAGGATTCGCTTCAGCTTCATACTAACAGCCTCTAAACCGGCGTCGTTCCCTTGCTCCCAGTTCTCGCTGCTTTGCATTTACGTACATTTCCATGTGCTCCTTCGAACAGAAGAACTTGCCAAACCTCTTCAATTCGTTGTCTTGTTTGACATCTATCCCGCAGACCTCACAATATAATCCAGAACTGGCCTGTTCTGCCATGCTTCCTCTTTTCCTCGCAGAATATTTATCTACAAAGATTCTTGTGCAATGCAGTGCGGCGCACGTTTAGCGAATTGTACCAGTTCCGTTATTTCCGCAATCCTAAGCTAATTTTAGAGTTTTATCGAACCAACCGCATATCACTCTGACCGCTTCTTTCTTATGCGAGCACATCCAAAACACACCACCGTCGACTTCAACAAGCCTTTTTTCAATATCCGGAAGCTGGCCGTACAGGTCTTTCAAATACGAGGCGAACAGGCCTCTTTTGGCGACCAACAACATGGTCGGAACCTTAAGCACGGACAAGGGGTTTGGTGGAGAAGTTGAAACTAGAGACATAATTGCAGATAGCGGATACCGTCTGTCAAAATCAGGGTCTTTCAGGAAGCTCTCTACCAACCGACGCTCTATTTCACGATTTTCTTGCTTCGTATCTATCAGCTCGCTGAAATCCAAATAAACTGATATGGGCAATGTCATTCTTGGAAACAATTTTGCCAGAATCTTGATTAAAGGTAGAAGTTTCTTTCTTCTTTCTGCAGCATGTTCTTTACCTTCAAAAAGCGCGATATGGAACTTTTTCTCTGTGAGAATTGCCGGCGCATTCTCCAATACCATGCTTTTCATTGGGCCGTGAGCCAATGCCAGATAGAAGGTCGCATAACCGCCAAGCCCTTCGGCATAGACACCTATCTTGTCATTAAATTTAGTTAAAATGTGCTGAAGTGCATCTTTATGTCTTGCAACGAGCTTGCTGATCGTGTAACCGCCGTGCTTTGGCATTATGAATACGTTATACCCCTGTAAATGCATCAGGTAACCGAGCTCAGCAAATACACGTGAATGACCAGCCGATCCCTGTGAAATTAGAATGTTCGGAGCATCTTTGCCTTT
This sequence comes from Nitrososphaera sp., assembly GCF_013388945.1. Classification (GTDB taxonomy): domain Archaea; phylum Thermoproteota; class Nitrososphaeria; order Nitrososphaerales; family Nitrososphaeraceae; genus Nitrososphaera. The sequence continues at coordinate 9,334 of NZ_JACAEH010000027.1, read as the reverse complement.
CTCAAAATATAACAATTCAAAACTCTTGCCATCCGAGACAAAATGCGTCAATTTGCTGTTTCTTTCAATCTCGTCTGCATCTGTTTCGATAACATAATGCTCTTTCCAGTAGCCAATATTTTTCATGCTAGACTGTGCATTCATCACCGCGCGGAAGTTCTCTGACGCGGTCATGCCTCTACGCCCATTTCTTTCAAACTCTGTACAGTTCCTGCAGTCGGACGGGTCTGTTCTTTTTCAATAATCTTCAACCTCTTGAGTAGCGATGAGTTGGCAATTACTGAAATCGAGCTCAGAGCCATGGCGGCAGCAGCTATTATCGGACTAAGCAATCCTATTGCAGCAACTGGGATCCCTGCCGTGTTGTATATCAGCGCCCAGAAGAGGTTCTGCCTTATCTTCTTCATAGTTGCCCTTGCAAGTCTTATAGAGCGGGCCACGTCCATAACATCGTCTTTAATCAGTATTATTCCGCCGGTTTCCTTTGCAATATCCGAACCGCTGCCTATGGCAATCCCTATGTCAGCCTGAGCCAGGGCAGGCGCGTCGTTTATCCCGTCGCCCACCATTGCGACCACCTTGCCTTCTGACTGAAGCCGCTTGATTACAGCAGCTTTCTCGGCCGGCAGAACATTTGCAATGACGCTGTCAATTCCAACGTTTCTTGCAACCGCCTTGGCCGTCTTCTCGTTGTCGCCTGTCAGCATGATGGTCTCCACCTTCAGCTCTCTCAATGCCTTGACGGCAGCCGGCGACGACTGCTTGATGGTGTCTGCTACAGCTATGAGGCCCAGTATCTCATTCTCTCTGGCAACAATCATCACCGTCTTTCCGTCAGACTCGAGCTTTTCCATGCTCTGCTCTATGCGACCTGCATCGATACCAAACTTGTGCATCAGTTTCCTGTTGCCAAACAGAATACGTTTTCCGTCAAGATGTGCAGTAACGCCCATGCCGGAGACCGCTTCGAAATCCTTCGGCGGTTGCAGCTTTATTTCCTGTTTCTTGGCCTCCTTCAATATCGCCTGCGCAAGCGGGTGCTCCGAGCCCATTTCCGCAGAACCTGCTACACTGAGCAGCTCTTCTTTGTTGCCCGAAACTGTGACGATGTCGGTGACTGACGGCTCTCCCTTTGTGAGCGTGCCTGTCTTGTCAAACACTACTGCTGTGATCTTTTGAGACCTCTCAAGGTACTCGGCTCCACGGATCAGTATTCCGGCTTCTGCACCCTTGCCGACTCCAACCATCAAAGCAGCCGGCGTTGCAATTCCCAACGCGCAGGGGCAGGCAATTATCAGGACAGCGATAAAGGAGAGCAAACCCATGACAAAGTTGCCCATTACGAAATACCATATCACAAACGACGCGATCGATACGCCGACAACAGCAGGGACAAACTTGGCTGAAACGGAATCGACGAGCCTCTGGATCTTGCCTGTCGATGCCTGCGCCTCTTCCACGATGTGAACTATCTGTGCAAGTGCCGTCTCTTTGCCCACCTTTGTTGCTCTCACCTTGAGCAGTCCTTGCTTGTTGACGGTGGCACCAATCACCTGGTCACCAAGCTTTTTGTCCGCGGGTATCGACTCGCCGGTGATCATCTTTTCATCCACTGCAGAAGAACCGTCGATTATTACGCCGTCAGTAGGAATTTTTTCGCCGGGCTTGACAACCAAAATGTCGTCAACAGCCACTTCTGATGCCGGAATCTCTTTTTCCTCGCCGCCACGAACCACCCGGGCCATTGCTGGCCGCAGGTCCAGCAGCTTTCTCACAGAAGCGGAGCTCCTTTTCTTGATGGCTTCTTCCATGTACTTTCCCAAAAGGACGAAGGCGATGATCACAGCAGAGACTTCAAAGTAAACATCACGCTCTTTGACTGGCAGAGCATCGGGCGCAAATAGCACGACTGTGCTGTAGATGTAGGCCGCAAGTGTTCCGATGGAAATAAGCAAGTCCATGTTTGCCGTCTTTCTTTTGACAGCTTCGTATGCGCCGACGTAGAAGGTCCATCCTCCTATGAACTGGATGGGCGTGACGATGATGAACAGCAGCAAGCCCCACGTGAGGAACGGGATATCCGGTATCGGAGCCCAGGTGACCGTCACGGCGCCGAAAGCAAGCCCGAGGTATACGGCAGCCCTGAGAATAGCCAATACCAGCGCGCCCGACGCGGCGACGTACATCCGCTTTTTGAGCTTGGACAGTTCCTTCTCGGGATTTACAAAAGTGTTAAGGCAGTTGGTGCTGCAGAAGTAAAAGGTCCTGCTGCCTATCTCAGAGGAGAGGGCAGTCTTCTCGTCCACTACCATTCCGCATACGGGGTCCTTTGCCATGGCGATAGTCAGTTTCTCATTTCAAGTATATGATTAAGGGGAATTCAATGCAATGCAGTGCACAGTGCATTTAGAGAACTGTACCGGTAAGCGGACCATGTTTTTAGCGGATTGTACCACTGCAGTGCATTACAAAGTACTCTAACGTCATAAATGATAGCCGGCGTACCCTGCCATTATATGGCAAGCCAGTACGTTTGGATTGGAATTGCAGTAGGAGTATTTGCCGCAGGTATAGGCATAGGCTACGGCATTTTTCTCAGCACCAGCGCGCAGATGACGACAAACCAGATGTTCAGCCAGATGATCCAGAACCCCCAGATGATGAACCAGTGGAACCAGCAGATGATGAACGACCAGACAGGCAGGCAGCAGATGATGATGTCAATGATGCAGAACCAGCAGTTCATGCAGCAAATGATGGACGATCCTGAATTCCGTGCGCAGATGATCGAGAACATGAGGACAAACTCGCAGTTTATGCAGAACACGATGTCCGGGATGATGGCAGACCCCGAGGTCTCCGGCCAGATGATGACCATGATGATGCAAAATCAGGGATTCATGCAGGGCATGATGGGAACCGAGGAATTTAGAGCGCAGATGATCCAGTACATGAATGAAAACCACGACTTTACGCAGGACATGCTAATGCGCATGATGGACGATCCTGCGATAAGGACGCAGATGATAGGCCACATGCTTGAGAATCAAGAGTTCATGGAAGAATTCCAGAAAGCCATGGAAGGAAGCAGCGGCATGGGTACCATGCAGTGAAAGCAGCAAACACTCTTCTCTATGCTGGAGGTAAACGCATGGCCAGAGAGAAATACGAGGTGGTGATTCTGGCTCCTGCAGAGAAGGTATTTGCTCACATGGATGACATCAACAACGTAGGCTGGCACATGAGCGCAGAGAGCTCTATGCCGATGATGGGCAGCCGTCTTGAGCTGGAAGTGATTGATGACAGAAAAGGCATAGGCGCCGCATACAGGTGGAAAGGCAGCGTCATGGGCATGGTTATTGACATCCAAGAAACCGTCACCAAATGGATAGAAAACAAGGAAAAGACCTGGCAGACGATCGGAAAGCCAAAGATGATAGTGATGTCTGACTATATCATGCACCTACTACTGACTCCAACCGAAAGGGGAACTCGGGTTTTGTTTGAGATTGATTATTCGCTTCCAAAAACGCCGTGGGGCTGGATAATCGGAACGCTCCTTGCCCGCAGATATGCAAGGTGGTGCATCCAGAGGGCGTGTGAGGACACCAAGAGTGTGTTAGAATCTCACCACCTCTAGTCTGGTTACAGCTTCAGTGCACGTGTCATTTTCTAAGACTCTACACCAAGTCGCTACTCGACAAGCAGCCTGCTCTGTATGTCCTTGACGACGACTGACTTGATGTTGACAAACTCGCGGATTCCAAACTCTGACAGCTCGCGGCCGATGCCGGACTTTTTGACGCCGCCAAACGGGAGGCGCGGGTCGGACCTGACCATCTCGTTTACAGATACCAGGCCGGACTCTATCTGCCTTGCAATCTTTATCCCGCGCTCGATGTTGTTTGTCCAGATGCTGGCGCCAAGGCCGAACTCGGAATTGTTTGCCTCGCGCACCGCCTGCTCCTCGTTCTCGACGACTATAATAGGGGCCGCGGGCCCGAACACCTCTTCCCTCACCAAGTCCATTTCGTGGCCCACGTTTGACACGATTGTGGGCTCGTAGAAAAAGCCGTCGCGCTTGACGGGGTTGCCTCCTATCAGCACCTTGCCGCCCTTTGCCCTTGCGTCTTCCACCTGCTTTGCCAGGGCCTGGCGCTGGCTGTCCCTGACAAGTGGGCCCACTGTAGTCTTGGGGTCAAGCGGGTCGCCGACCACCTCCGCCTCGGTGTTTTCCACGAACAGCTTTGTGAATTTCTCTGCGACACTCCTCACCACGATAAAGCGCTTTGCCGCGATGCACGACTGGCCCGTGTTCAAAAGGCGCGACTGCGTCGCCATGTGCGCCGTCTGGTTCAGGTCAGCGTCTTCAAGCACTACAAACGGGTCGCTCCCGCCAAGCTCGAGCACGAACTTTTTCATGCCCGCAGACGCAAGCTCGGCCACGCGCCTTCCGGTGTTCAGGCTGCCAGTGACTGAAACGGCGTCAATGTCTGCCTGTACCAGAGCCTCTCCGACGCGGTAGTCGCCTATCACTATCTGGAATACGTTTTCAGGAAAGCCCGCGTCGTGGAACGCCTGCTCTATCTTTAGCGAGCTGCCAAGGCAGACGCTTGAATGTTTCAAAATGCCGACGTTGCCGGCCGTGAGCGCCGGGACTGCAAACCTCATCACCTGCCAGAACGGAAAGTTCCACGGCATTATCGACGCTATCACTCCAAGCGGCTCAAAAGACACAAAGCTCTTGCGGAACTCTGTAGGGACTATCTGGTCGCGCAAAAACACCTCTGCGTGCTCGGCGTAATAGTCGCACACCCACGCGCACTTTTCAATCTCTGCAAGCGACTGGCGCACCGGCTTGCCCATCTCCTCCGTGACAGTCCTGGCGTAATCTTCGCGGTTTTTGCGCATCACCCTTCCAAGCCTGCGCATCAGCTCGGCGCGCTCGCCAAGGTCGACCTTCTTCCACTCTGCATAGGCCTCGCGCCCAAGCCTGACCTTCCTGCCGACGTCCTCGCTGCTCTCTGCTTCGTATGACGCGATGACCTTCCCGGTGGCGGGGTTGACAGTATCAATTTGCATGAGAGCATCTGCGCACAGCGCACTAATAAGGAATAGATGTATCCCGCCGGCAGGATTTGCCCCAAAACAGGATCTCCCCTGTCTTGTTTGAGCCTGCGACTCTTCGGTTACTGCTACCTGTGCGCCCGATAGGCTGTTGCACGCGGTCAGCAAACTTGCCGACATCTACAGCCGAAAGCTCTACCAGGCTGAGCTACAGCGGGACAGTTCCGTTCACTGCTTGCATGATATATAATCTTACGCAAGATATCTAGCTATATCAAGCGCAAAATAAGAGATTATCCTGTCCGCGCCTGCCCTGCGCATTGCGACCATCGACATGACCTTCCACTCTTCCTCGTCTATCAGGCCGCGCCCAGCAGCCGCCTTTATCATGGCGTACTCGCCTGACACGTTCTGCACGGCGACAGGAGTCCTGAAAGCCTCTTTTGCCCTTTTCACAAGGTCGAGGTAGGCAAGCGCGGGCTTGACCATCACCATGTCCGCGCCCTCCGTTATGTCCCGCTCTATCTCCCTCATGGCCTGCCTTGGGTTTGCGTACCCGACCTGGTACGCCGACTTGTCAATTGCGCCGGCTTTTTGAAAGGCAGCCGAGCGGAACGGCGTGTAGAGCGACGAGGCGTGCTTGGCAGAATAGGAGAGTATGCGCGTCGCCAGCCCGCCGGCGTCAAGCGCTTTTCTTATCGCCAGCACCTGGCCGTCCATCATGGCCGACGGCGCGACGACATCGGCGCCGGCTTCAGCGTGGCTGACTGCTATCTCTGCAAGTGCCCTGCAAGTTGTGTCGTTGTCGACTCTGTTGCCCAAGAGCAGGCCGCAGTGCCCGGACAGGTTGTACTGGCACAGACACACGTCTGTAACGACGCTGACTGACCTGCCAAACGCCGATTTTATCTCCCTTGCCGCGCGCTGGACAAGGCCGTCTTTGCCAAACGCGCCAGAGCCTTTTGCGTCGCGGCTTTTCGGTATGCCAAAAACTATCACCGATGGTATGCCCGCGCCTGCTATCTCTTGCACCCGGCTGACCGCCTCGCCGGCAGGCGTGAGGGGCACGCCCGGCATCGCACTTGTAGTGCTCTGCGGCCTCTCTGACACAAAGAGGGGGCAGATGAGGTGCTCCTTTAGAAGGCCCGCGGCCGACAGGGCGTCGTGGTACTGCGCAAGGACCGCCTGCACAAAAATGCTAGGGGTAGCGCGGTATGAATACCTTGTCAAATCTGTTTTCCCCTAAACTTGATAAAACATGCCCGCGAAAAGAACGGCAGTGCGAGTGACAGTCGGCATCCCGGCATACAACGAGGAACACAACATCCTCCATTTGCTAAGGTCGATAGAGGGTAGCGCCGGAAGCCTTGTCAGCGAGATCATAGTATCAGACGACTCGTCGGACGGGACCCCGTTTCTGATCGAGCAGTTTGCAAAAAAGTCGCCCATCCCTGTCGTCCATTTCCATCACGCCAAGAGGCGGGGAGCTGCCGCTGCGTGGAACGAGATATTCCAGCGTGCATCCGGCGACACCATAGTGCTTTACGACGCGGACACGCTGCCGGAAAAAGGCTGCACCGCCAGGCTTGCGGCAGGCGTATCCGGTAATGTTGCATTGTGTGCCTCAAACTCGCAGCCGGTGCGAACGCGGGGCGTAGCCGGCAGGGCGTCGGCGTTTATCTCAAACTGGCTCAGGGTCGTGAGAAAGGCGCGCCTGTCACAGTACACGGTCATGGGCAGGGGACTTGCCATCGACTCTGCGGCAGCCAGGCGGATAACAATCCCGCACGACATGATAGCGATAGACCTGTACCTCCAGTGCGCCGTGATGGAGATGGGGCTTGACGTGGCATACAACGACGACGCCGTCGTGTATTTCAGGCCTGCAGAGAGCATGCAGGACCTGGCCTCGCAGGTGCTCCGGGCTGTAAACGGCCACCGGCAGGTCAAAGAGCACGTCGAGAGGCTCGGGGTCGGCCTGCCGCTGCACGTCGCAATCGCCCAGACTGCAAGGACGGTTCTTTTGGACCCGATAGGCGCGGCTTCAGTCGCCATAGGGTATTCCCCACTCCCGTACTACAGGTCGAGGCTTGCGGGCACAAACTCGGCCCTCTGGCACACGGCTGCCAGCTCCAAGTCGCTTGGCATGATGTGATCTACGTCGCACACCTTTTTATGACACCGCAAACTGTAACAAGCCAACTGGCAGGTGCACAGGAGGTAGGCCCGGAAAATGGAAGCTCAAAAGAGGCAAGAATCGGTTACCAACAACGGCCTTACGTGGACGGACATGCAAAAGCCGGCCTACGCGGACCTGGTGGAGCTTGGCAAAAAGCACCCGTCGTTTAACAAGCTCAACTTTGAGGACTCGCTCTCAAAGATCCAGCTTCCAAAGATAGACCGCTACGAGGACCACGTCTTTGTCATCATGCACTTTCCCACGCCGGACAAGGAGCGGGGGTTTGTATTCTCGCAGCTCTCCATATTCATGGGGGCAGACTACCTCGTGACCGTGCACCAGGGCGAACTGAAACCCATAGAGGAGCTGTTCAACATCTGCGTCAAGGACGACGGCCTGAGGCAGACCATAATGGGCAAGTCGTCGGGCTATCTACTCCACAAGATAATAGACACGCTTGTAGACGACATGCTGCACCTCCTCATGAAGGTGGTGGGCAACATCGAGGACATCGAAGACCTCGTCTTTGACGAGCGCTTCTCGGCATCAAGGCAGCTGGCGCTCTTGCGCCGCGAGATAACGACCCTCAGGCGGATAGTGCTGCACCTAAAGCGCACGGTGATAGATCTGACAAAGGACGTCCAGCGCTTCTCAAAGGAGGACCTGTCTGCATACTTTAAGGACGTGCAGGACCACGTCGAGAAGGTCGCCGAGACTTTGGAGGAGGCAAAGGAGACCGTGGAAATCTACAAAGACACCGATTTCGTGCTCAGTTCTGAAAAGACCAACAAGATCCTCGCAGTCCTGACCATAATATTCACGCTTTCGATACCTGCGACTGTAATAGGGGCGTTTTACGGCATGAACGTCAACATCCCAGGCGGCATCCAGACCGGCCCCTGGACGCAGCTTGGGCCCTACACCACGTTCATCTTTGTCCTGCTCATATCGCTCGTGCCGGCGGCCCTCATGTTCGTGTGGTTCTACCGCCTGGGCTGGCTGGAGAGGCCCAGATAATTATTTTTCTAATCTTTCGCCAAAAATGTAATTTTATCATCTATAGACCCGATATTGGAAATTTCCTTGAGAAAAGCCAAAGAGTATAAATAATAGCAGCATAACACAAAGAAAGGGTTGGCGGGAAAGGCGGACGAGATTAGCGGATACGTTTGCACCCCGCACGGCAAGCAGACCGCATCGCTTCTGGAAGCCTGGAAGAAAGACGACAACATCGTCGACATTTACTTTGCCACGGCCACGTTTTCCGAAGAGAGCGTGCCGTACTTTCCGAACAAGGCCAACAACTACATGGTGGCGTCGTTCAAAGATGTCAAGGGCGTCTTCTCTGACATCAACAGCCACGACCTCGACAGGCTTGCGTTCATGTTTGCGATGAACAGCCCGCTCTTTGAGCGCGTCGGCGACAGGCTGAACTACATCTCGCTTTATTTCACGAAATACTCAAACGGCGACCCGGCGATAAGCGACGTCGCAAATGTGATTGCCAGAAGGGACAGGGTCAAGAAGGCAAGCCTTGCAGAGATGCAGCTTCTGGCGCAGGAGCAGCCGCGCTTTACGTTCCCCTATGCAAAGAACCTCGTCATTCTGGAGGTGGAGGGGTCAGAGACTCACCAGACCGACCAGAAATACTGCGAGCGCACGAGGCGCGACGTGGCAAGGAAGGGCATAATGCTCAACAACCTTGTAAGTTTTTCAATCCTTGACAAGCTGAAATAAGTACGTAAACTATTTGCAGAAGACCTAAAAGCGATGGACGCGCATATTGCCCATGCGACACCGGGCAAACATCCAGGATCTGGTCTGGGCATGCCGGGAAGAAAGGGACATGGATAAAAAGACAGCCCTCTACAACAAGATCCGCAAAAAGCTGTCTTACCCGCCAGAGCTTGCCATGCCGTCCATGATAACAGACGACTTCATCGACGCCGCGCTTGACAGAATTTAGCAAATATTAAATATGCTGCCTTTTTTCACAACCCTGAATTATATTGAGCAAGCCGATGGAACTTGGCCAACTGAAGATCGGTTCGTACATCATCATCGACGGCGAGCCGTGCAGGATAGTCT
>NZ_JACAEH010000018.1 GCF_013388945.1 Nitrososphaera sp. | reverse complement strand
GTGATAGAGGATCTCGTGAGAAAGGGGGCGCCCATAGACGTCTTTGGAGTCGGGACAGAGCTCACAACATCAAGGGACGACCCTGCCATGAACGGCGTGTACAAGCTCGTTGCAATCAAGGTTCCTGCTGACGGCGAAAAGGTGCTTTACAAGCTAAAGACCAGCCCGGGCAAAAAGACGTACCCCGGACCAAAGCAGGTGTACAGGACCTTGGAAAGCGGCACCATCAAGTCAGACACTGTGGCGCTTGAAGACGAAGAGCCGCCGCAAGGTGCGACCCCTCTTTTGGAAAAGTACGTCGAGGGCGGGCGGCTTGAGCGCAGCCTTCCATCCCTAAAAGACATCCAGAGTTTTCACAGACAGCAGGTGAAGACCCTGCCAAGTGAATTTACAGACATCTCGGCCCCAGTCGAGTCGTTCCCGGTCAGATTCAGCGAGAAGATAGAGGAAGCTGCGCGTCGGTTTCAGCACAAATAACGCGCAATGCCGACACAAAAAATGTGGCGGCTTTTACGAGTTGTAGCTGCTTTCTTCTTGCACTGCCTTTAGGATCAGACTGTTAACTTCGTCCATATCCATCCTCTCGCTTAATACCTTGCCAAAGTCTGTCGGCGTTATTATGCCGAGAGTCTTCCCGTCCTTGTCGGTTACAAGCAGGTGTCGAACCTTTTCGTGAATCATGTTGTCTGCCGCAACTTCAACTGGCGAATTGGGATCGATGGTCACAAGCGGGGCGGACATGACTTTTTGGACCAGGACATCTCTGCTGCTTACGCCTTCAGCGCAAACACGCCGGGTCAGATCACGCTCTGTAATTATTCCAGCGGGCCGGCCATTCTTGCCGTCCACCACCACAAGAGAGCTTACCTTTCTATCCCTCATTTTCTTTGCAGCTTCGTACGCGGTGTTGTCCAGATTGATCGTCTCCACATTCTTATTCATAGCGCCTCCAACTGATTTTAACATACCATGCATTCCAGGTAATAGTATTTGAGAACCCAGTCTGCACAGCAATGCACAGTAAGACAGACCTGATTTCTGGTGCGAACCCGCCGGGACACTTTACTGCGTGCTACCAACAAACATGCGGTATGACGACCCGTGACAGAGGAAACAAAGTCATTAACGGGATTTCAGTTCCCGGACGTATTCGTTTCTCTCTATCTCAACATAGAGTATGTCCGTCTTGCTGACAATGCCAATCAGGTGCCCCGCCGCGTCGCAAACAAAGACCCTGCCTGTGCCGCTTTTCACCATCGCCATCAACGCCGAATTTGCATCATCCTCTGCAGACATGATTGCCAGGTCGGACTTTGGGATCATGATGTCCGCCGCTGTAAGTTCTGTTTGCTTCTCAGGCAAAACTGCAAGAGCGCGCTTTAGATTCACCATCCCAACAAGCCTGTTTGAAGAATCGACCACAGGAAAGGCGCTTTTCATGTATGTGCGAAAGTAACTTTCAATGAGCGTATTGACAGGCACGTTTGGCCTGACCGATATTATGTTGGTGTTCATTATATTGCGAATGCGTAGTGAAGAGAGTGTGGAAGAGAGCTGTATCTGCGCCAGGTACGACTGCGCGCCGGACATCAGGAACCAGCCGATAAGAATTATCCAGATGCCTCCAAGGAACCCGCCAGATACTATCACAACAAATCCTATTGCCATAAATCCGTACGAAATCGCGATGCCGACTTGAGCCGCTTTCTTGGTTGCCTCGTCGTAGTCATTGTTTCTCTTCATGAACGCTGCGCGAAGGAGCCTTCCGCCATCCGAGGGGAATGCGGGAATCAGGTTGAAAAGGCCCAGAACGAGGTTGATAAAAGCGCCGTAGTACAGTACGCCTTTCGTGATTTCAAATGCCGCGCCAGAAAAGGGCAAAACCTGCTGCATAATAATTAGCCAGTAGAACAGAGCAAATATGCCCGATAAGGCAAAGCTTGTCAGCGGCCCTGCAAAGGCCATCTTTGCTTCTTTTCCATAGTCACGAAGCTCTGCAGTGATGTCCGATACACCGCCAAATGCGAAAAGCATTATCTGGCGGACCTTTACGCCGTACCGCGTGGCTACAATAGAGTGTGACAGTTCATGGAGCAGCACGGAGATGAACAGCGTGGCGGCGCTTGCCAGCCCTATTATCCAGTAGTCAGAGTCTGCGAGTCCGGGCACGAAATCAGGCATCAGTGCCGTAGCGATGGTCCATGAGATCAGCAAAAACACTATGACCAGTGTAAAATGAAGACGAATCGGGATTCCCTTTATCTTGCCGATCTGTACTGACATCGTGATTATGCCGCATCGCATCGTATTAAGAAATGGGAATGCAGTGCATTGCAAAGAATCCGGGTCTTCTTCAAGTCCGATAGCCTCTTGCGTCTACGCAATTTCATCGATTATTCATCTTGATTATGCGGGCTACCCTATCAGAGCCGGTGATGGCTATCGTGTCCCCCAGCTTTACGGCCACGCCGCGTGAATGTGCGGTGGTTCCATAAAGGCGCGTGTCTGTATCGCGGAAAAGAGACACCTGAATCCGGGATTGAAAAGGCGCGGCATACCTCAGGTTCCGGCTGGTTCTGCGCTTGTCGCCTTTTTCACGGACAAGAAGGGTAGGCAAGACATGGCAGATTCCTATCTGGTCCTCACGGACCTGTGCCCCTTTTTGCAGAGACCCGGCCAGCCTGTTTGGATACGAGTAGTATCCCTGCGAGCCAAAGGCGGTGCTGAAAATGACGCCGTTGCCAATTGCATGCTCTGTAAATGCGCTCTTTTCATTTTCGTTTACGAAAACGGTGTACCTCATGCAGCCTGAAAAGACTCCGCGCTCTACGTATACATCGGTCAGAACGTCCGTGGATTTCTCATTCAGGCCCACGCGGATCATCCGTCTTTTTGCTAGCGCAAACCTGCCTTCTTCAACGTCACGCAGAGCTCCTTCCAGCTTGTCAAACATCACCTCTGCAAGTTTTGCCCTGCTTCCAAGTACGCCGTGTTCGTGGACGCCCACAAATAGAAGGGGAACATCGAGGGTCCGCCCGTAGTATCCAAAAGTCCCATCTCCGCCGACGACTACTGCCACATCCGGCTCTTTTGGGCTGTAGGACACGCCGGCGCGCTGCAGCTTTTTCAGCACCTGCTCGACAGGAACTTTTGGCCTTTGCGGATGCAGGTATATTCCAAACTTCAAGCGCGGTCAGCTAGAGATCTATGTATTAGATATTGGTAGTGATCCAGCATTCAGGTTCAGGCCCTTCAAACGATCTCTGCGACAGCAAACCTCTCGCCCAAGCTGGCTATCCTGACTCTCAGTCTTTGACCGGGCTTTCCTCCCCTGACAAAAACCACGAACCCTTGCACCCTTGCGATGCCGTCGCCTTTCCTGCTCAGCTCCGCGACCTCGACGTCGTACTCCTTTCCAGGTTCCACGGGCTTGTAGCCGGAGTGCCTGTAGCCGCTTCTGCCTTCTTCGTAACTCATGTCGCATCATACCTTCTCGTCGGCTAAAAACAGCTTGAATCCAGTGCAATGCAGTGAATAACAAATCGAGGACGGAACCTCGCTGAACTAACAAAAGGAGATGTTGTTCGGTGTGTGAACGTTGCGAACAGGGTCAATCCTCCCACTGCTGTTGCAAACTCAGAGGCTTTGTTTCAGGTCACCCGGTAAGTGGCAGAATGATCTCGATAGATTCAGTCGAGACGTGTACGTCAGCCTTCGCATGGCTTGACTCTTCGAAAATTCTTTTCAGCACTTTGGTGGTGACGGCAGACAAGCTTTCATCAAGCTTCATTGGGGTTTGATATACCAATTTACCTTCACTAAAAGTAACAGTATACGTCAGGCCCAGAGGCTCGGCAAGATCCTCGAGAGTTGCAAGCAAGGAGTAGAGATTATAATTACCATGTCTGTTTTTTGCTGCCCTCTTCAACAAGTCAAAGCATACGTCACCTATAACTACAGGCGGAGTCGCAGCGCTACCTGCGCCAACAAAACCTGTAACTCCCAATGTTAGATAGAACGCGATCTTGAATTTAAAAGTTCCTAATTTTGGATACTGCAACATATTTCTAACGTCTGAAATCAGTATTGAAAGCTGCAAATAATTGCGTGCGTGGACGATTTACAACAAAAATCCATAATGCAGAGCATACTGCATGTTATTATCAGAGTTGCGGCCAAAGACCGTCGTGGCCTGATTGCAGATAATTCTTACCGGCGACGTGATGCTTGGGCGGATGGTGAACAGCGTGCTTGACAGGGACAGGTATACCTACGTGTGGGGCGACACCATCGACATTTTCAGAGAGGCAGATCTCTCGCTTGTAAACCTAGAGTGCGTTATTTCTTCAAAAGGGAGTGAATGGAGCAAGACCTTCAAGGTGTTTCACTTTCGAGCAAACCCCGACGCCATACGGGTGTTGAAGACTGCCTCGATAGACTATGTCTCGCTTGCAAACAACCACACGCTTGACTATGGAAACGAGGCGCTGGACGAGATGCTCTGCCTGCTAAAGGAAAGCGGGATCTCTTATTCAGGCGCTGGAAGGAACCTGAAAGAGGCGATGGCTCCGTCGGTCCTGCACCTTGGCAATACCAGAATAGGCGTGACAGCGCTTACCGACAACCAGCCCGAATGGGAAGCGACTGCCGATTCTGCAGGGGTAAACTACATCCCGCTTTCGCTTGAAAATGGCTATGCGGACAGGCTGAAGGAATGCATAACCTCTGCAAGAGAAAAGTCGGACATCGTCATCGCTTCAAGCCACGTCGGCCCTCATTTCAGGGAAAGCCCGTCTGCAGAGTACGTGAATTTCGCGCACCGCGCAATAGACCTTGGCGCCGACGTCTACTGGGGGCACAGCAACCACATGCCGCAGGGCATAGAGATCTACAAGGGCAGGCCGATACTGTACGATTGCGGCGATTTCATCGACGACTATGCAGTGGACCGCCAGCACAGAAACGATCTCTCTTTTATTTTCCGGCTCAGCGCGGAAAGAGGAAAAATAGACAGCATCGAACTCGTGCCCACGATGATTCATGATTTCCATGCCAGCACGGCCCCTTCATCCGAGGCAGACCTTGTCATGAGGAGGATGGCGTACAGATGCGGCCGCCTGGGAACAAAGTGCATTATTGAGAAAGGAAGGATCAGCATCCCGGTTTACCGGCCGTAAATACTTCATACCGCAAGTTTAATGAAATGCGACTTGGAATATGCACCATGGGCGAATCGACGCCAAAGCCGGTGACGGTAGGCGAGATAATGACTGAAAAGCTGGAATCGATAAACGCGCTCAACACTGCACAGGAAGCGGCCGCAAAGATGGCCGAAAAAAACGTGGGCTCGCTTGCGGTTCTTGACGATAACGGCAAGGCTCTTGGCATCGTGACTGAAAGGGACCTGGCAAGGCGCGTCTGTGCCGCCGGCAAGAGCAGCAACAGCGTGACAGTCGGACAGATAATGTCGTCGCCTGTCATAACCGTCAGGTCCGACCATTCTATTGAAGAGGCTGCAGATGTAATGATAGAAAGGAAGGTCAGGCACCTCCTGGTACTGGGCGAAAGCGGCAGGCCTGCGGGGATTGTCACTCCAACCGACCTTGCAGCATACATCAGAGAGACAGGGGACATTCGCACCGAGAAGATGGACAGCGCAATCATGCAGCTCCTGCGGGAGCACAGGCGCTACGAATAGCCAGAACCAAAGATAATGCTAATTACTGTGCCCTGACAATAACACCAAGTTGCTATGACCCGCAGCACTAAAGGCGGACAGAAAGGTGCCCGCTACGCCATCCTGGTCCTTGACATGCTCGACGACTTTGTCAACGGCAAGCTAAAGTGTGCGAGGGCAAAGAGGATAATACCAAACATCAAGGTCCTGCTAGAGGAAGCCCGCAAAAAGGGCGTGCCGGTCTTTTACTGCAACGACGAGCACCTGCCAATCGACACCTACGAGATGAAGCTGTGGGGCCCGCACGCCATGAAGGGCACCAGGGGCGCGCAGGTGATAAAAGAGCTTGCGCCGGCAAAGTCAGACTACATAGTCCCCAAGAGGACTTACAGCGCCTTTGATGGCACCGGCCTTGAAAGGGCGCTGAAAGGGATCTACGGCGGCAAGGGCGCCGACACCGTCGTCATAACCGGACTCCACACAAACATCTGCGACAGGCACACGGCCTACGACGCATTCGTGAGGGGCCTGAACATAGTCGTGGCAGAGGACGGCGTGGAGGCTTTCACGGAGCAGGACCACCTTTCCGGCCTGGAATACATGAAGCAGGTGTACGGCGCGCAGGTGAAAAAGGTGTCAGAGATTGCGAAAAAGCTCTAGCGCCTATCTTGCCACCATGACCGGGCAGGGCGCATAGGCGACGACGCCGGAAGCCACGCTCCCAAGGAGCAGCTTTGTGAACCCCGACCTTCCCCTCGTGCCTATGACGATTAGGTCGACGTTTTCGCGCTCGGCATAGTTGACGATACCGCCAACCACGGAAAGCGGGGTGTCGATAACGTCGGTTGAAACTTCAACTTTTGCCTGCTCGGCGTTTCTCTGTATTTCTGTGAACCACTTTGACGCTTCCTGCTTGGCGTCATTTACCATTTTCGTGATTGTGTCCGGATAAGAGATGCTGTAAAAACCCAGGGTCTGGAGGTACTGGTTGACGTTTATCACGTGAATCGCAATTATTTTCGCGCCATACCTTGCGGCCACGCCTATCGCCAGATTTGCTGCCTGCATCGATCCTTCAGAACCGTCTACCGGGACCAGTATCTTTGAAAATTCCTGCTTTGCCATGAGCATGGTTGTGCCTCTCGGCTCTTAAAGAGATAGATTGCAGTGCATTACGCTGCATCCTGATTTCTAAAATAACGGGCATTGCCAATGCTTTTCATGTCGCTTGATAAAGTAAGCTGCCCCGTATGCAGGGAGGAGATGACCCGCATCAAGAAAAAGCAGGACATCGAGATAAATCTGGACGAGGTAAGGGAGCTGCCGCCAAGGGTGAGGGCGCCTGTCACGGTGTACCTCTGCCTGAAGTGCCACAATATGCAGATGTTTCTGGACTGGCAGAAATAGCCCAGCGCCTACTTTGCAATGCACTGCATACCTCCGGCATTAATGCTTCCGCGCTTACACTACACACATGATAGGCGTGCGGCTTGCCGGGCGCGGGGGACAGGGAATCAAGTCTGCCGCCCACGTCGTAGGGACCGCGGCGTTTCTGGCAGGGCGCCACGTGCAGGACCAGCCGCTCTACGGAGCGGAAAGGCGTGGCGCGCCCGTCACCGCCTTCATAAGGATCTCAGACAAGCCGGTGCTTGACAGGGGGCCCGTGCACGAGCCGGCCCTGCTTGTCATAGCAGACGAGTCGCTCCTTGATGACCGGTCATTTGACGCGCTTGAAGGGACCACAGGAAATACCGCGGTCTTTGTAAATACCTCTAAAAGTGCAGGGCACGTCGCCTCGACATACGGCGTCGCAGGGCGCCTGATAACTGCAGACCTTTCCCGGATGGCAGAAGAGGCGCTTGAAAAGCCCGTGGTAAGCGCTGCCGTCGCAGGCGCTACGGGCAGGCTTCTGGGGCTTGACTGGAGCGACATAGAGCAGGCGCTTGTGCTCGAGCTTAAAGACATCAGGGTGGAAGGCGAGGAGCAGGAGCGCAATTTAGAGCTTGCAAAAAAGGCGTACGGATCGTTTGCGCCGCTTGAAAAAGTCGAGGGAGGCGCGCAGGTTGTGGAGCAGACATTCATAGAGCTTGCCTACCATGGCCCGGAGGCCTCGACGTGCTCTGTAGTATCGCCAGGAAATACGAGGGGCAGGGACGTGGGCGCGTGGAGCCGGCTCAAGCCCGTGATAAACTACGACGAGTGCACCAGGTGCAGGATATGCTTTGTCTACTGCCCCGACAGCGCCATAACTATAGGAAGCGACGATTTCCCGGTCATCGACTACAACGCGTGCAAGGGCTGCGACATCTGCTACACCGAATGCCCCGTCAAGGCCATATCGCTTGTGAGGAGAGAAAAATGACAAAAGAGCTTTTGACTGGCAACACGGCGGTGGCCCTTGGCGCAAGGCTGTCAGGAGTCGAGTACGTGCCGGCCTATCCCATAACGCCCCAGACAGAGATAATCGAGCGCCTGTCAAGGTGGGCAAACGAGGGCGCGATGGACGCCAGGGTGGTTACGATGGAGTCAGAGCACTCGATGCTGACTGCAGCCGGCGCGGCTTCAGTCGCAGGCGTCAGGACGTTTACGGCTACTTCAAGCCAGGGTCTCCTTTACGGTTTTGAGATGCTGTACAACATTGCAGGATGGCGTGCGCCGCTGGTGCTTGCAAACGTTTCAAGGGGCGTCGCCTCGCCTATAACGCTGGAGCCGGACCACAACGACGTCCTTTCCGCACGCGACAGCGGATTTCTGCAGATACACGCAGAGACGTGCCAGGAGGCGCTTGACTCTGTGATAATGGCGTACAGGATAGCCGAAGACGACAAGGTAAGACTGCCCACAATGGTAAACCTGGACGGGTTCTACCTTTCGTATACAAGAGAGCCGGTCGACGTGCCCGAGCAAGAACGCGTTGCCGAGTTTCTGCCCCCGTACAGGCCGCAGTCAGGGTACATGAGCGCAAAAAACCCGATGTCAGTCGCAGTCGTGGTCCTTGACGGGCGCGCGTACTCGTACTTCAAGTACCAGATGCACCTTGCATCGACAAACGCGCTTGCGGTGCACGAGAAAGTGGCCGGCGAATTCGAGAAGGCATTTGGCAGAAAGTACCCGGCAGTCGAAGGCTACATGCTTGAAGATGCAGACTATGCAATAGTCATTACAAACTCCCTCACAACTACCGCAAGGGCAGCCGTGCAGGAAATGCGAAAGGAAGGCAAGAAGGTCGGGCTTGTGAGGATAAGGCTTGTCAGGCCTTTTCCGCGGCAGCAGGTGGCGGACATGCTTGCCGGAAAGAAAGGTGTCGCGGTGTTTGACCAGAACATTTCTGTTGGCAGCGGCGGCATACTGTATCCGGAAATCCTGTCTGCACTTTACCACCGCTCTGACAGGCCAAAGAAGGTCGTCTCTTTCATAGGCGGCCTTGGCGGCAAGCGCGTTGGGCATACAGAGTTTCGGCACATGGTAGCCGTGACTGAAGGGTGCGTAAGAGACGACAGCCAGCTTGCAAGCGTCCTTCTTTTCACAGACTCGGACTGGCAGGCGGTAAAGGGGATGCTCAGGACTGCAGGAAAGGGAGAGGTGTCGCAATGACCACGCTTCGAGACCTCCCGTTAGACGAGAGCCTGGCATCCGGAAGCCTGCTGTGCGCCGGTTGCGGCGGCGTGCTTCTTACCAGGATATTTGAAAAAGTGCTCGGTCCGAAAACAGTCACGGTCAACGCCGCCGGCTGCATGAGCATGCTCTCTGTCTTTCCGTTCACGCCGTTCAGGTCATCATGGTTCTATGTCGCAATGGCAAGCGCACCTGCGGCGGCTCAGGGCATAAGGGACGCCCTTGACATACTTCTGAAGAAAGGCAGGGTGGCAAAGGAAGACGACCTCAAAGTAGTTGTCGTGACAGGCGATGGCGCGGCGGCAGACATTGGCCTGCAGGCGACTTCTGGCGCAATCCACAGAAAGCTTGACTTTTACTACCTTGTCTACGACAACGAGGGCTACTCCAACACCGGCTTTCAGGCCTCAAGTTCATCGCCGTACGGCGCGTCCACCAAGACCACAGCCCCGACTGCGCTTTTGCCTGAAGGAACGCTGCTTGACAAGAAGGACCTCTTTGAGATATGGAAGGCGCACAGGCCTCCCTATATCGCGACCATCTCGCCGGCGTACATCGCAGACATGATGCACAAGATAGAGAAGGCCTCGCGTTTTGCCGGCCCCAAGCTCTTCATAGCGCACTCGCCGTGCCCCCCTGGGTGGGACGTGGGTTCCGACCTTGTGATAAGGCTGTCCAAGATGGCAGTGGAGACGGGCGTGTGGCCGCTGAAGGAAGCAATAGACGGCCAGGTCACGCACTCGCTTTTCATGAAAAAGCGCAGGCCGGTAGAGGAATACCTGAAGATGCAGGGCAGGTTTGAGCACCTCTTTTCGCCTGCAAGGCAGGAAAGCGTGATCCAGGCCATCCAGGCAAAGGTAGACGATTACTGGAAAAACGTCACAAAATGAATCAGTTGTAGTGCATTGCACTGTATTCTGTCACTTTAAATAAAAAAACGTGCACCTTTATGCATGCAAGCCCAGAAACGACAGATGACTGCGGGCAACTTTATGAGCTCGCCTGTCATCACGGTGGCAGCAGACGCAGACCTTGTGGACGCAGTGTCCGTCATGGCCCTGAGAAATGTGGGCAACGTCGTGGTAGTCGAGGACGAAAGGCCGGTCGGCATCCTGACAGAGCGCGAGCTTTTGCGATATCTTGCTATAAGAAAAGAGGTTCCGGACATCCTTGCAGGCGAGGTTCCTCTGCAGGGTTTTTCCCAGCTGACTCCCGAGACAAAGATCGAGGACGCGGCAAGGATAATGGTAAACAAAAGGTCCAGGCTCCTAGTTTTCAGGAGAGACCAATACTGGCAGCAGAAACTGGCAGGCATCATAACTGCGTCGGACCTTTTGCGGGCGTTTCTTGAAACCGGGAAAAACCCGCCCATAGCAAGGGTCATCCGCAAAAAAGTTTTCACACTGGACTACAGCAGGACAATCCTTGCGGCAGTCAAGACAATGTACCGGCGCGGCGTGGGAAGCGTCGTTGTGGAAAAAGACGGTCAGCCCTACGGGATTTTCACAGAAAGGGATCTCCTGAAAAACGTGCTTCCGCGGCATGTCAGCCTCGACGAGAAGGTTGGAAGATACTGCGCGCACCCTCTCAAGACGTACAGGCGCAGGATAGGCGCAAGGACCGCAGGCAGGTTCATGGTTGAAAACGCCATCAAGCGCCTGCCGCTAAAGTACAAAGGCAAGATAGCAGGAATCGTGACTGCAAGGGACCTTGTGGAGGCATTCTGGAGGGACCTTTGATGACTGAAATATCGATGAAAAAGATACTCGTGCCAGTCGACGGCTCCGACTCTTCGGTCCTGGCAGTCCGGCACGCAATCGCGCTTGCAGAGATGTCCGGCGCAGAAGTGCTTTTGATGCACGCCGTCGTGAGCCTGCCCTATCTGCA
The DNA here is from genome assembly GCF_013388945.1 of Nitrososphaera sp. Lineage (GTDB taxonomy): Archaea > Thermoproteota > Nitrososphaeria > Nitrososphaerales > Nitrososphaeraceae > Nitrososphaera. The sequence continues at coordinate 9,569 of NZ_JACAEH010000018.1, read as the reverse complement.
GCACAAGGCAGGAGGAGACGTACTTGACACCTACGTGGAAGAGGCAAAGAGGTACGCCGAGATGTGGTTTGAGCAGGCAAGGCAGATGGCCGCAAAGAGCAGCGTCAGGACGACGTCTGAGGTAATCCTGGAGGCCGAGTCGATAGCAGACGTCATCGTAAACTATGCCAGGTCGCACGGTGTGGACCTGATAGTCATAGGCTCGCGCGGCAGGACCGGGCTCAAGCGCTTCTTGCTTGGAAGCGTGGCTTCAGGCGTGGTGTCCCATGCGCACTGCCCTGTCCTGATAGTGCGCTGATCACGACTTTAGATACCGGTATCCCCTGTCCGTGGTCACCCACAGCTTTTTTGACAGGTCATACCTTATGAGGCCGCCGTCCACAAGCGCCGCCATGTGCCTGCGAAACTGAGTGTCAGGAAGCGACGCCGCCTCGGCAAGGCGCTCCCTTGTCTGGCCTTTTCTGGCAAGCACAAGTATGCTTGCCAGCACCTTGCTGTCAGGCGTTTTCCTTGCTTTCTTCATTCAGCTTTTCACCTACGCCGCAAGGGCCCTTATCACGTCGGTCTTGGTCACGATGCCTACAAGCCTGTTTTTCCTTCCCACGACTGGCAGGCCGCTTATCCTGTTCCGCACCATCGCATACGCGGCGTCGGCAAGGTCGTCATTCACTCTTGCGACCAGCGGGTCCCTTGTCATCACGTCTGAAGCGACAAACGCCGTCTTGATCCCAGACGGGATGAACCACTCCTGTCTTTTCTTGGCGATGATGTCCGGCCGCGCCGTCCAGTAGCTCCCGACAGTCCCGGTTCCAAAAACCGCGCCGACAGGCAGAAGGTCCCTGCTGGCGATTATGCCCACCGGCCGGCCGAACCTGACGACGACGATTCGCGACACCCTGTGCATGTTCATGAGAAGCATCGCCATGTGTATGGGCTCGTCCGGCGAAACGGTCCACACCTTTTCGGTCATGAACTTGCCGACCTTGTGTGCGCCTGCGTAATGCTGCACGTATGCGTCGACAAGATCGCTTTTGGTAAAGATTCCTTTCAGCTTCTTTTTCGCATCCACGACTAAAAGCGAGCTGATGCCCCTGTCAAGCATTGTCTGAGCGCAGCTTTTCAGGTCTGCGTCTTCACCGACTGTGACAGGATTTCTGGTCATGACTTCATCCAGGGTTATTTCACCAAGGCTCCTTGCAGGGACTTCTTTGTACAGAAAGCGCGCGATGTCCTTTTCTGTCAAAAGCCCGGCCGCCCTGCCGTCCCTTGAAACCACTATCCTGCTCACGTTGTACTTTATCATGAGGTCCCTTGCTTCGAGGACCGTACTGTCAGGCGCAAGCGTTATCGGCTTTCGCATGAGGTGGCCTGCATCAAGTCCTGCCACGTACAACCCGTCCACCTATGCGTGCTCGATGAGCGAGAACCTCGACATTGCCTGGAGAGTCGGATCCTGCTTGTTCTTTTCGTAGAGGTATCTTGCCAGGTCTGTGGCTGTCACTATGCCGTGCAGCACGTTGTCCCGGACTGCAGGCAGCCTCCTTATCTTGTATTTTGTCATCACAAGCGCCGCGTTGTATATGCTGACGTCGGGGTCGACTGAAATGACAGGATGCGACATCACGTCAAGCGCCGTTACCCTGACCGGGTCGCGCCCTTCTGCCACGACTCGCCGGACAATATCGCGCTCGGTGATGATTCCAAGCGGGCGGTTCTGTGCGTCCACTATCACTATCGCCCCTTTCTTGTGGGCGTTCATCTGCTCGGCTATCTCTTTCACGCTTGCCGTGGGCGGGGCTGTCTGCAGCGGTAACGCGGTCATTATCTTCTGCACTTGGGCAGTCTTGTCGGTGCTCAATTCAGATCACCGCGGTCACTTGACCTCGACTTTGGTGTTTTCTTCCGAAGGCGTGGGAGTCTTTTTGGGCATGGCGACTTGGAGTATGCCGTTGACAACTTTTGCGTCAATCTTGGACGGCACTATCTCTTCAGGAACCGGGATCTTGCGGTAGAATGACTTGTACGAGCGCTCGTTATAGAGGTAGTTCTTGCCCTTTTCTTCTTTCTTCTCCGACTGCTCGCCTGAGACTTCAATCGAGTGCTTGGTGGCCTTGATATCTATCTTTTCCTTCTCTATTCCAGGAACTTCAAGGCTCAGCTCGTACCTGTCCCCCCTGTCCACCAGGTCGCACAGGGGCGCCCTGACCTCTGGAAGCGACGGGAACGGCAGCGTTGGGAACCTCAGCTCAAAGGACGGAGGCCACGGCCGCGCAAACGCCCTTTCCATCTCTTCCATGTTTTGCCTGATGCTTTCAAACAGCGTGTCAACGCGCTTTGACAGTGGTTCTTCCTTTTTCCTGATGTCCGATTTATGGGACTTCATGCCGGACAGTGACGGCGCATCATATATGAAAACTGGGAGTACAGTGCAATACAGAGCATTCGTGCAGGTTTTACGTATCCTTGTTCCAAGACTTGCAAATGCAAGAGCGCCCGGTAAGAATTTCTTCAGGCAAGGTTACACTCGACGGCGACCTTGCCATGCCCGACAGGCCCAGAGGCATAGTGGTCTTTGCCCACGGCAGCGGCAGCAGCAGGCACAGCCCGAGGAACAGGCACGTGGCGCGCGTGCTCCAGGACGCCGGCCTTGCGACGCTTTTGATGGACCTGTTGACTGTGGAGGAAGAAGCCATCGACATGTACACCGCTCAGCTGCGCTTTGACATCGGCCTTCTTGCCAAAAGATTGGTTGGTGCTACCGACTGGCTTGCGGAAAACGACCTGACAAAGAATCTGCCCATAGGCTACTTTGGTGCAAGCACCGGCGCGGCTGCGGCGCTTGTGGCGGCTGCGGAAAGACAGCAGGCAGTAAAGGCAATAGTATCGCGGGGCGGGCGGCCAGACCTTGCCTTTGACTCCCTTCCAAAAGTCAGGGCTCCCACGCTTTTGATAGTCGGAGGCGACGACGAGCCCGTCATTGGCATGAACCGCGAGGCGATGGCAAAGATGAAGGCCGAGCGCGAGCTGGTCATAGTCCCAGGTGCCACGCACCTTTTCGAGGAGCCGGGCAAGCTCGACGAGGTGGCCGCGCTTGCAAGGGACTGGTTCCTGCGGCACCTTGGTAGCTAGAACTTGTAGCCTATCTTTCTCAAAAACTGCTTTCGCTCCTCGACGTCTTTTTCGGCCTCGATGCCCTTGGGTTTGGAGCCGTCGACAACTCCAAGGATTGCCCTGCCAAGCGGTGTCTCTGCCACGATGACGTCGACAGCGTTTGCAGTCGCACAAAAGACGTTTGCGACTTCTGGGACTTGCTTCAGGCGCGGGAGCACGTTTATCGGAAACGCGTTTTTCATCAGGATCAAAAGCCCGTGACCTGCGCCTACCTGAAACATGCAGTCGGTTGCAAGCTTTTCAAGCTCGCTGTCGTTGCCTGCGTGCCTGACAAGGCACGGGCCGGACGCCTCGCAAAACGCTATGCCGAACCTGATGTCCGGCACGCAGTTGACAAGGCATTCGTATACGTCCTCGACTGTCTTGATAAAGTGGCTCTGGGCAAGTACGAGCTGCACGCCTTCAGGCGGCTGCACCTTGACGCTTTGCAGTTCCATGTGATAGTATGGCAGAGCATCGATTTATCTTTGTAGAAGACTGGCAAGCCCCCGGACTTGTATTAACTATAATAACTCGCATGCAGTCATTTATGAAATGAGCACATCGGCACGGATAGCTCGACTCGACACGGCCGGCGCGAGAATAACCACACGATTTCTTTCTGTGACTGGAGAGAAAACCGTTGGCGAGATCAAGAATCTGATGTTCGATGAAGCAAAGAAGCTCGATGTCACGGATTATGTATACGTTGTCGACGGCAATGGCGCACTTGCAGGAGTGTACTCTTTAAAAGAACTCGTGCGGACCCGAAACGAGGTTCCCATTGGCAGCGTCATGAAGAGAAATCCCGTGACCATAGACTACCACGCCGACCAGGAAAGAATAGTGTACCTCGTCTTGAAACACAAGCTCAAGGCGATACCAGTCGTGGACAGGGAAACCCGGCGGCTGGAAGGAATCGTTCCTTACGACGCAATCATTTCGATATTCAACCACGAGTTTCGCGAAGACATCCTAAGGTCCGGAGGCATACACCACGGGATAAAGGAAATCGAGGAGATGGCAACCCCGGCCTCCAGGCTTTTCAGGGCCAGGATACCGTCGCTTGCGATAGGACTGGCAGGAGGCCTGCTTGCCGCTTCTATTGTCACAGGGTTTGAAGGGATCCTGAGCTCCCACCTGACACTGGCGGCATTCATACCCCTCATGGTCTACCTGTCCGACGCCGTGGGCACGCAGTCGCAGACCCTTGTGGTCAGGATGATAGCGCTTGAGCCCGGATTTTCAGTCTCCCGGTACCTGTTCAGAGAGATGCGGGTGGGCGGAGCGATAGGGATAACATTTGCCCTGCTCCTGATGGTTGCGGCGACTCTGGGCTGGAACGCGCCAATACAAATCATCCTGGCTCTGGGTACCGCCATGTTTGCAAGCATTGTGTTTCAGAGCTTCATAGCGACGTATCTGTCGATCCTGCTGAACAAGTTCAATGTGGACCCCGCCGTGACCTCCGGCCCCCTGACGACCATAATAAGCGACGTCTCGACGCTTGCAATGTACTTTACGACGGCTTCCCTGCTCCTGCAGTCAATATGACCATGTGTCTGGTGCAATCGGCCTTTACATGACAGGACAAGCCGCTGCAGCATTGCTCTGCCATGCACTAAATTCGCGCACGATATATACAAAATGCTCGACAAAACTACCATGAAGGACAAGACTGTGATGGACACGGAAGAGGCCAAGGACATGGAACTTGACGAGGAGGGCAAGCCCGTAAAGAAAGCAGGCCATACGGCGGTCCCGTCGCCGGCTTCCGAGATGACACACAAGAAATCAAAGGGCACAAGAAAAGCAAGGTAAAAACACAATTCAAGGGATAGGCAGATATTCGGCTATTGCAGAAGCTTTTCGACGGGGTAGGCTGTTCTCAGGGTGCGTCTTTATACTCCAAATCCCTGCAACGGATGTAAGCAAGTGGCATACCTGCATCAGTTGGTCCTAACCATGGTCTACCCCGTTTATTCTCGAGCTCTGTACTTGCTCATTATCTCGACGACCTCGTCGTCGCTGACCTGCTCGAAATCTTCGTAAAACGCCCCCACGGCCATAAAGACCACAGGCGCGCTCAGCACGACAACGTCGCTGACAAGCTGTTTCAGGCGCTGGACGGTGTCTGCAGGCCCAACAGGCATTGCTACAATCAGTTTTTTCAGCTTTTGTTCCTTGAGCCAGTTGATGGCTGCAAACACGGTTGCGCCTGTCGCGATGCCGTCGTCAACGAGCACCACCGTCCTGCCTGCAAGGTTGTATTCCCTGCTTCCCCTGAACCTGCCGAGCCGGCGCTCTATCTCTTTCATCTTTTCAGATATCTGCTGTTTTATGTAGTCCTCGCCGACGCCAAGCGCCGCTATTATGTCGGTGTTGGGAAAAAAGCTCCCGTCGTGCATAACTGCGCCTATCGCAAGCTCGGGGTTGTCAGGCGCGCCTATCTTTTTTGAAACGACAACGTCCAGGTCCGCTCCAAGCCTGGCTGCTATCTCGTCGCCCGTGACAACGCCGCCTCGGGGTATCGCCAGGATGAGCGGCTTTTCTTTTGAAAACTCCCTGCCGTAGATTTCCTTGAGTTTTGCTGCAAGAACGGCCGCCGCGTCCCGCCTGTCCTTGAACGTCATCCGGCCGTACAGGTCGCTTGTCAGGGCATCTCCTCCCCCATTTCCTCGTAAGGATAAAGGAGGTCAAGCACGGTTGACTCTCCGAAAGCCTTTCTGCCGGTGTACCTCGCAAAGTCAGTTGCAGTCACCATTCCAACCAGCCTGTGTTTTTTGTTTTCAACGGCAAGGTGACGCACGCCGTTTTTCACCATGACTTCCGCCGCGTCCTGCATGGTCAGGTCGGCACCTACTGCCACGACGGGTGCAGACATCAGGGCAGTGGCAGGAGTCTTGCTTGCCGTGAGGTCGTTTGCGCACACCTGCCTTGCAAGGTCACGCTCGGTGAGGATGCCAACGGGCCTGCCGCTGTCTACCAGGACAACTGCGCTGACGCGCTTTGCGGCCATAATTTCTGCTATATCTTTTATGCTGCTGTTGCACTTGATTATTACCAGCCTTTTGTTCATGATATCTGAAAGCTTTGCCTTGCTCAATGCCTGTGGTGTCGCCCCGGCGGTATTAAGCAGCAAGAATGCCATGCATTGCAGAGCATGTCAGAAAGTGATATAGCCGATGATCGCTATTTTCACACATGGGCAAGACAGAAACTTTTGCAAATTTGAACACCGACCTTGGCAGGCTTGCCACCCGGGTCGAAACATACCTGCAGGAAAACGGCTTTGAAGTCGCGTTCTCAAAGGACCAGACAGAACCGGCGTCATGGTTCTTCATACAGGCCCGGAAGGCCGGCGCGCTCAGGACCGTGGCAGGCGCAAGGCGCAGCACCGACATCACGATACGCGGCAATCCTGACAGGATAGAGGTCTCGATAGGGACCGGCGAGTGGGGCAAGAACCTCGTCACGTCTGCGCCGCTCTTCATAGTGCCCGTAGTCGGCATCACCGCGTCGCTTGTCAAGCTGTACACGGCAAAGAGGTTCGAGGACAACCTCTGGAAGTTCATACGCGACCAGGCAAGGTTCCTGTCAGGGAGCGGAACAAAGGCAGTCGAGCCGCAGGCAGGCACGGCAGTCGACAGCAGGGCCTATGACTGCGACTACATCGAAGGCTACCCTGGATGGAAGACGCAGCTGACAGGCGGCAAGCTGGTGCTCTTCCGTGAAAGAGGAGGCAAAAACCGCGTCGTGTTCAGGTCCGGCTCGCAGGAAATTGCAATCCCTGCAGAAAACATCGCAGGCGCCAGCATCATCACCCGGAAGAAGGGTCTCAACGAGGACGACCTGATGATACAGCTTGACTGCGAGGGCGACGGCGGCAAGAGCATGAGGCTTGTGTTCAACATAAACGACGGCATCATACGCGGTGTCATGGCAGGGATAGACGAGCTTGCCGGCGAGGACAAGGCGCTCCGTGGATTTGAGGGGATGAGCGTGACCACCGATACAAAGAGCTGTTCTGCCTGCGGCGCATCGATACCAAGAGAAGCGCGCTTTTGCCAGTCGTGCGGGCAAAAGCAGTGATCATTTTTTTATCCTGTACAGGTTGCCCTTCGAGATGACGACTGGCTTGCCAGTCTTGGTTATCTCGTAGTCGACGCGCAGGATGCCGTACCCCTTTTCTTCCTTTTTTGAAGCAATAGTGTATTTGGCGACAAGCGCGTCGCCGGCGTACACCTCGCCCAGAAAACGTGTCTGGCGCCCGCCCCACCCGGGGTCGCCGTCCATCCCGTACAGCAGCATCACGCAGTCTGAAAACGCAGGCAGGCGGGTCATCTCGCCCTCGGCCCTTGCGATGACAGACCTGCCGGGCAAAAGCACGCCCTTGATTCCTTCTTTTGCCGCAAGCTCGGGGTTTTCGTGGAGGATGTTTTTGGTGCGCGCAAAGGCGATATAGTTTCTAAAGTCGCCCTCGGTCATTTCAAACGACGCGGAAAACACCTGGCCGACTGCAAAGCCGTCAAAGCCCATCGCCGGCAAGACTGTCAGCCTGACTTTTATACCTACACAGTGTCAGCTGAAAGCCCTGTAGCTTTCTCCAAGGACGCCGGAGGCTATCTTGAGCTTCAGTATCTCGTCTGCGCCCTCGTATATCCGGCACACCCTGTTGTCCACAAGGTGCCTGCCCGGCCTGTAGAGGTATGACCAGCCCCTGCCGCCTAGTACCTGGACCGCCCTGTCCGCCGCGTCGCAGGCCGCGTTTGCACAGAACAGCTTTGCCTCGGCTACTGCTAGGTCGGCCTTGCTCAAAAGCTCCCTGTCCGACGGCGACTGGTCCCACTTTTCCCTGAACGCTGTCGCCCTGCGTACCATCATTTTTGATGAATCAAGGTGGAGCTTTATAGCAGCGATGTGCTCCTGTATCAGCTGGTGCTTTGCGATCGGCTTGCCGTACTGGGTCCGCTCCTTAGAATACGCGACTGCTTCTGCCAGGCAGTCCCGGATGCTTCCGACGCAGCCTGCCGCGACGCTCATCCTGCCGTCCACAAGCGCCTGCTTGGCTATCTCCCAGCCGGCGCCCTCCTTTCCTACAAGATTCTCCTTTGGGATCCTGCAGCTGGCAAGCTCGAACATTCCGGTGTTGGTGGTCGGCGTCCCCATCTTGGAAACAAGGTCTTCTTTTTCGATGCCCTCTGTTTTCATGTCGACCAGAAAGGCGCTCATGGCGCCGCCTGCGGCCTTGGCAAATACAATCGCGGCGTCTGCAATGCCGGCGTTTGTGATGAGGTACTTTGTTCCGTTTAGCAGGTACGAGCCTCCGTCTTCTTTGAAAGTGGTTTTCATCTCCTGTGGGTTGCTGCCGGCGTCCGGCTCTGTAAGCGCAAAGGCGAAAATGACCTTGCCCTTTGCCGACGGCCTCAGGTATTTTTCCTTCTGCGCGTCCGTGCCAAACCGGACAAGAGTTTTCTGGGCAAGTGAGCTGTGGACTGAAAATACAGACCTGACGCCCGAGCCTTCCATGCCTATCCTCTCGATGGCCCTGACGTACGTGCGGTTGCTGGCGCCCCTGCCTCCAAACTCCTCCGGCACCGGCAGGCCCAGTATGTCAAACTCGCTTGCAAGTGGTATTATCTGGTCGTTGTACCTGTGCTCAAGGTAACACACGTCCTCAGTCGGCCTGAGCTTTTCGCAAAAAGCATTCACGTCTTTCAGGATCTGTTCATGGGCTTGCACAATTTTTTTTATGCCAGCATGCTTATTTCCATATCTATGCAGATGGAGATAAGAAAAGAATACACGATAAGCGCCGGCGCGGACAGGGTGCTTGGCTTCCTGACAGACCTCAAGCAGGTCACGTCCTGCATACCAAACCTGGAAAGTGCAGAGATAGCAAGCCCTACAAAGTTCAGGGGCAAGATAAAGCCGCCCTTTTCCTTTGTCAAGGGCCGGCTCACAATCGAGTCAGAGCTGGTTCAGTCAGGAAAGGACAGATTTGCGGCCACCGTAAAGGGCTCGTCCATAGGCGCGTCGTTTCTTGCCACTTTGAACATAACGGTTGCAGAAGGCGCGACGGTCAGGATCGACGCCAGGGTGGAGACCTTTGGCCTTCTCAGGACAATACCAAAATCCATCATATACAAGGCAGTCGAGGACATCGAGACGCCGATGCTCCAGTGCATCAGGGAGAAAGTCGAAAAGTGACTACAGGGCGCCTGACGCTATCTCCAGGCCCTCGTCTATCTCCTCGGCAGTCACAATGAGTGGAGGTATTGCACGCATCGCCTTCTGGCCGGCAGGCAAAAGCAATAACCCATTTTTGAACATGCGCCCAAGGGCGTCGTCGCGCCTCTCTTTCGTGTCAAACTCTATCCCGACCATGAGGCCGATGCCCCTCACGTCGATGACGCCGC
>NZ_JACAEH010000020.1 GCF_013388945.1 Nitrososphaera sp. | reverse complement strand
TACATTGTGTAACATTTTGAGCACGAAAAAATGATACAATTTTGCATGATGGCAGGAGGCAAAAAACAATCTCGTGCGCAGAATTAGTTCTTTTAAGGCGGACTTTTTTTGCAAAGCCGCTACCTGACTGACAGGCTCCTCATCTTTTCAAGTATCCTGAGGTACGTCTCAAGCAGGTCTGCCTTCTGCTTCTGGATTGCAAGGTCTTTTTCGTCTGCAAGCTCTGCCGCAAGCGCGCTTATCCTGCGCTCGATTGCTGCCGCAGAATCAGTGGCGGCTACTGCTTGCGCCGGCTTTTCCTCCTTGCTTTCCTGGCCGCAGTTGATGCAGGTCGTCTTGCCTCCAAAGCGTACCTGCACGCCGCCGCATTTTGGGCACTGCTCGCTCACAAGCGTGCCACCCTTTAGCAGAATGGACGCAGCGCTCTTTATCTTGGAGCCGTCTTCAGCAGACATGCTACAGAGTTGCACGAGCCTGCAAATATCTTCTTCGACCTGTGCGTGAGACACAACAAGGCTTAATAAGAGGAATTGCGAAAAGCGTGTTACTCGATGGCGGTTATCTGCAAAAAATGCGGTCTCCCTGACGACCTCTGCGCCTGCGGAGAGCTCGACAAGGAAGAAGCCCGAGTCGTAGTCCGCCTTGAAACCAGAAGATTTTCCAAGACCACGACGCTGATTGAAGGCATAAACCCCAAGCTGTCCGACATGCAGAAAATTGTCAAGGACCTGAAGAGCACCTTTGCGTGCGGCGGCACGGCAAAGGACGGCTTTATCATGCTGCAGGGCGACCACCGCGACGACGTCAAGAACTACCTGGTCAAGCTTGGGTTTAACGAAGCAGCTATAGAGGTTCAGTAATATTATTCGACAAGGCATTTAAGCCGGCCGGCGCTTCAGCTTGACAGTGCACAGGAACAACGTCCGGCGACGGCGCAAGCTGGAAGGCAACCTCGGTGAGACTGTCAGGATTGCGTCCATTGTGCAAAAAGGCGTGGACACCGGCAGGTCAAGCTACGTCGAGATGAGGGCGCTAGCCCGGACCACAAACCGCAACCTGAGGCCCAAGGTCCGCGCAATTCTGGAATATCTGGATGATGATATCATCAAAATCCTGCCTGCCGAACTGTCTGAAGGCTATACCGACGTGCTTACGCCAAACGGCAACGTGAGGCAGGACAGGCTGGACCGGCTTCTGTCGATAGACGCGGACATTGTTACATACCTTGGCATAATCGAGTCGGAACTGAAAAACAACAGCGCGCCTTCAGACTCGCTAAAGGCACTAAGAGAGCTGGTTCAAGAAAGGAAAAAGTTTGTGGACGCCCTCAGAGCTTGAGGTGCGTCTTTAGGCCCTTGTAGCGGTTCCTGATGGTTACCTCGGTGACGCCTGCTGCCTCGGCCACGTCCTTCTGCGTCTTGTTCTCTCCGTTCATGACGCACGCGACGTAAAGCGCGGCTGCTGCAAGCCCCATCGGGTCCTTGCCTGCAGAGATCTTGCCCTCTTCTGCCTTTTTCAGGATGTCAAGCGCCTTGCGCTTGGTTTTCTCAGACAGCCCTGCCTTGCTTGCAATCCTTGCGACACATTTCACTGGGTCAACCACTGGCATCTTCAGGTCCAGCTCGCGGATGAGCAGACGGTAGCACCTTGCGACGTCCTTCTTCTTGATGTTGCTTGCGTTTGCGATGTCTTTAAGCGTCCTTGGAGTCTCTGTGTCGCGGCACGCCGCGTACAGCGCGGCTGCGACAAGCGCGGATATCGACCGGCCGCGGACCAGGCCCTTCTCAAGTGCCTTCCTGTACACGTAGGCTGCCTTTTCGATGACCGCGTCGCCGACTGCCAGCTTGTCCTTGAGCCTGTCAAGCTCAGAGAAAGCCTGGCGGAAGTTGCGGTCCACCGGCTCGTGCACCTGGCTCCTGCTGTCCCACGTCCTGAGCCTCTCAATTGTGCTCTTCATGGAAGCAGAGAGCGGCTTGCCCGACGCGTCCTTGTCGACTGGACCTATGATAGTAGCAAGGCCCATGTCGTGCATTGCAAGCGACGTGGGGATGCCTGCCCTGCTCCTGTCCTCGTGCTCTTCCTTTGAGAAGGCACGCCATTCCGGGCCGAGCTCCTCTATCCTCTCGCTGACGACGAATCCACAGTTACCGCAAAACATCTCACCGCTCGAGTTGTCTGTCACCATCGAACCCCTGCCGCAACGCGGGCAGCGGTCGCCAAACACGGAAATGTCTTTTACCAATTTCTCTCCACCAAAATTCCTGTTCCCTTTGTAGGCCTATATTTATATTTTATTCTAATATATAAATATTACGCCAGGCGGTACTGGTAAGTTATCGGCTCATGCATGCGAATTTCGTCACTGTTAACTGTCGGCGCACACCTCTCGGGGCAAGAAATCTATAGATTTTTCATATGATATTTAGAGGGCTGTGAATAACTATCCTTGGAAGCATTTTACACACCTACTCAAGTCCGGCCTTCCTATTTCTACAGCCGTTTTTGCCACCAGTAACATCACCATACAGATACACACGGAGTGCAGCGTAGCCCACTCTATTCCCACATGTTTCAAGGAGTCAAGATTCAGGGAGCCTTTCCCGACAGAGAACCCTTGCTCCGAAAACGTCCTTGCATCAAACTCCCTATCAAACTCTTCAGAATCAGGGTCTACCCAGAAATTCCTGACGAGATTCTTTACATAGAACTTCAGGCACAGTTCCTTCCTTCTGGCCTTCTTTTCTTCAATGGTAGAGCCCGAAGCGTTCCTTGTATTGAGTGGTATGAAAGGGACTGCTTTGAGCCTCCGGATTATCTTCAGCCTCGTCTCGTTACTGTCGTATCCTGCGTCTGCAAGGAACTTGCTGACACTGACGCCAAGCCGCAATACCATCCTTACAAACCACGAAACAGTCCTGTTCTCGCCGTAGGCGGCAGTAGTTACTGTAATCATAACCGGCAGTCCGGACGCCGAATCTATCATTATGTGAACCTTGTAGCCGTAGACGAACTTTTCCCTGTGGCTGTCCCACGTCCATGAAGCGTCTTTGTCCCTGCTCTTGTTGCGCCTGCATTTCTTTTTGTCATGCCTGGGGCTGTTGCTCCACTTGCAGTCCTTGAACCAAGCCCATATTATGGAGCAATCAAGGCTAACCTTATCTCCCTTGATTATGCCGAGCTGTATCAGCTGGACAACCATGGAGATGAATATGTCCAGCATCTTTTCACGCCCAAGCCTCTCTGCAAACTTGTAAAAGGTAGTCCTGTCAGGCACCTTGTACTGTATATTTCCACGTACCGCCTTTCTCAGGTCAAGTGTTACCAGCCACTGTGGGTGTGTGTTGAGGAAGCGTACCAATGCAAGTACGCTGTCCATGCTTTGCAGGTACATGAGCAGCAGTGCCATAAAGATAGAGCTTGGGCGGTAGCCTTTGGGGCCAGACCTCTTCTCTCTGTCAGGGTCTACTATCCTGTCTACAAATGAAAGGTCTGTCTTTTGGAACACCAGCTCGGAAGGAAACGCGTCCTCCCTGACCGGTTTTGGTTTGTTGTTAGCGCGGTCCTTATTTACTACGCTTGGTTCCCCGTGACAGGAGTGGATAACTCCTCTGCTATGGCCGTCCCTTGGTATTTGCATGTTACCAATGCCAATCCTCTGGGACGGGTCATAGCTTTATCGAGCGATTCAGGTTGACAAAATAGTGAGAGAGCAGTTATTCACAGCCCTCTATTTATGAAGTACTTAAATAGCTGTAATAGGCACCTAAAACCGACCGGTATGACTATTGTTGTAGGAATACGCTGTGTTGATGGTGTCGTGATTGCGACAGATACGCAATCCGAATTTGATAGGGGTGTTTCAGTCAAAAGGCTGAATGTGACTAAAATACACCCACTCAACGGCAAATTCGCGGTTGCAGGAGCAGGTGCAGTAGCACACATAGTACGAGCCGTCGAGCTAATCAGGTTAGCAATGCGACAGGCTCAAGAAGAAGCGAGTAAGGATGAGTTAACAGACATTATCATAACAGACATAATCGAGAAAACCTTAACTGCGGCGCATAAGCGGTACAACCTAGACAGAGCAAGGGAACTCGAAGATGGTAGTGAGAGAGACTTTTTCCAGCCGATTCTTCTATGTGGCGGGATCTGCCCTTGTGCAGATGGTAAGCAAAATCATTACCTTTCAGTTCTCCATTCTGCAGGTTTGGTTGAACCTACTCAAGACTACGCTACGATTGGAAGCGGTGCGGCCTATGCAGAATACATCTTAAAAAATTACTACCATGATAAGATAACAGTTGACGAGGCAATCCCAATGGCAATCTACGCAATAGATGAGGTGAAACAGATTGATCCCAACTGTGGCGGTGAAACCAGAGTCGGCGTAGTCAAGAACGAATATCAGGAATTGCCTCCTGAGGTAGTTCAAACGATCCGAACTGAGCTTGTTTCGGTTCTAGACTATATTGACAAGAATCTGATACCACAGGTCTTAAAAGGTAAAATTAAGAAAGAAGATATATCGAAGTTAGGAGACTAGAGAGTGAGAGAATAATGGTTGGGCGATCGGTGACGGATAAGCTTAAGAAATCTGACTCATACTATAACAGCGAGCCAATTGAGGAAATAATAAAGAGGCTTGTTCGTGAAACCATCAATAAGCGGATGCAGCACCAGATTTAGAATCTCTCTTTTCCTTTCCTTTTGGTGTAAGGACTAATTTACCATCCTTGATATTTGGTTCAAGTTCAACACCCTCTTTCCATCCAAGTTTTTCAACCTCATCCTGAGGTAGGACTAAAACCCATTTGTTATACTCTTTATTGCCTACCTTGCGGTTGAAGCGCTTCTGTAGCTTCATATATTCTAAAGAACACACCGGTTCCTAATAAACATAGGCACCTAACTATAATTAGGCACCTAAAGGTTTATAGCTAAGTTGTTTGTAGTATTAGGTGCCTAATGCAAGCGCAGAATGAACGACAGATAAAAGGTCAGGAAATAGCCAGGCTCGAAGGTGCAATTCAGCGCGTCAACGAATATTCTTACCGTGTAAAGTCACAGTCAGGAAAGGGAGACTATGAGGTTATTTCAAGCGAATTTGGATGGGGTTGCTCCTGCCCCGACCACACATACCGCAGCCAGAAATGCAAGCACATCCATGCGGTAGAGTTTTCCCTGACAATACGCAAAAAGGTGGAAAGCCAGATTGTTATCGCGCCTGTACCTATTGGCAATTGCCCGCGATGCAAGTCTGAACGGGTTGTACGTCATGGCGTCCGCAAGAACAAATCTGGCACAATTCAGCGTTATTTCTGTAAAGAATGTAAGTTCTGGTTTACTCTCAACATAGGCTTTGAAAAGATGCACGCATCCCCTCAGATGATAACGACAGCCATGCAGCTATACTTTAGCGGCGAAAGCCTAAGAAACGTGCAAAAGTTTCTGCACTTGCAGGGCATAAAAATCAGCCACGTTTCTGTGTACAAGTGGATTGGCAAGTATGTAACTTTGATGCAGGAATACTTGGATCAGATAACTCCGCAAGTATCCGGCACCTGGCGTACTGACGAGCTCTACCTAAAAGTGAAAGGGAATACAAAGTATCTTTATGCTCTCATGGATGATGAAACTAGGTTCTGGATAGCGCAGCAGATAGCAGATACGAAATACACGCAAGATGTCAGGCCACTGTTCAAAGAGGGCAAAGAAGTAGCAGGCAAAAAGCCTGACATGCTGATAAGCGACGGCGCACACAACTTTCATGAAGCATATCTTAAGGAGTTCTGGTCAAAGGTTCCGCCAAGAACTAGCCACATTAGGCACATCCACATTGCGGGGGACATGAACAACAACAAGATGGAAAGAATGAACGGGGAAGTCAGAGACAGGGAAAAGGTCATGCGCGGACTGAAAAAGCAGGACACTGCCGTGCTGAAAGGCTATCAGTTATACCACAATTATTTCAGACCGCATGAGGGGCTAGGTGGTCAGACACCGGCGGAAGCGGCGAACATCAAGATTGAGGGTAGAAACAAGTGGATGACAGTGATTCAGAATGCGAGTGTCGATCTAAACTAATGGCTGCGCATTTCCTTACCTATCTGTCGGTTAATCGAATAACCGACAGCGAGCATATTGCCCATAGAAGCTTTGATGACTTTTGTACAATCATCCTTATCTTTAAGCTCAAACTTTGGAACAGGCAGACCCATACATCTTTTCCATTAAGGTTCATGGATATAATTGTACGAGGTCGTCAAACTCTCTAGGATAGCTCTAGAAACATTGACTAGTACATTGCACAGCTAATCCTACGAGAATTAGCAAGTTAGCCGAAATTAGAGCAATATATACCCAATTCCATCTAGCCATTAATTCAACATCGTGGAAGAGGATAATCCTAAGACCGATCATAGCCGCAACAATTCCTGCCGTTAATGCCGCAGAAAATTTGAAGCTCTCTATAACTGCTACGAAGATATACAAGTTAAACGGTATCAGCAACCCGCCCGCAAGTATTCCAAACCATGCCCAATTTCTGACCATAAGTGGGACACCCACCTTGTACTGAATCTGAATAGTTTGGGGAAACTTTCGACCAAAACGCAAAACATAGTTCCTTTTGTCCTTGAGAATTACTTCGTAATCTTTCGTGTCCTCTAATCTTCTAAGTGGATAAATGAAGCGCGGGTTGTCAATGCCTATAGTCTCTGGGTGCTCATCATCAAGTGAAAAAGTGGTCGGTAATTCTGTCAGTTCATATTTTTCGCTAACTTTTATTTCTACATAAAGACTAGATTCTTCTGTTGGAGAGAATTGCCTATTTAGTGGCACATCGAGAGTGAGAATATCATTAGATTGTTTATGCCCTATTGGTTCTTTCCAATTCAATTCTAATTCTTCATAGTAGTCTGATTCTCGGTACGGCAGAATTATCAAAGCAAAGTTTTCAGACGCCAAAACTTCTTCTTCTATCACACCTTTGGTCAAATCAGTAGCAATTTTCTTTATTTCATCTAACGTAATGTTGCGTCCAAGCAATCTAGAAAGTTCAGTATATGGCAAGATTGGTAATTCAGTACCGTCTTGTAGTCGAGCATTTAGATGCGGCAAATATTTCCTAAATGGATAGATATAGAATTGTGTTTTGGCAGGAATTAACATGGTAAGTTTAACTTGGACTTTCATCACACAAGAATCCATAATTTCGTATATGTGATATTGCCTGATAATCTCCACTTTCGGCGATGCAGACACTTTCAGCTTAATCCCAGAGACTAGTTTAAGAACATTGTTACATTAGGCGAATCTCAGACAGTAACTTTTTCGCACCGTGCGCCGACAGTTAACAGTGACGAAATTCGCATGCATGAGCCGATAACTTACCAGTACCCGCCAGGCCGAATTCCGCGAACCGCGGTGGAAAATGCACGCAGTCAGCGCGCTAAACCTGCAAGAAATTCCAGCCACTGATGCAAAGGCTGAAAATTATAGCTCTTACCTTGGCTTGTGGCGCTTGCGCCTTTCTGCCTTGGCGTACTTTTTGCTGCCGGACCTCTGCGCGCTGTACGCATGCGTCCTCTTGTCGCGTTTTGCCATCTTGCAAGTCTAGCGATACCCGCGCTATATATTCTGTCGTAACAAAAACAATAAATGGCATACGCTGCATGCGTAATGCGATGCAGAACCAGAACCGGATTCCGCGCTGGCTTGTCGAAAGCGACCCGTCGTGGGAAAAATCCATAGACACCGACATCGGCATGTTAAAGTGGACAAAGAAGGGGACCGGGATCCAGGCAGTGTGCTCGCCTACTGCCATGTTCTGCGACGTTTTGGGAAGCGACGACCTGCAGCAGGGCGTCACTGACCTTTCTGCAAGCGTCTCTCGGATGAACAAAAAGGCCGACCTTGCAAATGACATCGCAAAATATCTGTCAAGCAGGTACCTGAACCCGGGCATAAACGGGCCGGCGCGCTTTGACCTGAGAAAGACGCGCAGGTTCTAGCTTTTTATACCAAATGCTGCTTGCGGTTTCCTGTGTCTTTACAGGACGCGATTAGCAAGCTCGCAAAGGACGCCGTCGAAAAATTTGTCAAGCCCGGCCAGGTTATCGGCCTTGGCAGCGGCAGCACCGCGGCAGTAATCGTCAGGGAGATGGCAAGCCTCGGGTTCAAGGACTCGCTTGCGTGCATACCCACCTCGCTCCAGATAAAGGCAGAAGCTGAAAAGAGCGGCCTTCGGTTTGCCGACGAGGGCCGTATACCTGACATCGACGTCGTGTTTGACGGCGCCGACCAGATAGACGCAAGCTATTACATGATAAAGGGCGGGGGCGGCGCGCTATTGCGCGAAAAGATCCTGATAAGCTCCGCAAAGACAGTAGTAATCGCGGCAGATTCTTCCAAGTTTGTCAAGTCGTTCTCAAGGTCCGTCCCGATAGAGGTGCACCCGCTTGCCCGCGTGTCTGTCGCCAAAAAACTGTCGAGCGTGGGAGGCAAGCCAGTGCTTCGCACCCTTGACAAGGGCTACCCGTTTATCACGGAAAACGGCAACGTGATACTTGACACTACCTTTGCTTCAATCGCCGACGTGCCGCGCATGGAAGTAGAGCTGAAAAGCATCGCCGGCGTCATGGAAGTGGGGCTGTTCACCCGGCGCGCCGACGCCTACTACAGGGCGCAGGCCGACGGGACCTTTGAAATAGTCAAGCCCTAGGACTTGGTCTCGTCAGCCGGTCCTGCGACCTTGCTAGAGACCTTTCCAATCCACAGCGTCACAAACACCGCGATTATCGTCACCACCACGGCGTAGGTTATCATCGCCCACAGCCCGCTGCTCTAGCCGAAAAAGACCTTGAACACTTCCTGGATGGCGCTGTTCCACGCTAGCGCCGCAACAAGGCCAAAAGCCGCCGTTATGAGGGCTGCAAACTTCTCTACAACCTCTTTTTTCATCAGGCACGTTGTCCGAAAATTATTCTATTAAGCATTCAGGAAGATACATCCGGTCGGTGTCTAGGCCGGCCTTTTTACAAACTGGCCGTGGCCCAGCGCGTCGCCTGCTACCTTTCCGTCTTCCATCACGACTTTTCCGCGCACCATCGTCAGGACCGGCCAGCCCTTCATCTTCTGCCCGTCGTAAATCGTATAGTCTGAATATGACTGCAGCAATTCCGGCGTCACCTTTTGCTCAAGATCCATGTCGACTATCACAAGGTCGGCGTCGGAGCCCGGCTGAATCGCGCCCT
Source organism: Nitrososphaera sp. (assembly GCF_013388945.1). GTDB lineage: Archaea > Thermoproteota > Nitrososphaeria > Nitrososphaerales > Nitrososphaeraceae > Nitrososphaera. The sequence goes on along the minus strand of NZ_JACAEH010000020.1, from coordinate 39,737 downwards.
TTTTGGGGTACATGCCAAGTATCCTTGCAGTGTTGTAGCTTGTCAGCTCTGCGACGCGCTCTATCCCTATCCTGTCCTGGTTGACGCCGTGGTGCAAAAGCACCGGAATCATCGTCGCTATGCCGGGAAAGCCTGCAAGCGCGGACCAGAGGTCGCCGTCGCCCATCTTCATATCGAGCCTGTTTGCGACGTGGTCCGTGCCGATTGTGTCAATCACGCCGTTTCTGAGTGCAGACCACACGCTCTGCACGTCGCTTTTTGAGCGGATGGGCGGGACCACCTTGCCTTTTAAACTGTCAAAGTCAAACGTGTGGGTCAGGTACTGCGGGCAGGTCTCGATGTAATAGTTTGCTTTTCCTTTCTGGCGCTCGTTCAGTATTGCGTCAATTGCGGCGTTTGATCCGATGTGGACGAAATACAGGCTGGCGCCGAATTTTCGACCAATCTCAGAAATCTTGGCGACGCTTGCAGCCTCTGACGAAGGCGGCCTGCAGTCGGACCACGCCTTCAGTCCCGACATTTTCGTTTCCCTGCCGCGCCTGATGTGCTCGGCGCATACCGCCGGGTCCTCCGCGTGGACAAGAACAGTCGAGTGCGCGCGGGCTCCCTGCTTAACAATAGACGAGAGCAGGCTGTCGTCCATGTTCACCTCGCCGTCCTTGACCCTGTGCTCGCCGGGGTCAAGGTCCATGTAGATGTGGTTCAGGTCCGCGCCGAGGTTCATGTATATCTTTAGAGAATTGACGCCGATGCTTTTCAGGTAGGGGATGTCCTTTACCTGCTCCTTTTTCAGTATCGACGCGTGTATGGCGTAGTCGATGTAGTGTGATCCCTTGCTTGCCTGCAGCTGCTTTTCAATTGCGCGGTAGCTGTCGTCATAAAGCCGGAGCATGCGCACCATCGTAGTCACGCCGCCGACAGCTGCAGAGCGCGACTCTGTCCTTGCGGCCTCTTCTATCGGCGTGTAGACGCCATAGTGCACGTGCGGGTCAATTGCGCCGGGCAGGACGTACCTGCCGGCTGCGTTTATCCTCCTTGACGCCTGCACGTTTTCTGCCGACTTTTCTAGCGCCTTTATCCTGCCGTCCTCTATCAGGATGTTTGTCTCGACGACGCCCGCCTTCGGGACGACTGCCTGGGCGTTTGTTACCAGCACGTCGCACGAGTTTTGCATCCCGCTACAGCTGGATGGCTTGTGCTTATGATTTTATCGCTCCGATGTTTTATATTCGGGCGCCAGCAACGACAGACCTGCCGGGCTGGTAGTTCAGGGGTAGTAATGCTCGCTTCGCAAGCGAGAGGTCGCGGGTTCAAATCCCGCCCAGTCCACTCCTATATGTATTCAGAACCCTTATCTATTTGGCCCTTTTATGACATCTAGCCGTGTCTGGGGAACGATACAACTACAAGGGCTTGCTTGCTGAAGACAAGAATCTTGAGCGCTGGTACAACAATCTAAAGCGCTCTAGTCCGGCAAATGCCGACAAAAGCCTTCAGCGCGTCGGATATGTTTGCAGAGTCTTTAACACGACAACGGCAAAGATGGCGACCATGACTGCAAAAGAGGCCGCAGATCTCATCTACGATGTGCTTTCTGCGCTAGAGAAAGAAGGAAAGCAACCAACCTACATGCAGGATTATGTCAAGTCTCTAAAATCGTGGTTCTTCCATAATCAGATTCAAATCATTCAAAAATTCAAACTGCCAAAGAGCAAGTCTTCGACAAAGGTCTCAGACGAGCAATCCCCTACCCCCGATCAGGTTAGAAGGGTCCTCAACGCAGCGGACCAGAAGCAGAAGGTCGAATGTACTCTTGTTGGCTTTGCAGGGTTGAGGCCAGAGGTCGTCGGGAACTACCTAGGGGATGATGGCCTGCAAGTCCGGGACCTGCCAGAAATGAAGGTAAACCACAAGAAAAAGACTGTAGAGTTCGAGAAGATTCCTACTCTTGTTATGGTACGCGAGAATCTGTCAAAGGCAGGACACCAGTATATCACATTCATGCCCGACGAAGGATGCCAGTACATCAGGGAGCTCCTGGAGCTTCGCCTCCGACGAGGAGAGAAGATAAAGCCAGAGTCACCAATCGTTAACTCGATCAAGTATAACAAGCATCCAGGCCACATCAGGACTACGAACATCGGAGACTCTATGAGAACTGCCATAAGGAAGGCCGGTTTTGACTGGCGGCCATACATCCTTCGGACCTACTTTGATACAAGAATGATGATGGCGGAGGGAGACAGGATAATCATCGAGGACTGGCGCGTATTCTGGATGGGTCATAAAGGAGACATCGAGCACGTCTATACTTTAAACAAGAAGAAGTTGCCTGAGGACCTTATCGAGCAGATGCGAGAGGCATTCGCCAAAGCGGCCGAGAAGCATCTGGTAACGACAACAAAGCGAGAAGTAATGTCGCAGGATTTGATAAGAGCGCAGTGGAACCGTCAGTTCCTCGAGATGGCCGGCTATTCCGCGCAGGAGATAGATGCAATGGGTGACCTTTCATCGCTGACACCCGCCCAGATCAACAAGCTCTTTCAGGAAAAAACAAAAAGGAATCTTGGCCTGAACGGCAATACTCAGAAGGTTGTACCCCTTGAGGAAGTTCGCACTCACATAATGGATGGATGGGAGTATGTGAGGGACCTTCCTCCTGGCGATGCAATAATCAAACTGCCAAGCTAGGAACCTGCGCGCTTCAACCCTATCGCCCAATCGAAATGCAGGGCAAATGTTCTATAGTTTTATTAGGTTCCATATGAAAACGGAAATTAATTGTCACGCGTGGAACCAATCTTCGAGATCAGCGAGATCAGAACCTTCGCTTTCGAGGCCCTTAACCGAATATTGCATGCGAGACCAAATGAAGGTGGGGGCTCGCAGCTTGCAAACCTCTATACGACAATTCAGATAATAGCTGCCGAGAAAGGCCGGATTGATTCACCGAACGGCGAAGCCCGAAATGCCCGAATGCGACATCCAACGAATGGGCGCAGGGTTTTGACGGCTGTATCGCATCTCTTCAATGAAGGAATACTAGCTTGGGGGTTGAACATTCATTCCGAATGGGACTCGCCATGGTTCACAATTACAGAATATGGGGAGTCGGTTCTGAAAGGAGATCCCAATCCCCACGACCCGGAGGGTTACATAAGGCAATTCAAAGATAAAGTCCCTAATCCGGACCCAATCGTACTCATGTATCTAGAAGAGAGTCTACAATGCTTTAGAAACAACAATTTGTTGGCCGCTTCTGTGATGCTCGGAGTTGCTTCTGAGGCCACCTTTGACAGATTCTTCGAGGCCCTTCACAATTACACAACTGGTCCTGACAAAGCGAAGCTAGAGAAAATCAAAGAGCGTGGGAGTACAAAGGAGAAGTTTGACCTGACAATGAAGGTGGTGAATGATTTCAAGAAACACTTTCCAGATGAATTGCAGGATGCACTGGAAACCCAGATTCAGGGCATCTTCACTTTGATCCGCTACCAAAGGAATGAATCTGGCCACCCGACCGGGAAAAGAATGACAAGGGAAGAAATGCACGGCTATCTTCTGATCTTTATCATGCAGGCACGTAGGTTCTACCAGTTGGTAGACTGGATGGTCAAGAACAAACCTTAGACATCACTCGACGATACTGCTAGGATAGCGACCGGCTCTTATCACGACCTTCCCTGACCAGCAGGTTCAGGTGGCTGAACCGGGGGAGGCGGCAAGTTCATTGTTTTCATGAACGCCTTACCTCGGTGATTTTCAATGATTTTGAGGGCATTGGTGCCGTTGAAGGTGTGAGTTGTAGCATGGTAAATAGACAATACAAGGTCCTGAAATTCTTGGTCTCTCTCTAAGTCTTCTATGTAAAGCCCAAGTTCTCTGGCTTTAGTTCTGCTAATGGGCCTTGAGTGAGTCCTGAAATTGTCATGGTTCGACAGATATTGCGCGATCCTTTTCGCTTTTTCTTCTGCATCTCCAGCACCCAAAAACATGTAGTTGGAAAGCCATTCAGAGACAAGGCTCTCAGACAGCTGTATAGCGTTATCACATTCTACCAGCAAAGCAGGCCCGTACTGTTCCAGAATGGGCATCCAAGAGCCGAGGTTAGCAGGATCTCGGCATTCAGTTCTGGCAAGCTGGAATTGCTTTAGAATGTCATGCGCCGGCACGGCTTTTGGCCCCAATTTAGTGAGTACCATCATCTGCGGGTCAATAGGGCCCAGAAAGGAATGCTTGCCCATCACAATCGAGTTTGCAGAACAAGCGAGCATGGTGGCAGCAGACATTGCGGCCTGTGGGATGATGACCCGGATATTCTGAAACTTTGTCCTAAGATAAGAGACCATTGCTTCCGTGGCCTCTGCCAAACCGCCGGGGCTGTGCACTATAAGGTCCAGTGCCCCGCCGTTTAGGCCATGGATCACCTCCATCAACCCTTGCAGGTCCTCGAAGGTTATACTCAGGCTGTTAGGGTCTACGTTGACGTCTGTTTGCATCCACTTTGTTGCGTACAGAATAACGTTTCTGCCCGTCTTTTGCTGCAGCTTGGCAAGGTATTTCTTGCGAACGCTGTCAAAAGGGATTATGTTTTCTCTGCTCGCAACCTGCTGGAGCTCTTCTATTATCTCGCCCCAGGTAGGCATTAGGTTAACTTCATCCTGCTACTGTGAGGATGAGTTGGATGTAGATATTATAACTTTCGTGCCGGGCCTAGACAAATATGCATTAGCTCGTTTCACGAGCTCGTCGTATCTGCCATACGCCTTCATCAGTTCTGCTATGCCAGGTTGCTGTTGTGCCTTTTTTACTACCTCGTCATACTCCGCAGCCATGTCAGAACCAGTTACCACAATGGAAGTTTCAACCTAGTATAATAAAAGGATTCTTAGTTTGACACGAGAACATTTCAGGCGCCACCACGATAGTGAATATTACTATAAAAGTCCTCTACAAAAAGGCATCCGAAAGGGATATGGCTGAGAGACCTACATAGAGAAGGTGTTCGAGGTCGTTTCTCTCGTACTGGCTCTGCTCCGTAGAAGGCCCCAGGACCTTCGACAGAAGAGTATGCCCTTTAGCCTTGCGGGATTGATAATAGCACCTCTTGCATTCTCCCACCTCGGACCATCTGAAATGGCCCCCTTGGTCAGTCCGATCATCAACCCGTTGATACTGGCCGCCATAATGGCTGTTTCAATGTTTCTGTTCTACTTTTACTACAAGGACATCATCAAGATGCGATACCGCTATCCCAAAGCCATCTTGATAGGCGGAATGGCCATGGTTGGGGCCATTGCCTTTGCCAATGTGGGAGGCACTGTAGCGATAACGTTTGTGACAAGTGCGCTTGATTATGGAATGTACGACGCCGGCTTTGATTTCTTTGCATACATCAGGGGAGAGATCTCCTGGGAGGAATACCATGAACGTTACTATAACCTACTAGTCCTGAAGGGAGGCTGGACTGTGATGTCAACTTGGATGAACTATATGGTATTCAGCACGGTGGAACGAGACATTATTGAGTGCACTTACCGGAAGTTGAGAAAGCGGTTTCCGCGATTGCCAAGGTGAGCCTATTATTAATGACGACAGTAACAAACAAAAAACTGTTATAGTTGAGTTCTAGCAAGGTCGGTGTGCTGTCTCTGGAAGTCGACGATTCCTGGTCGTTCAAGGACGCCACAAGAACAGAAACTTCCTATCTTACGCATGGTTATCACCGGTACCCTGCCAAGTTTATCCCACAGCTTGCAGCAAGGGTCATCAGGGAGAATACGCAGCCGGGGGACCTAGTTTGCGACCCCTTCATGGGTTCAGGAACCACCCTGGTGGAAGCCATAGTGAACGGTCGCAGGGCTTATGGAACCGATGTCAATCCCGTGGCCGTGTTGATTTCCACAGCAAAAACGACTGCCATCGAGCCCGAAAAGCTGAAGCGGGAAGTCGGTGCTGTCTTTGAGTATCTGAAGGCGGCCATAGTGAAACAGGAAGGTCAGGCGCTCCTTACTTCTGAAAGCTTTGATGTGCATTTGCCGGCCCATTCCAGAATCGATTATTGGTTCCCCGAGAAACAAAAGCACGACCTAGCTCTCATTCTTGGAAGGATCATGGCTGTCAACGATGAAGATGTGCAGGCTTTTCTACTCTGCTCTTTCTCAAACATTCTGAAGGGATGCTCAAGATGGATGATGAAGTCTGTCAAGCCTACCATAGACAAGCACAAGGTGCCAGCGCCCCCATACCAGAGCTTTTTGTTGCAGACAAAGAGGATGGTCAAGAGGAATGAAGAGTTCTGGAGCGCTATCCGCAACCAAGAAATCGAATGTACAGTTGACGGCAGAGATGCGAGGAATCTGGCTTTAGCAAACGATTCAGCACAGCTAGTTGTTACGAGTCCTCCTTATGTAACGTCCTATGAATATGCTGACCTACACCAGTTGACCGGATTGTGGCTTGGATATGTTGACAGCTTGAAGGAATTTAGAGCGAAATTCATAGGCTCAATACAAAAGGAAGATGGAGAGCTTGATCTGTACAGCTCCATTGCAAAGGAAACAATAAAGGAACTGCGGGACAAAGATAGAAGAGAGGCCACCGGTGCCGAACGCTACTTCTTTGAAATGCAACAATGCTTTGAAGAGATGCACAGAGTTCTCAAGAAAGGCGGCAGGGCAGCCATCGTAATAGGAGATACGGACCTGAAGAAGGTGAAAATCAGAAACGGAGAGGTCTTTATCGAAGGAATGGAACACATAGGGTTCAAGAAACACCAGATAATCAAGCGCCCAATCCCAAGCAAGATTCTGCCGCTAACCCGGGATGAAAAGACTGGCAAGTTTGCCAGAACCGCCGCCGCTGACAGGATGGCCTATCCGACAGAATACATCATAATAATGGAGAAAGCCTAGTGCCTTTCACTTTTGACGACCTAGTTCGATTGTATGAAAGGAAACGAGAAAAACATGGCACCCAGACTTATCGATATATTTCAGGGATTCTGAAGGAAGCAAAACTACTGCATAAGAAGCATTTCGATGGAGATGACCACGAGCAATCCTGGAGGGCTTTCAAGGGCAAGAATCTTGAAAAGCTGATTGTCTACATTCTGGATAGGGAGATTCGCGAATTGGGCTTGGAGCTTGTCCAGGGCCACACATTGGAACGCAATTCCAATCTTTCTCACAGCCTCGATAAAGTGAAACGCAACCTAGTTATCGACTATGGTTCTCATGGAATGCATCTTCCTGACGTAGACATCATAGTTTTCGACCCCACAGACTCCAGCGTACTGGCAGTGTTATCGGTTAAGGTCACACTTCGGGAGAGAATTGCGCAAACAGGCTATTGGAAGCTAAAGTTACTAGCAGGACCTGTCACCAAGAACATCAAGGTATTCTTTGTGACACCTGATGAAGATGGAACGCTATCGATAAAGACCCCTGCCAAAAAAGGGCGAGCTATTGTAGAAGTCGATACTGACGGCAGCTACGTAATGAGCGAGAGTAGCATTGAAGAAAGTGAGCGTGTTAAGACGTTTGACAAGCTCATAGAGGATCTGAAGACACTGCTCGACCTAAAGCTGAAATCAAATTCTTGAGTAAAAAGCTATTAGCAACGCCTTCCATTAGCGAAGCGTGGCCTGCAGGGACCTGTGTCGGACATCTGCTCGCGGGACATATCGTTGCAACGTCGGCTGTGGGAAGCGTGTCGATGTTGACAAGCGAGGCCGATGTGCCTGCTGCGGCGGACGCGTCAGAATGAGCATCAAGGAAAGAATGCAGCTCGCCAATTTCATTGTAGAGAAAGACCCACGCTATGAAAAGTTAAGAGAGTGTTGGCGGCGCTATTATCAAGGACACAGGGAAGAAATCATTGAAAGGTCGCGTCGCTGGTACGAGGAGCACAAGCAGGAGAAATCCAAAAAGAGCCGGGTTTATCGTGAATCGCACAAGGTGCAGATAGCTGCTAGTAAACGGCGGTACTACTTGGCGCACAGAGGGCAAGAAATAGAACGCACTCGCCGCTGGCGCGAGACCCATAAGGAGGAGTTCAAGGCATACACAAAAAGATACCTGCAGGAACACCGCGATGCAATATTAGAACAGAAACGGCGCTATAGACGAAGGAACCTTGAAAGGGTTCGCGAATATGAACGACAGTACAAGCGGCTTGAACGACAACACAAAAAGGAGGCTAGAATGCTTCAAAAGGAATCCATAGCCGGCAATGGAGACACCGATACCGGGGAGATGCGAAATCGCCCCGCATTTCCAAATAGCCAATTGCCCAACACGACGGACATCGACCAAAAACCATCTTTGCTCGCGTTTTCCTGAGCCTTAACCAGAATTTCTTTGTAGGACTGAGTCCTGAACGACGCGACATGTCAGCCATGATAAAAGCTCTTCATGAAGTCGTCAGATCCTTTCTTTCCTTTCTTGCCGTCACCACCGCCCATGCCGGCCAACATGATCTCTTTGTATGCATCCATGCTAAAGCCACCGGAGCCGCTCATGGCCTCTTTGGGAGAGTGCTTCTTTCCTCCGCTGCTTCCTAGCATCTGCTTCGCAAAGTCGCCGCCCATATCGACAGGGCTCGCGCCCTGAGGCTTCTTCGCGGGACCTCCAAAACCGGATGTGAACAAGTTCTCGTATGCGGCAGGGTTAAACTCTGCCATGCCACTCCCGCCGCCTGCGCCATCAGAGCCAAAGAACCATGCTTCCGTACTCAAACCCGTAAAAGCCATCGGGTCGACACTGGCCGGCCTTCTTGCTGCCCTTTGACCGCCTGTGAATGAGCGTACACCCGCCGCTATCCTCTGACTGCGGGCCCTAGCTATCCTGTTTTTTAACTCTGATTTTTTTGCTCTATACTCTAGCGCCTTCAGCTCGTCGGCACGTTAATCATCGCTCAGCTCCCGTCGACGAAAGCGCTCCCCGAGCTTTTCAGAGACGTTATCGAGCTGTGCTCTGACCTTCGCAAACCCCTTTGCAGTCGCAGTCGACTTGACCTCGTCGATGACCGGCTCTTCCGCCTTTGGAGCCGGCGCCGGTTTGTCATAGACTTCTCTTTTGGTGACGTTGCCGGCATCGTCTAGATGTGAGCGATAGGTAACTCCTGCTTTCTCTTCGTGTGTCGAGCCGCTGCTTTCGATAACAATGTCGTCCTTCTCCTTGTCCTCCTCGCGCTTCTTGCGGAATAGGCCCATGTCCTAGGCTAGAAAGATGATAGCTTTAGGTCTTATGCTCCCGTAGTTCTCTGAGACTACTTTCATCTCTTGCTATTCTGTTGAGCCGACGATAATCGTGCGGTATCGCACTTACCAGCCCGCGACCAAGTCTCACAGAGGTCTTGGTAAATTGCGTGATCTCTGCCAGCCTTTCCTTCATCAAGCTCTCATAGAACTCGTGTTCGCGTTTCAGGCCAGCCGCCCAGATTTTGTAGTCGGTTTTGGTCATGTTAAGAACACCGACATCCATTGCGCATAGAACATGACGGTGTGCGGTACCATTCCATTTTGAAAGTCTGTGGCAAAGATGCCCCTCTTCGAGCTATCGCTTGCATGTGTGGCACTTGCCATCGATAGATGGTTCTTCAAGAAGCGTCCAAGACTTGTCGTAGTTCAGACGCGCAATCGGTTTTCGGTTGACAAGGTCTCCCCGGGACAGACGTTTGAGAGCAGGCAAGAGACTCTTTGTAAAGTCTGTTCCTGGATAATCCTTGCGGGCCTGCTCTGCAATCTGTTCAATGGTGGCTGTGCCGCCAAGCGCCTTTAGAAGCCACGGCGCCTTCCAGTAGGCAAGGTTCCATGCACCTACCCTGAAGATCGACTCATTCTTTCGGAGCTCCATGCCTATTCACGTTTGGTAATCCTAGCTTTAAAGATGAAGTCAGGCCGCGGGATTATGGAGACGCACTTTCCATACAACGTAGAGAGTGAACCCGATTGCCACTGCCAGCATTATCCAGCCGATGTAGAAGGCTCGCTGCGCTACCAGGATCGCATTGCCCGCGTTCATCGCTGCCATCAAAAAGACCCCCATAAATCCTGCATACATCATGTTGCCGGTCCTGCGATAGTAAATGCCGACTACGAGACCCCAGACCAGGGGGAACGCAAAATCTCCCAGGGTCAGCAAGATGGGTTGCTGAAGCCATCCCAAAACGCCCTGTCCATCCGGATTCAAGGAGCATGTTGCTGTCTCAATGCAAGTGCCTTCAAGTCCTACGAGTGTGATGAGGGAGAAGATTACTTGCAGCTCTGCTATCATTACCATGCTTCTTGGCCGTCCTTCCTCCCTGACGCGATAAATCCCCAAAGGAAAACGATGCCAAGCAACGGCACGGCGAGCATCAGAAATACTGTGTAGACTCCGTCCCGGACTACAATGCCTTCATCTGGAACGTTGCTCCAGTCTTGGCCAATCTTCATGCCGTGCATCATCGGCAATGCAATGTAGATCCCCATGCCAACGGCCATCAACGCGGCGATAGTCCGAATGATGAGGTTGACGCTCACACATTGTGGAGAAACTACCTAGCTAAAGCTGTTACTCCTTGTCCTTGTTAGCAAAAGTTCTGTGTGACGTAGTACCCGCGTTCATCGTTGAATGCAACGCCGATGCCCTCACGCGCAAATGGGAAGAGGATATTCTCCTTGTGGCCCTCGGTGCTTTCCATCCAACCTTGCACAACTTCTTTCGCTAGCCGCTCAGAGCTTATGGGGCCTGTTTCGCCATGCCAAAAAAGATTCTCAGCGCTTGCTTCGCAATAGTAGCCGGCCTTTGCATAACGATGCTCGTGCGCCCACTGCGTGTTAGGATCATGATGCTGGAAAATGTTGCGCGTTGCCATCTCGTCGGACCAGCCTTGGGCCACCGTCGCTAACGTCGGGTCCCACACCAAGACGGGGCGGCCAGCCTTCTCTCTTTCCTCATTCACTCTCTCATGAATGGCAAGCGCAATCTGGTCAGTGGTTGGAGGGTTAAGCACGTATGGATTCTGATAAAGATACACCGCGTACACTCCCAAGATTGCCACTACGGCGGCGATTGCGGCCCACGCAAAGGGACCTACCACGGCAGATAGAAGATTACTCCGGCTAATAGCTTTATGGCTAATTTCCCATGACAGCGTACTGACGCTCTGGAAGATTATCCTTCCACACGGCATTGTGAATCTTGATGCACCGCCACATAACATAATTCATCACGATGATTTTGTATTCTCCTTTGAAGTTGCGCTCGCAAAAGTTGAATGCATTCGCAATCACTCCGTAAAGGTGTTGGCGTGGGTCCATCATCGTCTGCGGCCCCTTCCTTTCTTGCCGCCAAACATGAAATTGTTGAAATCTGGTGCTCCGGAACCGTAACCTTCTAGTCGTCCCGGTCCACCCCCGACAATACTTTCCAGTGATAAAAGCATCCATTCTTTCAAGCCGGGAGTTATGAGTTCAGATTCATAGTCTCCTTTACGCACTCGTTTCTTGTCGGTCAGCAGTGGGCGGGGCCTTGGTATTCGCCATGGAGGTATGTCGGGTCGGGGGATGGTAACAGTCGTTCTGCCAAATTCGAGCTCTAATTTTGTATCTTGTTTTGTGGCTGTCAAATCTCGCAGACCAGTGTCAAGCCTCGTTCCTTCGTCGAGGCGAGTACTCGTGTCAAGTAGCCGGCTGAGGCCAAGCAAGTCAGCAATGTCCTCCCTTTCAGTCGGCACCGTTTTCAAGCCGTACAGGTCCGACAAGTTGACCTTGATTCCCGGCTTCGACATCAGCGGCAGGTCTACCCTAAAGCGGCTCAGGTCCAAGATACTCTTTGCCATCTCGGGCATTTCGACGCCAGGAGGATAACGCACGACGTCATAACCATAATCAAAAGTGCTAGTACCGCCGTGCAGTCTTTCGGCTCCCGTCGCACCGCCGTGACCTAGCCCACGTGCAACGGCTGCGCCGGCCCCAAGCATCGCTGAGGCTGCCGCTTCTGCGGCCTTGGTTGTCGACTCCGCCGTTTTGCTTGACTTCAGCACGCTAAGGTCGGGTGCCTTTGCTGCATCTTTTTCGAGCTGCTGGACTATTGCGGCAAGGCCGCGCTCCTGCACCTTTGGCACAGTTTTGGGTGCTGGCAGTTTCGAGATCTGCTCGAGGGCCTCGTTAGCCTTCCGAATCTGCTCGGCGCGTTTGGCTCCGACTTTGGCGGCTTGGCTCACCGATGGTTGCGAGTAAGTGATGATGGACGCTACGGGGTCCTTGCCCTGATACTTGACAAGTTTGCTGCCACGGATGATGTGTTCAGGCGCCTTCTCGACGAGGTCGATACCAACCTTGCCGAGCTTCGGAAGGTCCACCTCAAAAGACGATGATTCCTGAATCAGCTTAATATCCTCGGCCAGCGTTGAGACCTTCACGTTGGTGCCCAGGATCTCCCCTGCCTTTGCGCCAGTAAAGCCTTCGCCGTACACCTCCTCGATTTTCGTGGCGGCAATTTCTCCAGCCTGCAACTTGCGCGGGGCAGGAGGGCCTATGCCAATCTTCGGAGGCTCAAGGCCACGCAGTAGTATCTTTTCCTCCTCAGTGAGAGGGGCGGTGACCATCTTAATCTCCTGTGTTTTTGGCAGGATAACACCTATCTCCTGAGCCGCAGGGTCGACGCCGGAACGGATGATGACGCTCTCCGGTGACGTCGGGATCTTGATTGGCGTTTTACCTATCCCGAGCTTGGCAGCATCACCGACGACTTGCAGCTCTGGATAAATTATCCTGCCACTTGCCGGGCCCGCGGGTCGAAGGAAATAGCCGAAGGGTCCTGCCGCAAGTGGTGTGTCCTGCCTTAACGCTTGGATGCCTGGCTCCTCAATGCCAAGTGGCTTGGCCGCCGTGGCTGCGAGTCTTTCAGATTCATAGACGCGCAAGGGCTTGACGACAGAGGCGCCGGTCCTAGCGAGCTTGATACCCTTTGTCACGGCTTGCGGACCGACCCAAGTGACCGCCGATGCGGCGACGTTGCCAGCCACATAGAAAGGATTCTTCATGAATGCTTCAGATAATTTCCCGAAGTCATTCACGCCAACATCTGTCTCACCCTTTTGAATTAGGTCCGACGCGCCTTTGACCCCTGTTGAGACCAGCTCCATTTCAACGTCATAACCGTACTTTGGAGACTCGAGCTCTCCCACTTTTTGTGCTGCTCTACTTTCAGCAGGTCCTTTCCCGGCGGCTATCTCACCGATAGCCTCAAAGCCCAGACCAATGCCGCTGCCTATCTCGCCCACCTGCTTGAACAGATTTTCGAGTGGTGCCCTACCGCCGGCAATCAGGTCAGCGACGACGTTGCCTGAAGGGTCAGGGACCTTCGGACCTTGTTCAACCGCTTTAGGTTGCGGGCCGTACGGGGGAGCCTTGTAGACCTTGATAGTTTTCCAAGGGTTCGTAGGGTCAGGTCTTTCATACTCCACTATGGCGGTGCTGCCCTTCAAGATTTCTCCTCTTGGGCCTAGCACCTCGTAAACGAACGGTGACTTGGGCTGCAAGCCCACTCCCCTGCTCGGCTGCCAGTATGCGTCGTCTGCCGCGCCTTTGCCAGTGAGATAGTCGACGTAGCTGTTTATCTCGCTCGGCTTGGCGACTACGAGGCCAGTCTTGTCTTGCAGGCCCTCAAAGCCAACCGCTTCAAGAGACTTGACGTCCTGATCTGTGAGCTGGATGGTAGGTGACTGGCCCTGTGCGGCGGAGGCCAGCATCTTTTCGACCTTGCCCGCCGCGACGTTGTAATCCTTCATCTGCTCTGGAAGCGCCTGGACATCTTTGGCAATTTCTGTCGACACCCCGCCTTTTTCAAGTGCCTTGACATCGGCGTCTGAAAGTGTGAATGCGGAGCCTGTGCCGGCCTTGGCACCCTCAACGATGGCTCCTGCCTTCATGCCGGCGTAGTTCATGTTGAGCGCATCGGCGGCCGCCTTGTCGTCGACGACAGGGACGCCAGCTTCATACTTGCCTCCAGGCGATACGAGCTCTGCGGCCTTCTCGGCAATCCTTTCCGTGGTAATAGTGACTGGCGAACCCGAAGCAAGTGCTTCCTTTTGTGCCTCTTTGCTTGCCTCCTGGAACGCCTCATACCGTACCTGCTGCTCTGCTTTCTTTTCAAGCGCCTCTTGCCTTGACGCCTCTGCTTGCGTCTCTTTGACGGTCGGGACACCTTCCAGCAGCTTGTCGATGTATGCCGTCGACTCTTGTGGGGTCATGGCCTTGACGGGTTCGGGCTTGGGTGTCGATTGCTCTACAAGGTAGTCCTTGTATTTTGCCACTGACTGCGATGCCCCGATGTTGAAGGAAATGCCGCCAGAGTAATACGAGTTCCCTGCCAGAGCTCTGTCAAGGTCCTTGTCTGTACTCAGAGCAGTAGCAAGGATGCCCCGCGCAAGGTCCTGCTCTGTCATGTAGACGCCCCAATTCCTGCTCGTCATGGTCTGGACGTACTGCGGATAGAACTCTTTTGCAAGTGACACGGCAAGAGCCGCGCGGTCGGCGGATGTCCCAACATCTACCGGCTTGCCCGTGTCAGTCATGATCGCAGGCGACTTGTTGTAGGCTTCGAGCAATTGTTCTGCCTGTTTTGAGGCGTCAGCCGAACCCAGAGCGAACTCGGCAAAGCCCTTCTTGCTTGCCTCAACAAGCGGCGCACGCTCTGCTGTGAGCGCCTTTGTCAGTAGGTCTCTGTAAACTAGCTGGTCTCCCTGTCCGCTGTAGGCGGCTTTTGTCAAGAGTTCTCTATCATGATCGGAGAGCATGAAAGCTGACGCCTCTCCTTTGGCGGCTGCGTCAACTATGGTCTGCGCCTTCAGCTTTGCATATTCCGTTGCGACTCGTGTCTGGTCGACGGTGACGGGCTGTGTGCTGGTCTTTGAAACTACTGAAGGGTTGGCGGCTTCTGCCTTTGCCAGCAGGTCCTTACCTGTCGGCGTCGCTTCCAGTAGGGCCCGGTCTGACGGAGATATTGTGAATGCTGTTGCTTTGCCGCCCGCGTCTGCGATGGTCTTTGCCTTGAACTGTGCGTAGGCGGCATTTGTGGCCTGCGCCTGCGTGTTGCCCGAACCGCCACCAGATGGGCTGCTGACGCTTGGCGATGACACAGCAGGTCCCGAGCTTCCGCCTCCAGACCTTGGCGCCGGTGCGCCAAATGCTGCTGCCGCCTGCGCAGGCGTAGAGATGGCGGTCGTCGGTTTGGAGAGACCGAGCACGCCTGCCAGAGGGCTGGATGAGAGGGCTGCTTTGGTTGCGGCAGATACGTTGGACATTTACATCATCCTCCCAGATACCAGATAGTAGACTGTCCAGGCGCCATAAAGGAATCCGATGACACGCATGCCCATCACAAATGTTGGGTTGAACCCTAACATCTCTAGAACTCCGGGTAGATATTGCTGGAAGACCGCATAAATGATGGCTTGTGTGATTCGCAAAAAATCACCGAAGATAAAGGCGGTGTTAAAGCCATCGCTGTCTGAGAGAGTTTCTGCTTCATTTTGTTGCTCATCAAGAAATGACTGGAGATCTATTGGGAGTGGTACATCTATGCCGGCATACTCTGTTATCAGTGCGAAACCCACGCTAATGCAAACTGACAGCAAAATTGTATTTTTGACTGTGGTCGCTGGCGTGATCGTTTCAGACGCAGACATCAGCGCATCTCCTCCTGAATCTTCACTGGTCTATTTCTAAGGCGATACAGCAGAGACAGTAAGAACGCCGTCTCTCCGGCGAAGAGTATCGCTCCGGTCTCAAGGCCTTGTTGCAAACCCGCGTCGACGCCGACCGACACAGTAACTAAAGCAGCCGTGATGGCACCCATCATTGCTACATGCCAGACGTTTTTGGAAAGTAGACTGTGGATGAAAACACCAGCCGCCCAGACTGAAAGAAGCGCTAGTGATTCAATCATGGTTATCGCTCCCTCGCTGGTCATTAGCGCACCGGCTACGAATGCACAAGAAGGACGAGGGAGCCTTGGCCATGACCGCCTAGCCTAGAAAGTTCATAGCTTTAAGTTTAAAGATGTGGAACGTCCAGATTATCCGTGCTCTCAAGAGCGGTTCTGTCGGTAGTTGCAGTCGTGGCCATCGGCACCATGCTCTTGATCCCGAGCTTTGTTTATGCACAGTCCACCGATGACAGAAAGTCCAAGATCACTCTGGGTCAAGCGAAGCAGGTGCTGGAAAAAGGGGACGACATTCGCCAAGAGCTATCAGACTGTGATGGTGTGTCTCCGGAAACATGCGCCAAAATGCAACCCATGTTTTCCAACGTTGCACTTGCGTTCATCATCCTAGGAGTAGGTATCACAGTCGCCATAGTCCTCAGGGGATGGGAGATAGTGTCGGCGTTGCTAGGCTTTTTTGTCAGATAACCTTGGGCTGAGCCTGGCACTCAGGCTTTCACTTGATTTCCGGGGTCAAGCATGTCCTCACTTGCATCGTCTATGTCCACGTAATGACTAAGCAGTGTCGACTCAGAACGCCATCCCATACTGCGCAGGCGCGGAATGATTGCGATGCCGTACCTGTCAATCCAGAACCAGGCGCTGATGTGTCGCATGCAGTAGAGTGTATCTTGGAAGTAGATGTCCTCCTGCTTACCCAGATACTCAAAGAGCTCTCTATAGCACGCACCGAAGCGCTCACGGACCTCTGCGAGTCTAGCCGATTCGTACTTTTCAGGCTGATAGTAGTTGCTGTCTACGAACAGGTGTGCATAGTGAAACTTCAGACGTCTGAGCTTCCAGTGCCACGCCCACTCTGCCAGAATGGGATGTATGATTCGCTTGTTAAAGATGTCCCCCGTCTTCGGTTCATACGCGACAAAGCGCACATGGGAGCCGTCGCTGTTCTTGTTTGCATACAAGGCTACCTGCTCGACCTTGACCCATAATAGCGGGGAAGGCCTGATGCACCCTTCAAGCGAAAATGCAAAGTGTGCCTTGAGCTCATCGTGTGCTGAATCAATTTGATCAGGCGTCGGTTGTACTGGCGAATCAAGGATGTACTTCTCTGCGGCTTCCCTCCCGGAGGGCCCCTCAATCCAAGCGATAGCCTTGTCTATCTCTTGCAATGAGAGTCTGATGTGTCTGTATTTTCCGCGCGGCTTTGGTGGTTTCAGCTCTAGCGATTCAACCCGTTTGTATTCGCTTTTCAAATCGATATTTAACGCGTTGGCAGCAAAGGCCCGGAGTGACTTGACAAGGATGTCAGGCATGGCACGTTTGTGATAGTGTTTGTCCCAAGCGGAACGAAACGCATAGAACGTATTTGGCCACTCCCATCCGCCTGGATGCATGACAAAGTCAGGTACGAGCTTGCCAGCGCATACGCGATACATCATGTTGATGTATGAGCGCCTTGTCGGGTTGCTTCCAGCTCGGTCGCTCCATTGCTTCATACCTTCTGAGCACTGGTCAAAATGAGCACGATAAACGAAGCACTTATCACCATAGGCTCCATGCGCTAGCAGGTAGTAGTGGGTGAACGGCACCTTAGCCACCTTATCTTCGAGACGCTCTAGGGCGCTATGCACGGTACGCTTTGAGACGTTTAGCTCTTCTGCAATCTCTGCCGGTGTACGGCCGTGTTGTTTGAGCAGATTCAGGATCGACCGATCGAACTTGCCAATTTCTGGCTGCTGGCCATCCTGCTCAGTGGTTATCTGTAGCGCACTCATCACTTTGATTGCAGAATGTCTAGCTTTAACTGCTCCGCTTCATCGGTAAAAATGCGCGACGAATAGAGGGGTGGCTACAGCAAGGACATCATACACGCTTAAATTAAATGTACAAAGGTACAAAATAATTCTCTATATTGTTTTATGATAAAGAATCAGGAGGGAGACCTGCGATCTCTTGTTTTCTTGCAAAATGGCCTAATATGAGCGTGGAATTGCGCAGATAATGCCTGTATAGCTATGAGTTACGCATTCGGGGAGTCAAAAAATTCTGGGGAAGTGGTAAACGCGGTACAATAGCGACTAAGCCTGCTTTTTGGCCGTCTCACGGTGAATCCACTGAGGCGGCTGGCCTAAGAGCATTGATGTGGTGAGGTTTCCAGTACATCCTACTTCTTAAATGAGCGGGATGCTGATGTTCGGCATTGACAGAATCTGAGGATGGGAAGCTCAGTCAAATTCTTGCATTCATGGATAGGAAAACAAAGGCCATCCAGGAGATACGTGATTTGATAGCGAAACCGATGGAAAGTAATCAGGAAATAATCTCGTTAGAAATCAAGAAGAAGGCTGACGAAATCTTTGGTTGCCTTACTTCAATGGCAGCGATCGTGGGTGGGGGAGCTTCACAAAAGATGGACAATGAGATCGAGCAATTGCAGGAGCAATGGCTCTGGCTCGTCAACGCTTCAAACGTGTTTCATCTCGGGTTGAACAAGATTCCCCAGACTGAATGGTGGCTTACGAACGCAAATACAGTACACGTACGCCTTGACGGCAAAAGGAAATTGCAGGTAGAGGGCAAGATTAACCCCATCTCCGGCGATGTTGGCGGTGGCTTTTCACTCGAAAATAGATAATCTGAATTAAAAACTAGGCTTGTTTTTTGCCTCTAACTGCCAACCTTTTAACTTCACATCATTACTAAAGCAACGTGTCAACAGTCCTGCCGCCGTCAGATACCAACTTTCTCTTTGGCGCCGGCAAACATCACCCTTAAATCATAACGCCAAATTCCATATTCCGATGAGCGCTACGGTAGACCTGAACACCTTCATCCCGCAGATGACTGCCCGCATAGGGCATTCGCACATAATGATTCGCCTGGCGCTGGATAATAGAAATGGCAATCCAAACACGTTCTGCTTCGGAAAGATAGATTTCATACCGCAATCAATGACACTAGATGATGTCACCTACGACTACGGCAACTTCAGGTTAATCCGCCGGACTGTTCCCATCGACCAACTTACAAACATAATTGGCCAAATTCAGTCGGGCGCACTGACTATTGACGGCACTCCGATTAACTTGGACAGGACAGGTGGAAGGGACTCACATCGCTTCATCCCATCTGAATCGAACTGGGGTGTCATCGACGCCGACGGGCCGCAGCATGTAATCTTTACCGGGGCCGGTGGCAATAGACAAGTGCCATATGATTCACTAGAAAGCAGGCCGGGAACTCCGCATTATACAACCAAGATTCAGGCAGTGGTAGATTTTATGGGTCTCCGTCAAATAGCACAATCCACCAGCGAACTCATCCTTTCGGTGCACGAATTGAGAGGAAAAATAGCGAAGCTGGAGATAGTAGGAAAGAACCTGACTGTCGAGGTCAACGGCACGGCAACGGATGAAAGCCTCTACGTTCAGTTTTATTGCAGGAAAGGCGAAAAGAAAAGCGACGCCACTCTTGATATTCCAGTCTCTAGCCGCAAGGCAACATATTCCGTACCTTTCGAGCCGGACCTTGTTAACGCCATACTAGTGAGGAAGGGGACTAACGAGATACTGGATGAAAAGCACCTGGGAGGGTGGATTCCTGGCCAAGGTGGAATAATAGTCAGAACGCCTGAATCTGATTTGAGAGACATGATCGCGTCAGGAGAGTCAAGGACAGTAGAGTTCAAGACGGGAACAGGTGAAGACCTCTTCAGAACCGTAGTGAGCTTTTCAAACACGGATGGCGGCACGATTATCGTGGGTGTAACAGATGACAAGAAGGTGATCGGCTTTGAGGCAGATGAAGAGCGAACTAGAAAGTCGGTGGAGTCCCGGGCAAACACTCAGTGCTATCCAGCCATTGAGCCCAAGCTGGAGTGGACCGAGCTTGACGGAAGACCCCTGTTGATAATAAAGGTGCCAGAAGGTACGAATAAGCCCTATACTCTTCGAGGGAGTGGCGGATTTATCAGAAATGGCGATGGGGACTATCCCATCGAGCGGCCTGATTTAGACAAGA
Organism: Nitrososphaera sp.; assembly: GCF_013388945.1. Taxonomy (GTDB): domain Archaea; phylum Thermoproteota; class Nitrososphaeria; order Nitrososphaerales; family Nitrososphaeraceae; genus Nitrososphaera. Next base: position 19,782 of record NZ_JACAEH010000020.1, on the reverse strand, counting down.
TCTATGAGGGAAAGAGCCAAGGAAATCGAGGATTTACGGGGAACTGAACTTCTCCAGGGCGAACGAGGCGCGGCCGTCCAATAACAGTGGATGCTAGGTCTGCCAGTTACCTTCTACGCGTTTGAGTATGTCGATTTCGCCTAGGGACGTGAGCACCCATCTAAGGTAATTTAGATTCGGTCGAATCTTCTTGCTTGGCCTGCCTGTTCAGGTAGGCATTGCGCCACTTCGGAGCTCGACATCTTCCCAGATGTAGATTCTTCCTCGGACTTTGTGGTGCACAGTGCGAACATGCTCGTCAAATTTGCTCTCGCCCCCGGCCGATTTGTGCAATCCATTGCCAAGATATGTCTCGTCAAGAAAGAGCTTGGGGCAGAACGGGCATATCCAGTATGCTTCATCTTTCACTTCGGATTTGGTTTCCGTCATATCTTATCATATTAGCTCCTAGCTTTAGGTACTGCGGCCTGCCTCACAATGAACCACCACAGTAGGCCGCCAAGGGAGCCGACTTGAATTGCTGTGACGACGATGTCAGACGTCGACGTGAAATAGAACTCTGTTAGGAATCCCTCCAGGAAGATCTTTGCTCCGTGGTCGACACTAAACGCCAAACCTACTGTCAGGAGGGCCACGCTACGGACCGCCCTGGATGCCACGATGATTGCAAGCGAGCCGGCTAAACCAAAGACGCCTCCTATTGCAAGAAAGAAGGTGTTTCCGTCGACGTCGGCCAAGCAATCAAGCCACATCCCTCTCATTGTCAGGCCAATGCGGAAGGTGTCTCCCTCCATCCAGCAGACTACACCGTGGCCGAACTCGTGAAGAGCGCTTATCGGTATCAAGAGTGCGAAGTAGAAAAGAAAGGAGTGAACGACCACTCCCTGTTTCCCCGTCAAGAGTCTGGCTTTCATGTCATCAGTTTCCTTAGTCCGCGCTCAAGTCGCTCCGGGTTGTTGAGCAGAGTGTCAATGTGCTCCTTCAGGACGTCCGCAGTAAACTCTTCGAGGCTCCTGTTCTTGCCATCTGCAAACTTGCGAAGGCGATGGATTTGTCGTATGTCGTCGTCAGACAGTAGATTTCGTGACAGACGTATAGTCAAGTCTCCCATGTCTGAATCCGCGGATTCAGAAGCTATAGGGCTTGCTACTAACGGCTGCTTAGCAAAAGCTATAAGCCAATCCGCGGTTTCATGCAAATAGTGAAGGAACGCCGCCCGATGCTGACGTGTACCCACTGCGGCTACCGGTGGCGCCAGCGATTTGAGAGAAAACCATCCTCTTGTGCTGGCTGTCATGTCGCAACGTGGGACGTCCCTCGTATGAACAAGCGAATGAAGAAGGCCGAGAATTTGTGACCGGCTATGTGCCATTTGTGAGACCGAGTGGTTTCACTGTCTGGTAATCCTTGAAGAGTTCTGAAATTCGGTGTATGCTATGATTCACGTTCTCGGTCGAGGTATTTGAAAGAAAACTTCGTGCTTCCACTTCTCTTGCCCCGTTATTTTGTATATGCCACGCGGCAGTGAAGAGACACAAGTCGCACGACGCGTCGAATGCATCACGATGATCTGTATGGTCTAAGTACAGGTCCAGGAGGATTCTTACTCGTTCACGTGGTTCCATGGACTTTGGATGCTATCTTTCGTTATACCTTTTGCGCGGAATACTGTTTGCAAACAGTAAAGAAGCGCCGACCTTGGCTCACATGCACACACTGCGGCTACCGGTGGCGCTCGCGTTTTGACCGCAAGCCCTCATCTTGTGCAGGGTGTCCAGGGATGCGCCTCGAATGAATAAGTGGACGAAGGAATCTAATGGTCCACGATTACACACTTCCAGCAAACTAGAGGGAACTCGGTAGGGCCTCTGAACTTCAAGTGTTTGCCGCATTTGTGGCAGCTATTCCTTCTCCGTGCCTTCAAGCGCCTCTTCCACTTCTTTCAGCTGTTGGTAGTGCCGGAAAATGATGGCCATGATCATGGGTCGGAAAGCAACAGGATGACTTGGCAGTGCCATCATAATCGCGTACCGAAGCAGCTTTGCGCTTTGCATCATGGCGTCAAAGTCCTTCCTGTCGGCCCTTGGTAGCATGGCACGAAACGGCCGCCATTCCTCTATTCCGCGTCGGAGCAGGTCGGTCGCAGTCGGCAAGGTCCTGCCCATAAGCTCACCGCCGCGACCTTTGTATGACGCCTTGTAACCAGAGGAGAGCGGACCATTCCCAATCGAGTCGTCGCACTTGCAAAATATCGTTTGTCTGGTTCATTGCCACTTCCTTGGCATCCATGAGGGTCTGTATTGCCTCTACCGAGCGAGGAGCGTTCTTGATGGTTTCTATCCAAATCTTGGATTTCTCCTTGGCAGCAGGGTCAAACTCGATGCGCTTTCTTTCATATGTCAGATGGGTTTGGATGATGGATTCCAGTTCCATGCACCCGGGATCTTGCCAGCTGATTTAATGTAGCTAGCACCTAAGGGGGAGGGGGTGTGTGCTAACATGTTAGCACATGTAACCGTTAAAGGGAGAATCTAGGTCAAGCCCTTCTAGAGAATGCAACTATCTGACCCAGGGCCGTGTAAATGTCTCCTCCCTTTCCAGAGAAGGGCCGGACGGCCTTAGAGAAATGCCAAAAATCTCGCAGACTAAGCTTACCCAGTGATACATTTGAGAATAGTGAAAGTTTGCTACTAGACTTGAGCTGGTTCTCCCATGAGCTCTCCGAAAAACCACCGAGCTCGTTTATGGCCTGCAAAAACATGCTAGGATCTCCATATGCATTGTACATCTTGGCAGCTGCTTCTTCACCGGCCGCATGTTCCATCGCCGTCCAAACTAGAGCTGCTTCAGTCTTCATTCCACCTGTTTCTGGTATGTTCGCTCTAAAACTGACGAGGTTCAAGAATCGCTTTATAGAGCGCGGATTGGTCAGGTTTAGCGCAGCTATCAAGTTGCAGAAATCGTCGGTGTAGCCAGGGTCCAAACTCTTCAGGTACTCCTTGAGCTGCTCATTACTGGGTTTCGGAAGTTCCAGCTGGATCTGGATGATCTTTTCGAGATACTTCAATCCCTCCTCGGTGAGGCGGTCCGCCTTGCCGTGTACTGGGCCCTCGTCGATGGACTGCTCAACCCTGCCGTATTTTAGACTCCAAGCGAGCTTTACTTTAGAAATGTCGACGGCAAGCACGAACACGGCCTTCGGCACTGTCAGAAAGAGCTTTACCGCTTCAAGGAGTTGAATAACATTTTCTAGGCTGCATCTATCCAAGTCATCAATAAAAACCACCATTCTCTCCGCCTGGACATCTTCCTGCAGATACTTTTCCAAACGGTTACTCAGAGTCGTTACGGCGGAGACAGAACCTTCAAAATGTTGTTTGATTGCCGGCAGATCAATACCGGCCGTCTTCCTCGCAAAGATGTCCAGAGCCAAGCCTGCCATCTCTTTGGCCTTCCTTCGGATTTCCTTATTTGGACCGGTTTGGCTTACGATCTGGTAGACCATCGCGCCGGCTGGCTCCGAGTACTCGTACTGCCAAGCATTGAAAATGGCCGTAACCGTGCCCTTCTTTTCTATTTCCTTTTTCACTGTCGTTATTAGGCTAGTCTTGCCCGAACCCCACTCCCCATTCACCGCAATTACCAAGGGAGAGATCAGGTCCTTAGAGGCCAAGAAGTCGGCCAATGTAGAGACCATCTTTCCGGCTCCTAGTAGAGTTGCATTGTCGACTGGTTCATCCTTGTGCGGCTTTACGGTGAAGGTTAATGCCACGCATCCAAGAATGCGGCAAGGATGAATAAACTTTCTTACGAAAAGTCAGGACTTATCCTGCCGTAAATGCCTCCAAAGTGAAGGAGGCACCTGCGTCCATGGCTTTTAGACGCCAGGTTAGCCAATCGTCAAATTCAACGATCTCTGCCCGGGTCCTGTCGAGTTTGTACGCTACTACCGGTCCGGATTCATACCTTGTTCCTGTGGGTTTGCCAACCTTGTCGAGCTCTATTGCCTCAACTAAGCGCCAGGCTCGAAGCTCACTGATGCGCGTCGCTACTGCCCTGGCAGGGGTCTTGTAATCAAAGTTAACGTCAATGTAAAGCCGGATCTCGTCGACAGTGGCAGGACCCTGAGCGGCAAGGGCCTTCATAATGTACTGATGCACTTCGCTAAATCTCTCGATTTCTAGCGCGGCCACGGTGCCTGTCCCGCTTGCAGACTTGCACCACTGATGACAAACAGGGCATTGATGTCGCTCGCCGTGGTCCTGGGGCGGCGGGGCCGCCCTGATGCCATAGTCGCGCTGGAGGCCGCGTTGCACAGATTTCTTATACTTGCTGATGTCAATCTTCTTGACAACGCCACAGCCACAATCACAGGACCAGACGATGAAAGTACAGTCCTTTTGGTTCACTGCGATCCCCTTTGACTATTCGCTGCATCTTGGAGGATCTTTGTTATTTCATCATCGGACATCCCCTTCGCCTTGAGCGCGTCGATTAGTGCAAACTTGTCGCGCTTGTGATGTTCTGCAACGCGCTGCGCCGCCTCTTTGTCCATGACCTCTGCTTCGCGTTCCTGTAGGGACTTGGCGATGTTCTGCGCTTCTCGTTCCTGCCGCAATAGCATCAGTTCCCTGTCTTTTCTTCCGCGCTCGTTATCGACTGGCTTCCAGCGAGGCCGCAGTTTGATGATGAGTGTGGGGCTGTTGCCGCGGGTCCCTGGAAGGACGATGAAGGGGCTAAGTCTGCTCGTGGCCTTCGGTAGCCATCTCGCTTCGATTGTGGCCGGCGAAACGTCGCAGTACTCTGCCCCTTCGGCTATGGCTTCAGGAACCGTGAGCTCGTCTTTCCTGCCTACATTGTTCCAAAGAAAGACTCTGAACAAGTCTTCACGCTCGCTTATCTGCATCTCGCGCGACGACCTGTTCAGAGCTGCCGCCGTCGCTATCAGCTCAGGCCCGCTCGTATTCACACACACATCTATACCAGTTGGCAGCGGACCATTCGACACAAAATCGGGCCTTTTTCGTTGATTGCAGGAATTGCAGACAAAGCCGATGTTTTCAGGGCGGTAGTCGGCAGGATTGCCGTTTGCATGTTCTACAATTCCATCATCTTCCCGCTGCGGTTGATTGCAGATTTTACATTTTTCACCCTGGGCCTTCCAAGCAAAGTGTCGTATCAGGCGGCGCTGCTCGGTCCTTGTCGGAGCATACCTAGCCATGGTAGGTCCCCTCGCGCGCACACAAAATGTCAACAGGTCGAAAGTTTAAAGCTAGGACTAAGTAAGAAAATACTATCGTCCCAACCTTGGACGTCAACCCTTGGCGGGGGCTCGGCGTAGTGGTTGATGGCCCGATGCCGAAGCCCCCGCGGTGTTCTTCTTGCCAACATGGCGCCGTCTTCAGCCGGCGCGCTGTGCTGCGAAAGTATTTAGCTAGGCTAGAATAATGAAGACCTGTTAACTCTGTCTTCCTATGGCGGGCGCCAAGGTCCATCTCTTGGCTCCCTGCCACATCCCTTTTTCCCGCGTACTGTATTAGCCCAAGACTCCCTTCAAAAATGAAGGGTATTTGAGCTGAAGTTGCTCCGCTTCCCGTTCTTCCTGAAACCACCAATTTTGCTCACTCTGTTCGATGGTCCTTCATCGTCAGAGAACCGTCGGTGGCTGTCAGTTCCGATGCATTATTTCTGGATGCCCAGCTCGCGCCTCAGCACGTCTGCCAAACTCTCTCCAGCCTTTCCTCTTTCAGCTATGGCGTCGCGAAGAGTGCGGGGCACCGTCATCGTAGTCATTTCCGCTGCAGGCATTTCACCAATGCGTGAAATTATCTATCTTTAAGCTTTACGGGGCGCACAATCCTCGATTTTGAGCACAAATTATGCTAACATGTTATAATGCTAACACGATTTTCATAACTAGAGGTGCGGCTGGCGGGAGCTGACTTTATTAGAAGAATGTTACATTTTGAATTGTCTTGAAGGCCGGAATGAAGTACGCATTGGTTGGACTAGCTGGCGGATTAATTGGCGCCATCATTTCAGGTCTTCCATCCTACATGGAGTTATCCAGACAAGACCAAGTACTGAGGCAACAAGAGTCCGAACTGGTTACCCAAAAAGAACATCTTGATGAGGTAAGAAGACAGGCCGACATTATGCAGCAAGACCTTGAGAAACAGGAAGATAGGAACCAAATCCAAGAAGCCGAGCTTCAAGAACTTAGGGACCAGACAGAAATAATGCGTCAGGCGGTGGAAAAGAAGTCATACATTGTGATGTTTGTCCAACCCCACACTGGCTTTGAATGGCAGGACACTATTTCCACGGTAGTTCAAGGGGGCGAGAACGACACGGCTTCAATAATAGATGTCAACTCGGCTCCTCTGATTGGTACCATGCGTCTGCATAAGGGAGAGGTGGCCTCGGTCGAGATCGTCCTCTCAAACGCCGGCTCGAGCATTGCCAACCTGTACTCGTATCGATTTTCGGTCGTTCCGGAGCTGGGTACAGACGAAACTCAACTCAAGACAATGCCACAAATCAGACTCGAAACCTTTCTCGAACCTAATTACAAACCTGTCTTTATTCCGGTGAGTTTTGAAGTCACCGAAGATTTTGCTCCGAAAGGGAAGATCTATTTCGAGGTACTACATGATGCCGGGATTAACAAAGTTGTTCTTGATTATGTCTACGTGGCCTAGGCTCCCGGTTTGATGCTCACCGCAATCGTTAAAGATAGATAGTTTCTCTCTTTTTCCTTGTCAACTGCGGCCGTCACAACAAAGAAGGTCAGCCTCGATGGCTTGAAAAGACTGGCACAGAAGCACCTGAAACCTTCGAGTGCTCTCCGCAACCTTATCATGTCAGAGCCTGATGAGCTACCTGTGCAGGAGCTAGGGCCGAAAGTTGAGCTCTATGCCAAGTTGCTGGACCATGAGCTTCGCGCGTCCTCCGTCGTGACATCAGAAACACCTAAGAGCAACGCCAGCCAAAGTAAGGAACGACGGGCAAAGATGCGCAAGGGTTAATTTTTCTTACCTACACTCCATACTCATATGCACTCAAATCCCGCCCAGTCCACCACTCTTTTAGCGGTACGTAGAACCGCAGATTTTGAATACGATTTTGGCCTCCATGGTACCAGAAAAAGCACAATTCGGCCTGCGCTGATGCAGCTTCATGGTATCATCCATGGTACCATTTTTCGCGTTTCGCAAGAATCCATGGTACCATGGACACCGCCCATGGAACCATGGTCCTTCCTTTAAATAGAAGGTAACATGGGTTTTGCAGTTTTGTCGTTAGACCAAACTAATTTCGATCAAGCTCTACTCGCGGCATTCAACCATTTAGTCGACAAGTTCTTGTATTACAGGGCTGACCGCAACACATCCATATAAATAGTAGGAATGTAAAACATTATTACAGGTAAAGCAACATGGCTCAAGAAACCGAAATCACAACCATGAGCGAGAAGGGGCAGGTAGTCATCCCGCAAACCATAAGGAAAAAGCTCAAGATAAAGCCCAAGACCAAGCTGCTAGTGTCTGCCAAGGACGATGTCATAATCATGAAGGCGTTTGAGCTTCCTGACATCGAAAGCGAATGGGCAAAGGTGTTCGCATCAGCCGACAAGAAGAATCTGCAATTAAGTGAAAAACAAGTCTACGACGAAATCCAGGCGCACAGGGCAGAAAAGAAGAGAAAAGCCTGACAAATGCTGCGCATAGTTCTTGACACCAACGTACTTGTCAGTGCAGCAGCATTTTCTGGAAAACCCCGAGAACTTGTAACGCTAGCAGCCAAGAGAAAATTTGTTCTGATTGCGTCAGAAGAGATAGTGGATGAGTTTACTGAAGTACTGGGAAGATCTCAGTTTAAGAAGACTCGTTCTGAAATTCGCACGGCAAGAAACGCGCTACTCATGACGGCCAAACTCTACAAGGTAACGTCAAAAAGAAAGGTCGTAAAAGAGGACCCGGACGATGATGTTGTCATAAACACCGCCTTGGATGCAAAAGCCGACTATATTGTATCAGGGGATCCGCACTTGCTCCGTCTCTCAGTCTACAAGGGCATAAAGATAGTCGGAGTTGCAGACATGCTGTCAAAGCTGGAGAGCTAGAGCATTCCCGCGCAAAGTGCGAGTGCTCGCGGATAAAAGCGAGTAGTTTACTCGCATAGTTCTACACCCTGAACTGCTGTTCTGAATTGAATTCAGAGCGGTGGAAACGATCGCTCTCTGAGCGCTAGGTCTCTGTTTCAAATCCCGCCCAGTCCATTACTTACGCGGACTCGACTACGAAAGCGATTTTACGTAGGTCCGCGTAGGTTGCCTACCACGCTGTCCGCGATAGTTGAGAAATAGTTTGTCCGATCAGACGAACACTGCGCATTTGTCTAAGACAGCTTGCGACTCATGCCAAATCTGCTGCATGGCGCCAATCTCTGTCGTACAACTATATCTGTTAATTGCCCTATTGATAAATAATTATGTAGAATTATCTGTTCTATGCCACAGCAAAAAACTCAAACTTTGTTCGATATAAAGAAACACGGGTTCAACTTTGTCAATTCTTGGGAAGGCAACATCACTATCAAGATACCAAAACTTTCGATCGGACCGCTCAAAATAGATCTTGGCGAGGTTACGATAATGAAGAATATGTCGTATGGACTTTGCGGCGGTATGATTTATTCTGCTCTGGATTCTTTTCTTGAAGGTCGTGAAATTCCTGACCAGCGTTGTGATGCTTATGGGAGATTAGTTCTAGATGCGGCTACCCGGCCCATAAAGAAATACATCTGGGCCCGGCAGATGGATAGCTTGCGAAGTGACGATGACGGATGGGGACCCGTCAAGAAAATGCTTGACTGGGTGTTTCGACAAACTAAGGGTGAAGTTATCGGATGGAGTACTGACCGGTTTAAGTACGAAATTGCGCCAAGAATCGACGGTGGAGTGCCTGTACCCTTGTTACTAGTGAGGAAGGCCTACGGTTACAAATCTCTTCTTAAGAACAAGAGTCTCGCCAAAGCTCTATACACCAACCACCAAGTCCTAGCGATTGGGTATCGCCGACATGAGCCGGCCGGTCAGCTTGCACACTGGGATGTTGATATCTATGACCCGAATTATCCTGACGAAGTGCATACACTGCATCATCATAAGGAAGGCAAGAAGGTCATTCGAATGCAGACAAGAAAAGTGGATTCGGACAGATTTACGAACTATGATTATAACAGTGGTGTCGATGTAAATAATCCGCTACCAAGTAACGGCATTTTCCGTGGGTTTTTCAACACCACATACTTCATAGATAAAGAAGAGCGAATTATGCCATGATAATGCCAAGTTAATAGACTCGGATATCGGTCTGTAAAAGGGTCGAATCCGCGTATTGTTTTCTAATCGCACCCAGTTCCTACTTTTTAAGCTGTAAATGAGGTGCATAGGCGGCAAGATCCAAGAAAATGCTGTAAGGGGCATCGCAGTTCATTACTTTTACCTTCCTCGGCGCTCATTCGTACAGCTTGATAATTTCTGCTGTGTGATCCTCGCCAAGAGATGTCGTCGCGTCCTGCGCCTTCTTTGCGCCTGACTTCATGGGGTTCAGGAAGTAGTGCGTAAACTCCTCTTCAGTGCCGTCTGGAAGTATCTTCTTCCATTTTGCAACGAGCCCTGACGCCCTCCCTGCCGGTATGTCCGGGTTGTTCTTGGGGAAAACAACCCTGATGTTGACCTCTACCCCCGTCCCGTCTTCAAGCAGCCTGGCCCATTCGTTCTCAAGAGCCTTCCATTCTCCCACGTTCATGGTGGGGTCTTGGAGGAAGAGGTTGTCCTCTATCTCCGGTCCGCCGAACCTGCGGCCTATGATGTGTCCTGCATGCTCCTTGGTGCCCTCTGACAATTCGCTGCGGGCAGCGGCGTTGTAGTGCTTCTGCGCCAGGCTGGGAGGGACAAGCCTGCCCTCTGCTATCTTGTAGGTGAAATTCTCGGTCTCGTCTTTGGAGAACCTGTAAAAGCTCTTCCAGGACCATTCCACTGCATCGGTGCCGAGTTTTATCCCCTGCTCGTCAAAGAACTTTTTGATTATTGCCTTGAGCTCGTCAAGCTCGCTCATCAGCCCGTCGGGAATTGCGCTCAGCACAGAGTACAGCTGTTCAAGCGGCTCCCTGACGTACTTGAAAAATGTGGGGGACTCTCCTGCCCGCTTCACAATCTTGACTACCACCTCAACCCACTTGCCCACCTTGCCCAGCTTTGCAAGGTCGCCGGCATAAGGAAAGATACTTATGACGCTCAGTGTCGCGCCGACATAATCGCCGCTGGCAAGTGAAAGGCCTGCGCCAACAACGTCGGAGGCGCCCGTCGGGTCGACTATCCCGGCGACATCCGCCACGACTGTAAGGCACTCCAAAATCAGTTGCTCGTCTTCTTCGGTAAGGAGCTCGTCGTTTGCAAGCGGCTCGTCGGTCAGGCATTCCGCGTAAAGCGCTTCGTCGTGGGTCACGAGCTGCGACTTTTCAAGGGCCAGCTCGTGCCGGTTAAGGTACATGTCAGACGGCATCTTTAGGACTCTTCTTCTTCTTCCTCTTCAGGGGGCGGGAACAAAAGCTCGTAGACCTTTGCGGCATCCATGTCCTTTCTTTTCAGTATGTCGTTTTTGATCCTTTCACGCTCCACTTCCAGCGCGAGCCTCTCGTTTGCCAGCCTCTGTCCCTTCACTTTCTCGTCCTGCAGGCCCCTGGAATAGTCGTCCAGCGCGTCTGCCTGGCCCAGGAGCGCCTCGACTATTACGCCGTCAGTCCGCATCACGTTTTTCGTTGCCTTTAGAATTATCCCGGGCACAGCTATCTCGGTTCCGGTGGCAGCGTCCTTGTACACCGACACGTATTCCTTCTTGGCGCGCCAGTACGATCCCGTGCCCCTGAGCTTTACTTCTTCGATAAACGAGTGCTCTTTGTCCTGGTAGTCTTTGATGTAAAGCAGCTCGTTGATGATGGCGTCCTTGACTTCCTTCTTTTTTGCAGGGAGGATGTATTTGTCGAGCAGGTCGTCCAGTTTTGCAAGCGGCACCTCGTCGCGCGATTCGCCGTAGCCGTTAAAGAACGCCACCCGGACATCTACGAGGTGCAGTATGGTGATGAACTCCTGATTCATCTGCCGGAATGTGAAGTTGAGCGTCCTTCCGACGTTGATGTTCTGTATCTCCCTCGAAATTGCTGTTTCCTCGCCGGTCTGCTCTGTCGTTTCAAAGCTCGTGTTTATCTCCACGTTGCGCTGCGCAGAAGCCTTTGCTGCATGTTTCGAAGTCGAGTTGGATACGTTCTTGGCAAACTCCTCCCTTGCAGACGTGGAGCTCCCGCTGACGCCTCCGCTTACCTTGGCAGAACCCCAGCCCCAAGTTGCGCTTGCCTCGGCGTCTGCATAGTATTCAAAGCTCTTCGTGGTGTTCTCCTTGCTTGACTGTTCGTTCATCACCGACGTTTCAAACTCTTCGGCGCTCTCCTCGGTGTACGAGTCAAGTATGCTTGAGGCCTCTTTGGACGTGGATTCAGTGCGCTTGTACGTGGAGATGCTGATAGTGGTCTTCTCGCCCGGCAGGAGCGAGTATGTCTTGATAGTTCTGCCCGCGCCATATTGCCCGAGATAGGTGGAGAGCCTGTAGGATTCCACTATCAGTATTCTCGGCTCGACCTTTGGCTCTGGCAGGTAATTGTACTTCAGGTTTCCGGAAAGCGAGGTGTAAATGTTTAACCGCTTGCCAGCGGCAAGGTTGGCCTGCATCTCCTTCTCGTCTATCTCTAGCATCTTTTCTGTAGGCATCACGACCACCTATTTTCCGGCAACGGTGGCCGAAGGCTTGGCTGCTGTAGCGGACTTTAGCCCTAACTTTATGCCAGACAGAGTTTTGAATGTCGGCACTTTGGCGGTTGAAGCGGTCCCGGACAGGCGTTCTTTCTCGGGAACTTTTTTTGCGGCTGGCGTGAAATATTCGTCTGGAAAGACAAGCTCGATGACGTTCTTGCCCGAGTAAGACGTCGGTTCAGGAACGTTATAGCTTATGACGGCTGCTTTTCCTTGCGTGTCGAATTTGATTACAGGCTCGGCCATGTCGCAGTGGACAATATTCCAAGTATTTAGCCTTTCTGGGAAAATCTGGCTCGAGAAGATGTGCCTGCTAGGAAACTTACTTCAATTCTGGATCGGCCTAACTATTCCGATTCATCGTCTTCGTCCGTGGCGCTTTCTCCGCCCTTCATCGACGCGTCGATGGCGCCTTCAATCGCAGCCCTTGCGGAAGCCGGCACTTTGAGTTTCACTTCATTCAAGACATCGATGTGCGCAGACGTTGCCGCCTCGATGCGGTCCGTTACTTCTGCCCGTTTTTCTGCATCTTCAATGTCCGCAGCATTTTCATGCGCCTCTTCAATCTTGGCTTCGTAATCCGCGACTGCCTTTACTGCCAGGTCATCTTTGTCCATGTCTGCCATGACCTGCGCCTCTGCCAGCCTCACCTCTGCAAGCTCGAGCGCCCGCTCGGCCCGGGCCTCGGCCCCGAAAGTAAAGGTCGTCCCTATGGACTCGACAAACAGCTTCAAGCTATAGAAGGGACTGTCGGGCAGCATCCCGGGGTCAGGCATCCCTCCCTGTGCGTATGCAAAAGGCAGCACCAGCAACATCACCGGCACCAGGGCTACTGTTCGCTCCTTCATGACCAGAATCCCTGCACCATTTCTTTTAAGACTGCTGAAGTTGTGCTATAGAGGAGATTTCGCTAGCGCGCGACCATCTAGCCGCGTTCTGCGACGACGCACATCGTCTCGTTGTCCATCTTTATCCTGCCGTCAGGGCCCGCGTATTTTGCGGCAGCATCTCTTATCGCATTCAAGACCTCCTCCCGCTTTTCCCTGGGCTTGTCTGCAAGCAGCGCTATAAGCGGCCCGTTTATCTCCATGTGAAAGCGCGAGTACTCGTCGGCAGACCCGAAGGTAAAAGTCAAAGTCATCTTTTCAGCCCTGAAGTTCTTGAACCCTGCGCCGGCAAAAACGCGCTCGAGCATCTTTGCATCTGCAAGGTTGAACGGCGGCATGTTTGCCGGCATCGGCGGAAGCCCAAGGACTTTTCTTGCAACGCCGATGGGTGTGCTTATGGTGGGCGCCTTTTCCGGCTCCGTCCAGACGGCTGCTGCTATCCTGCCTCCGGGCACAAGCGCCTCGCGCACCGACTTGAGCGACTCCTGCAGGTTTGGCAGGAACATGAGCCCCCACCTTGAAAGTATTGCGTTAAACGCGTTCTTTTGCAGCGCGACAGACTCGGCGTCGCCTTCCCTAAGCTCTACAGTGTTTTCAAGGCCGTGCTCTTTTGCCCTCTCTTTTGCGATTGAGAGCATCTTGGCCGAGATGTCTATTGCAAGCACCTTTCCTGCGGGTCGGACTTTTTTTGCCGCCGTGACGGCAGGCTCGCCAGTGCCGGTTCCTAGGTCGACCACCGTGTCTCCCTGCTTTATGCCGGCAAGCTCGACCAGCCTGTCGGACAGCTTTTGGGCGCCGCTTTCAAAAATGGGCCACCACTTCTTCCAGCCCTCGGCGGCGGTATCCCAGGCCTGCTTCTGTATCTGCTTGAACTGCTCCGGAGTAGGCGACGACATGCCTTGTGTAGGCGCGTGAAATTATTAAAGAATTGTGGCCGGTCACGATAGTGCAAACAGCGATTTGGTCTTGTTGGCAAAAGCCGCGGACTGGGCGCAGACGCCGCTGTAAAAGGGCCTGCCGCACCGCGCTTCGCCGCACTGGTATATCAGGCCGCACTTGGTGCACTGGTGCACACACGCAGGTTTGCGCCGAGGGGCGTTCATCTCAAGCGTTGCCTGCGTATTTTAGGCCGCCATCGGATTTAACCCGACAGTATTTTCGCTATATTCCCGGTCTCTGTACCTCGCACCAGGTGCGATTGTTAGCCAAGGGCTTTCTGTCCAGTATATATTAGGGAAAGCCCTCACGCCGGCTAATGAGTTACGGAAGAGGCGACTTTGGTGGCCCAAAACCAGTAGAGCAGGGCAAAGAGTATGACGTCGAAGTGACAGAGATCAGCCGCAAAGGCGACGGAATCGCAAGGGTACAAGGCTTTGTGATATTCGTCAAGGGCGGCAAGGTGGGCGACAAGTGCAAGGTAAGGATTGAAAGCGTCGGCCCGCGTTTTGCCACTGCGGCGAAAATCTAGACCATATCCCAAGGTTGCCTTTTTTTCAGCACTGCCCGCGTATGGGCAGCCTAGGCAGCTGTCTTTTTTGTCATGTCAGCCGTGGCGAGGCTTTTTCCTGCTTTTTCGCGGTCTTTCTCCGCTTTCCTGCGACAGCCTTGATATAATCTGCTCAGACTCGACGGCCAAATCCATCGCCTTTATCATGTCGCCTTTTTTTGCGCCCCGAAGCGTGAGCGAAAAATCCAGGATCTGGTTTGCGTTGACGTTGCGAAGCCTGTTGAACTCGTTCAGGACGGCATAGTCCTCCGCCCGCAGCAGGCCTTCTGACCTGAACATGTCTATCAGCTGCTTGAACCTCCTGTGTATCGTGTCAGGGCCGTAGGCCTTCCTGTGCAGCGCGTTGAGCTTTTGCTCGAGGTACTCGTGGGCAAGGAGTATGGCCTCAAGCTGCAGCCCCTGCTCAAAGACCTGCCTTGCGTGGGACATCACGTCCTCTATCATGCCTATCCTGTGACCATCGTCGACGTACTTGAACGGCACATGCACAGCTGCACTCAGGCGTGTATTCAGCTTTGCGAAAAACTACCTGGCGCCGGCTACCTCGACCGACTCGAGCGCGCTCCTGCCCTTGGCATTGAGCCTGACCTCTACGCCTTCCATGCTTTTTTGCAGGTCGACAAGCCCCTTCTCGCTCATCCGCTCAAGGAACTGGTGCGCAGAAGAGGAGCGCCGAAATCCCAGGATCTCTGACCACTGCGAAAGGCTCAGGGAGCCGGTCACGTCTGCCACCTTGGCGAGCTTTTCGCGGTCTGCGCGCTGGATCTGGACCTCGCCGGGGTTTTCCGCCGGGGCCTTTTCCGGAACCATCTTTACAGGCGCGCCGATGGTTTCAGATTCCTTTGCTTCAACAGGCCCTGCCGGTTCTTCCGGCTCGCCGTCCTGGTCCTGCATCTCCTCGCCAGTGTTGGACACGACCACCGGCTTTCTCAGCTCTGCAGGGTCGACAGGCACGCTTGCAAGCGGCTCGCCATCTTCGGGCTCTTTCTCGGGGTTTGACCGGGAGATCTGCACGGCCTTGAGTATCGTCGGGAACACGGTGGTGACCTTTGACCGCTTCTTGGCTGTTTTGGATTCGTCAGGCGTGGCAGAAAGCGGGAACCTGTGCTTCTTGAGCTCGCGCTTTAGCTTCTTGACGTGGGTCTTGTGCTCCTTGAGCGCTTCTTTGAGGTTCTTTCTCACCGCCTCTTCAACGGCCGCGCGCTCCTTCTTTACCTGCATGTAATCGAGATAGTCGTTGACTTCGCGCTGGATCTCCTTGAGGTAATGTATCGCATCGTCAAGGTTATCCCTGTTAAGCGCCAATTCAAAGCCCTTATAGTAAAGTTTTATGTCATTTGCCACTACAACAATATCCTTTACCATTTCCCTATACTCTTGCGGGGTAAAATAAAAAGAAATTGGTAATTTCAGCCAAGAATCGAATCATTAATTAGGATCTGCCTGCAAGAATGGGGCCCAGAACCCTCAAACCCTCTAGGATGGGGCAAAAACCCCGAAAGGCCGTTATTCTACCGCCACGCTTTCTTTCCGTGCCTGCCTTAGTACGCGGATTTTCCTCAACAACCCTGCGCCTGTTCCTGCCGCCCTGATGGCTGCAAGCGCGATTCCGGCCTTCCACTGGCTGCGTCTCTGGCGCGCCCTGTAGCGCTTCCATCTCTTTTCAAGGAGCCTCTGCAAGTCTTTTTGCTCCATGCTGCGCTACCGGCCACTGCGAGGATATACGGCTTGCCTGCAAGAGCTCTATAACCGTGCATCGGATCTATCTTCCGGATCTTTTTCCGGAAATGCTGAGAGTCCGGCAAATCAGGGTCTGGATTCTTGTCCATATTGCCAAACCCTGATGACCCCTGCTGATAAAGGCTATCGATGTTTATTCACCACGTGGCACTTGCAGACTTTATTCTCCCGTCGGAGAACATAGAGTTCATGAGCGACGACGACGTGCTGTTTGGAGAAAAAAGGTACCGGGTGATAGTAACAGACCGGCGCTTCATGCTGTATTCTAGGCGCGGGCTTTTGTTCCGGTCAGACGACATGATAAGCAAGAGGCTCGACTCGATAAGCGAGCTCCAGTATAAGGAAAAGGGGTTCCTTCTCGGAACTGCCACGATTTCCGTCCTCTCTGACACAAAACTTGACCTCGCCGGCTCCCCTTCAAAGATGAAGCCCCTGTTCGTGCTCCTCCAGTCGATTCTCGGCAAGTAACCGCTCTCTGTATGATGGGCAAGTGAGAATCTTGCGCCCTTCGTGATGGAACCTTCTATCCGTGGAGTCCCTTAACTCGAATTCTTGTTAAAAATATGCTGAACGCACATGGGAATCTTTGACAACAAACTCCAGTTGGCGTTGGTAGCCGTAGTTGGCGCAGCCATAATCGGAATGGTTATGGTGCCAAGCTTTGCGGCCAGCGGCCAATCGTACGATACAACCCCGGTGCAGTTCCCAGCTCCCACCCTGCCGGGTGAGGAGGCGCAGAACGAGACGACTGAGGAACCAGCACCAGGTGAAGAGACGCCATTACCCGGTGAAGAGACACCGGCACCAGGTGAAGACACAACTACACCAGGTGAAATAACGCCGCTACCCGGAGAAGAAATGACACCAGCTCCGGAAGGCAACCTGACAACGCCGGAAGAGCCCGAGCCATTCGCGGTGCAGGCACCTGAAGAAGAGACACCGAGCGAGGAGCCAACACCGTTTGGCGTGCCGTCGCCGGCACCCGGTGAGGAAGAGACAACACCGAGCGAAGAGCCGGAAGGCGCAATGACGGAAGAAAATCCTGAAGGGATGTTCTCCACTTCAATGACCATGTCTCCAACCCCTGACTCTGAAGGTACTGTTACCATAGAAGGGGCAGGGCTGAAGATAGAGAACATGGACTTTGAGCAGGGATTGGAAGGTGCAAACCCCACAGCCAAGGTGGTGGCAACGTTCTCTGTAGAGCCTGATGGCTCTGTCGAGCCGATAGCTCCGGAGAGAGAAGACGGCAGCGACGGATTCTTCAATGCCGTGACGTTCTCGCCGGCGACAGGCTCGTGGGCAAACCTCATCATCGAAGGCACTGGGCTGACGGTACAGGGCATGTCTGTCAACCAGTCGATGGGAACGCCTACGGAAGAAGAGACCATGCCGGCTCCGGGCGAGGAAACAACCACGCCTGAAGAGACTTCCCCAACCTCTACCATAACACCAACCCAGTTCCCGGCTCCAACAGAGCCCGCACCTGAAGAATCGACAACTCCAGAAGACAACCTGACTACACCAGAAGTACCCGGTGAAATAACGCCGCTACCCGGAGAAGAAATGACACCAGCTCCGGAAGGCAACCTGACAACGCCGGAAGAGGCAGAGCCTGAACCAATCACACCAGAGCCGTTCGCACCAGCACCAGCTCCGGAAGAAGTAACTCCGGCACCTGAGGAAGAAGCCGCGTCCGAGGCAGAAGGCGAGACCTTTACCATAACGGTACAAGTCACCTTTGCTGCTGAAGGAAGCGTAACACTGCCCACACCTGCGCCGATAACACCAGAGACAACAGTGCCGCCAGCGCCTGCACCGATAACACCAGAGACGACGGTACCGCCAGCACCCATCACGCCGACACCTATAGCACCAGAGACAACAACACCCGCGCCGACTGAGGCCGTTCCGACAGTAACGCGCGCTACAGTCACCATCATACCCGAATCTGCCATTGCAGGGAGCCAGGTGACGGTAAGCGGAGTGGACTTTGCGGGAGACCAGAGCATAACCCTTGCCTTCGATGGCGCACCAATCGTCACAGACCCAATAACAACCGACCCAACCGGCTCGTTCTCTGCGCAAGTATCGATACCTGCCGACGCGGCACCGGGTGACCACCAGCTGACTGCAACCGACGGTTCGGGCAACAGCATGGTCACGAACTTTGCCGTAACGGGAACCGTGACCGGAGAAGCAGCACCGACCCCTGCAACACCTGCTACCCCGGCACCGACAACACCAGAGACAACAACCCCAGCTCCTGAGACTGTCACACCTACGCCGCCTGCCATAACGACACCAGAGGCAACCGCAGCTGCTACATTGACCCTTGACGTAACGTCAGGGGCTGCAGGAAGCTCGGTGACAATAGACGGCTCAGGGTTTGGCGCCAACGCAACTGTCGACCTGATGTTCGACGGAGTGCCGGTGGACGCAAGTCCAGCAACTGCTGACGCGACCGGCGCCTTCTCTGCAACTGCGACCATTCCTGCAGACGCTGCAGAAGGTTCGCACGAGATACTGGCGCAAGACGCGACAGGAGTCTCTGCATCTGCGAGCTTTACCATAGAGGCAGCGGCAGGAGCAACTGTCACACCGCCAGAAGTCACGACACCAGAGACAACGACTCCTGAAGGAGGAGCGTCAGCCACTCTGCCTGGATCCGAGGCCACGACACCAGTACTGCCAGAGAACACCACATCGACTACGCCAGAGACAACAACACCTTGATGGAATAAAGGGCCCAACGGGCCCGGCCCATCTTTTTTCTTTTTTACTGATGCGCTTCAGGCTTTAGCTTGTACCGCACCATGTTCTGGTTGCCGAACTTTGTTATCTCGACAAGCTCCTCGCGCTCAAGCCGCCTCATCAGCCTCCATGCGGTGCTCTTTGGAAGGCCGAACTTGTTTCTTATCTCCGCCAGGAGCGCCTCGCCGCCCCTGTCGACTATGTACTTGAGGACCATCCTGTCGTCCTCTCTCAGGTGGGGCTTTTCCACAAACACTGACTGGAGGTTGGAGCCGTCGTCCTGGACGACGCTTTCCTGCGCGGGAGCCTTTCCTGCGCCCGGCAGCCTCCTGTACAGCACATACAGCACCGCAGCAGCGGACATCCCAATTGCGGCGACTATCAGGAAGGGGTTTATCTTCGTCGTCGCGGCGTCCCTTGCATAGTTGGCAAGGTTCAGGGCCTCTTCATAGCCTCCGTACGAGTAGACCTCCTTTGTGTGATCAAGCAGCTCCTCTGCCTGTGAGACGTCGCCTCCAAGCGTCTTTGTCGCCATGATGGAAGTCTCGGCCTCGTTCATGACTGTATTGGCGACGACTGCAATCCTGTCGGCCCTATGCGCGGCCTCGATGGCCTCGCCTGCAAGGTCGGTAGCAAAGTGGTACTTGCCAAGGTACGCGGCGTCTGTTGCCTGCAAAAGCAGGTCATCGGCCTCGCCTGTCACGACGCCTTTTGCCTTGTACGAGGCGATGACTGATGCCGCCTCGTTCAGGGTCGAGTACGCGCTCTGGTATCCGAGCGGCTCTGCGGCAACCGCGTTGCCCCTGATGATTATGGACTCTGTGCCTGCAGGCACGGTTACCCTCAGGGACCTGCTCTCTGGATCGGCGCCAGTCTCGTCGTAGCTGAGCGTGCTGCTGCCGGCGCGTATCGAAAACGGCATGTCCTTGCCGGAAGCCCTTGCGTCAAGCAGGTTCCTGTCGATGGTCAGCTGGAGCACGTCGTACCCGGGCACGTCAACGCTTATGCGAAGCGCGCGCAGC
>NZ_JACAEH010000024.1 GCF_013388945.1 Nitrososphaera sp. | reverse complement strand
GCTCTGCTGGGAGGAGTACGTGCCGCCTGGAGGAGATGCCGTGACCGTGGGAGGGGTGGTGTCTACACCATCGTGCGTCTGTGTAAGCACCATGTACATGTCGCCATTTGTAAAGCTGATCCATTGTGTTGTATAGTACTGGTGGTACGAGTTTGTGCCGTCAAACGGGTCTGCAGGGTCTTGATCTGTCATCACGGCTATGAGGTTGGACGAGTCGCCGCCTGCGTACTTTATCCCTATCCTGTCACCGGCCTCGATGTCATAGAGCTCGCTTGGCAAGGCGAAGGTAAGGTCGACGTAGCTTGTAGCAAGAGATGCGGCGTCTACGGTGCCGAACAGCTTTTTCACCGACAGGTCCGGGTTAAATATGCCGACTTCAGCCATGCCGGTAGGCGATCCTACTCTTTTGAGGCTGAGCGTCATCCTGTCTATTCTATCGCCCACAAGCTGCGATGACGGCGTGACCAGCTCAGCGTGTGCCTGCCTTGAAGAGAATAAGTTCAGACCGAATGTGGCAGTTGTGTCAGACATGTGTATCACGGGAAATTCTTGAATGATGACATACGATTCCGTGACGACGCTGCCGGTGATGCCTGCGAAGTCCTGTGCGAAGAACTGGAGCGTCCTCGTGCTACTTATCGGTATGGGCGAGCTGTACACAGGGCTTGACGTGGTAGGTGTGCTGCCGTCAGTGGTATAGTAGATGGTCGCCGGCTCGTCGGCGCTCAAGGTGACGCTCTGCTGGGAGGAGTACGTGCCGCCTGGAGGAGATGCCGTGACCGTGGGAGGGGTGGTATCAGTTGTCAGGACCATGATTGTGAACTCGGCTGTGGCTGTATTACCTTCAAGATCGGTGGCAGAACAGCTCACTACCGATTCCCCTACCGGCAAGAACGAGCCTGATTCTGGGCTGCATGTGGTAGTCAGCATCCCCTCAACATCGTGCGATGCCGTTACGTCAAAGGTTACAAAAGCTCCCGTAGAATTGGTGCCTGAAAACTGGACGTTTGAAAGCACAAAATCAAAACCGGTGCCAAATGCAGACTGTCCTGCAAACGCCAAAAACATGGACAGACCCGCCAGTACCATCATGATCCGCGATAAACAATATCCGTCGCTAGGAAGCAACTGCTTCAACGTCTTAAAAACTAGAACGAATGGCGATAAAAGTAGAGCAACCAAGAAAAGGTGTGTAAATAGGAAACTATGTTCAATTTTAATGACAAAAATGGCATGGACGTAGCGCTTCAGACACATTATCTGACAGTCATCTTTCCGACCATGATGAATAATTCGCGAGTCTTTACTTTGTCCTTGATGGACCTGGCCGGGACGCCGGCGACGACGTCGCCGTCAGGCACATTGGATGTGACACACGCGCCTGCTGCAACAAGGACATTGTTGCCTATAGTTATCTGGTTCTTAAGTGTCGAGTTGAGTCCGGTCCAGCACGAATCCCCAATCGTCGTACTCCCCCCGATTATTGTACCTGCCGCAAGCTGGCAGTCCTTCCCTATTTTCACATTGTGGGCTATGTGCACAAGCGCATCTATCTTCGTGCCCTGTCCTATCAGGGTGTAGCCCAGCGAACCACCGGCTATCGAGCTGTTTGCGCAGACTTCGACGTCATCTTCCAGAATCACACCGCCCAAGTGAGGGAATCTCTCGAGCTTTCCATCGCGATCTCTTTCAAATGCAAAGCCGTCATAGCCTATGGCAACGCCGCCTTGTATGTTGCACCTGCTGCCTATGCGGCATTCCCCGTACAGGCGGACTCCATCAGAGATTGAGGTGTCATCGCCTATCACACAGTTCTCCCCCACGGTAACAAAATTCCCTATCAGGCAGCGGGAGCCCAGCTTGGCTGTTTTGTGTATTACCGCCGTCGGCGCAATCCATCCTTCAGATGCGGCCGGGTTGTTGCGCCTGATGGAATTAATGAACTTGACAAATACCCTGCGAGGGTTCTCGACGAAAACAAGTTGCGTTTTCCCTTTGGGCAGAACCGTATTCTGCAGGCTCAACGGACAAAGGATGATTCCAGCGTTTGACTCGGCAATCAGCTTTTTCCCCTTCTCTCCCTCCCAAGAACAGAACGCCAGGTCGTCTTCTCCTGCATTTTCAAGCGACCTTGCTCCAGTCACAGACCTGCCGTCGCCGTTTACCAAGTAGTTTGCATCAAATCTTGTTACTATTTCCTCTGCCAGCCATTCCCTGCCAAGGTCAAACCTTATCGCAGGCGCGGCGTCCTTGAGGGTCATGGCAGGTCACTCCATCGGAGAACCTGCCTGAACAGCGCGGTTTTCATCCCTTGCCTGAAGGACTGGCGTTGCGTCACGCAATTCTGGTACAAACTCGATGACGTTTCCCGTATCCACGTCGCCTATCACCGAGCCGGGCAGGGGACTTTGTGGCATCTTGAAGAGCCTGAAATCTTGAGAGAAGCAGAGCTTTTCGACCTCAAAGCCCTCGACGGCAGTGATGGCTCCGTTGAGCCTGCTCTGCAACGCCCTGAACTGAGCAAGACCTTTGATCGCATTTGCCCTCGTGAACATCTTGTCTTTCTGTGACCAAAAGATCTTGACAAGCTCGACCTTTTCGTCTATGACATCTGAAATGTTGTAGTATACCTGCGGGTTAAAATCCTTGGTGACAGGTATCTCGTAAGCAAGCACGTTTTGATTGAACCTTGATGCTTCAAGCGTGCATTCAGCCACTGCGCGGTGGTCATGGTGGTAGTCTCTCTGGGAATGTGTGAATATAATGTCAGGCGATACCTTGTGGATAAAGTACTCCACATGGTTGATGAGTTTGCTGCCTACCGTCAGCTTGGTGTCTTCAAAGTCGTCTATCCAGAGCACTTCAACGCCAATGTACTTGGCGGAGGTCATCAGCTCCTTGCATCGCTGCTCGGGGTCTCCGGACGCGCCTCCGCGTGTAGCTACGTACATGAATACCTTGTGGCCCGCCCTGGTCGCCTTGAGCAAGGAACCTCCGCAACCCAGCTCTATGTCGTCTGGATGGGCGCCTATTGCCAGGATATTCATTTCAGGCAACCACCTGCAAGTCCACCCGTGTTAGTGGACATTGACATCCGTCTCCAGCTGCACCGGCGAGATGGAAGGCAAGTTGCTCAAGTGCAGCCTGTACTCACTGTCAACCTTCTTGGCGGCATCGATGATGCTGGTAGACAGCAAGCTTCTTTCCAGGTTCAGGAACATCTGGCTATCTTTGGGAAGGCAGTGTCCGCCAATACCGTCCTTGGCGTCCAGTATCTTCACGTTCCACTTCGTGTTTATGGCCTCCTTGAGCATGTTAAAGTCCAAGCCGGAACGATCACAAAATATTTTCAGCTCCTCTGCAAAGGCTATTTCCATGAACCTGTACGAATTTTCGACTATCTTGCAAAGTTCGGCGATCTCTGCCGATCTGACTTGATGCAGTGGAATGCCAAGCACCTCTCCGTAAAAATGTCCGGCCTTTTCCAGGCAGCACGCGTCAAATCCGCCTGCCACGCGAGTCTGCCTGACCCCATGGTCCTGCCTTTCCTTGCTGTAGAAACGGTGCGGGACATGAACTACATGCAGCCTGTGCCTAAGAATCGCTGCTATCTTGTGGGTAGTTCCTCTTGTAATTGTGCTATCTATCCCAACCAGGGCGCCCGTCTTGCCCTCCCTTGATATTCTTGACGCTACATCGAAAAGGCCGTCCAGGTGCGGGATAAACATGTCATCGGGGTTGTGCGTGGAGACGCATATTATGTAATAGTCATAATTTGAAAAGTCCTTCGCTGCGTTTTCGATAACGCCGCTCCTCAAGGCTCTGTGAATCGCCTTTTCGCTGATGTCAAACCCATCAACATGCAATCCAAGCGATGTCATGTACTCTGCGTTGCTATATCCAATTTGTCCCAGTCCGATGACCAGTATCCTCTCATTTTTAGAATTGCCGTTCGTATGGTGCATGCGGGCTTGAAGCAGGCTTTGTTATGAAAGACTAGTGACCACTTGTGGTGATTACGACAAAAAAAATATCCGGTAGAACATGAAATAATGACATTTGTCACCATTGCCGCAAAGCTGTGTGCAGAACTGAGGCGATGGCTGACATGGACGCTAGTTGAAGGCAATGGTGACGGGTATCGACAGCGACACCTTGTTGTCTGCCTTGTCTGTCGCAATGACCTTTATAGTTGTGGGACCGGCAGACGTCACCTTATCTGAAAAAGACCACACCGACCAGTCTCCTGGTCCGTTTGGAGTAGCAAAAGTGTACGGATTGGATCCCACCTTCACTATCACATTGTTGACACCCGTTCCGGCATCCGTAGCGGTTCCGCTCACGTTGACCGGGACGTTGCCGGAAGGACCTTTGATGACAGAGCCCGGAAAGGGGGAAGCAATCCTCAGAAGGGGCGGGAGCTTGTCGTTGATGATGCTTCCTGTTCCTGGAAACTTGATTATCTTTCCCTCTGAGGGCACGGTGTTTCCATTCAAAACGTGGATCAGGTAGTAACCCGGCGGCGCAAGGTTGGCGTTCAGCGGGGCAGACACTGTGACGTTGCCCCCGCCCTTGGAAGTTATACCAAGCCAGACGAGTCTCTGCTCGGTGTTATAGTGGTGGGTCGTGTTAGATATACGCACCATCGAAACGGACGATATCGATTGCGGATTTTGTGTGGGAATGGAGATGGAACCACCATACCCCCCCACGGTTGGAGTGCCATTGATGACAGGTCTTGAACCGCTTAAAACATAGTCGGGACTGAAAAGCTCTGTCCTGAGTTCCCAGTCGTGTCGGGATGCTGTGCTGCTTGCGGTCCATACCCGGCCGTCGGGCAGGAGCAGTGCGACTGAGTGGTATACCCGGGGTACGGTGGCTGAAGGCAGCACAGTCCATGTCTCCGTAACAGGGTCGAACAGTTCCGCGGGCATCACGGGATCCGTATTCATGATGGCTGCCCCTCCGAATACTCCCACTTTGCCGTTTGGTAGAATGACTGGGTTAGTCATCCTCCGTGCATAGTTCATGTACATGGAAATATCCGTCCTTATTACTGGGTTGAAGTTGTTTGGAGCAGCGTTAAAGTCTGCTATCTCGCAGTGGTTTGTGGCCGGCTGATCCCAAGCCAGAGATCCTCCTGCCACCAACACCTTGCCTTTTTCGCCGGTACTGTTCTGCAGCGGAAGCAGGACGGAAGTGCCATAGCTCCTCCAACCCGGCCAGCTCATGTTGGCGGCCCACCTCCACCGTCCGGTGGAAGGCTCCCATGTGTACATATTACGAGTCATCCCGCCAAGGAACAAGAGGCCGCTTGGCATGAGATGCATGCGGGGATAAAGTGAGACGTAGGGGTTGACACCGTTGCCGGGTCCTCCGTAGCAGGGCGAGCCGGCGCCCGGAAGCGAGCTGCCGTTTCCAACGCAGTAGGTGAGGCTTGACCCTGTATCGAACTTTATGGTAAACGACTTGACTTTGTCGTCGTACACTTCGGTGAGCTTGTTGTCAGAACCATACTCGTCATAACCGGCAACAACCGCAACTTTTCCGTCACCCATAGTGACGCAGGTTGGATACCACCTTCCGTGGGCCATGGCCTTTGTCTTGACTAGGAGGCCAGTGGCTACATCAAACTCGTACGCCGAGGAGAGCCCGTGCCACTTTCCGTCGCCTGCCACCGTGTCCCAGTCCTTCGTGCCCCCTGCCACGAGAATGTTCCCGTTATCCAATTGCGCGTGACCACAACAAAACAAGTCTTCTGAAAGCTCCAGACTCGAATCCGTGCCCGTATTTGGATCTGCAAGTTTTGCATAAAAAGGACCGTTCTGGAATGACGTATGGTAGCCTGATCCTGCGACTATGAGCATCTTGCCGTTATGCAAAAGAGATACATGGATGGCAACTATGCTGGTGCTCGGACCGATAGACCAGGAACCCGCGGATTGGGCATAGGTGGGCGCGATTGTACGGCCGCCCTTTCCAGAAGGAACGAGTGCAAACAGGCTCCCAAATGCCACGGTAGACGCTCCGGCTGCAAGAAATCTCAGAAAATCTCTTCTGGAAATTATTGCAGACATGCACGGATTCGCAAGGGATACTGCATTCAATTATTAAAGAAAAACTTCCCTGAGGGTTGCAAATACTGAAAATACTTGCCGCATTGGTGACAGGATTGGAAGAATCTTGCCACAGCTGCGCAAGTAAATGGTAGCGAATAATTTATTTTGGAAAAAAGGTTCAACAGTGTGAAAGTCTCGCTATTCTTGCTTGTTGCGGTTGGCTCTGCGGCAGTACTTTCCGCCTTGGCAGCCGCGGCCTACAGTCCTTCCTATGTTCTGGATTTCCTCCTTCAAGGCGATAAGCCTGTTATCTCGGAAGCAAGCGCAAAGATACTTCCTGTCGAGATAAATGAGCTTTATCGCGCAAAAAGGATTGCTGGAGACGGGGCGACGGGTTCGTACCAGCTACAGATTTATGAAAACTACATCGACGATACGAAACACTGCGAATTCTGCACAAGGGTTATGTACATACCGGGCGGGCAGGGTGTCTCTGCGTTCTCTTTCAGAGATGATACAGGTTACGACCTCACGGGTGCAAAAAGGGCCAAGTTCTTCATTATGGGTGAACAGGGTGGCGAGTCCATTTCATTCAAAGTCGCAGGAAAAGTCATGAAGGGTAACGGCGTGGCCGACAAGCTTTTCAAGAACATGCGTTTTGAGTCGGAAACAGAGAACATCGTACTTGACAAAGAATGGAAAGTCGTAGAAATTGACCTGCGCGGCAAGGATCTCAGAAACATAACTGATCCCCTTGGGTTTGAAGTGAAGAAAGGCAAGGATCTGCAACCAGTCATTTTCTACCTAAAGCAGATAGTGTTTGATACCGAGCCTCCAAAGAACCCCGTCTCCCTAAAGACGAGGAGCTGACACACATGCCATTCTCGCGCCCCATTGTATCCAACAATACCGGAAATTTCGCCTGACTGGTTTTCATTAGTCGATATTCTTTACCTAATTGACCATATTATTTTCATGGGAACAAACGTCCCCATCAACAAATGAAATGCCTAACAGAACCAAGCAGGAAATAATGGTAGAAATGCTCAAGTCGATGGATGTACCAGTTCTAAGAACTTATGTTATGTACAGAGCACGACTGAGTTATAGTCAGTTAAAGTACTATCACAACATGCTGGTTAGAAAGAAGATGATAGAGCAGGTGGGTGAAAGGTGGGTCATGACTGAAAAAGGGAGATCCTACCTGAAGGCTTGCATAATTGCTAACGAGATTCTGGGGGACGACTGAATCAGTCTTCGAGAATGCGCAGGAACGGGAGATCGTTGCTTCCCATCTGCTGTATGCTCTCCATCCACATCACCTCACCCACTCCGTCAATGGCCCTCACCTTCTCGATGAACTTTGAGAGTTCGAGGTTATCTTGAAAAATTATCCTCGCTCGAAGGTCAATGTTACTGGTGCCTATGGCGCGGCTGACACTCACAACCCGGTCCAACTCAAGGAGACGCTCTGCAACTTTTTCCATGGTTCCGCTTTTGATGTGAATCAGAATGTCTGCGTTACGTAGACCGAATTTGGCGACTTTCAGATTGTAAGAGTATTCCAGAAATTCCTTTTCGAGCCTCTTCCTGTGCCGCTGGACTGTTGTTAGCGGGATGCCCAGCTTCTTCGAAAGAAGAAGGGAAGAAACGTGCCCCTTCGACGTGATAAGGCTTTTGAGCACTTTTTTGTCCACCGTGGAAAGCTTGATGCCGCCCGTCTTGGCTGTGTGCCTGGATAGTAGGTTTGTAAGGCTAGTCACGATCCCTTCCAGCTGGCTGGCTGAAAAATTCTTGAATGCTTGCTGCTGGGCGCCCAGGAACTCTAATTTCTCGAGCAAGAGCCTCTTTCTGGAGGACTCTGTTGAACCGTACAGTTCAGCAATTATCTCAAATACATGCTCCTTTTTCGTTCCCGCAGGTATGACCTTATCCACCATGCCCAGAAGGTCTCCGTCACTTTCCTTTACACCTGCCGCCAGCAGAACCTTGAGGTGGCTGTTCACTTTTTTGGCTTTGAACAGTTCGTGCGCAAGATGGACGTTCATCTTGGTGTTGATCAGCACGGCGCAGTACCTTTCTGGGTCTTTTGACAGCTCCTCAAATGCTTTTTCCGGCACCGAAAAAGTGGCCATGCCATCGCCGTCGAACACGATGCACCTAAACGGTACTATGGATATGCTGCCATTCAAAGACCCACCCTTTGCGCGTCCCACCCCACTTTATGAATCGTCAGGAACTATTAATGCTTAAAGTCCAGAATAGTCTCATAGTAAAGACATCTGTCTTAGGCATTCACCGACTTTTGAGGTGACGCCAAATGCACTTTTTGCAACAGGTTCCCATAATTCATGACCTTTGTGACACTTTGCAACCTTGTTGTTGCTATGTTGTAGGTGCAAGTCAGATATACTTTTGCGGAAATCTATTGGGAGAGAAATGATTCCCTTCATGGATAATGCAGGCTTGACCACATCGTCTGAACCCTTGATGCCGAAGATACAGGGGGCGGGGAAGATTTGATGTTGTGCGTGCTCTGCCATACGAAAATAGATGTAGCATACAATGACCTGTGTTTCGAGTGTTATAAAAAAAACCGCGGGTTAAAAAGACCCCGCGTCAGGTAGCCTCGGCAGTCACGGCAGTGGGTTTATCTCTCTTACGGAGAATTTCTTGTAGTCAGCCGCCGAGATGTAGTCGCTCCGCAGCATTACCGTAGGGTACCCATTGGTGATCACCCAGTTCTGGGCTCTCCAGCTGCCGCAGTCTATCCACGTGTAGGCGTTGCTGCCCCACGGTACTCCTGAGGCAAACCAGCTGCCATTATCCACATACTCGGCTGCCTTCTGCCAGTTGCCACCATTCTTTCCGTCGGTGGTGTCATAGTACATCTGTAGCTTGACGCCCTTGCCACCATTGATATTTTGTACTATGAACTTTACGCCTATCCACTGGTCTTTCGGGAATGGGCCGTCCCCTGACCATGGCGTAGGCCACGGATATGGTGCCAGCGTACTGTAGGCGACGTGATTTATGAGCTCCTTCTGGAATACTGCCTGACCGTTGAACTTCATCATGCCGTAGTACCCAAAGCCGTCGCAGTTGTCCTTGCTTTCAGCCCAGCCATTCCTTGCTCCTGCAGTGAACGCCTGGTAGGTGGCCGATTTGGACTCGCTTATCCGTTTGACGTAATAGGTTATTTCGACATTCTGCCAGTTCTTTGAATTCGTTTTGTCATGTATGTAGAACCTTGGAGCATCGCCGCTCACCCTCGCTGTCCCATCGCCATTGACCTTGACGTAGTTGATCTGGCCGTGAATGTCAAATTCCGGGTCGTAAGGGTCCCATCCCCATCCAAGGGTTCGAGGGTTTGAGTTCCACTTGGCAAGCCATTCTCTTCCGCCGCTCTTGGTGTCATGCAACTTGGTAATTCCAAACTTGTCTGTTTCCGTGGATGTCACTACCACCTTGGTTGTGTACCATCTTTCGTTTCCGGCGTTGTCTGTGGCTCTTGCGATCAGCGTGTGTGTGCCGGGCGGGAGCACCCGGGTGTGCTTCCAGGTCGACCAGTCGCCCGCATCCTTGGGGATCGCTGGCTGGTACGACGTGTTCTGGGTCCTCACCTCTACGAACCTCACACCGCTTCCGCTGTCTGAGGAGGTACCCGTTATGTTGACTGTTACACCCGATGAAGGGCCCGCAACGCTGGAACCTGAAGATGGCGATGTTATCGAAACTGCCGGAACGGTTGTGTCGATAGAAGGCGAGTAGTAATGGATTTTCACCTCGTTGATGGCCGCCCAGTCGTTCTCGGTGTTGCCATTGACCTTGATCATGATGTACTTGGCTAGCCTATCTGGAAAGTCGTACCTTTGTAGAGAGAGCGTCGAGCCACTGCTCTTGCCAGTGTAGGCATCTGTGTAGTTTATGCCATCCGTTGATGTTGATACCGCGAAGGTGTACTGGCGTTCTGTTCCTTTGTACCAAGCGATGTCTACATAGCACACGCTTTTCTGTGTTCCGATATTGTACTTGATCCACGAGCCTTTGCCCTCATCGGCCCATCCTGTGACGAGGCTGCCGTCCATGGTATTTTCCGGAGGACTGCCTGACTGGTATCCGCTGGAAGATAGCGCAACAGCGCTGGATGTGTAGCAGACTGCTTCTGCTGGGGGGTTCGGGAGTGCCGCGAAGGTCGCGGCGAGCAACGAGCCTGTAAGAAAGAATAACAATGCAAGTCTCGAGCTCATCTTGTTCACCCGTCGTGTTTGTTTGAGAGTTGCGATTTTGTGTGTTGCAATTATTCTCTCTCACTGGGCTTGTAAGATACTATTTAAGAGGTATGTAAGGCGATACTGGAAAGTCATCACAGAAATATTTAGTATAATCTCGTTGCGATCTGTTCTAGCTTTTGAGAGCAAGAAAATGGTCGTTATGTCCAGTCTTCCAGGGCAGCTTGCATTCCCTCTTGTCCAGCGGGCAAGAGTATGCCTTGCGACAGTAGTCGCAATAATGAGCATGGTCACCTTGCCACCTGACCATTCTCTTCTTCCAATTCCTCCATGCGGGAAAGCACGCTTTCGATGTAGTCGCGTGTGAACATCGACTGCAGCTTGATTCTCTTTGAAATCGGCAGAAGCAAGTTGAGAGATTTGAGAATCTCTACTTTCTTGTCTATATTATCTTCGGCACGGCATAGCCAGACCATGCGTTTGATGGTATTGCGCGAAGATTCCATCGAGGATTTCTACGTCGCGACAGATTAATCGATAGAGCTCATTTCAAAAAGAATTTCCGGGTTTTCTTTTCGAGAATCCACAGGTAAATGGACACGAGATTTCTGATCTGCCTTGTCGCGTTCTGTTTCCGGAATATCTTTCTATTGTGCGTTCTGACAACATACACGCGCACTACATGTTGTAGATCTCAGTCACACGCGCCAGGATTTATCCAGTTGACTCAACTTAAAGTGCGTGAAATTTGGGAAACGACTATCAAACAGCTCAAGCACGACCTCTCTGTCCAGAACACCCTCAATTGCCAAGAGGCTGTCTGCCTTGGCTTTTGTGGCGCTGCTTGCCACCATGCCCTTTTCATACATGGTGACAAGTGGTGAGGAAGCGATCCCGACAATCCTCCCTGCGCTAAGCGTTACTGCCATAGGCTACGAGCCGGGTTCTACCAACGTGCCAGAGAACATCATCGACGGTGATCTGGTCACAAGGTGGTCGAATGAGGGAAAAGGCTCATGGATAACACTGAACATGGACTCTGCCAAGATGGTAAATTACCTGGATATAGCTTGGTTCAGGGGAGACATACGAAAGACAACTTTCGAGATATCCGTTTCAACTGACGGCGATAATTTTACACCTATATTTTACGGGACTACCAGTGGCGGCACCACCAATTTCGAGACTGCCGACTTTCCGGATACTTTAGCTAGGCACGTCAAGATCGCAGTCTATGGAAACACGCAGAACAACTGGTCTTCGATTAACGAGGTCAGGGTCTATGGGATGGCCGACGTCGCAGGTCCCCTGATCTTGGCTCCAGCGGACATGACTGTAGAAGCAAACGGCCCTATGACCGAAGTGTCCATTGGAACTCCGACAGTGATAGATGATATGGATCCTTCACCTGTCGTGACAAACGACGCGCCTGCAGCATTTCCGATGGATACGACGTCAGTGATTTGGACCGCGACTGACGCTTCGGGCAATATTTCGACAGCCGTCCAGAGCATAACAGTCAGGGATACCACTGCACCTGCAATAATCGCGCCGCCCGATATTACAATAGAGTCAACAGGAACGTTGACCCCCGTTGCACTGGGTATGGCTACCGCAGCCGATCTCGTCGACCCGTCGCCGGTTATCGCAAACGACGCCCCTATCCGACTTCCTACTGTTACGCCCGATGAAACATATCCAGTAACGCACATGTCTGATACTACGGCTTCCTTTGGATTAAGCATGCACTCGGGCAGACAAGCGCACGTAGAGGTAGTCACGGAGCCATCCCAACTGGTGGGCAAGAGCATAGACCAGATAACTCTTAGAATGAAGAAGGTGGGATCGCCTATAGGTACGGCGCAGATAGGCGTGTTCAATGTCGATCTAAGTGTTCACAAGCTCTTTGGAAATCTGGACGTGAGCAAGATCGCAAAGGACTACACAGACTATACATTCGCACTTTCCGGCGACGAGCTGTACAGGATAGAAGTTGGAGATAAGATCGGAATCAAGTACAGCGGAGGCAGCTATGGAAACTACGTGGCAGTTTCGGTGGACCAGGACAGCAAAGATACATTCGACGGTGCAAATGCATACCTGCAATACTACACTACATACTGGCAAAGTTTTCCGAATTATGACATGTACATGGTACTGAAGCAAACCCACGGATACGCTGCAGAGAGCACAAGTGCAGAAGCAAGCCCGGATCCGGTCTTCCCCGTAGGTACCACCATTGTAACTTGGACTGTGACGGACGCTTCGGGCAACACATCTACAGCTTCGCAAAATGTGACGGTGATTGCCCCGGCTATCACAAAGGACAGGTTTGGAATTGCAATGATTTACAAGACCATTCCCAGTGGAAGAGAATGGTACTCCAACTGGGATAATGGCAAGGTCAGAACCTTGCTATCTGGAGAGCGCGACCCGTACAATTCTGAACTTGTCGCCCGAGGCGACGGAACGGTGAAGATAGACGGTCTGGGCATCGCCACGATGAGCGGCAACTCCCCTAGAATGTACGTCTACGATGTCCAGAAATCAAAAACCTGGACAAACACCGAACTCACATTCTACGCAAAGCGCATAAGCGAAACAAAGACCCTCAGCTACCAAGGATTCGTTGCTGGCTCAAGGACAAACCATCAGGACGCACATATTGACCCGTGCCTTGGAGCAGGGTATTATGGCAGGATGCTGTACGATGGACGAATAAACTTCCAGAAGGAGATAGTGCATCATGGAGCCTATAGCGAAACGCGCCCAGGACCAGACCTTTCTACATGGTGGAGTACCCCTGACAAGACCCTGCCGAAAAACACATGGGTAGGATACAAGTTTGTCCTGAAGACCGTCGACGGCGGACAAAACGTAAAGCTGGAATTGTACAGGGATCTGACAGATGGCAAGGATGGCGGAGACTGGAAGAAGCTGATGGAGTATACCGATAAGGGAGGCTGGGGACAATATGAATCTGGGCTGGATGTGCAGAAGACGTGCGGCATTCCCGAAGATGCAAAGGTCCTTTGGTCGGGAGTTTCTGCATTCATCAGGAACGACGCTGTCTCCTCTGTCCAGTACAAAATGTTCAGCATCAGGGAGGTCGCATGACGGTATCTTTGCTGGCAGCGACTCTAGGCATGCAGCGAGCTGCAACGATAGTAAAGTTAAGTGGGGCCAGTGGGATTTGAACCCACGACCTCCAGCGCCCCGGGCTGACATCCTGCCAAGCTAGACTATGGCCCCTTGCGGAAACACATTAGCTGACCTCTATTAAACCTTGAATATTTGGCTGGCACCTACCCCTCCCTCTCCCCGAAGTGCTCCTGTAATTATATGATAGATAGAGAATACAGGAATCAGAGCCATCAGTCGATGAGGACTGCGCAAGCAGTCTGATGTGGGCGGGTTGGGCGTTGCCGGTGACAAGGCGCAAAACCCAAGGCAATGGTCAAGCTCAAGCCGTGATAGCGGCAAAGGGCGGCACGGTGTCTTGCCGTTCAAAAGGCTTGGCAGGTGAAGCGATGAAGGGGAACGTGAGACTGACGCTAATCCTCCCAGTCGATGCCAAGAAGGAGAATACCAAGTATTCGACATGACCAACCTACACCGCTTTCATACGCCTGAAAGAAAGTATGCCGAATGTCCCTAGCGCGGCAGTGTACGCGACAAGTATGCCAAAATCGATCAACGGATCGGCGCTCCCAATGCCAAGCATCATGCCCCGCAGCGAGCTGACGCCATAAGTGGCCGGGTCTACAGTCGTCAGCGCCCCAAGCCACGACGGCAGGTTGTCAAGCGGGAACAGCGCACCTGACAGGAAAAAGAGCGGGAACACCACGAAACTGACCATCATCTGGAACCCCTCGAGGCTGTACATGTAGCTGCCAAGCGCAAGCCCAAGCGAGGTGAGCCCAAACGACATCAGCAGTATTACGGCGACAGCCTGCGCCACCGAGACTGCTGTGAACGGTATGCCTATCGCGGCTCCAATGGCAAGCAGGATCATGGCCTGCGCAAGCGACGTCGTCATGCCGCCCAGTGTTTTTCCAACAAATACTGTCCCGCGGCTCACGGGGGCCACCATCACGCTTTTCAAAAAGTCGAACTTGCGGTCCCAGATGATGTACGAGCCGTAAAACACCGACGTGAATATTATAGACATGGCGATTATGCCGGGGAAGATGAAGGTCTGGTAGTCCACGTTTCCGGCGTCAAAGCCTGCGGCAGAGCCGATGCCTGAGCCTATGACAAACAGCCAGAGTATGGGCGTAAACGTTGACGCCACGAGCCTGCTCTTTTCGCGCAGGAAAACCTTGAACTCGCGCAGCCATATCGCGTACACCTTTGCAAGGTGGGCCTCAATCATACTTGGCAAACCTCTCCATAAAGCCGCCCTCGGCCTCCTCTTTGATGTTCCTGCCCGTCAGCCTGATGAACACGTCGTTGAGGGTAGGGCTTGAGAACTCGGCTGACTCGGCCTCTATCACCTGCAAGAGCGCCGGCAGGCTGCGCCTCGCGTCCTTTACCGACAGGACAAGAAAGCCGTCGGCAAACTCGGCCTTTTGCACAAAGTCAAACTTTCTTGCAATTTCGCCGGCGTTTTTGTCATGCGTCTTTATTCGTATGATGTCGCCTCCAAGCGACGCCTTCAGGTTCGCAGGCGTGTCGAGCGCGACTATTCTTCCTTTGTCTATCACTCCAATCCTGTCGCACAAAAGGTCCGCCTCTTCCATGTAGTGCGTGGTAAGTATGATGGTCACTTTCTCCTCTTTTACAAGGCGCCGGACGTACTTCCACATCGTCTCCCTGCTTGCCGGGTCGAGTCCCAGCGTCGGCTCGTCGAGGAACATCACCTTTGGCTTGTGCAGGAGCCCCCGGGCTATCTCGAGCCTGCGCCTCATCCCGCCAGAGTAGGTCTTGACCCTGTCGTGCCTTCTGTCAAACAGCCCCACCAGCTCCAGCACTTCATCTATCCTCTTCTTCCGGATGTTGCCCGGGACGCTATAGAGCAATGAGTGTATGTGCAGGTTTTCATATCCTGTCAGCATGTCGTCGCTGCTTGGAGCCTGGAAGACGATGCCGATGCTTTCGCGCACCTTTGAAGGCTGCGCGACGATGTCAAAGCCGTTCACAGTCGCCGTGCCCGACGTCGGCTTTAGCAGAGTCGCAAGCATGTGGATGGTCGTGGTCTTGCCCGCGCCGTTTGCGCCCAGAAGCCCAAAGACCTCGTTCTCCCCGATGTCAAGCGTCAGGCCGTCTACAGCGGTCAGGCCGTTGTAGCGCTTGACAAGGCTCCGTATGTTTATCAAGCATTATCACTTGACGCCTTGGGCTAATATATCTAGAGAAAAAAAGTGAAAAAAGAAAGAGGTTTAACCGCCTATCCTGAACATCTTGGTGCCGCACTTGGGGCAGACGCCCTGTGTGGCAGGCTTGCCGTTTTTCATGGTAATCTTCTTGGCATCTTTCATTTCGCGCTTGGCTTTGCACTTCACGCAGTATGCTTCCATAGTGCCCCTAAACCTGACACAGTATATAAAAATGTTGAAATTGCGCCTCACTGCTCGGGGACCAGCCAGTCCGTGAGGGCGTCCAGCTCCTCGCAGGCTATGGTCACTCTGATGGGCCCAAGCGCCGACTCGCTCTCGTCCTCGATTACCACTGCAATCCCCGCAGTCGCTGCCTGCTTGTTGAGGAGGAACCAGGTGCTCGTGCCTGCCCGGTTGTCAAGGAGCATCCGCCTCAGGACACCCATTGCAGACCTCGACCTCACCTGCTCGTATATCTTCTCAAGCGCCCCTGCGCCCGTCGCCTTGCCTATCACCCTGCTCCCGTACCGGAACTCGGGCGAGCAGCTCACCATCTGGTTGACGGCGTCAATGACCTTTTCTGGATCCTCGGACGGGTTGACCGCGGCTTCCACTTTTACCTCTATCAGAGACTGTACCGGCGGCTTTCTCAACTTGCTTCCTCCAGCCACTCGCTAACAATCGCCCACGCCTTTTCCTTCAGCTCGTCAATCGTTATCTCGTTGTTTGATATGGTCTCGTCGGCAAGGGCTATCGCCTCGCTGATGCCGACTGACAGTTCGCGCTTGTCCCGGCCCGCAAACTCGTTGCTTGATGTTGGCGCGTCAGACCTTTTCCGGTCTACCAGATGTTTAAAGCGCGTGTCCTGCGACGCGTGTATCGCCAGCAGTTTTACCGTGCCCACTTTTTTCAATACTTCAACTTCAGGTATGCTGCGTATGCCGTCTATCACCAAGTTGCTTTTGTTGCTGTCGCGTTCAAGTTTTTTCAGGATAAGGTGCGCTACTGCGCCCTGGCCCAAATCTTGCCTGAGCTTTATCATCATCGACCCTAGGTTTGAGTCTGTGGGCTCGAGGCCCTGCCTCTTTGCTTCCTCTCTCACCGCGTCGCCCATCGTTATCACTGAAAAACCCTTCTCCTTGAGGAAAGACGCGACGGTGGACTTGCCCGCACCGGGCATCCCCGTCAGGCAGACTATGAGCATTGGCAACGCCTGTCTGTGCTACGGCGCAGCTTTATCATTATTCCGCCGAGAGGTCCCAATAATTGGCTTCCTTGAACTCGTCCTTGGGCTTGCCAAGCGACTTCCACTCTTTGAACGACTTGGGATACAGCTTCACATTGTTGTAGCCTGCAAGTTTCAGGGCATAGTATGCAAGGCCCGACAATGTCCCGACGCTTCCGCAGTAGGTGATTATCTCCGAGTCCTGCGGGATGCCGCGGTTTTCTATCATGCGCTTCAGCTCGTCGGCCTTGCGCAGTATGCTGCCGTTTGAGCCAAGCATGGTGTAGGGGATGTTCCTTGCGGTGGGGATGTGCTCTGTCAGGAAATTGAGCCGCTCGCGCGAGTCTACAAGCAGTTTTCCTTGCTGCGACTGCGCAGCTTCCACGTACGGCGCGTCGGCGTACATCTCTTTGTTTACGCTGAGCGGGTGCTTGGCTCGCTTGAACGTGTTTTCCTTTGCCTCGACCTCGAGGCCTAGGCCCTTCCACTGCGAGAACGTCATCTCCAAAAGCGCCGTGTTTGTGTGCCCGACGTACTGGAACGTCCAGGCGACCCTTGCGGCAAGGGCGCCAAACGTGTCATCGTACACCACCACCGGCATCTTTTCAGTTATCCCAAGCTCTTCTAAAATCTGCACGACGCGCTCGGGGCTATCGTTTTCCAAAAGCCGCGCAAGCGGGAGCGAAACAGCTGTTGGGATGTGGCCTGCCTTGTAGTCCTCCGCCCTGCGCACGTCCACTACGCGAACGGACTTTTTGCGGACAAGCGTGCGCAAAAGATCTGCGTCGCACACTATTGGCAGCCGCACAAAGCCGGGCGCGCCCTTTGCCTTCTTTGCTACCTTGACAGCTCTAGCCTTAATCTTGGGCTTGACCTTTGCCTTGGCTGCCTTTTTCAAGCCGCGCATTCTCCCCTTGCAGTCTTGGCGGTAAACTTGGAGTCGCTTCCGTAATCCCTGTACGCGTCGGGGTCGCTCTCGGCCGGCGGGAGCTGTATTGCCGGAACCAGCACTTTTTTCATGTCGTCTAGGTTCTTCACGTTCCCTGCGCCCTGGCCCTTCACTATCCTGACCACCCACTGGTGCAGGGTCTCGCCTTGCGAGCGCTCGGTCCTGTAGGTCTCTATTATCTTGAGAATGGTGTCAATCACGCGCTTTGCCGGCACGCGCATTATCGCCCTTCCAAGCTCGCCCTGTTCGCCGGCGCTTCCGCCAAACAGCATGGTG
Organism: Nitrososphaera sp.; assembly: GCF_013388945.1. Lineage (GTDB taxonomy): Archaea > Thermoproteota > Nitrososphaeria > Nitrososphaerales > Nitrososphaeraceae > Nitrososphaera. The sequence continues at coordinate 20,689 of NZ_JACAEH010000024.1, read as the reverse complement.
TAGGTGGGCGACATGGTGTTGCCTATCCTGGTCGCGCCGCCAAAAAAGCCGATGGTGGCTATCTCGTGCTGGCCGCACGAGTTGGGGCATCCGCTTATCTTTATCGTCGCGTCGGCGAGGCTGTCGTCGGTGTCAAGCCCGAGCTCCAGGAACCTGCGCTGCACCTCCTTGGCAAGCCTGTGCGAGTTTGTGATTGCAAGGTTGCACGACGTCGTGCCGGAGCATCCGACCGCGGACGCGACCGTGAGCGCGCCCGGGTTTGCAAGGCCTGCTGTTGAGAGCCTGTCAAAGAACTCCTTCAGGTCCGAGCCGCGCACGTAGCGCACGGCAAAGTTCTGCTGCGGAGTCGTGCGCGCAACTCCTTCTGCAGACAGCTCGCGGATTGCAGAGGCAAGGACGCGCAGCTGGCTTGCGGTGATGTCGCCTGCGCCAAGCGTGATGAACACCGTAAACATGCCTTGCTGCTTTTGCGGGACGGTGTTTGTATGGAGCCACCTTTCAAAGGCCGGGCTGTCCTTTGTCACCTTGTCAAACATCGGCAGCTTGACGATGCCGTTTGACTTTGGCAGCGCACGCTTGTCGACCTGCGACTCGACGTCATAGCTTGCCGCAGTCGCAAGCGACGTGGTCATCTCCACCGCGGTGCGCTCCTTCAATACCATCTTCTGGAATTTCTCCCATCCCGTCTCGTGCACGAGGTAGCGCATCCTGTTGCGCGCCATGTTCTCGCGGTTTCCGTGCCTGTCAAACAGCCTGACAGTTGCCATGCACGTCGACAGTACGCGGTCTTCTGGAGTGAAATCTTCAAGCGGGTGGCCTATGAACGACGCCGCGCCAAGCCCGCCGCCCAGGTACACCCTGAAGCCCTTTACCTGCCTGCCGTCTATTTCCTTGATAGCAGGCACGAGGCCGATGTCGGCCACTTTTACCAGGCCGTGCTTTTCGCAGCAGCCAAAGTTCACCTTGAACTTGCGGGGCAGGTTCTGGCACATCGGGTTGCGCAAAAAGAACCTTGCAACTGCCATCGAGTACGGCGTGGCGTCAAACGCCTCGTTGGGGCAGACGCCTGCAAAGTGGCTGCACATGACGTTTCTGACGGTGTTGCCGCAGGCCTCGCGGGTAGTCAGGCCGGATTCTACGAGCCCGCGCATCACCTCGCTCACGTCTTCGAGCTGGACCCAGTGCAGCTGTATGTTCTGCCTCGTCGACACGTGGGCAGAGCCTATCGAGAAAGCTTCGGACAAACTTGCAATCTTTTCTATCTGGTCTGCTGTTATCTCGCCGGAAGGCACCTTTATCCTGACCATGGAATAGTCGGCGTGGAGCCGCGAGCCGTATGCGCCGTGCTGCAGGCGGAAGCGCCTAAAGTCGTCTTCGGAGATCTTGCCCTGTCTGAAAAGCTTGACCTTTTTGGCGAAATACTCGGTCTCTTCCTCCCTGCCCCATTTTGGGTTGGGCTTTGGAGGCGAGACGCCCCTTTGCTTCTGGCTTGCAGCGGCTGCTCTGGCTCTGGTCATCTACTGCTTTAAAACGGCGTTTTAAATCATATATTTTTTGTGGATAGTGGCATTTACAGCAATGCCACTTAAGGAAAGCGGCAATAAACGGCATCTATGTGCAGAATGCTTAATAAAATCGCGGACCTTTCAGGGGCATGGCTAGGCGAAAATCAAGCCAGAAAAAGAAGAAGGCAGCAAAAAAAGTCTCCCCGATTCCAAAGGCATTCCACGCAGTCACACCCGGCCTCGCAGTCCGCGACGCCGCGCAGGCAATAGAGTTCTACAAGAGGGCGTTTGGCGCAAAGGAAAAGGGCCGCATGCCCGGCCCCGACGGCAAGCTTATGCACGCCAATATCGTGATAGGCGACTCGCACATAATGATGGGCGAGGAGAACGTCGCGATGGGCAACCCGTCGCCGCTGTCCCTCAACGGGTCCCCGGTGAGCCTCTACGTCTATGTCAAGGATGCCGACAAGGTCTTCAACCAGGCGGTAAAGGAAGGCGCCAGCGTGGCGATGCCCATGATGGACCAGTTCTGGGGCGACAGGGCGGGGATGGTCACCGACCCCTATGGGCACAAGTGGTGGCTTGCTACCCACAAGCGTGACCTGACGCCTGCGCAGATGAAAAAGGCCGCAGAGGAGTTCTTTGCGTCCATGAAGAAGCAGTAGAGCAAGCTTAAAATCACCTATCGGCAGGCTCTGTCACTGAACGGTAAATGGGCAAGAGGACACTGGTTCGCCGGCGTGGGCGCGGAGGCAAGCAGTTCCGCGCAATTACAGTCGGCAAGATAGCACCGGCAAAATACCCGAATTTCAAGCTAGAGGAGCATCACAAAGGTACGGTAGTCGACATCGTGCACGAGCGCGGCAGGGACGCGCCACTTGCAAAGGTGTTCTTTGACGACGGCAGGTACTCGTACGTGCCTGCGCCGGAAGGAACGACTGTCGGGAGCGTCATGGAAGTGGGCACCGGCACGTCTGCGACGCGGGGCAACATTCTCGCACTCGAATCTATTCCGGACGGCACAATCGTCTGCAACATCGAGAAGAACGCCGGCGACGGCGGCAAGCTGATAAAGTCTGCCGGCTCGTCTGCAATAGTATTTGCGCACGGCACCGAGGGCGTCACGATAAAGTTCCCGTCAGGCAAGTTTTTGACGCTGAACGAAAAGTGCAGGGCCATGGTCGGCGCAATCTCTGGCGCCGGCAGGAAGGAAAAGCCTTTCCTGAAGGCAGGTGTGCGCGCAAAATACATGCAGGCGCACGGCCGGCTGTATCCGACTGTCAGGGGCATCGCCCAGGCGGCTGTCTACCACCCGCACGGAGGAGGTAGGCACCAGCACATCGGGCGCCAGTCGTCTGTCAGCAGGAACACCCCGCCAGGGCGCAAGGTCGGCAACATCGCACCGCGCAAGACCGGCCGCGGCAGGGTCAAGGAAACCCCGCAAAAGGCCTGAGGGGCCTTTTTCCCTTGTTGCATAAAGGCTATATTCTTCTGCCCCACGCAAAAGTGTAAATGAGAGCCGAGCAGTTTTCAAGGAACGTCCTGGCGCTTGACGCCCGGATAAGGTTTGCCGGCGTCGTGGAAAAGTCCGGCCACCTGTACGCCGGTGTCCGCAGGGAGGACGCTCCAAACAAGCTTTCAGACAAGAGCACCGAGATATCCCTGGCGCAGTCGGCGTACATCGTCGACCTGCGCAAGATGTTCACAAAAGAGCTCGGCGAACTAAAGTCTGTGGTCTACACCTACGACAAGGTCAACATCCTGAGCATACCGGTAAAGGACCACATCGTGGTGCTGTCGACAGAGTCGTCGGCCGCGCCGGATCAGGTGGCGGCCACGGTGAGGGACTACATCAAGTCGGTTGAAAAGGAGCTCCAGCTCTCGCCCCCCGCAAACGTGGTGACTGCCGAAAAGCGGGAGGCCATGCGCAACCTGCTCGACTCGGGAATTTCAGAGGAGCTTGTCGCAGAGCAGCTCGACCTTGACGTCGAGCTTGTCAGGATGCTTGCAAAGGAACTTACTAACCAATAGTCTTGAACCTGTCAAGCGACTTCCAGAGGTACCACGTCGCAACCGAGCGGTAGGGCCGCCACGGCGTGGCTATCTTTTCCATCTTGTCAGGCTCAGGCAGGCTTCGCAGCAAGTAGGCCTTCTGCATCGCCCTTCTCAGGCCCAGGTCGCCCACAGGGAGCACGTCGGGCCTTCCCAGGCAGAAAATGAGGAACATCTCTGCAGTCCACCTGCCTATGCCCTTGACCTCCGTCAGTTTTTCGACGACCTGCTCGTCGCCCATCCTGGCAAGCGCTGCAAGGTCTATGCTGCCAGAGTGCACGCGGGCGGCAAGGTCGCGTATGTACTCTGTCTTTCTGCCGGAAAGCCCGACTGCCCGGAGCTTTTCTGCAGGCGTCTTTAGCAGGCGCGCCGGCGTGGGAAAACTGCCTTTGTATATCTTCAAGAACCTGCCGTGAATCGCGTCGGCGGCGCTTCCTGCAAGCTGCTGGTACATTATGGCCTCAACAAGCGACTGGAACGGCTCGCCTCCCGACTCGATGGTATAGTCGCCGACGGACCGGATTATCCTGCCAAGCCTCGGGTCGGCCCTTGTGAGGTGCAAAATGGCCTCTTTCAGCCGTACATCTGCTCCTTTGTTGGCGGCAGGACCTGCTCGCTTCTCAGCTTTTTCAGGGTCTTTTCCATCACCTCTGCCTCCTTCAGGAGCGCCGGCACGTCGCACTTTGCGCCGGGTGCTAGCTTTGCCAGAGCCTCCGCGACGGCCGCGCCGGCGCGAAAGTCGGGCGCGTCGTGCACCACCTTTACAAGGAGCACGATGACGTCGTAGTTGCGCCACGAGCCCTCGTTCAAAAGTATTGCGGGGATTCCAGAGACCGAGCCGGAAAGCGCGGGCGGGATGCCGGCTTCGGCCGCGATTTTCAGCGCGTGGGGCGTGCTTGCCACCGCAAACACCTGCGGGCTTGCCTCGTTGGCCGCCTCGCCCTCCTCGTACGGTATGCCTGCCGCGCTCACGATGAGGTCGCAGTTGCTGTTGAGCGCCCACTCTAGCATGAGGTTTGCCGCAGGCCTGAAAAGCGACGCGTCGAGGTTCAGCTCCGACACGAACATCGCAAGTTTTAGCTCTTCATTTGCATAGACGCGCGCAGGAAAGTTTGGCATCGCGTTTCTGATTATCGAAAGGGGCGGGAAGGCCGGCGAGTCTATCATCGCCACGAACTCGGTCTTGAGCGAGTGAATGAGGCACTCTGATGCAATCGCGTTTGCAAGCCCGACGCTTGGAAAGCCGTCCACAACGATCCCGCCTTTCAGGTTCACGTTCTTTAGCTTGCGTATTTCAAGTGGAGGTTCGGACAACACACAAGCTTGGCGGCGCCTGATTATAAAAGATGCTCACAGGCCCAATGTATCTAATAATGTCCTGAGCCCTTTGCTGGTCTGGTCGCGCTTGTATTCCCTGAGCGCGGCTATTGCAGTTTCTCTGTCTGTCTTGCCTATTGCCCTTGCCATCGCCTCCGCGACTGCGCCGGCTACAAAGAGCGACTGGCCGGCGGCAGAGACGTTTGCTGTCCTGCGCTCGGTGCTTGCTGTCTCGAAGTCGATTATCACTGGCTTTTTGCCGACTATGACGTGCCTGTCAAGCCTGCTGAGCTGGCCGTGGTCGAGCCCTGCGCAGTCAAGCAGGTGGCACTGCTCAAGCACCGACCTCGCAGTTTCCCGGGCTTCCTCTTTTCCTGCATCTTTGGCCCAGTCGGCTATGCTTGCGCCTTCTGCAAACTCCATCAGCATAAAGTTCCTTGAATGATCGTAAAGGCGCGGCCCTACGCCGGCGTCGTTTGCAATCTTGTGCAGGCGCACTTCGGCGTCCATGCTCTCCCTGTTGGCGTCCACGCGGCGTACCTTGAGCGCGCACATTTTTTTGCCGACCATCGCCCGGACGACCAGCCCCACGCAGCCCTTGCCGGCTATTTTCATGCCCGACACCACCGTGTCGCCGCCGGGGATTATCGACGAGACTCCAAGTGTGCGGAGCTCTGCAAGGCGCGCCGCATAGTCGCCCTCGTCAAAGCGCGGGTAGGTCAGTATCTTGGCAAGCTCTGGCGCGCCCGCGTCAAGACCCGAAAATGAGGCCCTCTGTCGATGCAAGCTCGTCAACTGCCTGCTTCACCAGAGGACTTGACCTGCGGTTTCCAGTATAAATCTTGACATTTCCAGTTATCATCCCCCTTGCCACTCCGCTCCCGTCGTTGTTGAGAAGCGCCCTGACGAGCCTGCCGGCGTCAGTCTCCTTCCTTCTCACTATGGTAGAGACGCGCATCTCTCTGTCGGCCCACATCACAAGCGGGCCGTTTGCCTTTGCGACAAAGCTGGCTACGTCTTTGGCCCTGAATATCTCGGGGCCCTTCCTTGTAGTGTACGGGGCAAGCGTGTGCGACTCTAGCAGGAACGCAAATGCGCCGCGCGTCTCCTCGTCTGTCGTGCACGTCGACCTTATCACCGCAAAGCCTGCAAGCTCCAGCTGCTTGGCTACCGCGTTCTGGCTCCTCTTCATCTGGCCCCATATCGTGTCGGGGCTGCGCCTGCGGTGCGAAAACTCGGCGACCAGAACGTGTGGGTACAGCTTTTTGTTGACCCTCGGCTTTTGCCTTGAAAAGAACCGGACTGAGGGCTTGTTCAGAAACGCCCTTGCTGCAAGCACGAGCCTGCCGGCGCACTCGGGCGATACCGCAGTCCCGAGGTTGCGCCTCGGATCCACGGGGTCGATTATCACAAGCGGGCTAGAGAACCCCTTGACGAAGTCCGGGTCGTAGTCGCCGACTGCGATCACCTGCCCCTGCCGGAATTCAGACGCGGCTGCAAGCACGCCTTCAAGCGAGCCGTACTTTGCGACAAGAACTTCCGACACGTAGCCGGAGAAACCCCCGGTGGATATCTCGGCGCCGTAGATGCCGGCGCTTTTCAGGAACTTTTTCAAGAGTCGCACGTGCGCGCGCTTTTCCGCGCCCAGCGTGCGCGTCACGTACTCTGTGTGGAACGTCGACCTGTCGGCCGCGCTCTTCCACTTGCCCCGCTCGACGTCGTAGCACGGCACGACGTTTATCCTGACGCCTCTGACAAACGCCTCGACGTAGGGGTGGTCGGAGTAGCGCAGAGTCGGCCTGAACTTGGCGAGGGCCTTCTTGCCCATCTCCACGCCTATCTTTTCAAATGTCTGCTCGTCGACTGCAGGGTCTATTTTCACAAAGATGTCGATGTCGGCGTCGCCGCGCAGCCACGTGCCCTTGGCGTAAGAACCGCCGAACACCACTTCTTTCACTTCCGGCGTCTTTGCCTGCTCGACCAGGTCTTTTGCCAGTTTGGCGATGCCATCCAGCTTTGTCGCTTCAGCAGGAGTGGGCTCGCACGCCGCAAGCGCCCTTGCCAGCACGTCTGTCATTTCCCTTCCTCCTTTACAGCGCTCACGGTATAAACGTTCGAGTATGTGGGGCCGGAAGGCGCAAGGTCGCTCTTTTTCAGGTGCACCCTGTCTACGACCTCGGTGCCAAACGTCCTGCCGGCGTATTTTTCCACGCCGACCTGCACGTGCCTGTTCTTTGCCCGAAATATCGTGAGGTGGGGCGAAAACGGCCTGTCGGGCTTGAATCCTAATTTCTCCAAGCCTACGACCACCTGCTGCGCAAGCGCCTCCAGCTTTTTGCCGCCTTCCCTGTCGACTCCCACCCAGACCACCCTTGCGTTTCCGGGCCTCGGGAACGCGCCGACGCCGGTGTACGTCAGCGAGAACGGCTCAAACGAGATCGCCGACAGCGCCTCTCTGACCGCAAGGGCCTGCTGCTCTGAAATCTCGCCCAGGAATATCAGGGTAAAATGGAAATTGTGCGCCTCGACCGGTTTTACATCCCTCGGGCTCCAGGCGCCCATCATATCCTTCTGCAGCTCGCCCAGCGCGCTGCTGGTCGCGTCGACTGCAACGAAAGCCCGCACATTTCAGTGTGGAAAATGTTTGTTTATATTATTTGCCACTGCTCAGCCGGCCTTCGGTGTGCACTTTACGTGGACAGAGGTGTCGGTCGCGTCGACGGCTATAACGTCTGCCATGCCTTCAAGCGACACCCTCAGCGACTCGCCGAGGAAAAGCGAGAACTTGCGCGAGATGTTGGGCCTGACGTTGACAGTCACGGTGCCGTCCTCCGGGTCGGTCTGGATGCTTGCAGGGAAGCCGTTGAGGTCCATGAACGACGCAAGGGATGAAAAGAACTGCTGGATGGTCGGGCTGGCACTTCCGGTACGCGAGACGACCATCTCCTTGAGCGAGGACTTCATGCTTTGCGCCGCCTCTACTATCAGCTCGTCTGAAAGCATGCCTGTCAGCGTCTTCATCGTCTCCCTGTGCGTTATCGTAAAGCCGTGCCTGAAAAGCTCCTGCGACACCAGCTGTTTTTTGAGCATCTGGTTTATCATCTGCTCTACCGGCATCTGCTGGGAATACGCCATCTGCGTGACTGCGCGGTATACCTCGCTGTCAAGGCGCAGGCTTCCGACCGGCACCGTGGTGGGCTTTTTCTCGGCGGGCAAGCACTGAACTATTGAATGTGGAAATAGATATGCGTATTGCCGCAGGCGGCGGCTGCGTTAAATAACTGACGTGCAGATTTCACGCCGTGGCAGGGGCCGACAGCTTTGCAGTAGAGAATGGCAAGGGGGCCGAGGCCGTCGGCTGGATGAACGAGTACGCAAAAAAGAACAGGCTAAAGTTCGAGGCGAGGCTTTCAGGCTACTCGATGGATTCTGTCAGGTTCGGCTCGTTTGAGCTTGTGTCGTGGAAGGGCGACTGGTCGGCTGCAAGAAACATCATAAAAAAAGTCTCTGCAAAGATGCGCATAAAGGCAGTCGAGTCGGGCTACCACGAAAAGAAAGATCTTCTGTCGTCGATGTTTGGCAGCGCCGAGTTTGGCAAGGTCTACTCTGGCGGAAATCTAATCGGGCAGATTGAATTGACATCAAAGGGCGGCAGGTGGACGGTCAAGGCCGAGTCCTATTTCTGAGCCAGGTACATCTTTTTCATGTCCCTGACCCACGCGTCCTTCTTGCCGTATATCTCCTTGTGCTTGCGCGGCCTGCACACCGACAGCGCGTAGCTGCAGAGCAGCGGGAAATACACCGACGAGTCGCCGTACACTATGACGTTTCCCTTGTGCGAGGTCTTTATTTTGCCCCAGCTCTTGCCTTCCTGCAATGTGGCGCCTGACAGACCGCCGGTGTCCGGCCTTGCGTCTGTCATCTGTATCAAATAGTCCTGGCCGCCTTCCTTTATCTTCAGTATCTGGTAGAGCGCCGGCCCCGTCTGCTGGAAAAAGTTCTTCGGGACGCCGCCTCCAAGCTCGAGCCCGCCGGATCTCTTGCTCTTCCACAGTATGGCCGCAGACTCGGCGACGTCAAGGATGGTGTTCGGGAAGACGCCCTTGCCTTCAAGCAATAGCGGCAGCATGTTGAGGCCAATCGACGAGTCGCCTATGGCCGGCATGTACACTGGAACCTTGTTTTCGTACGCCTTTACAAGGAACGACTTTTCCGGGTACTTGGCGTTTTCCTTTGCAGCCTTGCCAAGCGCGTACGAGATGTCGGCAGTCGAGGCGTTTGCCGGGATCTCGGCAGACCTTTCCTTCATGTCCTTCTGGACAAGGAGGTCCTGCGCCTGCAATGTTTCTAACTCCTTGATGTAGACGTCATAGATGCGCACGATTTGCTTGGCATACAAGATGTCGTCGTCAACGTCAAAGTGCCCCTGCTTGACCGGGAGGCCGTATGCAAAGTGCAGGTCGTGGTACACGTTTGCGCCCGTCGCCACTATCCAGTCGATGAATCCTGCCTCTATCATGGCAGATATCGTCCTGCCCATGCCTATCGGAGTCATGGCGCCGGCAAGCGTGAGGCAGACAGTAGAGTTGGTGTTTATCATGTCCTCGAGGATTTCTGCCGCCTCTGCAAGGCGCCGGGCGTTGTAGCCTGTCGCGCCGTAGAACTTGATAAGTTCGGGAACTGTCATGTTTGGAGAGACCTGCGGCGGGTCTATCTTGCGACCGGAAAATGTGTGCCTCGGGTCGTCGTGGTGGTGATGGTCGTGCACCATCTTGTTAGAAATCCACTTGCTTTTAAATTCTGTCGGATGAGACTTTTATTATAGGTCGGGCAATACGCTTGCATGGCCGGCAGGAAAAAGGACGACCTTTTGCACAGCGCAGTCAAAGACCACGCGATTGACAAGAACACCGACATAAACGCCATCCTGAAAAGCATGGAGCAGTCAGGCGGCTTTGAGTCGCGCAACCTTGCCGACGGCGTCGACATTTTGAAGAGGATGATGGACGAACCAAAGTGCACCAAGTTCCTCTCATTTGTGGCCGCGCTGATGTCCACCGGAGCCCGCGGCATAGTCCGGGACATGCTCAAGAACAAGATGTTTGACGTCGTCATCACGACGTGCGGCGCGCTTGACCACGACATCGCAAGATACTATGACAAGTACTACGCCGGCGACTTTCGCATGGACGACCGGGAACTTCTCGACAAAGACGTGCACCGGCTTGGAAACGTGCTCGTGCCGATGTCAGCCTACGGCCCGCTGATAGAAGAAAAGATGCAGGCAATCCTTGCAGACATGTACAGGGAGGGCAAGCGCGACGTCGCTACGTATGAAATCACAGATAAGATTGGAAGCAGCCTGGGCGAGTCGTCGTTCCTCTACTGGGCGCACAAGAACAAGATTCCAGTCGTCGTCCCAGGCATAGTCGACGGCGCGGTAGGAAGCCAGGTGTGGTTGTTCCACCAGCAGCACCGCGACTTCAAGCTCGACATCCTGAAGGACCAGAACCTGCTGTCAAGCCTAGTCTTTGACGCCAAGAAGTCCGGCGCGTTCATGGTAGGAGGCGGAATATCAAAGCACCACACGCTTTGGTGGAACCAGTACCGCGGAGGGCTGGACTATGCAGTATACATCACGACAGCGCCCGAGTGGGACGGCAGCCTGTCAGGCGCGCTGGTGGCCGAGGCAATATCGTGGGGCAAGGTCACCACCAAGGCGAGGCAGACCACGATACACGGCGAGGCGTCGACGCTCCTTCCCTTCATCTACGCCGCGCTCCTCAAACGGTAATATTGCCCCGCCGCCTGTAAGGCAGTTGCGCTTGGAACTTGACGACATCCTGAGACACTCGCTTGCCGCAGGCAGAGAGGCCGCCGGATTGCTCAAGGAAAATTTCGGCAAGAACGAGACCTACAACGTCACGGTCAAGGACGACAGGTCGCTTGTCACCCGCGTCGACGGCGAGGCGCAGGCGCTGATAATATCCCACCTGAAAAAGCAGTTTCCCGACATCCCGTTTGTAGCAGAGGAGCAGGACCGGCGCGTCAACGCAGGCGTCAAGCGCGACGGGTACTACTTTGTCGTCGACCCGCTTGACGGCACGGCAAGCTTTGTGATAGGCCTGCCTTTCTTCTGCACCTCGATTGCACTGTGCAGGGGCCCTGAAACGCTCACCGGGGCGCTTGTCGACCCGAACCACAGCGAAGAGTTTACCGCCGTAAAAGGCAAAGGAGCGCGCCTCAACGGCAGCAGGATAGCTGTCACAAAGCGCCAGCGCATGGAGGAGCTCTACCTCAACGTCAACCACACCAAGTTTGACGGGGCGCGCTTTGCCAGGATAAACGAGAACATCCTGCGCAGGATAAAGCGATTCCACAAGCTCGGAAGCCTGTGCCTTGAAGTCGCGTACGTGGCGTCAGGCAGGCTTGACGGCACGATTAACAACGACCTTTCCATGTGGGACATTGCAGCCGCCGGGCTGATAGTGGAAGAGGCAGGCGGCCGGTGGTCGCTACTTGACGGGAGCAAGCCGGCGTTCCCTGTATTTGACAAGCTGGACATCGTCGCTTCAAACGGGCTCGTGCACGACGGGCTTTTAAGCGCGCTCTAGCGATCGACTATTCTTACAGAGATTATCCTCGCGTCGTCGGGGTTTACTGGCTGTTCCCTTCTCGGGTTGTCTGAAGCTCCCCCGACGGTCTCAAGGGCGGCTATCTTGTCCACGACGTCCATGCCCTCTATGACCCTGCCAAACACTGTGTACTGGCCGTCAAGGAACCTAGAGTCCTCCAGTACTATGAAGAACTGAGAGCCAGCACTATTCGGGTCGCTTGCCCTTGCCATCGAGACTATGCCCCTGACGTGAGGTATGTCGCTAAATTCTGCCGGGACGGTGTAGTCCGGCCCGCCCTGTCCCCAGGTGTCCCTGTCAGAGGTCGCGTTGCGCGTCTGCGGGTCGCCGCCCTGTATCACAAAGCCGGGGAAGATCCTGTGGAACACGGTGCCGTTGTAGAACCCGTCGTTTGCAAGCGTGATAAAGTTGTTCACGTGCCTTGGCGCCGCGTTGGGGTAGAACTCTATCTTTATCGTGCCCTGCGCAGTCTCGAGCTCTGCAATCTGCGGCCCCGGTGTGGTGTCTGCAAGGGTGCCGGTATTTGGCGTGTACGGGTCGCCCTTCGGCTTGGGCTCGTAGTCGTGGTTCACCTTGTAGATGTGCACGCCTGTCACAATGTCATGGTCCTCGATGTAGCTTGAAGAAGAGTAGACCAAGTTAAACGGCAGGCCCTGCTCGCCTGGCGGATACTTGGCGTTCTTTGAAAAGAGCTGGCTAAAGCCCTGCTGGTACGTCTCGCTCACGTTGACGATGTTGCCGTTGGGGCCGAACAGGACGTAGTTGAGAGGCTCGTACGGTATCAGCTTGCCAAGGAGCGTGGACTGCCAGAAAGTGCTCTTGGGCGTAAAGCCGTCGCTTTCAAGGTACCTGGTCTCGTCGTAGCCGGCTATTCTCATTATCCAGGTCTTCTTGCTCTCGTCGCCTCCCTGCCCGAGCGTGAAGAGAGGCACCTGCGCGCTCGTTTCGTTGCCGGCAGTCCCTGTAAGCGCCTTCTGCCCGACTACATATACAAGCACGTAGTCGACGTCGAGGTCCTGCGCTATCTTGGCGCCGGCCTCCTGGTCGCCTATGAACATCTTGGCAAGCGACTCGATGCGCGTCTGGTTCAAAGTAGCGTTGTCGGCGACAGTCGTGCGCTCGCCAAGCGTGGTAATCCAGTATCCATAGTCCCACCAGGCCGCGATGACGGCGTCTTCCTCTGTGTTTTCAGAGATCCAGTTCATGGCTTCGTTCCAGTCCTGCGTCTGGGTCCGGAACACGCTGCCGCCGTTTGCTATCGCAGTCGGGACGTCGACTGCGCTTATCCAGCTGGAGTAGGGCGGGTAGAACACGGGGATGAGCAATAGTGCGATTATCGTCGCAACGTAGATCATCTTGGTGCTTGAAGTCCCTGCGACGACCTCGTCTGTCTTTTTCTTGCCCTTTGCGGCCGAGGCCTCCTTGCGCTCCATCACGTTCCGGGTTATCTCGGCAAGGCCAATGCTTGCAAGAACTATGATGCCGACTGACGCAAACACGAGCAGCCTGGCAAACGTGGCGCTCACGTAGACGCCGGTTATGCCAAGTATCAGGGCAAACACGGCCGCGTCGCTGCGCTTCTGGAACGCAAGCCAGATCCCGAGGCCTGCAAACATGAGCAGCAGAGAAAAGTCAAGGAAGTAGTCGACAATGGTCGGCGTGAGGTGCTCCGCCACCGACTCTACGAGGGCGTTTTCAGATCCGATGAACGGGTTGACCGCGTTCAGGTACCTAAAGCTGGGCGCGTCGTACGCGCCTGCAGCTATCATCCCTATCCCTGCCGCGACAAAGGCTATGAGCAGAAACGAGAGGTTGCGCGTCCTGGCCTTTTCCCCGCCGAGCCGGCCGACAAAGTTTGCGGCCACAAGGTAGACTGTCGTTCCGACCATGGCGATGCCCGGGAGGCCTGTCACAAACGACATGCCCGGCCTCGGGAACCCGACTGCGGCGACGAGCGTGAATACCGTGAACGCGATTGCCACGTACATGGGGATGGTCAGGTCGCGCCTGAAAAATGGGAGCGCAAGGAAGAACAGCGCAATGGGGATGCTGAAGTATTGTATTCCGCCCCACGAGGCGTTTGCAAGCCCGAGTATCAGGCCGCCGAGGACCGCCTTTGGTATGGCGTATTTTATCTCCTTGTGCCTTATCGCCGAGATAAAGAGGTAGGCCGCAATAAGGCCAAAGAACAACCCCAGGGGCTCGGACTTGAACCAGCCGAGGTTGCCCCTCAGGATTATGGCGGGGCTGAACGCGAAAAAGAGCGACGCAAACAGGCCTGCGGTGGTGCCTCCAAGCACACGCACAAGCGCAAACACGACTATGACTGTAAGCGAGCCTATCACTACGGGGAACATGATGGTAAAGTCCATCAGGGGCGCGCCGGCCCCAAATATCTGGTACATGATGGCCGCAGTCACGTGCAGGCCCGACTGCGAGGTCGCGGCGATGTCGCGGCCTTCGGGGTACCACGACATGTCGTCGTGCCAGCGCCAGTAGGCGTCAAGCCCGTTGTCCAGTATGAACTTGGTCGCCCTGTAGTCAAAGTACGGGTCGAACTCGTTGAGGTAAAAGCCGTACTTTATGGGGTACGACCTCATTATCACCGCAATCGAGAACGCCAGAGCGAGGACTGCTATTATGAGCAGGTGGCGGGTCGTGAATTCGAAGCCGCCGGCTCGAAACATGGTCCTGCCGCTCTGAAACATCGCAGTTGTGGAGTTGTCCCCTATTTTTTAAGGTACCGACATCATTCTCTTGACAATATCTCGACGGGGCAGGCCTTGACGAGCCCCTTGAAGCGCCTCGCGTCGTCCTCGGTTCCGACAATAGACGCGTAGTGCATCGGGATCGCAAGCATCTTTGGCTTTATGCGCTCGTCAGTCGCTTTCGCAGCCTCGTCTGCAGTCATGACATAGGTCCCGGACACGGGCACTAGCGCCACGTCGGGCCGGGCGTGCTCCATCTCGGGGATTATGTCGGTGTCGCCTGTGTGGTATATGCGCAGGCCGCCAAGCGTCATGACGTAGCCGACCTTGCCGTCGGCCTTTGGGTGAAAGTCCTTGTTGGTGTTGTACGCCGCCAGCACTTCCACCGCCACGTCCTTTACAGTCAGCCTGTCGCCGGGGGACACCAGCTTTGTGTCAAGGCCGAGCTGCTTTAGCTGGGCGCCGCACTCGCGCGCCGCCACAATCGTTGTCTTCTGGCCCACGACGTGCTTCAGGTCGTCCGGGCTCAGGTGGTCAAAGTGGTTGTGCGAGATGAACACGATGTCGGCGTCGTTTCTGTTGTACTGGTTCTTGGAAAGCTTGTAAGGGTCGATGTATATCGTCTTGTCGCCAGCTACTATCCTGAATCCGTCGTGGCCGAGCCAGCTGAACTTGACTCCCCTGTAATCTAGCATGGGAATAGAGCGGTTCAAAAATTAATTAAAGTTTGTCGTCGATGTTCGGGTTTGCAACAGTCAGCCTGTCGCGGCTGAGCGTCAAGACGAGCACGTTGTTTGCTATCAGCCGCCTCCGGAGCGCGGTGTCTATTGTCGCCACTGCGCACTTTTTCTCTGTCGCATACTCGACAATCGAGTCGTCGACGTGGGCGGCCTTTGGCACCCTGACTGCAGTAAAGCGCGCCTTTGCCACCGCAAGCGCGGTCTTGGCAAGAGTCGAGCGCTTTGGACCGGCTTTTTCCTCAAGCCTCTTTAGTTCGTCGATAACAACATCGGGCACCACGAACTCGAGCCGGCCAAACTCGTGCTCCATCCGCTCTACGTGCTTTATGGGCTTTGAGACAAGGACCATCAAAAAGCTCGTGTCGCAGAGGATCTTCATTCAGACCGCTATTCCGGACCCGATAAGGCGCCACCTCTCGGCTATCCTGCGGCTGATGGCAACCCTGCTCTTTGGCAAAAGGCACACCGGCTTTTTCAGCTTGACCTCCATCTTGCCGTCCCGGACGCTGGTCACGGTGCCGACGGACGCGGCCGTTCCGATGTTCAGGCGCAGGGGCTCCTTTGCCTTTATGGGCTCCACCTTTACAAGGTCCTGCGTGCCTACAGCGGTGTCAAACAGGTGCGTCTCGACGGTAACGGTATCGACGTCCGGAGGAAGCGTGCCGGGCTTGCCGATTACAGATCCTATGAGCGAGTCGCTCTTTGTGAGCGCGGGGTCAAGTTTCGTTCCAATCGCGATGAGGCCGCCGGGCTTGACGTTTTCCACGAGGCCGGCGCCCGTCCCAAGAGTCGATATGGCAGACACTATCGGCTCGTACCTGCCCTTCTTTTCATCAAGAATGCCGGGCCTTATCTCGACCTCGTCGCCCAGCGAAAACTCGCCCTGTACGAGCGCGCCCCCAAGTATGCCGCCCTTGACCTGCTTGATTGCGATGCCGGGCCTGTTTATGTCAAACGACCTGAGCACGTGCATCACGGGCGGCGCGTCCTTGACGCGCGTTGGCGTCTTGATGTTCTTTTCAATAGATTCTATTAGCGCGTCGATGTTGAGCTTGTGCTGCGCAGACACCGGGATTATAGGCGCCTTTTCCGCGACGCTCCCCTTGACAAAGTCCTTTATCTGCTTGTAGTTGTCCATCGCCTCTTCCGCGTTTACAAGGTCGGCCTTGTTCTGCACCAGCACCAGCTGCTGGATGCCAAGGACGGAGAGCGCAAGGAGGTGCTCGCGGGTCTGCGGCTGGGGCACCTTCTCGTTTGCAGCCATGACAAGTATGGCGCCGTCCATCAGCGCCGAGCCGGATAGCATGTTTGCCATGAGCGACTCGTGGCCCGGCGAATCAACGAAACTGACAACGCGGAGAAGCTCGCTCTTGCCACCGCAGTTGGCGCACTTTGGCTGGGTGCCGTAGCATTCGGGCCTCGGGCACACGGGGCACTTGTAAAACGCCGCGTCGGCATAGCCCACCTTGATTGTGATGCCGCGGCGCAGCTCCTCGCTGTGCGCGCTGGTCCACACGCCTGTGATTGCTTCCACAAGCGTGGTCTTGCCGTGGTCCACGTGGCCGGACGTGCCGATGTTGACGCAGGGCTGGTAACCGTACTCTTTGATGTACCAGTCCGGCAGCGTCTCTTTCCAGTGCAACTAGTTACCGTAAAATTCTCGGGGATATTAATGTAGAGAGTTACTTTTTCTTCTTCTCTTTCGCAGGCTCTGCCTTTGCCTCTGCTTCAGCCGGCGCCTCTTCCTTTGCCTTTTCCGGCAGCTTGCCCTCGACGAGCCTGAGGTTCAGTTGATAAATTTCTTCAGTCACCATGTTGCCGCGCACAAGCTTGCGGATCCTGCCGCCTTCAAGGTGCTTTGCGCCGACGCCTTCTGACATCAAGACGTACTTTTTGACGCCGCCGTGAACGTCTGCGCGCATGGGCACGCCCGACTTGTCAGAGCCGCCGGTCACCTTCACCTTGCCGCCCTCTATGCCTATGACAGAGGAGTCGATGACGTTTCCTATCCTCACGCCTACAAGCGGCTGGGCTGCCCTGTCCTTGAGCTCCTGTGATATGCTCCTGCCGGTCCCGTCGGAAACCACGAGCTTGAACTGCGCCAATGCAGAATTCAAGGCGCATTTTGGATTTAATTAACGTTTGTTTTGGATACAGACTTTATACCAGCGATGCGTAACGCGGCTGTTGGGAATAGCGCCAGACGAGCACGTGATAAAATGCAGCTATTGCGGGCGTGACCTCATAGTCAGGGATAACGTGAACGACGGCGTGGCGTTTCTGAGCCACCTGAAGATAGACCACGGCATCTTTTATGCGCTGCAGAAAATGACGCAGACAAGGACAAAAGAAAAGAGAGCCGACCAGATGCTCGATCCTTCAAAAGAGCGCCCCTAGACTGAGCCCTTGGCAAGCCTGTAGCGCCGGACAATCTCCCGGTCTATCTCCTCGTGCTTTATCTGCTCTCCACGCCTGCCAGGAGTCTTCATCGCCTGCTGGTTCACCTTTTTCCTCTCGTCTTCCAGCTGCGTGCCCTGCTTCATCTTCCGTAGCTCGCTGGCATAGATAGCCCGGAACGCCTTCTCCTCTTCAGTGTCTTCAACCATTTTGATGCGTCTACGCAGTATGCTAGGGGCTTACGGTTTATATCTCCAGCTGCTCGCAATAGCCTCGTACAACAAGACTTGCGGCAGGTTTGTTAGGCGATTGCGGCACTTCCGTATCTTTTGTATTGCGAGAAAATCATAGATGACAGAAGGAAAAACGTTCAGGGAAATGGGACTTGACGAGAAGGTCCAGAGAGCGCTTGCAGAAAACGGGTTTGAAAAGCCCTTTCCGATACAGGAAGCGGCAATACCGCTGATACTTGAAGGCAGAGACGTCATAGGGCAGGCGCACACGGGGACCGGCAAGACTGCGGCGTTCGTGCTCCCGCTCCTGACAAAGATAAAACCCGACGCCAGGCAGGCACAGGCGCTTGTTCTGGTTCCTACCAGGGAGCTAGCTGTTCAGGTCACAAAGGAAGTGCAAAAGTTTTCCAGGTATTCGAACATCAGCGCCGTCTCTGTTTATGGCGGCCAGAGCTTTGGCCTGCAGGCAGGGCTGATGAGAAAGGGGGCGCAGGTGGTCGTGGCGACGCCGGGGAGGCTGATAGACCACCTGAAGCAGCGCACTGCCAAGCTCGACGGGGTCAGGTTCGTGGTGCTTGATGAGGCGGACAGGATGCTTGACATGGGATTTATCGACGACATCAGGTTCATCCTCTCAAAGGCAGGCAAGGGCGCAAGGCAGACGATGCTGTTTTCCGCGACCATGCCGGCGGAGATCTTGAAGCTTGCAAGGGAGCACATGAAAGGCGACGTGCGCGAGGTCAGGCTCAACAGGGAAGAAACGTCGCTTGCCACCATCGACCAGTCTTACCTGCTTGTCGAAGAGAACCAGAAGCTGAACCAGCTTATTGCAATCATCAAGCCGCACGCAGAGCAGCAAGTGATAGTGTTTGCCGCCACAAAGGTGAGGGCGGGCAAGATAGCGGCAAACCTAAAGAATTCCGGGTTTAGAGCGGCCGCAATTCACGGCGACCTGTCGCAGAGGGAAAGGGACGTAGTCATGGGCAGGTTCCGAAAAGGCGCCGACAGCATCCTGGTCGCGACCGACGTCGCGTCAAGGGGCATAGACGTCCCGGCAGTCAGCCACGTGATAAACTACGACGTCCCCGGGGAGCAGGACACGTATTTCCACAGGATAGGCAGGACGGCGAGGGCAGGCGCCAGCGGGAGTGCAGTCACGCTTGTCACGCCGGACAGGTTTTCAGACTTTGAGAGGATAATGCGCAGGATAAAGCAGCCGGTGAAGATGCTCAACGAGTCGATGGGCCTTGCGGTCCCGGCGATAAGGCAGGGCGGCCACGGCTTTCACCGCAGGGGCGCCGGCAGCAAAAAGTGGGGCAAGCACGCCCCTGTTGCGCACGGCGGGCCGCGCAGGCAATTCTGGGACAAAAAATCGCGCCGGCACGGAAAGGGCGGGCGCGATTTCCGCAAAAGACGGCCTGAATAGAAAAAACGTGGTACTTTCCTTTGTGAGGCAGTTGCCACTTGGGGTTTTGTATCTGCGTCCTACTGAACCAGTTCGGCGGTAGCGAACCTGCTACCCACGTTTGTGACCTTGACCTTTGTGTTCTGGCCGACTTTGCCGTTCTTGACAAAGATAACAAAGCCCTGAACCCGGGCGATGCCGTCACCTTGTCTGCTTGTTTCAGTTATCTGCACGTCGTATTCTTTGCCTGTTTCCACAGGTTTTGGACCGTAGCTGCCGAAGCCGCCACTTCCACGTCTTTCATATGACATACGTCACCTTCAATGGTGCTTCATTGCCATATAAACGGTGGACGAGGGGAGCTTGAGGAAAAGGTGCAGGGGTTAAGGAAAACGCGATACCGTTGGCAAGGCCTGTTATCAGATGCTTTACAGAACTATTGGCTGCAATACAGATAATCTAAAAGGACCTTTTGAGCTTTTGTCTGACTCTACTAGACGCAGGCGGACGGTCTCCAGTCAAGTGCTTTTCCGTCTTCGACACTTACCAAAACATCGAAATTCATGTTAGGAGCGCAATGATATTCTTCGGGACTTTTGTCAGTAAGGTAGCTGACTATAACGGCATACACAAGGTTATCTTTGTACGTTTCCTTGCGTTCTGCCTGCCAAACATCACTGAAGGTTAGATTGCCGTATGCTTCAAACTTCTCTGGGTCCTTCCTCCTTTCCTCTTCTATGAAGCTTTTGGCGACTGATGTGGCTTCCTTTCCTGCTACCTTGATCTCTTTTTGATGTACGTCTTCATACCACTTTCGTAATTCGATCCATCCTCCGTCTGCCTGGAAGTGAAATAGAGTGGGCTGATTTGCTACTATGCAGCCGTAGTCAAGTGGCCCGTAGACTTGAAAGGAGCCTTCGCATCCAGACACGGTCTGATAGACCGTAATGGTCGAAATGTCTCCGGGTTCTGCGATAAAGTATTCGCTTCCGTCTAGCTTGTAGCCTATCCTCTGGAGGAATGCTTTGGTAAAATTCATTGCGCTTGATTTCTCTATTCTCGAACCATCCCCGGCTGCATCAGAGTCCGACAAAGGTCGTGCTATCGGCTCCCACAGCCAGTATTCTATGCGCGAATATCCGTCTTCCAGTCCATCAATTGGTAATATGATATCTCCTTTAGTTGTTGTATATGCAATTACTCTCAATGTGTCTGTATCATTCAGCCTAAGGCTCACAATTTTGTCGCCGGCAGCCTCAACTATATGAGGTGCAATCTGCTCAGGTCTCTGCGTCAATAACGAGACGGGATTGAGGGGAGACCTTTTTCCATTTTCATCCTTGGCGGGAATTGAAAATAAAGGAACCGCCAAGACCAGAACAGCTACTATCCCAATAGCAGCGGCGCCTGTTGCAATTGCTGCGACCGAACCTGTTTTCACTATCCGATATTTTCGGATTATCTCTCGCTTTTGAGCTTTTGGTCAACAGATTCCATAGTCTTATCACCCCTGCCATAATTGATTTACCGATGATAACAAGCAGGGGTCAAATTTTCATCAATGGTACATGAGATGGATGAAAGGTGCGGGGGGTGGGATTTGAACCCACGAATCCCTGAGGAATGAGGTGTCCCAGTCGGGTCGGACATCTGAGCTTCGCGCCGGATTATCCGGTCTCACGCCTTTGACCAGGCTG
>NZ_JACAEH010000023.1 GCF_013388945.1 Nitrososphaera sp. | reverse complement strand
TACATTGTGTAACATTTTGAGCACGAAAAAATGATACAATTTTGCATGATGGCAGGAGGCAAAAAACAATCTCGTGCGCAGAATTAGTTCTTTTAAGGCGGACTTTTTTTGCAAAGCCGAAGGCGCCAAAAACTAAAAAAAGCCTATTGGTGCAGATGTGGCGCATGCCAGTCACCAAATACGCCACCTCACGCGAGAGGACGCAGCTCTTCGAGGAGATGGAAAGGCAGTTTGACGAAAAGAACATTGATTATTTCAAAAAGCTACTGACGCACAAGGACAGCGTGGTAAGGACTCGCGCTGTCTGCATCATGGCCGACATAGCCGGGGAAGGAGCGGTCGCGCCCATAGGCAAGGTGCTGAAAAACGACGACAACGACCTTGTCAGGCACGAAGCCGCGTTTTCATTGGGGCAGCTCGGGTTTTCGTCAGGCATAAAGGCGCTGGCAGACGCGGTGAAAAACGACCCGTCGCTTTTTGTCCGGCACGAAGCAGCAGTCGCGCTGGGCGTGATAGGCTCTGAAGAGGCGAGGAAAATACTGAACGACGCGCTCAGGGACGAGAGCGAGGAGGTGCGCGACTCTGCGGTGGTCGCGCTCTCGAACCTCGACTACATCAAGGCGGTCAACAGGCGCAACAGGTTCACCAGCATGACCGGCGGCTAACGTTATAAAGCGCTTGGGACCTAGGTTGAGCCTAATGGCCGACACGTGGCTTTCGAACCTTTCCGGCAGCTGGCGCGACGTCAAGTGCCCGTGCGGCAGCACGTTCCACTTCAAGGGCAAGGTGGACGAGCTCTTTGCGTGGGAGCGGATACACCTGCGCCACATGGAATCGGACCACGAGAACCACGAGATGCTCTCCTTCTACCCCAAGGACATGGTGATAATCTACCACTCTGCGTCGGGCTATGTCATCGAGCGCCGGAAGCACAGGCGAGAAGAGATAAGCGAGGTCCACCACGCGCAGCTGTACGGCCAGGCAAAACTTGCAGGCGTCTGACTTTTTTGTATCAACTATAGAAAGGTAATGTTTAATTGCGTAGTTACCTGAAGGTAAGCGGGTATAGGCGGGCAAGTTGTCCAAGGTAGACTATATTGCAGCGATGGCACAGTTCAAGCAGTGCCCCATCAACCACACTTTCCAGGTGATAGGCAAAAAGTTCACTATACTGATAATGCGAAACATGATGCTTTTCGGGCACAGCCACTTCAACGAATTTTTGGATATAGAGGGCATAAATCCAAAGACGCTTTCGCAAAGGCTCAAGGAGATGCAGAAAAACGGGATAATCGAACGCAGGGTCAACCCGGGCACGCCTGTCAGCATCGAGTACTTTTTGACGGAAAGGGGCAGGGCGCTCAAGCCGGTGCTTGACCAGCTGATGCTGTTTTCAATGCAGCACTATCCCGGCCAGGTGTGCAAGGACGGCCAGCCCATGACGCTTGACGACCTTGCAAAGCTCGGCTAGCGGGCCTTCAGAAATGTTTTATTTGTGGCGTGCGCCCTCAATCTCATGGAATCGGGCGTATTTGCAAGGATAAACGGCGTGCTGCCTGATGTTGCAGGCGGGACGAACACTTCACTTTCCGTATTTTTTGATGGCTTCCACCTGCTGGTCGATGCCGGCAACGGGGTCGCGGCAAGCTTGAAGAGCGGCGCAGGCGAGCACGGCTACAAGGAAACGCCGGACGCTGTCCTTATTACAAGTGCAAGAAAAGAGCACGTCGCCGAGCTTGCGTCTGTCATTGGAAGCGCCAGAGGATACTGCACCGCCGAGTGCCTCGGGCAGCTGACTGCGATGCCTCAGCTTGCAGACAAGAGATCTAATTTCACAACGGTGCAGCCGGGCCAGGCATTTTCCGCAGGCCCGTTCTCGATAACGCCTATTGCGGCAAACAACGCCGGCGACGCGCCGGGACTTGCAGGCTCTGCCATCTACATCATTGAAGGCGGCGGAAAAAAGGTGATAGCCGGCTGGGACTTTTTGACGCTTCCAGGAGCCGACGAGAAACTGATGTGGAAGCCCGACCTCTTGGTGCTTGGCACCGAGACCTACAACGAGCACCCTTCGACCGGCATGATATCCGTATCAGAGGCGTACAACATAGTCCGGCGCTGGAACGCCAAGGACTGCTACATCCTGCACTACAGCGGCGAAAAAGACAGGGAAGACGCAAAGAACCAGTGGCACAGGGGGCCGGCGGGGCCGCTCTCGCCGGAGGAGCTGCAGAAAGCAGTAGACTCTCACCTGCTAGTGTCCGGCCAGGAGGGCAAGTTCTCGATAAGGGTCGCACGGGAAGGCATGGTATGGACGCCGGCAGAAGAGGCGCAGGACGAGGGACCTGTGGGACCCAAGATAGAGGTCGAGGCGCTTGAAAAGTACGTCTTTTCGCTTGAAAAGATGCCAAACGGCAGATTGACCGTCGCAGTCGAAGACAGCATCAACCGGCTGACTTCAGAGTTTGTAGGCGCCAAAAAGTCGGGCGACAGCTCGCTCCATGCAGACCCTGAAAAGAGCGGCTTTTTCAAGGGGCCCGAGCTCAACATGACTATCTCTGACGGAACCGTCAGGCTCGAGATAATAAAGGGCAAAAAGCCGATGTTTGCAAACAGCATGCCTGTGAGCGAGAAGGACGCGGCGCGCCTGAAGAAATACATTCAGGAGAACTTTGCGTAAAAATGGCGGGCCCGGAGGGATTCGAACCCTCGACCTAACGCTTAGGAGGCGTTCGCTCTGTCCATGCTGAGCTACGAGCCCGCGTTAGTTCAACCAAGGTCGCGTCAATTTTAAGCATTCGCAGGTACGGCCTTTGGAACAAGCGTCAATACCTGGCGCTTGCCGTCCTTGAACTCAGAGTCGTCCCAGCCTTCAGGAAAATAGTCCTTGCCCTTGCGCGCCTCGCGCACAAGACCTGCCTCTCCGGCCACTTCCAAGAGTGCTTCAAACTGCGCGCTTTTCTCCTCCATGTCAGTCAGGATCTTGACTGCGCCTCCATCGCGCAGCTTTCTTGCAAGCGTCACAAACATTGCCTGCAGGAGCATGCGACCTTCCTCACTTCCGACCGGCGAGTCGCGCTCAGGCATTACGATAAGAAAGTTGTCTATCGACCGGTCCATTATCGCCGGCACGAGCTTTTGCACGTCGCCCCAGAACGCCGACGCGTTCTGCGGGTCGAGCGCGGCGAGCCTCGACTTGGCCTTGAGCACCTCCCCCTGGTCCCTGCCGATGCCTACGAAATACTCTGACCAGTTGTCGGCAGCCATGGCCTGCAGCATCTCGCCCCTGCGCATGCCGACTTCGATGTTCACCTTGAGGTACATCCTGCGCGCGGTCTCTATCGTGCGGTTGAGCGGGGTCGAGGGGTTGCCCTCGTGGAAGAACTGGTATATCAGGTTCCACCGCTGCCTGAAAACGTCGGGGAAGGTCTTTTGCGCCAGAAGCTCCCTGAACAGTTCAAGATCGGCAAAGTCGGAAAAGAACGCGTCGGTCCTCGACACGGCCTCGAGCCTCGGCAGGTACAGCTCGTCGTACAGGTTCGTGACCCTGTCCCACGCCCTGACGGGGTCGGAGCCCATGTACGTGACTGCAAGGTCTGCAAGCCAGAGCACCTCTGACATCAGCTTTATCTTTTCAGTCTGCGCGCCCTTGCCTCCAAGCTCTGCAAGGAGGCCGGCAAACTTGTCCTGCGCGTTCTTTAGCTTGAAGAACGGAAAGTCAGTCCTCCAGATGAGCGCCTCCACCATGACGCTCTCGACAGGCGCCCAGTCCGACTTGACGTACTCTGGATGCGTGGTGGAAAACTCGCTTGCTACAGGCGTGCCGGTGCCGTACTCGCGGAAATAGTTGCCAAGCTCTTCGGTGCTCATGGTGAAATACGCGTCGATTATCCTGGTCTTTTTCAGCTCCTCTATCGTCCTTGTCACAACCGGCCCCTTGACCTTGCCCGGCTCTGACGCAAGCGGCTGCGCAGGGTCATAGTCGTGCAAAAGACCTGCGACCAGCATCACCTCATAGTCTTTTGGGCCAAAGACCTGGCCCTTGAACCAGGCTGGAAGCATCTGCATTGCCATGTACGACACCTCGAGCGAGTGGTGGAAGTTGTGGTACTCGCTTGCGCCCTCGCCAAGCCCCATCCGGGTGTAGGCGTTTTTCAAAAATCTGGTGAGCGCGTAGAGCCTGTCTATCCTTGCAGGCTGTATGCCCTTTGCCTGCGCAAGCTCCATCATGGCCGCTACCAGCTCGTCATCGGGCACGTTTGCAAGGTCCGCGTTTGTCTGGTCCACCTTGCGCTCCTTTGCGCCGGGGAAGTTGCGTATGACCTGCCTGTACACTATTCTCAGTGGCAGGCTCTTGTTCAGGTATATCGCAAACGTCATGAACCTCCAGGGAAAGCGCACCCGCAGGCGCTCCCAGCCTGCCACCTCGTTTGTGGCGGCCACTATCTTCATGTTAACGTCGGCTATGAGGGCCGAGAGCTCCTCGCTTTCGACGTCCATCTCTGCAAAGCGCACGCGCTCGGTGTTCATGACGAGCCACTGCGGCACCTTGACTATGTACCGGTAGCGCCTGTAGTCTTCTGATAGCCTCTCCCTCTGCGTGATCGCCGCGTTGCGCCTGCCTGACGAAAACGACAGGTCGCGGTCGCGCACCACGTGCAGCGTTATCTCCCTGCCGGGGTGCTGGAGCGAAAGCAGTATGTGCCAGTACTTGCCCTTGTCCATCCAGGGCGGGACGTGCGTCTCCTTGTCCCAGAAATCCACCGGGCCTGAAGGCGCAAACCCCTCCTCGTACTCCTTTGTGACGGGGTTGTACGACTTGTATTCAAATTCGCCTATCATGGGGTCGAGCCGGCGCGCGGCAAGCCTGGCCTCGACTATGGCCGACGAGGACTTTGTAAATTCGCGGTACGCCATGACGCCCCACACCGTGCCGAGCGCGCTGAACAGCGTGAAAAGACCCGCAACGATATCGGTGCCTGACTCGACGAAATACCTTGGCAAAAGCGGGATTCCAAACCAGCCGGTGGACATGAGCCCGGCAAATATGAGCAGTATGAACAGGTACCTGGCGGCGTCGTGGTACTGGAGGCTGAGCGCGAGCCCGCCTGAACGCCAAGCGTGCGCGCAAAAGCGATGTGCACCTGCTGCCGGTTCTGATCTCAAAGTGACTGCCGGATCATCGGTTAAGCCTTGTCCACGTATATATTGTCTTATTCAACGCTGTTGACGGCGTCGGCAAGCGCCGCCCACTCTTTTGACTCTTGCAGACCCCACTTCTCGTAGCACACAACTTTGGAGAGTCCCATGCGCGGGAGCCACCCTGCCTTCTCGAGGTCGGGCTTGTCTGCAAACTCGCGCACGTATCCAAGCGTGAGGTACGCGACCGGCTTGACGTGCGACGGTATGCCAAGTATCCTCTCGAGGTCCTCGTTTGAGAGGATGCTCACCCAGCCCACGCCGACTCCTTCTGCGCGCGCCGCAAGCCACAGGTTCTGGATTGCGCAGCAGACGCTGTAGACGCCCGTGTCCTCTATCGACGTCCTGCCGAGCACGAACGGCCCAAAGCGCGTCGGGTCGTAGGTGACGCAGACGTTGAGCGCCGACTCTTCAATGCCTTCCAGTTTCATCTTCGCATATTTTTCCTGCCGCTCGTCGCCTGCAAGCATTTCAATCGAGCGCTGGCGCTCGCGCAAAAACGACTCCTTGACCTGCCTGCGCGTGTCTGCGTCTTTTATCAGTATAAAGTTCCACGGCTGCGAAAAGCCCACCGACGGCGCGTGGTGGGCCGCGTTCAGTATGCGCAGGAGGACTTTATCAGGAATGTCTTTTTTGATAAAGTGCGAGCGCACGTCGCGCCTTGAGAATATCGCCTTGTACAGGCCGTCCTTCTCGGGGTCGGATAGCGTATAGTCCAAGGTCAGAGTTTCTCTGGCGCAAGACCTGATATTAGATTTCCTGTGTTGTTCCTTGCCTTTTGCACGTTTTCTGAGTATTGGCTTTGCGCCAAAAGCCCTAACATTGTTTAAAAGTCAACAGGATGTATTGTAGGAGTTCTAAATGAAGTCGTTCTTTCCTTTTCGAAAATCATGACAAGTTGCTAATCTATCCGAGCCTATCTCAGCAAAATCTATAACATTGTTCCAATTTCAGTTACAACGTGGATATTAAACAGAGAAGGATGCTACTTCTTCAAAATCCTTCCACTCTCAACCGCGAGGAAACTTGGCTTCGTGAAGCGTACGCCAATATCGTATCAAATCTGTTGGAGTATGCAACAGATCCCTCCTCGAATATCGATCCTTTCGCTGCGAAGTTCATGGGAATTGAAGCGGTTGAAAATAATAAGGAAGAATATCGAGCCTTCATGGAGGTTACTTCCTACTTTTGGGGTTCCAAAGGAGGAAGGGGAGCTCTGATAGAAAAGATAATGGCTGCGGCGGCTGGAACCACCGCAGCTAATGGAATACTCCTTTCAAAAATACCCAAATGGATAGCATCCATCAAAGGCATCCAAGATGTCAAAGAGTGGAAGTCCACTGGGAGTGATCCCAAGCTAAAATTTGACCTATTGAACGTAATTGGCGACAGGCTAGTATTTTTAGAAATAAAGAATAGAGTGGACAGCGGCGGTACCGCTGCTAGAGAAGAGGCACTGGCAAAGAAATTCCTAAAGTTAGCGGAGATGATACAGAATGGCGTTCCCGTCTATATTGGAGATGGTGTTGATATGGATATTGCACAGACTTTTCTTGGCCTTGGAATCAAGAGATTAGAAATGCATGCAGGTTTCTTGTTTAATGCCAGAGGAGATGAAGCAACGATAGAGGATGACAGGTCAAAGGGTTTCTATGGACAGAGTAAGAGGTTGCTTGAGGAATATTTTAAGAAACATAACAATCGGTTCTCTGTAAAGCTGACCTACAATGCAAGCAGTCAAAAGTTAAGTTTTGAGAAGGACGGTCTACTCGTGATTATTGATTTGCTATACGGAAGTGACGTTACCAAGAATTTCACACACGAAGGATTGGATCTTGGAAAGGTCATGAACAAGGTGTTTAGGAAGAAATGGGACGACATTTGGTTATCTGTAAAGATGGCAATCTCTCAAAGAACTTTGTTACTGAGAGATGGAAATAACATTATTAACGAAATAGACTGTTCGTTGACTAAAAACGCTGACCCTGCTTTCATGACACATTACAACAAATTTGTGGCAAACACAGAAGATATCAAAAGTCTAATGGAATGCGTTAGAATCATTAAACAAAAGATAGGCTCATCATCGACAACAGCCGATGGCGACATAGCCGACTGCGTCTATGCATATGCCGGCGCTCACTATCCGTATAAAAAGTTTAAATCATCTGTGAAAGTCTGACAAGCTGGGAAGCTCATCTAGATGATCTCCTATAATCTACTCAAGGGCGATTCCCTTAAGGTTCTGAGAGAACTTGCAGAAGATCCAAAAGAAAAAGGAAAATATCGTGTGATCATAACTTCTCCGCCATATTATGGTCACAGACATTATGGCAAGAACGGCATTGAAGAAGTGGGCCGGGAAAAGACAGACCAACAATTCATCGACAAGCTGACTGAAATCTTTAGAACCTGTAGGGATTTACTGACAGAAGACGGTTCGCTTTGGATAGTGATAGGTGATACTCGCCGAAATAACAGCAAGCTCATGATTCCCCACAGACTGGCGCTAAAACTGGTTGAAAAGGGCTACGCCTTCAGAGAGGATATAGTATGGTATAAGAAAAACAACGTATCTAGTAGTGCTAAGAATAATCTTTCTCAGGCTTATGAGTTCATTCTCTTTCTCTCAAAGAATGATGCATCATATACGAACCTTGACCTCATCAGGGTAAGAGGTAATGAGGCCAGAGAAGGGAGGAATAAGACTCCCCCGCCAGAACTCATACAACACAAGCCTATCAATCCTGATAAGAAAAAAATTGCTCAATTAGAAGAGATTATCCACAATGCAGAGCCAGACACCCCATTTAGTGCGCTGCCTTCCACAAGCGAGATTTCATTAGCGTACGGTTACGATCCAGAGAAGTATTGCCCCACCTGTTTTAGGAAATTCAAGAGACACGCAACACGTAAAAGAATAGGAGATCACAAGCATTATCCGATATTTGCTGTATGCAATCCTATAGGCAAGAATCCTGGCAATGTCTGGGAAATATCTACTAAGGCACATTACGGTAACGAGCATTTCGCAATATTTCCTGAGGATCTAGTGGCCCGCATAGTTAATTTCGCATCTCAGGAGGAAGACTGGATTCTCGATCCCTTCATGGGAAGAGGTACTACGGGTATAGTTTGTGCATTAACGGGGCGAAACTTTCTGGGAATTGACCTATACCAACAGAACGTGAAAACCGCTGAAAAGAATATCACAGATGCAATCAAAGGAAAGTACGATGCAAAGCTGATGAATGTCGTTGCTAGAGAGACAAAGCTAATGGAGTCATTAGAGGAAAAAATGACACTGGAAAGTTATCTTCTAGCTGACGGCTCATTATCTGCCAAATAGACCATTAATTTGTAAATAGGATTTTTGAAAGCTTCAATGTGTAACAATATATTTGGGCGCCAGAGGTAGATGCGTAAGAACGGGCAGGTGGTCTAGCTCGGTTATGATACCTCGTTGACATCGAGGTGGTCGGGTGTTCAAATCACCCCCTGCCCACTTTTTCAAAACCCTACTTTCTGTATCCTCTTCAAGACGTTGAGAAGCTCGTTTATCTGCTCCTCGTCGGACTTGGTGTGGTTCATGTCCGCAAGCATCCTGTTGATGTCTTCAAGCTCCTTGACGACGGCGGTGTTTTCGATGAGCTCCACCAGTATCTTGGGCTCGAACGGCTTTTGTATAAGCTCGACGACCTGGTCAAGCTGCCTTACAGAGTCCCGCAGTGTCTCCTTGACGTAGGCTGACGCAAATACGAGGCGCTGCGCCCTGTTCATCGCAAGGATCTTTTTTGCGGCCTCAAGGCCGTCCATCTTGGGCATCCTGTAGTCAAGGACCGCCACGTCAAACGGCTCGTACTTGCTCGGCTTTTTCCCGAGCTTGTCCACTTCCTGCTTGTAGACCCTGACGCACTCCTCGCCGTCTTTTGTTATGACAACCGTGTGGTGCTTGGCTTCAAGGGCGATGCGGTACATTTTTGCCATGTCGGCGTCGTCCTCCGCAACGAGTACCCTCAACCCCATACCACACTAGTTGAGGGTCGTATGTATATAATACTTGTCTGTCAGTAATCCTACAAAATCCCGGGCTATTTCGCTTCCCGGGGGTGCTCGGCGCTGACTGCTATTGGCGTTTGTTTCTTGCCCTGCCCGCCGGCCCTCAGCGGCAGCTCTATCCTGAATGTGGCGCCGCCAGTGTCATTGTTGTACGCGGATATCTTGCCGCCGTGAGCCTCCACTATCGACCTGCTTATGAAAAGCCCCAGGCCTGTCCCGTGCGCCTCGTCCTCGCCGACCTTCTTTGTTACGAACTTGTTGAAAAGCCTGGGCAGGATCTCCTTTGGTATGCCCCCGCCCGTGTCGCTTATCTTCACCACAATGCTGTCCGGGCCTGCAAGCCGGGTCTCGACTGCAATCCTGCCCTTCTTTGTGAACTTTAATGCGTTTCCAAGCAGGTTTGTGAACACTTGGGTCAGGCGCTCCTTGTCGCCTATCATCTCTATATCGTGGCTATCAAAGTCCGTGACTACAGACACCTCGGCGCCGACGCTCGGCTTTATCGCCTCGACGCAGTTTGCGAGGACCTCGTGGATGCTCAGCTCCTTCATAGAGTACGGCAACGTCCCGCTCTCTATCCTGCTCACATCCAGTATGTCGTTTGCAAGCTGCCTGAGCCTTACTGCCTGCTTGTAGATGACGTCAAGTGCCTCCTTTTCTCCTATCATGCCGTCCCTTGCCATCGACGCGTAGCCAAGTATGGGGTGTATCGGCGAGCGCAGCTCGTGCGACGCCACGCTGATGAACTCGTCTTTCAGCCTGTCCAGCTGCTTCAATTCTGCATTGGTCTGCTCAAGCATGATGTTGAGTTCGTTCAGCTCTATGTTCCTGCTCTTCAGCTCCTCCTGCACCTCGACAAGGCTCCTTCTCATCTGCTCAAAGCTCGCGGCGAGAGCCGCAATCTCGTCGGTGCCCTGGGTGGTTATCTGCTTGCCCAGGTTGCCCTCGGCTATCTCGCCGGCAGTCTTTTCCAGCTGCCTGACGCGCCTTGATATCGAAAACGCCACGCCGCCTCCTACGATACCTGTGACGCCAAGGATGGCTGCCGTCAGGAGTATGTTGAGGTTAGCACCGGTCCCGATGTTGGCAAGCACCGTGTTTTGCGTGTTGCCAAGCGATTCGTAATTCTGTGCAATCGCCGCGTCAAGCTCTTCATTGAAGACCATAGCCTGTTCGTTGAGTTCAAGGATCATCCCGTGAAGCATCACTACAGGGGGCACATCTTCCATGTTTTCTCCAGCCGCTGTGTGGCCTCCAACAGCCGCGTGGTCAACCATCGTCTCGCCATTCATCACGCTGTTTCCCACCATCAGCATTTCGTCAATGTGCATGGTCAGCATGTCTATCTTGTCGCCTATTTCGCTGGCTGCGTCCGCACCGACGATGGCTTTATAGTTGTCAAAAGAGGTGCCGAGCTCCTCTTTTTGCATCTGGACCTCATCCCGGTGGTCAAGCGCCAGCTGCTTGATTTCAGGATCGGTGGAAGCTTCCGGCACGTGCAGGTTGAAAGCAAGCACCGCGGCGTGCAGCGCGTTAAAATCTGCCTTGATGTTGCCAAGGGCAATTATTGAAGGAGTCGCCTTGTTCTGAACCTCGTCAAAAGAGCGGCCCACTTCTGAAATCTGCTGAGAAAGTATGAACCCAGATATAGCAAGCAGTACCCCTGTAGCAATAATGCTCAGGAACAGCTGCTGTCTTATTTCCATACGGAGCCCCTGTATTCAGGCCGTCGAGCCATTTAGATATTTTGATGTGTGGATGCATTAATATAACTATTTTCCAGTATTTGATACAATTTCTAATATTTATGCAAAATATGGTGAAAGATAAGCCTTCTCGTGTTGTACAGCTGAGCTTACATAATATTAATACACGACCTAGAACTATTCTACACGTAATGGTCATGAAGGCAAGACCGATTCAGCTGGCTCTGGTAATATCGGCTGTTGCGGCGATATTGTTCGTTGCATCGTCAGGTACTGCTCTGGCAAAGCCTGCTACCGATCCTGAAGGAGACAGCTCTGACCCAAACTTTGACATAAAGACATACGGGTTCAAGGGCGACAAGATGTTCGTTCAAGTGTACGGCAAGACCGCGCGAAGCCTCCCAACCGGTGATCACCAAGGATTCGCATACGTCTTTAACACAAACGACGGAATCTGGGCGATAAACGGCCACAAGGAGGCGCATTCTAACGACCTGCCGCAATGGCATGCGGAAAGGATCTTTGCGGACGGAACCTGCATACAGGGAATAGACATAGGTTCTGAGCGAACGCTGACTATTGCAGGCAACAATGCGATGGTGAGGACAGAGGCTGTTACCGAGATCTACTCTGTAATGGCGGTGGAATTCCACCTTCTCGTCGACGAGCCGGACAATCCGCCTCCCGGAACAGACTGTATCGCAGAGGTAGTCAACGTGTTTGACGAGGCCTAGAGGATTTTTTCTTCCTCTCTTTTTGCAGTGCACTGTACACGTGCTCGATAAATCACTAGCAGGTCTATCCTACATCATGAGCCTGCCGAAAAAGCAGCACATAGGCATAGACCGGTGGAAGATGGACCAGATCCTGAACCTGCACAGATGCGGCTTTAGCGTGGAAGAGATTGCGGACCAGGTCGACGTCGACGTGTCGGTGGTAAGGGAAGTTTTAAAGCTGTCAAAAAACAACCACTAAGCCTTTTGCACGGGCCTCTGCAGGGCGCATCCTGCAAACTCGGCAAGGTCCATGACTATGCCATAGTATTCCTTGACTATCTCAAGCGTTGACTCGAAGTGCTTGCGGTTGCCCGACGCAGTCGCGTCTGACACCAGTATAACGTCGTAGCCGTTGTTGAATCCGTCCCGGAGTGACGTCTCGACGCAGATGGAAGTGTCGATGCCGCAGAACACAAGTGCGTTCACGCCGAGGCTCTTGAGCCACACGCCTATCTCGGTGTCCTGGAACGCCGAGTCGCGCCTTTTCACCACAACATGGTCGGCCGCAGCGGGCCTGACCTCGTCGACGATGTCGGCGTCCCACGTGCCCCTGACGCAGATGGGCCTCTTGCGTATCCTCTCCTCCCTTGCCTTTGGCAGTATCCTGTGCGATTTTGTCAAAAGATCGATGCCCGACCTTTCGCGGACAGCCTGCGTGTAAAAGATGGGGACGTCTGCTTCCCTGCAAAGTTTTATCAGCTCCGCTACCTTTGGCACAACTGCGCGGTAGTGCGCGGTTTCCATGCCGAGAAGATCGTACGACCCTCCCTTGCTTACAAAACCGTTCTGCACGTCTATGACTACCAGCGCGGGATTTACGTCGTGGCCCCGGACATTCATGCTATTTCAAAGCCGAAAATGGCTAATAAACTTGCGCGCAAAAGCGCGCTCTTTAAAGTCTTGTTAGTCGTTTACAAATCTTGAAACGTGAAATTCCTTTTTGTGTCGCCAGAAGCTCTGAGCCTGGACCTTGCCTACACCATCAAGCAGGAAGGCAATGAAGTGAAATTCTGCGTCCAGAGCGCGACTGAAAAAGACGTGGGCGACGGGTTTGTCGACAAGGCAGACGAGTGGGAGCCGCACATAGGCTGGGCCGACGTCATCGTGTTTGACGACATTGGCTCTGGCAAGGTTGCAGAGAAGCTGAGGTCTGAGGGCAAGAAGGTCGTCGGCGGAAGCACCTACACCGACAGGCTTGAGAACGAGCGCGAGTTCGGACAGCAGGAGCTTGAAAAGGCCGGCGTCTCGGTGCTCCCAAGCTGGAACTTTTCAGACTTTGAAGAGGCAATCAAGTTCGTGCAGGAGCACCCCGGCCGGTACGTGATAAAGCCAAGCGGCAGGGCCCAGAACGAAAAGGAGCTACTGTTTGTCGGGCAGGAGGCCGACGGAAACGACGTCATAAACGTGCTTGCCCACTACAAGAAGCGCTGGTCAAACAAGATAAGGATATTCCAGCTGCAAAAGTTTTCTTCCGGGGTCGAGGTCGCTGTGGGCGCGTTTTTTAACGGCAAAGAGTTTGTTCACCCGATAAACACCAACTTTGAGCACAAGAGGCTTTTCCCCGACAACATAGGGCCCAGCACGGGCGAGATGGGAACCTTGGGCTGGTGGTCTGAGAGGAACAAGATATTCGAACATACCCTTGAAAAGATGAAGCCACGGCTGGCAGAGTCAGGCTATGTCGGTTACATCGACATCAACTGCATCGCAAACGGGACGGGCATCTATCCGCTCGAGTTCACGTCGCGATTTGGCTATCCGACAATATCTTTACACATAGAGGGCGTGACCAGCAAATGGGGAGAATTTCTCTATTCCCTTGCAAGTGGGGAAAACCCACGATTACAGACGAAGCGTGGGTTCCAGATATGCGTGGTAGTCGCGGTCCCGCCGTTTCCGTTCAACGACGAAAAGACATTCAGAAAGTTTTCCGAGGAGGCCACCATCCTGTTCAAAAAGCCTGACCTTGCCGGCGTCCACCTTGGTGAAGTCAAAAGAGAGGGAGACGACTGGCACATCGCGGGAAAATCTGGCTACTCTCTCGTCGTTACGGGCTCGGGCGACACGACTGAAGAGGCGAGGGCTCTCGCATACAAGCGCGTCTCCAACATCATGATACCAAACATGTTCTACAGGACCGACATCGGGAGCAGGTGGGTCAGGGACAGCGACCTCTTGCTGTCGTTTGGCTACATGAACTAGCGCAGAAAACTGAAGAACCCGCTGCCCGATGCGATGCTGCCTGCCGCGTACAGGCCTATCGCAGCAGCAAAGGCAAGCGCCCATACAAGCTTGTTCCAGGAGAATATCTTCGACCCGTCAAGCCCCATGAACGGTATCATGTTGAAAACTCCCACCCAGCCGTTGAACCAGGCGCCATCTGCCATGAGTTCTACGCCGGTGGCAAGGTACGCCAGCATGAATCCTGAGCCAAGCGCTATGTTTGTCAGCGGCCCCACAAGAGAGATCCTGCCGTTTCTGCGCTGGCTTATTGAGCCGCTGATGAACACGGCTCCGGGTGCGATGAACTTGAACGGAAGGAACGGCAGCGCCGATATCGCGGTTATCACCGCGCCAAAAAGGATCAGCCGGAACTCGGCCCACGCCCTGTAGAACTGGGCGAGAAACTTGTGGGCAACCTCGTGCAGCAGGAATGCTGTGACAAATATCGCCAGGAACTCTGGCTGCAGTCCCACGCGGAAAAACGTCATGCCTACTGCGGCTACAAGTGCAGTTCCGACAGCCAGATGGCCAAGCTCTGTCCACGAGAACCGGAGGAGCACAGTGTTCTTGAACGCGCTTGCGGCCCTCTCGCCTGCACTCCCGCGCTGGCCCTCGATGTATGCCAGAAACTCCCTGTCCTTCTCGGGCTGGCGCAAAAACTGCTCGAGGAAAACGCAGCTGTGGTTTGGCGGCAGCCTGTGCTGTGCGCAAAACAGACCCTTGCAGTAGCGGCACTTGAAGGGCATCTCCTCCCTTGCGCCGCATATCCCGCATTCCACCGGACAAATTTAGCATTCCGCGGATAAAACGCTAGTGCTTTTCCGCGACGCCCCAGCGCACGCCCCGCCCTGCGTGCGCGGTCTTTTCCCAGAACACCGGCTTGAAAAGCTCTTGGTAAAAGGCGCGCAGCGACGCAAGGGGCATCATCACGTTCATGTACACGAACATGTGAGGCAGGTATTTTGGGATTGGCACCTTTATGCCCTCGAGTTTTGCCCCCTTTATCCAGATGTAGTAGTACAGCGCGTTGAACCAGAGCGGGATTATGCTCCAGAACGGGATTGCGCCGGCAGTCACCTGCGGCAGTATGCCGGCGCTCTCAAGCGCCCAGTACACGGTCACCGAATACGCTATCCAGTTCAGGACGACGATTAGCGGGCTTATCAGCATCACAAAAGTAGAGAACACGCCGGCAAATCCCATGCGCCTGACCACTGCCGGCTTGAAGATGACTCCAGAGTATTTCCAGAAGCTCTGCATCCAGCCCCGGAACCACCTTGTCCTCTGCTTGAGCCACGCGTTGAAGGTGACGGGCGCCTCCTCCCAGTGCCTTGCGTCAACGACTGCGACGTTCCACCTTGCTATCCGCAGCCTTATCGCAAGCTCGGCGTCCTCTGCAAGGTTGGTGGGCTCGTACCCGCCAACGTACTTTAGCGCCGACCTCTTGAAGTAGTTGCCCGTTCCGCCAAGCGGTGCAAACAATCCCATGTTGAACCTGCCGTTTAGCATCACGCGGAACCATCCAGAGTACTCCATGCCAAACACCTTTGATATCCACGAGTCGTCGGTGTTGCCTATATGCAGAATAACCTGCACGGCCTGGTAGCCGCCCTTTTCAATTGCAGTTGCGGCCTTCATGAACACGTCCCTGTCCGGGATATCTTCCACGTCCATCACAACAACAATGTCGCCGGTGCACAGCCTCATCGCGTCGTTGAGCGCTGACGGCTTGGTGGGAAAGAACTGCCTGCGAGCCAAAAGCTTGACAGTCTCGGGGTACTTTTGCTGGTACCAAAGCGCTATCCTCTCCCCGCCCTCGTCGTCTGCGACTACAACTATCTCCTTCTTGCCGGCGGGGTACTCGACGTGGTTCAGGCACGCCTCGATGGTCCTGCCAAGTATCGGCTCGTTTCTTGCCGGGATTATGACAGATATTTTCGGGTAATCGTCAAGCTTTATGCCGGGGTCCATCGGCTGGCCGAGGCCGGAGAGCGTGACTATCAGGTGGTAGACACCCCACACAGTGTATATTGCGGTTATCGATACGACGAGCCAGAACACGAACGCGGACGGAAAGAAAAACGCCGCCGCAGCAAGGCCCGCCATGCTGGCAAAGAATATGCCCGCCCTCTTAGCCGACAACCTTTATGACCTCGCGAGCGACCGCGTCGGGGTCGTTGCCGGGGATTGCCAGCAGCCTTATCTTTTCCGGGTTCACCATGCCGGCAAGCTGGCTGACAAGTGAAGCTGGCACGAAAAGCAGGGCGACGTGCTGGCCCAAGTCCGCGCTTCTCAGTATCTTCTGGAGCACCTTGGCGTCAGAGCCGGCCTCGTTTAGGATAAAGTCAACCACCGCCTGCATCTTTCCAGTCCTGACTGTCAGCGGTATGATGTGCACGACTCCGCTCTGGCCGCGCACCCTTGCAAGGACCTCGACTTCGATGCCGGACCTGGCAAGGGCCTTCTGGATTGCAAGGAAGTAGTCGGCAAGGTCTGCAAAGCCCTGGATCTCGTCGTTTACCTTGTAGACGGGAAACGGCTTCAGGTCAAGCTCGTCAAGCTTTGACTGGTGGCCGCCGCTGCAGGTGATGTTGACAAGTGGATACTGGAAGACGCGGCCGCAGTCGCGGCACTTGAAGCCTATGCCGGGCTTGCCGTACTCGATGCCTACGCGCTTTAGGGTCTTTGAGCACTTGGGGCAGACATACTCGGCGTCTTTTTGCGACACAAACTCTTCCACCGGCCCCGAGTACTCGCACTCGTAGTGTATCATTATCTCCGACCTTGCAAGCGACTGCCTCTTGCAGTCCGGGCAGTTGAGCTGCACAGAAAGAAGCAGGCTGCTGCATTTCGGACACGCTGGGAAGGGCTTTGCGCCTGCCGCCGAGAGCAACTTTTCCTGCTCGTAGCTTTTTATCCTCTCAAACGAGAGGTCGACGCCTTCAATCTCGTACACGACGCCGGCGCCGTGCCTGAACACAGGGTTTATCGGCTCCTTTGACTTTTTGGCGTGCGACGCAAGGAAAGCAAGCGTGCTGTCGTCGCGCATCTGCTCGGGGCTCTTCATGTCTCTCCCTTCCTGAGCGACTTTATCATCTCGACCAGGTCGGACTTGGGGTCGACGCTCAGCTCCTTTGATATCTCTGAAATTATCGTCTTCTCTACAAGGGGTGAGCCCTTGCCGAATATGTCGTGTATAGTCCTGACAAACTGCTCGGGCTTGTCCAGTATCTCGTCCCGGCCCACGCCCAGGTTCTGCAGGTGAAAGTAAAACACCTCGGTCTCTGTGAAGAGCAGGCCCTTGAGCGTCCTCTGTATGCCCTCAAGCGCCCTTGCACGGTCAGGCTCCATCTGTTTTCCCTCCGTGGATGGCGCAAAAAACTGTCGGGAGCTTGCCAGGCTGCCGCAAAAGCAACATGGCATCTACTGCACGGTATTATATAAAATCGGTTATGTCTGGTTCAGGCGGACCGGCACCGGAGCACAAAAATTAAAAATCCTCTCTCACAAGACACACCCTATGCAAAACCTCGAGCCCTATCACGGTGGACGCAAGAAGGTGGTGGTGTACAACACATACGCTGACGGAGGCAAGCTGCATTTCGACGTCTTTATACCGACAGACAGGTCCAACGCCTCTCAGGTGCCAAAGGACATCGACGCAAAGGCAGTCGAGTACGCAAAGGAATTCCTGCAGCTGATAGGCAAGCCGTCCAGCGACCTGATGGTGAACATGTGCGAGCGCTGCCACATAGACGACACCTCGCTTTACGCAAACGAGCTCTGGCAGCTGCCGGGAAAAGACGTGTTCATCTGGCCGATGGAAGGCTGCCCCAAGCCAAACTAGCGCCGGGCCACGGAATACACGCGGTAGCCGTTCTCCGCAAAAAGCGGCGCGTCCTTTATTTCTTCAAACTTGTATTCTTCAAAGTCACCGACGTGCCTGTACAGGCCGTCGCCTATCACCACGCCACCCGGCCGGGCAAGCGGGTTCATCTTGGCACACAGGTTGACTGGCATGCCGAAAATGTCGTTCACAGACGACGTGGACATCCTTGCCACCATCACTGCGCCGTACTCGCAGCTTGTCCTGTACTGCACCTCCGGCAGGCCGGCTGCTTTCATTTGCGAATTTAACGCCGGCCCCGCGTCGACCATCGCAAAGCAGCACCTTAGGACCTGCCGAAACGACTCGTGGTCGCCCGACTCGGTGCCCGGGAAATAGTAAAGCAGGCTGTCGCCCACGTTTTTTACCACCACCGCGCCGTGCCTGGAAAGCACGTCGGCAAGGCCGTTTAAGAAGATGCCGTAGTAGCGGCTCGCCCTTTCGGGCTCCATCCTCATTGTTATGCCGGTCGAGCCCACCATGTCGACAATGCCGACGCAGTAGTTCTTGGTGGCTGCAAAGAACTTTAAAAGCTCCTCTACCTGCTGGTGCTCCCTGGCGCCGTGCTCGCCTGACGCCTCCGCTGTGTGCGTTCTGTACCTGTCCTCCAACGCAAGTCACGCACTCTTTTTGGTGGCCGCGCCGCGGCTGACCTCTTCTATCTTTTCAAAAAGAGTCTCCATGCGCACCGGCTTTCTCAGACACGAGTGCACGCCCTTTTTGACAAGCTCGGCCACCTCTGCGTCGGTGATGGATGACGCGGTGAAAAGCACCACAGGGCTTTGCGTTATCTTGCCTGACTGAACGAGCGCGTCTATCACGTCGAGCCCGGAAAAGTCGGGCATCGCTATGTCAAGGAAAATCAGGTCGAACCTGTCGCCCTGAATCATCTTCAGGCCCTCCCTGCCGCTGTACGACGACACCACTTCATGGCCCACTGTAGTGAGCACCTTGACCATAAGCTCGACTATCTCGTGGCTGTCGTCGATGATGAGGATTCTCATTTTTTGTTTCCTCGCGGCAGACTGAAATAAAAACTAGAGCCCCTTCCCTCTTCGGTCTCGACCCATATCCTGCCTCCGAGCCCCGTGACGATGCCCTTGCTTATTGCAAGCCCGAGGCCCGTGCCGCCGTGCTTGCGCTTGAGCGACGTGTCGACCTGGTAGAACTTTTTGAACAGAAACTGCTGCTTGTCCTTCGGTATTCCCGGCCCGTTGTCCCTGACGCAGAAAAGCACGTCGCTCCCCCTTGCCTCAACAATGACTTCTATCTTGCCGCCCGGCTGTGGCACAAAGTCAACCGAGTTGTACAGGAGCGCGCTGAGCACCTGAGTTATGCGCGCCTCGTCAGACTGCATCTTCAGGCCCTGCTGCGCTGAAACGACGAACTCTATGTCCTTTTCCTTCATCATGAACTCAAAGTCGCGCCTTATGCCCGCCACAAGCCTGTCGACGTCCACCTCTCCGATGTTGAACTTGAACTCTTCAAGCTCGAGCTTTTGCGCGTCGAGCATGTCACTTATCATCTTTTCAAGCTTGACGGCGCTCTTTTCGATGGTCTCTACCGCCGCGCGCTGCTCCGGCGTCAGCTTTCCAAGGATGGTGTTTGACTTGAGCGCGCCGCACCAGCCGATTATCGGCGTCAGCGGGGTCTTGAGCTCGTGCGAGGCCATGCTCAGGAACTCGTCTTTCAGCTTGTCCTTGCGCCTGAGCTCCTCGTTTGTCAGGTTCAGCTCTTCGACCTGCCTCTTGATTATCTCTGCATTTGCCCTGTCGCGCGCAAGCGCTTCCTGAAGCCTCTCCTCGGTGTTTTTCAGGTTGGTGATGTCGTTGTGGATAGCTATGAACTGCTTTGGCTGGCCGGCCTCGTCAAGGAACGGCACTATCGTCGTCTTGACCCAGTAGTAGCTCCCGTCCTTTGCCCTGTTCTTTATCTCACCTTCCCATATCTCGCCGGCGGTTATCGTCTTCCACATCTGCGCAAAGAACTCGGACGAGTGCTGTCCCGACTTCAACAGCCGGTGGTTCTGTCCCACAAGCTCGCTTTCAGAATACTTGGATATCTCGACAAACTTGGCGTTCACCTTTGTTATGGTGCCGTCCCTGTCAGTCACTGCCACGATTGCAGTGGCGTCAAGCGCGTTTGTCATGTCGGTGAGGTCCTTTGTGCGGTCCCTTACAAGCCGGTTAAGGTTCGCGTTGCTCTCAAGCACACTCTGGCGCATCATGTCAAACTGCTCTGCAAGCTGGCCTATCTCGTCGCCCGTGCTGACCCGGACCCTGTGCTCGTAGTCGCCGTGGGAGATCCTGTCGGCCGCGTCCTTGAGCTGCGTGATAGGCCTTGAAATCGTGCGGGAGACATAGAATGCTATCACCACGACGACGCCCGTTATCACGGTGGCAGCAGCCAGGATGGCGTCGCGCATTTGCGTAATCGGCTGGAAAATCTCTGCCTCGTCTATCTCTGCCAAGAGCACAAAGCCAAGGTCCCTTGCGCAGTAGGACGAGCCCACTATGGGTATGTCCCTGTAGTCCGGGTACACGGCAAATATCTCCTCTCCTTCGTCAAAGCACCTGTTGACCGCAAGCGTGTCCACCTGCGTGCGGAACGCGGCGTCTTCGATAAATCGTGATTCCGATATCAGCGTCCTGCCCTCGTTTACAAGGTACACCTCGCCTGTCTGCCCAAGGCCCTCGCGGTTCAGGAGGATCTCGTCAAACTTGGCGACGTCCATTGTCGCTATCGTGGCGCCGATGGGCTCTGACACGCCCACCTCGCCGTACGGAAAGACAGGGACTGCGACCACTGCCTTTCGCTCGCCGCCGATCACATCAAACTCCAAAAAGCTTTCACTTATTCCGCGCACAAACCTCGGGTCCTGCGACAGGTCGAGCCCCTCTTCTTCGGGGTCGGAAGAGAGAAGCACGGTGCCGGCAGCCCCGACTATCTTGACGTTTTCAAGGCCGACTGAAGACCCGACGACGCGCCTGAAAGATTCCAGCTCCGCCTGGAACTCGGACCTGTAGCCGGACATTTCCTCTTCGGTGGGCGCGGGCCCTTCGCTTATCCTTTCAACTGCCTGCTGGACCGCGCTGTTTGTGAGCATCAGCCTTGTCTGCTCTATCCTCGTGTCGATGAGCGAGCGGATGGCGGCGCCCCTGCCGGTGGACTCGCTTATCAGCTGGTCGCTGACTCTTTCGCGAAGCAGGTTGTCTGCCGAGATGTAGCTCAAAAGCGACACGGAAAAGAGCGTGGTGAGCGCCAGGAACAGGCTGACGAATATTATCTTGGACTTGATGCTCAAAAAAACGGGCTTTTGCAACGCCGCTGACTTGTGCCCCTGAGGGGAATAAAAACGTCTATCTTTTAAGCGCCTGCCGAAAGAGCGACTCGGCCTTCCTGACCCCGGGGATGCCAAAGTCCCTAGCGACTATGACAGGGCACTGCAGCTGCATCAGCATCTGCAAGATTGGCTGGGTGTCAAACACGCCGAACTTGCCGACGCTTGCGCCGATCACCACCAGGTCTGGCCTGCGCGAGTCGATTGCGCCGTACAGGATGGCTGCAGAGTCGTGCGCGCCTGCCGCAAGTCGGATCTCCCCCCTGCCTATGCCAAGCTGCGTCAGGTAGTCGGGCCTCATGGGTATGCTGCCGTCGGCCTCGGTCTCTTTCTTGCCAAGGGTGAGAAGCTCCACGTTGAACCTGCCCGTGTGTTCCAGCCAGCTGGTCATCTTGAGCACCAGGTTTGCATGTGCGCCGCCGTCGTAGAGCACGACCAGGTTCTTCTTCGCCGCGCCGTCTTCTCTTTCAAGCGCAAGGTCCTCGTCGTCTGATTTTATCGCAAGCACGTCGCAGGTCGCAAGCGCCAAAAGCTTGCGGTTCCGGCTGACAATCTCCAGGTCTGCCATGAGCAGGTCGATCTTTTGCTCTTCAATCGTCGCAAGGATGGCCTCTGTCGGGTCGTGGGAGATCCTGACAAGGTACCTGCTTGGCACGTTTCTTTTTGAAAACATTTCTTCAAGCGCGGCAAACCCTCTCTTCGAGCTCTCTGCAAACGCCACGCCGGCTGAAAGCGGGGTCTGCATGGGGACCGTTATCACCCGAAGAAAATTCACCTCGCCAGACCTCTCCCTTGCGACCCTCATCGCGTACCGGGCCAGCCTGTCAGGGTTCTCGGGGCTAAAGAGCACGAGCACCCTGTAGCCCATCCTGGCAGCCGCGCCTTCTGTAGTCACCATGGGCGCATAGTGCTCCACCTCCTTCTTGAACGTGTACATCCTGTACAGCACAAAGCCTACCAGTATCCAGAGGGCCGTTATGCCCCAGCTCAGGGGCTGCGTGACAAGCAGATACACCGCAAGCCCAAGCTTCAGGATTATGCCTATGATGGGTATGACCGGGAAGAGCGGCACCTTGTACCCGTAGGCAAGCTTGTCGCCGTAGATCCGCCTTATCGTGATGGCCGCAATATTGACCTGCGTGAAAAGGAGCAAAAAGACGACGCCTGCTGCAAGGGCAATGTCTGCAAGCGGGAGCGCGTACGCCATGACGGCCATTATAATCCCTGACACGGTGGCAGCAACGTGGGGAGTCCTGTTGACGGGGTGTATAGAGGAGAGCGCGTGGGGCAGGTTGTAGTTTCGCCCCATCGCAAGCGCGACGCGGGAGGACGAAAACGTGGTCGCGTTCAGGGCGGCAAGCGTTGACACTATTCCCCCTGCAAGCACAAAGAACGCGCCGTAGGGCATGAACTGGTCCACCACCTTTGTTATCCCAAGCTCCCCCTCTCCTCCGATGAACTGCCACGCCGGTTCGCCGGTGGGCGGTTGCGCCGCGGAAACTGCCACAAAGGCCATCAGGCAGTAGAGCGAGACCACGACGCCGAGGGAGACAAATATCGCCTTTGGGATGTTGCGCTTTGGGTTTCTCACCTCCTCGCCTGTCTGCACTATTATCTCGTAGCCCTCAAAGGCGATGAAAGTGAGGCCCATGGCAGCCACAAGGCCTGACAGTCCAAGCGGAAGCAACTGATCCGCAAAATCTGCCTGCCAGTCTGGGTTGAACTGGAGTGCCCAGAAGCCAAAGCCGAGTATGACGACAATTATGCCAAGCTGCACAAAAGTGACTGCCGTGCCGGCCCTGCCGGTCTCCGAAGTCCCCTTGACGTTAATGTAGGTGAACGCGGCGACAGAAGCCACTGCTATGAGCTTGTCGTACGGGAAGATGCCGAGCAGCGGTTGGTCCGGAAGAATGCCTGAAATGTTGAACAGGCTGTATG
Organism: Nitrososphaera sp.; assembly: GCF_013388945.1. Lineage (GTDB taxonomy): Archaea > Thermoproteota > Nitrososphaeria > Nitrososphaerales > Nitrososphaeraceae > Nitrososphaera. The sequence continues at coordinate 46,392 of NZ_JACAEH010000023.1, read as the reverse complement.
CAAACGCGCCAAACCCGACTGCGTAGAGGCTCCCTGCGACAATGTGTGCAAACCACGCCATCCACCCGCTGATGAACGCGTTTGGCCGGGGCAGGCCCTCCCGTATCCACTGGTACCCTCCCCCTGCCTCGGGCATGGCCGAACCCAGTTCCGCGTAGACCATGGCCGTGAAAAGCGTGATGACGCCGTTTATCAGAAAGGCGATGATGACGGCGCTTCCTGCAAGCCCGATGGCCGGCCCGGTGAGGACGAATATGGCCCCGCCTATCATGCCGGCTATTCCCACCATGATTACGTCGGTGAGGCCGAGCGTACGCACCAGCTGCTGGCCGCCGGCAGGTGTTGGCTGCCCGGTGTCAGCCGAGTTAGACAATTGCAGCTGCGTTCGCAAGATCTGGGAAAATAAACCTTTACCGCGCGGCAAGGTTATTTCTCGCCGGCGCTAAACCCATGCGTGCGATGAAGGTCATCATGGTGAGAGGGCCTGCCACCGTGCGTGCAGAAGGTGCATGCAGCCTGCTTGGCATGGACATCTCGGGCAAGACAGTGCAGGTCAGGGCAGGCAGGGCGCTCCCGTTTGAGCCGGCGCATGGGTGCATACTACATGTGCAAGGCGGAGAGACCTGGGACGCCGACCCCGCAAGCGCCGGGACTACCATGTGGACAAGGCTGGCAGAGCGGATACTTGGCATGGCAGGCAGGCGCCTTGTCGTGATGCTTGTAGGCGGGACTGACACAGGCAAGTCCACGCTTTCTACGTACCTTGCAAACGTGGCAATAGGCCGCGACATTTTTCCGTGCATAATCGACGGCGACATAGGCCAGGGGGACCTTGCGCCTCCGGCCGCAATAGGCGCAGCGCTTGTGTGCCAGCAGGTTGCAGATCTTCGCGATGTTCCTGCCGGCTATTACGAATTTGTGGGGAGCGTGACGCCTTCGGGCTCTGAAAGGCTGGTGGCGGGCAGGATGAGGTCGATCTTTCAGCGGACGCGGAAAATCTCGTCTATGCACATAATCAACACCGACGGCTACGTGGCAGACGGCGGCGCCACGTACAAGAGGATGCTCGCAAGAGCTCTCAGGCCGGATGTCATAGTGTGCATCGGCCGCGACGGCCTTGCCTCCGCGCTTGCCCGCGGCCCGTGGGTCTTGCTCCGAGCGCGCTCAAGCGGCCAGGCTGCAAAGACGCGCTCAGACAGGGTCGGGCGCCGGATGGACCAGTTCACCCGGCACGTCGGAGAAGGCTCTGCAACTGTCCAGCAGGACAGAATCAGGCTTGTCTACCGGGAAAGGCCCACCACGCTTTTGCGGGCTGCAAGCCTGTTTGCGCCGTCGTCGATGGAAGGCATGTTCGTGGGCCTGGGCCGACGTGGCACCGTAACAGGGTTTGGCGTCATCGAGAGCATCGGCGATGAGATGAGAATCAGGACAGGCGTGCGCGACTTTGACACCGTCTACTTGAGCAACATCGCGCTCAGGGGCGGCATGGAAGAGAGGCTGTCCTAGCGCGAAAAGGCAGGGTCGGAAATCCCTATCTTTCCAAAAGCCTCGAGCCTCTGCCGGCACGAATAGCACCTGCCGCAGTGCCTGTCGCCCTCGGCGTGGCAGCTCCACGTTATTTCTATGGGGACGCCCAGTTTCTGCGCAAGCCTGATTATCTGGACCCTGTCCATGTCTGCAAGCGGCAGGACTATCTGGTACGGGTTGCCGTCGCATGAAAGGCACGACTCGCGGAAAAGCGCGTTCATCTTTTCGATGTAGCCCTTGGACGCGTCCTTGAAGAACGACGCGTCGTGCACGTTGTGGCCCCCGACTATCCACTTTGCGCCGAGGTACTCTGCATGGTGGGCGGCAATCGAGTAGAACATCATGTTCCTTGCCGGGACGTACGCGGCCCACTTTAGGTCAGAGCCGGCAAACCCGTCGCCTGCATCTGCCGCCTCTCTCACAAACGGCACGTCTATCTCTATCACGCTGACTCTGGCCGCCTCTGCAAGCCTTGCAGTTGCGCGCTTTTCATTTTCGAGCCGGCCAAAATAGTTGAAGGTAATCGCAGTCGCGTCATACTTTTCACGGGCCCAGTAAAGGCAGGTGGCCGAGTCGAGACCGCCTGACAGCATGACCAGGGCTTTGTCCATCTAGCTTTTTTTCTCTTCCTTCTTTACGCCTGCGATTATGTGCGCGCCCTTGTTGACGCCCTCGTAGATGTAGACACCAAGCGCCTCGACGTTTGCAGGCATACGAGGGGCTAAGAGCCTGATTATCTCTGTCGACAGGTTCTCAACTGTTGCCTCGCCTGACATCATGTAAGTGGTCATCTTGGGCAGCTGCAGGTTAAAGTATCCACGTGGCCCTTCAAACGCCACGTAATAGTGGGTGTCGTCTTCCCGCTGCAGGTATTTCTTGTTGATGAAAAACTTGTGGTCAATCGCGTTGAGGGTGTCTTTTATGACGCGCTTTGCATCGCCAAAGTCCACCACGAGGTTGTTCTTCATCGAGCCGATTATCTCGACCATCACAGTCGACGTGTGGCCGTGAAGCACCGAGCACTTTTCCACAAGCGGCAGGATATGAGCGTAGTCAAACGCAAGAGACGGGTCCTCTATGAATATCGAGCCTGTCTGCGCCTTGCCCGGCTCGTCGTACAGAAACAGCGAGTCAAGCTCCTCCACCTTGCTTGCAAACCTGGAATGCCCTATCGCTATTATGTCAAGCTCTGGCAGCGCCTGCTTTATGCGCCTGAACCTGGCCTCGTCGGTCTCCGAGTCGATGACCTCTATGTAGCGGCCGCCTACTGCAAAATCCACCGGCAATGTCGAGCCGTCCGGCAGCGCCACGCTTGTACCGTATCTGTACTCGTGGCCCAGAAATGCAAGCATCCTTGCCACAGACAACTCTGCCCTGCTTTTCAGGAGGTTGCCTTTGCCGTCAAGGTAACGTAGATCGCTGTCCAAAACCACACGTTCTGTGGGCATTAGCTGACTATCGCCGGCAGCTGGTGTCTTTGACTATATAAACGGTAGTTCGCCGGCTTTTTGACTGCGAAAAGCCCAGCTGACATAACTTTTTTTAGTGACTTTTTTCAATCAACCCCAATATTTTGCCAAACGGCGCAAGAAACTCCAGTCGCATATCGGGCCTGAGGCTCAAGGAGGCTTTTGAGAGCCTGAGCAAGATCCTGGGCCAGTCCATAGTCGACCTGCTCGTCTACGACCTTGAGAGGCAGGGCATAGCCCTTGGAGCCAAGGACGAGTACTATACGCTTGACCAGATAAGGCAGGTTTTCGAGGGGACATTTGGGGAAGACGGCACCTCGCTTTTGATGAAAAAACTGCGCGAGGAGCTTGAAGGCTGACTTTTATTGTGGGCTGCGCCCTGAAAAGGCAATGCTTGAAGAGCTGCGCGACGCCCTCTACAGTGCAGTCCGCCTGACAGTACCGGAAAAAACGGTAGCAGTCGCGTTCTCTGGCGGGGTCGACAGCTCGCTCCTTGCTAAGATCTGCTCCGACTTGGGCAAGCGCGTCACGCTCCTGACGGTGGGCTTTGCCGGCTCACACGACGTCGGGTTTTCAAAAAAAATCGCCGGCATGCTGGGGCTTGAACACAAAGTCGTGGAACTTGATTCTGGGCAATTTGAGCAGGACCTTGCGCACGTCCGCAAGACCATAGGCTGCGACAACACCTCGCACATCGAAAACTGCGTCGCCTACGCAAGCATAGCAAGGGCCGCAAAGGAGGCCGGCATCAAGATAGTCCTGAGCGCAAACGGCTGCGACGAGCTTTTCTGCGGCTACAACGGATACAGGGCAGTCTACGATAAGGGAGAAAATGCAGTCAAAAAGCTCATGGAAGAAAAAATATCAAACGAGCTTGTGCTGGTGCAAGAGATCTCGCAAATAGCAAAGGAATTCGGCGTGGAGGTCAGGCAGCCGTTCCTGTCTCCTGCATTCATCGAATTTGCAAAAACAATCCCTGTCGGCCAGAAGATAAAAGGCGCGGACGACATGATGAGAAAACACATACTGCGACAAGCCGCGCTCGCAGCAGACGTACCGGAAGAATCTGCGATGAAGCCGAAAAAGGCGCTGCAGTACGGCTCGTCTATACACAAGAATTTCAAAAAACGGCGATGAAGAAACGTGGGAGGCCTAAAGAAAAGCGGCCTGCGTTGTGGAGGGCCTAGTTGCCCTTTACGAGTATCCCCTTGAGCTCCTGGTTGTCAAGCAGAGTGTCGATAAGCTTTTGCTGCTCTTCCTTTGGAAGTTCATTGGACATTTCGAGCGAGTCGATGGCCTTGAGCTTCCAAAAGTTGGTCAGCGCGTTTTCGACGGTTGCCTGCGAGTCGTAAACGACTTTTCCAAACGCTGTCAGGGTGTATTTGCCGCTCTTTTTCCTCACTAGACCTGACTTTGTCATCCTCGAGAGCCTTGAATAGTATTGCTTGCGTGTGAGCTTGGTTTTGTTCTTCAAGCTCTCGCTGTCAATGCTGCTCTGGGCGATGGTCCTGAAAAGGTCCATCGACTTGTCGTCAGATATGGTCCGGAGTACTGTCGCGGTTGTCTGAGACCTGGCCATTTTATGTACTGTTTTGTATGTGTGTGCTTATTATAGCTTGATTGTCTGCCATACGGTGGTTTGGGTATAAAGTATCCACTTTTGGATACTTTAGCCTAGTACAGTAGCCTGTAGGGCTAGATCAACAGCATACCTGCGACGATAGCTGACTGCAACATCACGTGAAGAGGATACGACAACTTGTGCTTTTTCCGCACATATTCTGTATCGTCAGTTCTGTTCAGCACCTTGAAGATGTTTACTGCTGCCAAAGAGGACACAAAGCTAACGCCAATCGACGCGGCAAAACCTGCGATGCCAAGAGCGTAGAACAGCCACGAAGTAGTTGCCATGCCTATTGCAAGAACGATGGCCATCTTGACAGTGTTTTCTTTGCCTATTACAATGGGTATCGTGCGCCTCCCTGCTGCCTTGTCGCCAGCCACGTCGCCCATGTCGTTGAAAGGTGAAGTAATGAAGATCATGGTCCCAAGCATCAGGGCGATATACGCCGGCAGGAGCGAATTCGTGCTTCCAAGTTCCAAGCCGAAAGTCGAGGTTGCACCAAGAAGTGCGCATAGCGCCATGGCAAGAGCAATAGCGAGCGTCTTAATGACGAACCTGTCCTTGAGCGAGATTTTTGGTGCGGAATACATTATGCCAATGACAGCTATAGAAAGGGCGATTACCACGCTGACAGGATTGAGCGTAAGGGCAGCCAGCAGTATACCTGCGCCGTTTGTGAGCCCCACAAATGCCCATACCTGTCCCTTGGTAACTTGACCGGTGGGTATAGGTCGCTTTTTGTGGTTGGCGCGATCCAAGTCGGTGTCGACTAGGTCGTTTAGCACGTACATGCCGACTATTATCATGAACGATGCTAATGGCAGCGATATTGTTCTTGATATAAGGACAAACGGGTCTGCCAGAGAGGCCGCCGCAACCATTCCTCCGGGGATACAGAAGAGGCCTGCCAAAGTGGCAAAGGCATAAACCAGACCCCACTTCCTGCGGGATTGTAGCAGGATTAGTTGTGATCTGATGAAGGATGCTTGCCTGGTCTGTATGCTGAACTGTTCCGGGTCTTCCCTCTGTTGAAAAGTAAGCACTGACATAGCATCAGAACGCTACGTGTATGTCGATATTACCTTTTTTCAGAAAAAGTCTCCATTTTTGGAGACTTAATGGGGTCGATTCTTGATGAAACGCACCTTTAATGCTGTTTGTTCCATACAAAAATTGTAGTTGATTTCTTGCGAGCGGCGGAAAAATACTATCGTTCTCTTACGCTTGCAAGCAAGCGGGGTGTAACCGCATCCTTTGACAGCAAGTTAAAGTAAGTTATGAACCTCTGGGCCATGTACGGGTCATCGTAGCTTGCTATCGCAACCGTGAACTGTTCGGGGCTTGAATAATTGACCGTCTCGTAGACAACCTGCGTCCCGTCGATAACCATGAAGCTTATCGGAACCGCTTCTTTCCTCTTGAGGTCGAAACGAGATGATCTTATCATCTCATTTACCTTGTCGAAGGTTTCCTTGTTAGGTGGTGTCCTCAATATCGCGTTTAGTCTGTTCTCGAGGCTTATCTGCTCAGGGTTGCCGTCAAGTATGTGCAGCTTGGCTCCTCTTGCAAATATCTCCAGTACCTTGGTTGAAACATGAGGATCGTGATACCTTGATACAAAGTAGACTTCGCTGTGTGCGTTGTCAAGCACTTTGATTACTTCGTTGATCAGCGCGTTAAAGTCCTTGATGATAGTAAAGCCTGAGAGGTGGGTCGAGTTTACAATGCTCCTCAGGTTGCCATTCTGGATTATCTCGTTCATAACTGCCTCTTTCTGATGCGAGGGAAAGTCCTCTCTTACCTTCAAGACGTCTATGGCTTTCAGGCTCCAATAATTTGTGAGGATGCTGTCCATGGTCTTGATGTGGCTGTTGTAGACAAGCGAACCAAAAGTCGTCGTCCTATAGAACATGTTGCGCTTTTCCACCAGGCCCGCATCGCGGAGCCGCTTTAGTCTGACGTAAAATTGTTTTTTGCTCAAGTTGCCGACATAGCTGTCAGACGACGCCTTAAAGCCGGAATATGCCATCTTGAGAATATTACACGAATGCCTGTCTGCAAGTATGGAAAATACCTGCTCGGCAGTTACGGCATCTGACATATCTCGAGTTAAAGTGTCCTAAAAGCTATTTAAATCTTTAATTATGCTCTTGTATCGGACATATAGTCCTCCTTTTCTTGACGGTTCAGGACTGCTATTGCATGTATTTCTACACTCGTCGCTAAGGCTTAATATTTGCAAGAACAACGCGGTTCTACGCACATACAAACAAGCCTAGGTGCAATCAATTTACTGCATTTTCCGCCGGAAAAGTCTTCTGGCAAGACGCTCTTGTGCATACACGGTGCATATTGCGACTCGAGGATCTTTAATTACCTAGGTTCAAAATTATCTGCGCACGATATCGAGGTATATTCCATGGACCTGCCGGGCCGCGGCAAGTCTGCCGGAGTCCGTGGAGATCTGGACTTTGAAAGGGCACTTTCTGCAATCAATGAAGTGATCCAGTCAATCAAGAAAGATTCTGAAATTTACATTCTAGGTCACAGTTTGGGGTGCACTTTTGCGCTCTGGTTTGCCCACAATTTCAAAGACGCTGTTAACGGCCTTGTCTTGATGGCACCGTATGTCAGAATAACGAACATCAAGGAAAGAAGCCCTGCAGAACCAAAACCGATGGAGTTTCTCTTTCTACTTCTCAGTAGAATATTCACTCCTGGCAGGCTGGTCAACATCGCAGATGCTGTCCCTATGATAAGAAAACTCGGAGGAAAAGAAGTAGAAGAAATGCTGAAGGATCCAGAAATCAACTTTCAATATTCCTACAGGTTTATCGTTGACATTATCGCAGCACGGAACAGCAAGGTCAAAGAGCTTTCAGATATCGCTGTGCCTGTCTTGCTATTGCATGGAAGAAATGACAAGCACGTTTACTCTGTTATTTCTGAAGAGTTTCAAAAGCTGATAAAAGCCAAGGATAAGAAAGCGGTGTTTTTTGATTGTGATCACTGGTTCTTCAGATCAATCTTTTACAACCAAGATGATCCAAGATATTCTGAAAAAGACCGAATTGCCGTAATGGATGCAATTGCGGACTGGCTCACGAATCGACCCGCAAAACATAATTAGCAATGGATGTGCTTCCACTTTGTGGAAGTCTTTTCCAAGATTGCCTTTTTGGTGGAAGAGATGAACCGTCTCCAGACTCAGGCAGAAGAGTTTTCCCCGTTTGTCGGGGCATCCTTGGAAAGAATGGGAATAGTCTCAAAAATGAAAGTGGCAGATATTGGTTGCGGAACAGGCAACGTCAGTTTTGCCATGTCAAAGGTGGTGGGACCAAAAGGATCTGTTGTTGGTGTCGATGCCAATCCAACTGCAGTAAATTATTGCATGACGATTGCAAAACGAAAACGAATCAGAAACACAAAATTCGTTGTAGGCGATGCCCAGAATACCAGTCTTCCGACCCATGCTTTCAATGCAGTTTATTCACGCTTCCTTTTTCAACATTTGAAAGACCCCGCGGCGTGCTTGGCGGAGATGGTAAGGATCACAAAGCCGAATGGCATGGTGATGGTGGAGGACTGTGACCTTTCAAAATGGGTGATTGAGCCGGCCAATCCACACGTCGAGCAGCTCTGGACATGGTACGAGGGAATCATAAAAGCAAAAGGCAGCGATCCTTTTGTCGGAAAGAAGCTGTATCGCATGTTTGTTGATGCAGGCATGAAGCCTCAGGTTGACATCTACTCTTTACCTGTCCTGAAAAACAATCGGCGCGTCTGGGACACGATACTGGACGTCCTGAGAAAGATAGATTCTAGAGAAAGTCGTGAACTCATTCAAGGAATCGAGAGTTTCGCCAACGACAAGAATTCATTATTTGTGTTCCCTCTGGTTTTCCGCGTCTGGGCCAAAGCGCCTAGGCATTAACGCAGCTAGATGGGCATCGTTACCTTCTCTATCATCGCAGGGTGCTTTTCGCCGTAGTGCCTCACAAGCTCCTTCACGGTTGCAAAGGTCATCCTGCACTCGTCGCAGCTCTCCGCCGGAGTCTTTGAGACAGAGAACAGCGGCTTTTTGCTCACCCTTATCACCCTGTCGCCTGGAAGCGATATCGCTATCAGCCCGCCGTCCTGCCAGCTCTTGTAGTGCTTCTCAAACTCCTCGTACACGGAGAGGTTGAAGCACGCCACAGGGTCGTTTTCAAACTCGCACGCGTTTCTCTTTGACATGTACTCGTGGTGGAGCTTCTGGAGCCAGCCGTCAACTATCTCGGGGTGCTCTGCAAGCAGGTCCTGCGCTATCTTTATCGTGTAAACTGCAACCTTGTTCTCCAGAGCGTCGTTTGGGACCAGGAGGTAGCCCTTCAGCTTCAACCCTAGCGAGCTGTCTTGAAATGCAGAGCTCATGACATATCATAACACATCAAATTATTAAGTTTTGCCATGAATCATAAAAGAAGTACAACTGACTTTCGTTCTATTCAGATTATCGTATAATTAGACATAAATTAATCAAATATTTGTATTGCGAGGCCTTGGACGAGGTTTCTGCCCAAAGCTTGCGCGCCAGTGAGATGTTTGTGGTAGTCATTTTTGATGCTAAAACACGCTAATGACTCTATCAGTATCCAGAAATGGCTAATACTTTAAACATAGATTTAAATAATAACGCTTTCTGTAACAGGCCGTGCCGAGGAGCCCGGCTACAGCTAAAAGCTCTAGTACAAGCGTCCGAGCTGCATCTCTAGCTGTATTTGCCATCCTCGCTTTCTCGATCTTTAGCATGGTGGGCGCGCCTATCGAGGCTTTTGCCGATACCCCTGTTGCCGTGATGAACATCTGGTCGCCGCACAGCGCGACATCAACCGACGGAATACCTACTTCGACCTTTACGTTTTCAGCCGACGTGACTGCAAGCGACGGCATACTGCGAGTCGAGTGGGACTTTGACGGCAACGGCACAGTCGACGGCACCACACCGATATCCGGCGCACCCAACCACCTGAACGGCGTGAGCACCACCCGCGTCTATGGGTTCGAGGGAATCTTCTGGCCACAGGTCAGAGTAGTCGACGTAAATAGCGTCATGTCCGCGTGGGACAGGTACCAGGTCGGCGGCGAGGACGTGCCGCTCGACGTATTCTGGCCGCCGCCTTCTATAACCATGCTCCAGTGGAGCCCGTTTGTAGTCACCCTGGGCCAGCCTGTTACATTCTCTGCTACAGCATTCAATCCTGTCGGCGTTCAGCTTTTCGAGTGGGACTTTAACGGCGACGGATCGCCGGACGCAACCTCGCCTGCAATTCCGCCGGGAGCCCAGAGCGCGTCAGGTTCTATTGTTTACACGTACACTTCTGCAATCGCAACTTTCCCAAGCGTCAGGGCACTTGACAACGACGACTTTCTCTCGCAGTGGGATCAGTACGACATAGACGGCCAGCCGGTCCAGCTCGTGGCAGGTGGAAGCGTTCCCGAGGTGACAATGAACCAGTGGTCGCCATACAGCGCGTCCGGACCTGACGGCGTGCCGACTACGGTCTTTACGTTCTCCGCGTCAGGAACATCAGATGACGGCATCGCAAGGTTCGAGTGGGACTTTAACGGCGACGGCAATGTTGACGCCACGACCCCGGTCAGCGGCTCGCCGGAATCTGCGACAGGAACCACGACCCATACTTATGGCAACGTCGGAACATGGGTCCCCAAAGTCAGGCTTGTAGCATCAAATGACATAGAAACAGACTGGACGCCGTACCTCATAAGCAGCTCGCCTGTCGCGCTCGACGTAGGCCCTCCGCCGTTTGCAGTAACTCTCGACTTTACGCCACGTGCCCCCGGCGACGTGGGCCCTGACGGCGACACGACCACACTGTTTACATTCACTGCAACTTCAAGCAACACCCCGGTAAGTTTTGCATGGGACTTTGACAGCGACGGCGTCGACGACCTGACCACGGCGACACCGACTGCGACCCACACCTATCCCGTACACGGATCGTACCTCCCAAGGGTGACCGTGACTGACATCTGGGGCAACGTGCAGGACGCTGTGCCGGAAAACGGCTCGGGCGAGGACGTCTGGCTTGACGTGAGCCCCGCGGCGCCGACGGCAACATTGAACGGCTGGGGCCCCTATGAAGTATCGGGCCCAGACGGCAACAAGCTGACCGAGTTCACGTTCTCTGCAAGCGCGACTGCTGCGGGCGGCATACTCCGGCTTGAATGGGACTTTAACGGCGACGGCACGGTTGACGCCACCACGCCTGTTGACGGCGCGCCTGCATCTGTCACCAACCTCACGGTAACACACACCTACGGAGCCGACGGCAACTACACGCCGAAGGTGCGGGTGGTCGACGCCACCGGCCAGGAATCGGCATGGGACATCTTTAACGACGGCTCGACCACCCCTGTCCTCGACGTGGTCACGCCGGGGCCCGTAGCTACAATGCTCCAGTGGTCGCCGTTTGCATCTTCCGGCCCTGACGGCAACACGAGCACGCTTTTCACGCTGACTGCAGGCGCGACCTCTGGTGTCGGAATCGACAAACTTGAATGGGACCTTGACGGCGACGGCGCGGTTGACGGCACGTCGGAATTCGCAGGCCAGCTTTCAGTATCTGACATCACAGTCACCAAGACGTACACTACTGCCGGCAGCTACACGCCCAAGGTGAGGGCGATCGACATGGACGGCAATGCTTCTGCATGGGACGAATACAACCAGGGAACAAGCGTCCCGACCCTTGACGTGGACGACGTGGTGGTGAACGGCACGCCTGAGGCAGACGCAGGCGCAGACCAGCTGGTGCTTGTCGGAAGCGCAGTCACACTTGACGGGTCTGGAAGCACAGACCCTGACCTTGGCGACTCGATAGTTGAATACCTCTGGTCGCAGGTCTCCGGGCCCGAGACGATGTCTCTTAACAATGCTAATCCTGTGATGCCCACGTTCACGGCCACCACCGTAGGCACGTTCGTGTTTGAGCTCCGGGTGACAGACTCTCACGGCACACAGAGCCCTGCAGACAGCGTGACTGTGACCGTGGTGAACTCGGCAACGTCTGCGGTCATGAACCAGTGGTCGCCCTACAACCCGTCCGGCCCTGACGGCCAGGCCAACACTTCGTTCACGTTCTCTGCAGACGCCACGACGGCGGTGGGCGTCTTGAAGCTTGAATGGGACCTTGACGGCGACGGCGCGGTTGACGCCACGACAGACATCACCGGCGCGCCGCTGACAGTCACTGGTGTGACGACAACGCACACCTACGGCGCCGACGGGACCTACACGCCGCAGGTGAGAGTGATCCAGGTGGGAGGCGCGACGTCCGCGTGGGACCCGTACAACGTCGACGCGACGATAATCCAACTTGACGTGTTCACGGAGCAGGTCCCGGGCGACACGTACTGCAACGACATGACAATTGATCAATTGATAGCGTCGGGCCAGTACAACGTAATCGACAAGCGCAACTCGAGCCAGCGCATAATCTTTGGAACCAGCAACGCCGACCTGATACTTGGAAACGGCCTTGACAACTGGATAGACGGCAGGGGCGGAAACGACTGCATAATCGCGTTTGAAGGAAACGACGAGGTCTATGACTTCAAGGGAAGCGCCAGTACAGGCGGCACCGACTGGCTGTTTGGAGGCGACGGCAACGACAAGCTGTATGCGCTTAACGGCGACGACTATGTCTTTGGCGGAAACGGCAACGACTACCTGGAAGGCCACAACGGCAACGACCGGTTGTATGGCGGAGCCGGCGACGACACCATCAAGGACATCAGCGGCAACGACTACATTGACGGTGGCGACGGCACGGACAACTGCATCGACACAAGCGGCACCAATACGATAATCAACTGCGAGACTCTGCCACCGGCGGAAGACACATACTGCGACAACATGACAATCGACCAGCTGATTGCTTCCGGCGAATACAACGTGATAGACTTTAGGAACGCGACCGGCAAGAAGACCATCAACGGCACGGACGGCAAGGATCTGATACTTGGAGGCAAGTACAACGACAACATCAACGCCAAGAAGGGTGACGACTGTGTGATTGCCGGCGACGGCAACGACACCGTGAACGCGCAGGACGGCAACGACACAGTGTACGGCGGCAAGGGCAACGACACGATACACGGCCAGAACGGCAACGACAGCCTCTACGGCGGCGACGGCAACGACACGATATACGGCAGCAACGGAGATGACAAGATCTATGGCGGCGCCGGCAAGGACAAGCTGAAGGGCGACAACGGCAGCGACTACATAGACGGCGGCAGCCAGACCGACGAGTGCGAGGGCGGAAACGGCAACGACCAGATAATCAACTGCGAGGACGATGATGATCATAACGATGACGATGACGACGACCACAATGGCAGCAATGGAAACGGCAATGTCAACGGCAACCATGACGATGATGACGATGACGACCACGGCAACAACGGAAATCATAACGGCAACAGCAACGGTAATGGAAACGGCAACAGGCGTCGATAATGACGATCTTGCCCGTCAGGCTTTTTGGTTGATTGCTGACTTTAGCTAATACTTTTTATACTACTTGTTGTTCCAGGGCCGGTTTTACCCGAATTCAGTGAAGATTTAAACATAGATTTAAATAATAACTGGGCTATAGGGAGTGCGTGCTGGAGGGGAAGGTAAGCTTACAGTCATGTACCCTACTCTCCAGTAAAATCACCGGCAATCCCTCAGTGGAAAAGGCGCTTTTCTTCGGCTTTGTTTTTGTGGCATTTCTTGTCGCAGTAGGCGCGCAGGAGGCGTTTGCAGAGCCTGCCCCGGCTCTCCAGCACACAGGTCCGGGGCCGGTCGTCCACTACAGGGACATGAGTGAGTCTCTTGCCGTGACGACAGTCTTTGACGGTCCTTCGCAGGCAAGGACGTTCGTGCGCAGCATGAGCGACGGGCTCTCTGTCTCGACCGGCTTTAACACGCCGGCGCAGCAGGCGCAAGCCTACGGGCCTGTACAGCAGCGCACGAGCAGCACGCCGACGCCAGTTGCGATGCACAGAAGCGACGAGAGGCTGACTTTCAAGAGCATCGGCAGGCTGGCGACGACAAGCGTGTCAGGCACTCCCTACAACTCGGCGATCTCGCCTTTCTCGGGACAGCAGCAGGCGCAGACCGACGAGCAAGTGGAGCAGGCGCTTCAGGAAATCCTGAACGCGTCGGGCGACGGCGTCGACCCTGACAGTAGTAGCCGGTTTTTGAGCCAGCTTGACGCATACAGCGCATACGTAGCGACAGCGACGAGCATGCAGAATGCGATTCTGATAAACGCCGGCACTTCGGCGGTGCTCCTTGGCGGCGCACTTGCAGCACTGGTCGCCCGGCAGCCTGCAGTCTTGAAGGGCCGCGCAAAGAAAAGAGTACTGGCGCTCTTTGTGCTCAAACACCAGCTTGCGATTCCAGAGAAAGGCAGTGCGTCTGTGACATACGCTCTGGTGGTAGTCCTTGCGGTGTTTGCCGTCTCGTCGATGGCAGTCGTGGTGGGTCCCTCTTCAGCACAAGAGTACCTGGACACACTGAGCGGGGCCAGGATAGAGCTGTCATCGGCATACCACCTCGATGCAGACAGGAGAGTACTTGGCAACATCTACGAACAGTCCAGCAAGGTTGACGGCATCTGGACGGAAAAGATTGCCGACGGGCACTATGTCCGGGTGACCTTTGCGCAGGACCTGACATCTGCAAGAGACATCACCGTCCTTGCCAGGGCAATCTCTGGCACGCCAAGGATTGAAGTCTACGAGGCAGGGGGGAGCGAACTGGTCGCAGAATTTGCCTCTTTGGACTCTAACAGGTACAGCAAAGTCCTGCTGACAAACCTGCAGGGCTCGCAGGACACATTCGACCTCCGCGTCGTGGGTGGAAGCGTGGAGTTTGACTACATAGTTGACCCGTCGCCCGTACCAACATACGTCGGAGCTGGCACGACATTTAACAACGCCGGCAGCGGCACGGTTGCCCTGCCGTCAAGCCTCCAAGAAGACGATGTCCTGCTCCTTGTGGTAGAGACTGCAAACCAGGCAGTCAGCGTCACAGCCGGCGGCTCTGCAGGCACCTGGACCGAGGTCACCAACTCGCCGCAGGGAACAGGCACGGCAGGAGGCACGACAGCTACAAGGCTCACCGTGTTCTGGGCCAGGTACCCCGGCACCGGAACGACCGGCCCCACGATATCTGACTCGGGAGACCACCAGATAGCGGCCATCCATGCCTTCCGCGGCGTGGACCCGACTGGCGACCCCTGGGACGTGACAAGCGGAAACATTGATGCGACGTCTGACACAAGCCTGTCTGCAACTGGCGCGACCACGACTGAGGAAAATACCCTGGTGGTCATTCTGGCAACGCTGATGGACGACGCGCAGAACTTTGGGGCGACGTGGACGAATGCAAACCTAGCTAACATAACGGCCAGAAACAACTTTTCCGGCGCCGCCGGCAACGACGGCCGCGCAATAGTCGTTACGGGCGAAAAGGCGAGCACCGGCGCGTACGGGGCCACTACCAATACACTTTCCGCAAACAGCGTCAAGGGCATGATGACTATAGCCCTAAAGCCGCTACCGCCCGCGCCACCAACACTTTCCATCTCACAGCCGGACGGCACTGGCGACACGGTATCGCGCACCGAGCCGTACAACATCACCTACACGCTGTCGGACCCTGACCAGGACGTGACTGTGGCGTTTTACTACGACACGGACAATAGCGGGCTTGATGGCACAGCCATCTCTGGCGCCTGTGCGACGGCACCAGAGGGCACGGATGTCACATGCGAATGGGACACAACAGGGCTGGTAGCCGGCACCTACTACGTGTACGGCATTGCAAGCGATGGCGTGAACCCTGCGGTGAGCGCGTATTCGCCGGGCGCGCTCACCATAGACAGGGCGCCGCATTTCTTTGCAGCCGGCACGGCCTCCAGCGCAGCGGGTGCAATTACGCCTGCACTTCCTTCGGGGATAGAGACTGACGATATCCTCCTGCTCTTTGTCGAGACTGTCAACCAGGCAGTCTCGATTACCAACCAGAACGGCGGCACCTGGACCGAGGTCACCAACTCGCCGCAGGGGACAGGCACTGCAGGCGGTACAACATCTACGAGGCTCACAGTCTTCTGGTCCCGCTACAACGGCTCGCAGGGTGCACCGACCACCTCGGACTCGGGTAATCACCAGCTCGGCGTCATACTTGCCTTCCGGGGTGTTACCGACACTGGCGACCCCTGGGACGTGACAAGTGGCAACGTGGATGCAACTTCTGATACCAGCCTTGCGGCGACCGGCGCCACCACCACGGCGGCAAACACACTCGTTGTCATAGCGGCGACCCTGATGGATGACGCACAGAACTTTGGTGCCACCTGGACAAACGCCGACCTTTCAAACATCACACTGCGTGCAAACGAAGGCACGGCAGCAGGCAACGACGGCCGGCTTGGCATTGTTACAGGCAAAAAGTCCACGGCAGGCACGTACGGGGATACGACCAACACGCTCACTGCAAGCAGCGTCAAGGGCATGATGACGATAGCCCTAAAGCCACTGCCTGCCTCGCGTTCTACTTCCGATTCCATCTCTGTCTCTCCAAGCGTAACGGCAAAGCTGACCGGCAAGGCAATCTCGCAATCGCTGCAAGTGGCAGACAGCGTAACTGGAAAGATAACAGGCAGGGGCATCGGCCAGTCGCTTGGCGTGTCCGACTCTATAAACGCCCAGAAAACAATCGTCCCT
This sequence comes from Nitrososphaera sp., assembly GCF_013388945.1. Lineage (GTDB taxonomy): Archaea > Thermoproteota > Nitrososphaeria > Nitrososphaerales > Nitrososphaeraceae > Nitrososphaera. The sequence continues at coordinate 29,985 of NZ_JACAEH010000023.1, read as the reverse complement.
GACACCAACGTCGCGGCGATTGCCTACAGGTCTAACACCGGCGTCGACGGCACAAGCTCGCCCAAGTACCGCGAGTGGAACCCGACGACAAAGACATGGGGCTCGGAGGTGGAGCTTGAAAGCGCCGGAAGCCCGATACGCAACGCGTGGCTCGAGTGGAGCCCCGTGTCGACAAAGCGCGTGATAATTGTGCTGAGTTCTGACGGCACGCTTGACTCGTACGCCTGCGACAACAACTGCGAGACTCCGGGCAACTGGACAGTCACCCACGACGTAGCCGACCTGTGGAGCAGCGAGCCGGCGGCCACGTGGCGCCCCTTTGACATCGAGTACGAAAAAACATCCGGCGACCTTGTGCTTGTCTACGACAGGGTGTCGCCCGGCAGCAACACGGCAGACCTGTTCTACAGGGTAATGCCTGACTCCAGCCACACATTTGGCGACGAGTCCAGCTTCAACGACACTGGCTCGATAATTCCAGAGAACGTCTACAGCTTTGTCAGGATGGACTCGCGCAGGACAACCAACTCCAATGACCTCGGCCTCGTGGCGCTTTCATCGACCAACAGCCGGGCTGCAGCGTGGTACTGGAACGGTTCGACTGACACCTTTGGCGATCAGAAGGAGCTCACAAGCTCCGTCTCCTCAACAGACTATGAGGCAGTCGGCATAGCATTTGAGACGACAACCGGCGACCTGATAGCCGTCGCAGGGCAGGGCAACGACGTCATGTATTCGGAGTTCAGCGGCGGGTTGTGGTCTTCGGTAGCGGAAGTCATGACATCCGGAGGCGATGACATAGACGTAGGCACTGTCAGGTGGATAAGGCTTGTAGGAAACGAAAACGCAGGCACGCAGGTCGTATTCCTGGGAGTAAGCGGGTACGACGGCTTTGTACACATGCTCGACAGCGCGGACTGGAATGGCAGCAGCTGGCAGGTCTTTAACCTTGAAAACGGCCCCGATTACAAGCACGACGCTGCCATCGACACTTCAGAAACGCGTGTATTTGACTACGCCTGGGACAATTCCGGCGCCGCGTTCAGAGGCATACTGGTCTGGGCCACGGATTCAGGATCGATAGCTTTCAAGAAGCACTCCTCCCCAAGCGCCTGGACAGCCAAGACGACCCTGAGCGACGACGGGACGACGCACCCGTGGATCGCGCTCAACGAGAAGTCAAACCCGACGGCTGCAGACGCAGTGTCGGTTCTGGGCGGCGCAATGGACGACGGGTCGGACATCTCGCCGCTGGTATGGTACGGCCTGACATCCAACGTGGCATCGCTCGGGGACGACGGCTTTACGACTGAAGGCGACTCGTCGTCAGAGTCGTTCCGCATAGATTTCAGGCGCTCAAGCCTGGTCAAAAAGTTCCCTTCAGTAGTTCTGGCAATCACAGACTCTGTGGTGGCGAGGATCTCTACCAAGGTGCTTGACAGCACAATCGACATCGACGAGTCAATGATAGGGGAGAAAGGCGCTCCTGCATCGTCTTCTGCAGCAGCGGCAGTCTACAGGTCAAACACCGGAAGCGCCACGCTCAACTCGCCCAAGTACAGGGAGTGGGACCCGTCGACGCAGGCCTGGAGTGCAGAAGTGGAACTGCCAAACACCGGAAGCCCTGTCAGGGATGCCAAGATAAGGTTCAGCCCCGAGACTTCGATGAGGATTGTGGTGTCGCAGAGCGCCGACGGCACGCTCAACCTGTTCAAGTGTGACAGCGCATGCACCTCTGCAAGCAACTGGACACTAGTCGCAGAGGACTTTGCAGACACCGGCATAGTCGACGCAAACAAGTACTACAGGGCGTACGACGTGCTGTTCTCGACTCAGACCGAGACTGCGATGATAGTATACGACAAGGAGGGCACCGACGACAACGATTTCTGGTACAGGACCTTTGACGGCACCGCGCTGTCTGCAGAGACCGGCGTCAACCTCGGCGGGGCGTCTGACGCAGAAGAGGTAAGGTACCTGAGGCTTGCGGCCAACCCTGCTTCTGCCGAGATGGCGCTTGTAGCCATGAACGTCAACGCGCTGAGCACCTACGCGCTGGTGTGGGACGGCTCGGTGTGGGGCAACCAGCAGCTGCTGTCAAACTTCCTTGGCACCGAAAACCTGGACGGCGAGTCGATAGGCATCGCCTACGAAAAGTCCGGCGCGGCCCTTGCGATAACTGGAAACGGCCAGAACAGCATCAAGTATTCTAGGTGGAACGGGAGCTCGTGGACCACGCCGACCCACGCCGACCCCAACCCGCCGGACACCGGCGAGTTTGCCAAGTTCGTGACAGTCAAGCCCGACCCTGCCGCAAGCTCCACCAAGGTCATGGTCTGCCAGTCCGACAGCCTGAGCGACCTGTCGTGCTCGCTGTTTGACGCAGGAACGCCGGGCACCTGGAACGTGATAACCACCAACATCGGCACAACTTCGAGCAGGGCGTTTGACTTTGCCTACCACCCGTCGGGCACCACCGGCGTCCTGGTCTCGTCGTCGGGCACATCGGGGACGCTTGACTACCGCAACTTTGACGGCACGAGCTTTGGCGCCCTGTTCACGGTGTCTGCGGCAAGCACGCACAGGTGGGTTTATGCCGCGACTGCGCGTGCTGCCGACGACGTGGTGAACGCGCTATTTGTCAAGTCAAACTCTAACTTTGACTCTGGCGCGCTCAAGTTCAAGGGCAAGATAGTGTCGGCGCTGGGCGACGCGTCGCTCACAGCCGACTCGTTCAACGACACGTACGAGAGCGTACACATCGACTTCCAGATATCCAAGGCGCGCAAGCGGGCGATTGCAGACGCAATAGCAGTAGCAGACGCGATAACGAGGGCGCTTGCGCGGGCCATCTTTGACTCGATAGGGACGTCGGACTCGATATCCAAGGCCGCAAACAAGCAAATAGGCGACTCGCTGTCCGTGTCAGCAGACCTGGCTGCAGCCAGGGTGTTCGTGCGCGCCACGTCTGATTCGCTTGCAATATTGGAGACGCCGACAAGGGTCTACCGCCAGTTCCGGTCGCCGTCAGAATCGCTTGAAGTGCAGGATTCCGCCGCCAGGACGCGCCACCGCACGGTACCCCTCTCTGACACGCTGGAGGTTACAGAAGTGGTAGCCAAGTCAAACCTGAGGCTCATTTCAGACTCGCTTGATGTAGACGACTCGGTGTCAGCCAAGATCACCCGCCGCGCTATCGGCGACTCTCTTGGAGTCTCAGACGCCGTTACCGCCAAGATCACCGGCAGGGTAATATCCGATTCGCTCAATGTGTCAGACGCTCTCTCTGGCAAGGTGACAAGAAGGGCGATAGCAGACAGCCTGGGCATTGCCGACTCTGTTACAGCCAAGATAACGGCCCGCGCAATAAGCGACAGCCTGAGCGTTGCAGACACGGTAGCGGCAAAGGTTGTTGCAGTGAACCTGGCAAACCAGCTCGGCGTATCAGACGCCATATCCGCCAAGATAACAAGGCGCGCCGTGTCTGACAGCCTGCTTGTGGCAGACGCCCTGACTGCTAGGGTCACGGCAAAGGCCATCTCAGACTCGCTGGCGGCCACAGACGCAATCGCGATCAGGGTCACAAAGCCTCTGTCAGACTCCCTGTCAGTAGATGACGACGTGGCAGGCAGGCTGACTGCCATCTCGATCTCCGACTCGCTTGCAGTCTCTGACGCCATGACATTCAGGGTCTCAAGGTCGGTATCAGACTCGCTGCAGGCAGCAGACACCTTATCCGCTCGGGTTACTGCAAAGGCAGTCAGCGACTCGCTGGATGTTGACGACGCCATCACTCGCAGGGTCTCAAGGTCGATTGCCGATTCGCTTGACGTGGACGACTCTGTGACCGGCGAGATAACGACTACTCTCATATTCGACTCGCTTGCAGTCGCCGACTCGATAACAGCCAAGATCACGCGCAGGGCTGTCAGCGACACACTCTCCGTCACCGACTCTGTGACGGCCAAGGTCGTCACCCGCGCGGTAAGCGATAGCCTGTCTGTAACAGACAGCATAAGCGCCAAGATAACTCTGGCTGCAATTGCAGATACGCTCGCAGTCACAGACACAATCACGGCAAAGGTTACCGCTCGCGCAATAAGCGATTCACTTGCCATCTCTGACGCCGTTACCGCCAAGGTGACGGCAAGGTCGGTATCCGACGCGCTGTCGGTGACCGACGCCCTCTCTGCCAAGATCACAAAGCGCGCCGCATCCGATTCACTGGCAGTGGCGGACACCATTTCAGCCAAGGTAACCGCCCGCGCCGTGTCAGACTCACTCGGCGTCTCGGACTCTGTTACGGCCAGAATAAGCGGAATAGCGATATCTGATTCGCTGACTGTCGCCGATTCGGTGGCTGCCAAGGTAACCGCCCGCGCCATCTCAGACACGCTGCAGGTTACGGATCAGGTTGCAGCCAAGGTAACAGCTCGCGCAATCAGCGACTCTCTTGGCGTGGCAGACGCCGTGACAGCCGAGATCACGGCAAAGGCGATATTTGACACCGTGCAAATCGCAGACGCCATCGTGGCAAAGGTAACCGCCCGGGCCATATCCGATTCGCTGGCAATCACAGACGAAATATCAGCAAGGCTGACCACCGCGGCGCTCTCAGAAAGCGTCTCGGTGACTGACGCCATAGTAGCCAAGATAACTGCAAGGGCTGTCTTTGACAGCCTTCTGGTTACCGACTCTGTCACAGCCGAGGTCACCGCAAGAGCAGCCTCAGACGCTGTCGAGATCACAGACCAGATAACCAAGACGGTGACAAAGACTGCAGGAGAGTCTCTTGCAGTAACCGATTCGGTGGTAGCCAGCATAACAGCTGTCACAAGACAGGTCGCCGACGCGCTTGGCATCGAAGACGACATAGTCAGGCGGGTGACTAGGACCATGACAGAGACGCTGACACTGTCAGACCTGGTACGCCTGGGCCCAAGGCCGGTGGACTCGGTTGCCGTCTCGGACCAGATATCAAAGTCTGTCGCAAAGACAGCCGCGGACTCGCTTGCAGTAACCGACTTGGTGACTGCCAAGATAACGGGCGTCGTAATATCTGACATAGTCAATGTGGTCGACGACATCAAGAGGCCTGGAATACCGCTCAGCGAGACCCTATCTGTAACAGACAGCGTCGTCGCAACGCCGACCTATGTCCGCGAAATACAAGATGCCATAACAGCTGCAGACAGCATATTCAAGCCGCCGACGCCAAAAGAGTCAGTCGCAGTAACTGACAGCATTTCGATACGACTGTCAAGGTTCATCAATGACAGCATCGGGATTGCAGACGAGGCGAGGAGAGGGCGGTTTGTTTCAATAGCCGAGTCGCTGCAGGTGATGGCAATCCTGACCAACGTGTCGTGGATCCGCACGCTGGCGTTTGACGAGCCCTTCGACCTGTCGGCAGGAATATGCGTCCCGTCAGAGTGCGTCGAAAACCCGGTATTCCATGACGGATTGACCATGGCAGACTCGCTTGAGCTCACGCTGATTCCGCCTCCCGAACTTGAAGAGTCACTCCACGTGGGCGACCAGATAACGCTGGGCCTGAAGGTCAGCGCGGTCCCGCCCATAGTCGAGTCGCTTGCCGTGACAGACAGCGTTACCGCGCAGATAATCGGCATACTCGTGGTAGAAACCAAAGAATCCATAGGCCCGATGCCAAGCACGCAGGTCAGCGGCTCCTACACCTACACCGGCAACGCGGCGCAGCTGAGAAACGACGTCATACCAGTACCCATACCGATAAACGGCACCGTGGTGAGGCCGAACCTGCCCGACCAGATAACCATACTCAGGACATACTCGGTGCCGGTGACCCCGACCCCAGACATACCTACAAACAACGTCGTCATGTCAGAGTCGCAGCTCGAAGTGCCGGCATACTCGAACATGTTCATGAGGCTGAACTTTGAGGAAACGCCGGCGCTGGCAGGCCACAAGGACTTTATCTCGATGCTGGACATCGAGTTCACGCCCAAGGTCGACACGACGGACTTTGGCCTTGTAGTCGCAGTCACGGAAAAGCCCGCTCCGGCGCCAACGCCCACAGACGAGCTCAAGCCCATATACCTTGACGTCAGGTGGTGGGGAACGGTCCCCGGAGCCGAGGACCCGACGGTCAGGGAATACTATGAGAACCCGCCCAAGTTCACGTTCACGGTCAACGACCAGTGGGTTGCAGACAACAGCGCACAGAGGGACGCGCAGGGCTGGCCGCTGTTGAAGCTATGGCTGCTCAACGAGGGCACCAACCAGTGGGAGCAGATAACCTCGATTACGAAGGTGTCGTCGGGAGCCGGCACGTACACCTACAGCGCGACCCTGCCACACTTCTCCAACTATGCAATCACGGCAAACGTGGCAGCCACAGCCCCGCCGGGCCCGGGAGTCATCATCATAGAGACACCGCCAACGCCTTCCGCATTCAATGTGCAGCTCCTGGACAGCATCGGAATGCAGGAAGGCACCCAGATGAACGCCATAACGATCATCGAGGAGTTCCTCCAGCCAAAGCAGGTCTCGGTCTTCCTGTCCGACCTCGTATCGGTGGCAAGCAAGCCGGTCGCGCTGCCGGCAGAGATCAAGGTTGACCAGGACGTCACGGTCAAGGTGGGCCTCGAGGAGGTCAAGCAGACCAACCTGACCGACCCCGGCGCTGTGGTGGACACCTTCACCAACCCGTCTGCCCTTGCAGAGATTGCGGTGCAGATAACAAACGACGGCGAGGATGACAGGCAGTTCGAGTTCACGTTCACCTACAACGACGCCGACGGCAACCTGCACACCAAGACCGAGGTGCTCGACGTGGGTGGAGAATCGACTGTCACAAGGAACGTCGAGCTTCCGTTCACAGAGCCGGGCACCTACGTCATCACAGTCGAGGTCAGGAACCTGCCCGGAGGCGACCTTGCAGGGTTCAGCACTCTGACCATCGAGATCCCGTTCCTGTCGCTGTACCTGTACACGATACTTGGAATCGCAGGCGCGATACTTGGAATCTCTGGCATCGCAATTGCGGTATACCTGCTCCAGAGGCCTGCGATACCGATAGCGGCAGGCGCGGCCGGCGCCGGCCTTGCGGTGGCAGCGTACAAGAGAAAGCCAAAGGTCAGGCTCTTTGCAAGGGACGAGGAGGAGTTCAAGAAGGACCACAAGTTCAAGGTGCTGGCCCGGCTCGAGCTCCGCAAGGTGGTGCATTCCGGCTCGCAGCTCAAGGCCATGTTTGCGCTTGACATCTGGAGCAAGAAGGACGGCATGGAGTTCGTGGTAACATACAGGGCTGTGAACGCGCTTGGCGTCATAGTGCACGAGTCGCACGTGCTGGTGCCTGCCGTTCCAGACCTGCAGTCGCTGTCTATAGTCATGCCGTTTGCCTCCACAGGGCACTACACTATACAGGCAGAAGCAAGGCCGGAAATAGGAGGCGACGTGCTTGACAGGGCGGCGCTGCCGGTAAAAATAGACCTGCAGTAAGTTTCAAAAAAGGGAGGGAGCCTAGACGCTCCTGTTCTCCTTTATGTCCCATCCGGCCTTCACGGGCGCGCCAAGATAGCCGTCCCTGTTCATCGGGTAGTACGTGAACTCTATCTTGGCAAAGTTCAGCGAGAAGCTGTCTGTCGGGACATTGCCATCGGAGCCGCCTGACTGGTACGAGCTTACGAGCACGTCGGTCAGCTTTATCTCAAGGAACTTTTGGCCGCGCTTGCCGCTCAGCTCGCCCACAAGCACCGCGTCCTTGATGTGCTCGCCAGAAGCGCACGCAAGCATCAGCTTTGGCGACGCCTTGCTCGTCTTTGCGGTAAAGTGTATGTCCTGGAACGATACCTTTCCTGCGCCTCCACCGCCGCCTGACCCGCCGGTGCCGCTCTGGGCCGCGCCCCAGCTGAACGACTCTATCTCTATCTCGCCTCCGTGCCTGCTGTTGGCAGACTCGCCTTCAATGCCATCGATTTTCAGGAAATAGTCTACAGCCGCCGCGTCGGCGTACTGGATGTCGAGGATCTGCTCTGCAGTCAGGCCCTTGGTGGCAAACGATGAAGAAACAGCGTACGCCCCAAGCACCGTCGCGACTGCTATCGCAGCGATTTGCGTCATGCCTAGTTTTGGCATAGCGCCGGGTGAGAAATGCAGTATATCTTCCCTCGCTAGTCTGGCTACCTAGGAAATCAATGTAAAAAAGATACTCACTCCTGCCGTCTGGAGAAAAAAAGAGGAAAGAGCTACTTCAGTAGCTCTATCTTCTCCACCACTTTCGGGATAGAGGCAAGGTCGAGGCAGGGCACCTTCTCAAGCGCCACTGCAGCCGTGTCTGCTGCCCTGTAGGCCGTGATTATGCCAAAGCCGTTCGTGTGCTTGGGCTCCACCCGCAGCTCTATCGCAAACGAGCACTTCTGGTGCGTTCCAAGCATGGTTCCAAACGTTGCCGAGTTGGACTGCTTGGCGTTTGACGAGTCAAGTGGGCTTGGGACCGGCGGGATTCCTGCCGGCGCGTTGGTGGTTCCGGTCTCAAGGTCGACGTTGGGGCCGCTGAGCCCGCGGTGGTACCACAGCCTGTAGCCTGCCATAAAGTTCCTGGCGTGGAAGGCATAGAACCCGACGGAGAAGTTGTCGTTTTCGCAGCCCTGTATGAACTGGCACTCTTCAGTCGACGGCACGCCGTTCTTGCGCAGATCCACGATGTCGCCGTAACAGGCGATGTTGTCTGCGTGGAACATGTGCACGAGGGCGGCGTAGTTGACCGCGTCAGTCACGGCTTCAGTGGACCAGCGCCTGAAGGTGAACGGCTTGTCGGTTCCAGAGCCCGCAGAACCCTGTGGCTTGAGCTTGTTGCCTGCCGCGTCGAACACCTCGACTGTTATGAGGTACTTGGCGTTGTCGCCCAGCGTCGTGTTCCACGACTGGTGGAACTGGAACCAGAGCCACCCGCCGTCTGGCGCGTCTGCCTCGTACGGGATGAGGTACAGGCCCGAGTTTGAGCCGACGACGTTTGGTCCCAGCGCGACAGCCTCCGTCTGGAGCTGCGAGCCGACCCACTTCCAGCGCCTCCACGCAACAGGGTTTGTCAGCGGCTGCGGAGTCCCTATCGGGTCGCCAAAAGAGTCTGCCTTTGCCAGGCTGACCCTGTAGTATTTTGCGCCAAGGCCCTTCATGCCCTCCGTGAATTTCAGCCTAAAGCTCAGGGTCTGCCCCCAGGGCTGGCCCGTGTAGTCGTGGTTCACAAGCCCGTCGCCCGGGTTTGCAGACGACAGCCCGAACTCGCTGTCCTGCAAGGGGCTGACAAGCTGCCAGCTCGGGATCGCGCCGATGTTTTCCAGCAGGACAAAGTTGCCGTCGCCCGGCACCTCGCTTCCCGGATCGCACGCAAGCCCCTTCCAGGTGCGCAGGTGCGCGTCGTCTGACGCCTTGAAGTAGTCGTTCGTGGTCGAGCCGTCGTAGATGTACACCCACTGGTTTTCCTGCCACTGCCTCACCTTGTAATAGTACGTTACCCTGCATCCGGCGCGAACAGGCGGGCGCCAGTAGCAGAAACTGAACTCGCCTGACTCGTTTACCGGGGTCTCGCCGACCTTCCTTGTGCTGCAGGTGCAGAATATCGGGTAGAGGTAGTAGTGGTCGTCGATGTACGCAAGCCTCTCAGACGGCTGGAGCGCGGACAGCGCGTAATAGTCCTCTGCGAGCTTTTCAGGCGGGTTGCCAAGAGGCACCGGCGCGTCCATCGCCCTTGCCATCTTCATAGCCCTTTCTATCTGCCTGAAAGGCACAGGATCCGGCCCCGGCCCTGGCAGCGGGATCGGTATCGGGCCTGGCTCGGGGAAGGGTCCTATGGGGCCGGGGTCCGGATCTGGGATGGGCGGAACGCGCTCGAGCCAGTCTTTCAGCCTGCCAAGAATGTCGTCGATGTCAAACGGCGGCCTCAGCCTGCAACAGCAGGTCTTTTCATAGACTTCGACGACCGCGTTGCAGATGGGGGCGCAAAAGCGCGGTATCTCAAGTGTTGGAAAAGGCCTGAAAGTGATATCAGATTTTGTCGTGATGATTGAAGACTCGACCTTCGGCGCGAATTTAGCGAGTGTCACGACCTTGAGCGGCCAGATTATCGGCCTGCACCTGTGCACGTCGCCGTGCACGCACACGATGGGCAGTATCCAGTCGCGCCACTTTGGCACGATTTCAATCACACCGGTGTTTGCCCACTCGGCCAGCTTTTCCTTCGGCCTGAAGGTGGAAAGCATCTCCTTTGTGACCTGCTTTTCTTCCATGTCAGGCCCAAAGCCGTACGTGCCCTCCTTGACATTTCTTGCAAGCTCTGCTAGGCTTATCCTGTTTCCTTCTATTACTTCGACCTTTCTTATGGCGCCCTTTTCGACGGCGTAAAGGGCGACCTTTGGCGTTTGCTCTGTTTCTGTCCTTCCTATGAACCTCAGCTCAAGAGTCTTGTCCTTTGCAGAAAAATTCGCGCGTTCCATGCCGCAACACTAAGTGTCATTAATTAAAGAATTAGCGAGGTCGTCTCTATGAAATGGTTATATTAGAATTCTTCACCATGATCGGAAGATAGTTGTCGATGTATCCTATGCGCGACCCTGATCAATATAATCGGTTATCTTTGCCGCCCGCTTTGCCCGCCTTCCGATGAGCCTCAGGACCTTTTCCTGCGGCTCTGTAATTGCATCCATAATCTGCAACAGCTGCAGGGCGTTGGCAGGCGCCTTTGAATTGTAATGGTTGTTAAAGTAAGCGTACGTTTCTGCCCTTGACGTTATTGCTTTCATCTTTTCCGCCCACGACGACAGCTCCTCTTCAGAATAGTTGTAGTCAAACCAGATCTTTTTGCCCCTGCCGTGCCACCTGACGTACGCGTGTTCTGCAGTGACGATGGGCTCTGCAAGGAACTCTATTGGCGAGTCTGTAATCGTGTTTGCGACCTTGTACCTTTTCAAAAGCGCCCACGCTTCTTTCCTGTTCCACGAATCGTGGCGGAACTCGGCTGCAAACTTGATGTCTGTCGGCAGAATTTCAAGGAACGACTCCAGATGTTCTACCTTGTCGTAGGTAAAAGCCGGCCCCAGCTGCACAAGCAAACACCCGAGCTTGCCTGCATCCTGCAGGGGCTTTATCACCTCAAGAAACGCAGCAAGCTCGTCGTCGGCGCCGACTAGGGCCTTGTCGTGGGTTATGGTCTTTGGAAGCTTTAGCGAAAATTTGAACGCCGGGCCGACAGCCTTCTCCCATCCCCTGACCATCGACTTGGTGGGCATCCTGTAAAATGACGAGTCTACTTCTACAGTGTCAAACACCTTGGCGTAAAACGGGAGCTTGGCTACCCTGTTGTTCGGGTAGAAAAGCCCCACCCATTCCTGGTAGCTCCAGCCACAGGTGCCTAGGAACATCTGCTGTCAGTTGCTGGCGCAAGGATATTTGCTTACTGCCTAGGCCTTTTCAGGTACATCTGGGGTCCAATTCATTTATGAGTTATAGAGCCAAGGTGGTTTTATTAACACCCTTCTTATCTTGCTAAGTACCTTGTCCAGCGATGAAATCAAAGTCATCTTTAGCTCTCATGCCCTGCATCGCTGTATTCAACGTGGTATAGACAAGGCGGATGTCGAAAAGGTCTGTAAATCGCCACTGCAGAGGGTGTTTGACCCCGAGCGAAAGAATTACAAATCAGTCGGGAAGATAGAGGATATATGCCAGCGAGGAGAAGCTTTCTCGTGGTCATACACACAAAAGAAGTTGACCGCGTCATTCATATAATATCTGCAATGCAAACAAGCCGAGGGGGATTATCAAAATTTGGCTTCAGTGACCTATGATCCAGAAGCAAAGGCTCTTTACATAGAACTAAAAGAAGGCAAGAAAGTTGCAAAGACCATTCCTGCAGGTAACGATCGATACTTTGATCTTGATGAAAAAGGTGAAGTGGTAGGCGTGGAAATTCTCTTTTCGCAAGATATGCCTCAGGAATTAATCAATGCAATACTTCAAACAAAACAACAGATAGAAGTCTTGAATTAGAGCACAGATCAAACTTTGATCCGTCCGTATTTTTCCTTTCCTTCTGTGGCAAGTCGATTCTGAACTGTCTATCAAATGGACGATTAACGTGGCTTGCGAAGGTACATCTTGGCTACTTCGGGGAGCGCAAACGCGTAGTGTATGTGGATGCAGTCCTTTGACTCACACAGCCCGCAGTACAGGACCCTGTCCTTGAGGAAGATATCGGCAGTCTTGCCTACCTTTGCGTCCCGTATGAACAGGATGTTGTCCTGGTAGCCCACCCTTGAGAGGTTCGGGGCGTAGGTCTGCAGGAACCTGTCACGCTCGATTGCCTCTGCCAGGACGGAATTGATGTACTCCTTCGTGTTCCACTTCAGCTTCCCCGCGTTTGCCTTCATCAGGTCGTAGGTCTGCTTGAAGATCTCTACCGTTATCACTTCCTTGCCTCCGCGCTTTACCAACTTGTGCAACCCCTGTGCATTATGTAACATGTTATGACATGCTAGTTTATATTGTTTGCCGTTGCTGATATCATGGGCAGCACGCCTTATCATGTGCTAACATGTTATAACATATTACTTTTAATACAAGAATGCTTCTTGCTGCCTATGTCGGCGGAAAAAATGGCTATGGAGGAGTACGAGTGGGCGCTGAGCCAGGCAAGGGTCGCTCACGGTGAGGTGAAAAAGTGGATAGTCTACGCCGGCGAGCAGCTCGAGATGGCCGGCTTTCCAAAGGACAAGATATCCGCAAAACTGAGAAACGACCTGCAGGATTTCTCTGCCGACTACATTTCGCAGATTTGTGGACCAATGGGGTGGACTGACAGGCGCTTTTCGCCGGAGGTTGAGCAAACTAAACCTGAAACTAGTTCCGCTTTTTCCGAGCGGCAGGACGGGGCAGCGGAGGAGCCGGACAGGGCAAGGTGCGAAAAGGAGAACCAGCCCTACATAGACCATCTGCAGAAAAAGATAGAATTTTTGCAGGAGGTGCAGAAAAAGCTCCGCGGCAGGCCGTTTCTGTCGCTCCTTGACAAGAAGCAGTATGACGAGTACATCCTGCTTGCAGACAGGGCCGAAAAGCTCGCCCGTGAAGCCTGGGATGCAAGGCAGACCATACCTGCCGCAACGCAGTTTTACCTGGCGCAGATAGTGGCTGTCTCGACGATAAAGCACGGCGCAAGCGAGTACGTCTCTAAGGTCAAGGAGCTCTTCAGCCTCACGAGCAAGCAGGTGACAAAGACGCTCAAGGGCGTGGTGCGGGACGTGCACTTTCTCTACGAGCCCACAAACAGGGCCGAGGCCCTCATGGACGGCTTTTACGGCAAGCCGTGCGAAAAGTGCGCCAGCTGGCGCGTGAAATGGGAAAACGGAATCTGCCACTGCTTCAAGTGCGACTCTGACTACCGGGCAAAGGCGGAGAGGCTGCCCCTTGCGCGGGACCGGGGCGAGTGGGAAAACTAGATCTTATTTTAGTCCTTATTTCTGATCCGAATCAATACTGCATGTGGTCGATGCAAACTCCGAGGACGAAACAAGAAAAGCTCTGCTTGAAATGCGCCGCTACTATGCAGCAGGCTACTCTGATAGCGAGATAATGCGTCACATGTCGCTATCTGAAGAAAAGTTCCGCCATTATCAGAGCCAAATCTACGCTCAGGATCAGGACGCATTAGAAAAGGCAGTCAGCGGACGGCTCGCTCATGAAATCATGACTTTAAAAGCGCGCCTTGAATCTGCCGTCAGGAATTGCCACGAAATAGCATCTCGCTATGATGTTCGTGTTAGAGAACGCTTGGAGGCCGAGCGGATGAAGATCGAAGCTTCAGTCAACATAGTAAGGCTCTTGCGAGATGGGCCGGAGGCTCTGAAGATTGGACATAACAGAGGAACTAAACAAACCGCTGATTCTCAGAAAGCAGCCGACAAAGACGGCTGACGCCAACGCGTCTTACTGGGCGGTATTTCGGGGCAAGCCCTTTTACTGCCAGGAATACGCCGCAAAATACTACAAGATAACTGAGGAGCAAGCCGAGAAATTCCAGCTATCAGAGTGCTGCTTCACGCACATCGTCGGATTGCCGCGCAAGAATGGCAGGCTGCATCCGTTGTACGACTATGAAGGGTGGATAGTGGAAGACGAGGAAAAACATAGACATAGGTACATACTCAAAGCAACCGGACTTGGCGTAACGGAGCTGAAGCTGCGCCGGTATGCGTGGAAGAGCCTGTCAAACAATCGATTTGCAAACGGTCACGGATGTATCGTCACCGGGCCCAGAATAGATCTTGCGATTGACATCATTAACAGAATAAAGGCTCTCTTCCCGGTCCCGTTTCCCACCAAGAATACAATTGTGAACCTAAACGGAGTGAAGATAGAGGCGTTTCCAAGCCACCATCTGGATGCAATGCGCGGCCTGAATCCTGTCTTTGTCTATAATGACGAGGCGGATTTCTTTCCTCCAAAGGAGCAGGAAAATGCACGTGCGCTGTCGGAGCGATACATACCAAAGTCAAATCCCGAGATAGACTTTGTGTCCACACCGAACCTGCCCGGCGGCCTCTGCGAAAGGCTCGACAAGGATCAGAGCGGGATCTACCACAAGCGCTACCTGCCGTACAAAGTTGGAGTGGGCAAGATCTACACCCGGCAAGAGATAGCAAAGGCGATGAAGTCGCCCGCGTTTGAGCGCGAGTACAACCTGCGCTACGGCTACGGCGTCGGCAACATCTTTCCATACAAGCTGGTCGACGCCTGCATCGAAGAATACGACCTTGCCATACAGGACAGCGCGGCAAGCGTGCTTGCCGTGGACCCTGCCTTTGGATCAAGCGACTTTGCCATTGTGGGCATGGAGCAGGCAAACGGCATTTTGTACGTCAAGGAGGCAAGCCAGTACGCGCGCCCGTCGCCGGCGGCCATGCTCGAGCTGGTGTCCGAGTTTGCCAAGAGATACGAGACCGTGCTGGTTGACTCGGCGCACCCTGGCCTCATACGAGATCTTGAGAGCAGGGGCCTGAGCGCGCAGCCGGTCAATTTCAGGACCGAGCTTTCAGACATGACGATAGTTGCGTCGCAGGCGGTGAAGGAGCGAAAGGTGAGGATTCACACGGCATTTACCGACCTGCAATATCAATTGAAGGCTGCTGTCTTTAACGACAGGGGGCACCCTGACAAGCGCAAGCTGTCATTCGACCTTGGCGACGCGTTCATGGCTGCGGTGCACCACTTCAGGAGCGGAAGCGAGCTCCACGTCGCAAGAATCTGAAAGTTCTCTTTTTCTGCTACGGCAAACTTTCCGCCTTGGAACACAGGTGCACCACTCTCGATGTCTCTAGGGTTGGCAATTGGCACACGCTGACATGCGCTTTCTGCGGCAGGGAAATTGCCAGCTCGCAGGATAGCCGCGTACTGGAAAAAGTTGCACCGCAAACAATCGCTTCTTCACTCGAATACTACTTGGAAAACCGGTTTGTTGCGGAGGAAGGTCCGTGTAATTGGGTTACTCTTGGCGACGGCCGGCGGATATGCCTTAACCCTAAGCACGGCTGGAGGCATAGGAATCCCTCATTCAAAAGTGTCGTCGACGGGTTCAACAGATTCAGGGCTGCACAACGGAGGTGAACTATACCTTTGATCCGAGAGCTGATAGGGGTTACGTTTTTGACGACGAGAAACAAAGAAAGCAATTTTACAAAAAATACGAGGATGGTAAAGTAGACCTTGTGCTAATCGGTGCAACGAATAATCTTGAAGATTTGAATAGAAAACGCAAAAAGCGTATAATGAATTAGACGCACAAAAGGAGACGTTATTCGTTGGCCGTTGGCTGGATGAAAGAAAAAGAGTTTTCACCGATATAGTTTTCATACGCTCTGGTCTATCGGATGTGCAAGTAGAAGACTTTTTAGATAAATATGACCAACAGTATGCCGTATCAATAACAAAAGATGGTGAGCTAAAATGGATAGCAAGAAAGTGACAGAAAAAATCTTCAAGAATACCTTTGCGCCCCATGTCAAGAACGACACTATGCCGGTAGGGGCAATAATCGCTCTATTGCGTGTTGGCGGATTGCGATACAACATCCTGCCTGAAGAGGTTAAAAAAGCCGTCTCAGAGGAAATGGATCGACGCGAGATGATATTGAAATCGGGCAAGAAAATCTCTGATCAATAGACAGTTCTCTTTTCTTTTCCATGCTACCTTCTTTCCATGTTAAAACTCGTGCTGACGCAAGGGTACGTTTTCAACACAGGCGACTACGGGCGCGCACACCAGTTCAAGATATTCGACGAGGGCGAGGCCGCGTTTGATGCAACCTCGTACAGCCTTCCGATAGTCAAGGTCTCTGACCCGGACGGAAATACCGTCATCTCGCCGCTCACAGGAGCCTGGACCGCGCAGAACCAGGGAGCAGGCACCTTTGCGTTCACGCGCGAAAACCACCTGGGCAGCGCCGGGCCGCACTACATCGAAGTCCAGCTCGAAAAATCCGGCACGGTAACAAGCACGGAGCGGAGAAGGATAACCGTCCTTGCAAGCCCATAGTTCTCTTTTGCCTTTCTGCGCCCTGACACTGTGTGAACCTTCGCTTCTGGAAAAAGCAAGAGATCTACGGCGTCACGCTCTCTGAACCCGGCACGAGCTCGCAGGTGTCAGGCGACTATTACCCGTACGTCAGGCCAGAGGTCGACTTTGCGACCTGCTACGACTACTACCGCACCATTGGCAAGGTCCAGAACGCCGTCGAGTCGTACGTCTCTGAAATTTTGTCGAGGGACTGGTACTTTGAGGGCGACAAGAATGCTGTGAGAGCGTGCGAGGAGTGGGAGGAGAGGTTCAACCTTTCTAGGCTAATCGAATACATAGTCAGGGACTGGCTTGTCTGCGGCAATTCCATTATCGGCGTATCTGACTGGCAGCCGGTGCAGATATCCTCCGTGGCCGGCCTGAAGCGGAGCCCCTACGGGCAGCCAGAGCAGTTTGTCCAGCTTGTAAACGGCAACGAAGTGCGCCTTGACGCATCAAGGTTCATCCACACGCAGTACATCGAGCTGAACAGGGAGGCGTGGGGCATCGGCATGTTCCACTCGCTGCTTTCGACTTTTGCGTACGGAAAGAAGCGCTCGCTTCCGCACCTTGAAATCTACAGGCGCCAGATCCAGCTCTTTTACAGGATTCTGGAACGCTACGGCTCGCCGGTCACCGTCTGGTTCTTTGAAAACGTCGCCAGGGCGGAATTTGACAGGCAGGTTGAAGAGCTGCGGGCACTGGAGCCGGGCGACCGGCGCATACTCTCAAAGAAGGTCGAGATTGCGACGGAGACTATCGACGGACGGGGCAACCTCATCAACGCCACGTCGCCGGTGATAAACCAGGAGATAGAGGCCGGTCTTCAAACTTCTGCAAACAGGCTGATAACGCAGCCGTCGGCGATGGCAGACGCCCGCATATCAGAGGAGAAGGACTCGGCGCGCCTCCTAGGGATAATGGAAAAGATACGCCGGATGATGAACGCGCTTGTAATACCGCGGATAACGTCGGGGAAGGCAGAGTTCAGGTGGGGCAAGCAGGACTCGTTCCAGTTCGACTTTGGGCAGCTCCTGCAGGCAAAGAGTGCGGGTCTTGTTTCTGCAGAAGAATGCAGGGCGATACTTGGATCGGTGGGATGGAAACTGGATGATCACTTATTCAACAATCAAACAAAGGAAGCATATCCAGCAGGAAAACCTGAGCAATCTTTCTATGATGTACAAGAATTCAATCCAAACCATGACCCAAACACTGGTAGATTTGCATCAGGTGGCGGATCGGGGAGCGGCCGTCGAAAATATAGAAATCCTTCACATGAGACTACCAAATTAAAATTTGATAATTATAAGGCAAGTGTCCCAAAGAGAAATGATACTTTCGATCCTGACACCGGCAAAGGATATGCTTTCAAACAAAGAAAAGCTAAAGAAGAATTCTATCAACAATACGGTGATGGCAAACGCGATATTGCGCTGATCTCTGCAACGAATAATCTCGGCGACCTAAATGAAAACACAGAGAAAGTCTGGAATGATCTAGACTCAAAAGGCGAAAAACTCTTCATAGGTAGGTGGAGAGACAAAACACATAACGAATTTACCGATGTTACATTCATGCGCCTTGGACTTTCAGATCAGGAGATCAGAGGTTTTTTAAAGAAGTACAACCACCAAGATGGTGCAGTAATAACTAAAGATGGAAAGTTAAGGTTGGTTCACAATGAATAAAGATACAATTACTTTCAAGAATACGTTCATTACTGATTGTGAGAATACCGAACTGACCGTTAGTGGGATAGTTACTGCTATGCGATTCGGATTCGTAGAATATGAAGATTTGCCGCCAGAAGTCCAGAACGCAGTTGATGAAGAAATAGAGAAAATGAAACGATCGAAAAGCAAATGACTGTGGAAACCTCCGCTTGACAAAATGGAGTGAATGATAAATGCCAACCAAATTATTCAAAAATACCTTTGCTCCTCACGTAGATAACGACGAATTGCCTGTTAGCGCAATAATCCTGGGTTTATCCTTAGGTGTCTTTCACTATGATGAATTACCGTCAGAGGTGCAAGATGCAGTGGACGAAGAAATGGCTAGGCGCGAAACTTTAGAAGATGACGAAACACAGTAACATGAAGTACGTCTATGATCATATTAAAAAACTAGAAGCACTTAGAATAGTTGAGGAACTATTTGGAGGAGGTATGTAGGATGTCTGATTCTTCTGATAATGAAAAAGGCTGGGTTGAATTGGCGTATGAAGATAGGATAAGGCACACTCCTAAAACTGGATACGATCTTGTTGGAGTTGATGATTTTGAAGAACCCGGAGAGCAACTCTGCCCATAGCTCATTTTGAAACATGGGAAGAAGCTATGGAAGGTCAGAAGAAACGCGGCGGCTACATATATCCTGGTGCAAAACGGCAAGATGATAAATAAGAATGGCAAATGCTGAAAAGATATTCCCAAATACGTTTTTCGTCTTCTATTCTTAAGTGCAGTCCACACCGACGATCTGCCTCCTGAGGTCTTGAAGGCAATAAGTGATGAAATGTTGCAGCGCACAGCAGATGAAGAAGAAACGGTGCCTAACAAAGAATGACACAAGAAAGACTTTCCAACATACATTTGATTCTAAGCTGTGTCTTTATTAGTTGCTGATCATTTAACATCAATTGTTTGTCGTTTGATGTGATAAGGTCCAAAGCTACCAATGAAGGGGTTGCAAGTAGAAGTGTGCTTGCGCAAATTAAAGCAAAACACAAACTAGGATGTGCTATCTGTGGTCTAAAGACTACCTATATCTCAATAAGAAAAAATGGTTTAGTGGTAAGCAGTCCTCTTCGTAGTTTTGGAGTAACAGTACCAGCTAAAAAAATCGCAGAATTTGAATTGCAAATTAAGAATAACGATCTAGTTAACTTGCACAAATTCCTAGTTGGGCAGAAATATGATGGGTTAGATTTCTATTGTCCGGATTGTGATAAGATCTATTGCGAAAATCATTACATCCTAAAGCCAGTTTGGGATTTTGCCGACTTTTATGATTATACTGAGGGCGAATGCCCTGACAAGCATAGAAGAATTCTTGATGATTAGAAGTCTTTCTGGTTACCTGTACAACAATTAGTTCTCTTTTCAAGATTCCTTTCAAACTGATCTGTGAAGCCGCAGATCAAACTTGAGTTTGTAATATCCGCAAAGGAAAACAAAAAACTGCAGGGAATATTAGCAATCCCGCGCATCTCCCGGAACGGCAACCTGTACCTGCCCGAAGAGCTCGCAAAGGCGCACGGCAAGACAGTCCCGGTGCTCTGGAACCATGAAGGGAGTCCAAAGAACGCCGGCGAGCCCGTAAACCAGTCAGACGTCATAGGCACCATGCGCCTTTCCTGGGACCCTGACCTCATGCAGCTGAACTACGAGGCCGAAGTCGAAAGGGAGCTGCCGGAAACGCCACTTCATACGTCGCTTGGCGCGTTCTTTGAGCGGGAGGACCACGTGTGCGGAAACGCACGCTGCTATTCGATACCCCGGGGCCTCAGGTTCGTCGAAGCCTCGCTAACGTCCACGCCCGGGATACCTGAAACGACGGTGAAAATAATCGAGAACTTTTCATGCAGGCAGTGCAGGGTTAGTTCTCTTACAAGCGGCGCATCCAACCAGTGTACCATGTCATCAAACGATAAAGAGTACATAACAGGCACGCAGTTCCAGGAAGGCATAAAGAGCATCGTCAACGCAATCGGCGAGCACTTCAAGAGCGCCCAGCAGGCGCAGCTTGAAAAGCTGGCCGAAGTCCTAGGTACAAAGCCCGCGCCGTCAAGCATGGTCGACGACTCGGCGAGAAGGGCAAGCAAGGAGTCGCACGACCGGGTGATAGAGTTCTTTCAGCGCGTCAAGGAAAACCCGAAAGATGCCGGCTTTCCTGCCGTTTCGTGGAACGTCGACAAGAACGAGTACCTGGAAAGGTGGGGCTACAGGGCAGGCGGGGCCAAGACCGAGGCTGTTACGATATCTGCCGGAGACATGGGGCAGTTCTTCTCAAAGCAGGTGCTAGTCGTGCCGGGAGGCAGGATGAAGACGCCTGTCAGGCAGTACTGCGCGTACGAGGAGATCCCGGCCGGAAACGACAGGGCGCACTTTTACACCATAGGCGCGTTTGACTTTGGCGCAATCACAGAGGGCACCGAGCCCACAAACGTGGCTCAGACGGTGAGCAAGAAAACTGCAACACCGTCGATTCGCGGCGCGGTCCAGCGCGTCGGCTACTCGCAGATAGAGAGCACGCCCTTTGCGCTTGTCGACGCGATAAATCAGGCGATGGTGATGGCAGCAATAGACGATGAGGCCACAGACCTGCTGTCGACTACGTACGACGCCGTGTCGCCGACAAACTGGGTCAGGGCCGACACGGGGGCTGCGATCACCTCAGACGACGTCGCAAGCCTTACGTTCAAGCGAGAGGGCCTTCTTGCAGCAAAGAGGCTGATAGCGCAGCAAGGCTACGACGTAAGCCCGGGCAACCTCGTTCTATTCATCCACCCCAAGGCGTACCAGGAACTGCTGCTGGACAGCAACCTGAACAACTTTTACCAGTACGCTAGGCCCGATGTGACTGCGACAGGCATGCTCGAGCAGCTGTATGGCATCGACATCGTGATTGCGGACCAGGTGAAGGCGCAGGACAACACGACAAACGACACGTACAGGAATGTGCTTGCGGTCAAGGGGGTCGCGTTTGGCATGGCCTCTGCAAGAAACGTTGCTATGGAGGCGCAGCGCAGGAACGAGGTCCAGCAAGTGATCGTATCTGGAACACATCGCGTCAAGTCAGTCGTCGTAGACGAAACTGCGAGCTGCAGAATATCGTCCGCGCAGTAAGGTGAGAAAGATGGCGGACCTCAAGGCCATTTTTGAGAAATATCTCCGGGAGGGCGAGTCGGGCAGGAGCAACACCAACGAGCTCTTGAAGACCATAGTCGACGAGATAGAGGCGCTCAAGTCAAAGCGCCGGTAATTCTCTTTTTCATTTTTTGCGGTACTTTTCCCATGACATATTACGAGATTGCGCGCCTGCGCGAGATAACCCTGGGATCGGCAACTGACACGTCGCAAGACACTCTGCTGAACGCCAAGGGCGCGCAGGCAGACTCGCAGATAGACGACGAGCTGTACATTGCCGCAAACAGGTACTCGAAACTGCAAAGCCTGCCTGCCCTGCCTCTTGCCGGCGACATACTGACGCAGTCTATAAGGGACGCCGCCACTGACAGGGCTGCGTCGCTTTTCTTCCTTGCAAGGCGCATGCCCGAGCTTGCAGCAAAATACATGGAGGCAAGCAAGCATGCAGTGCAGGCGTTCGTGCTGAGGCTTGGAAGCGAAGGGGAGATATTTAGCGGGAATGTCTGACATGGGCGCACTCGACCACATTGCGCGAGATGAGTTCCAAAATTTCAGGCAGGATGTGAGCGAGCACTTTGCGCGCTTGCACGAGTGCGACAGGCGCATCGAGGGCAAGATAGACCGGCTGGCGCAGACTCTGGGCCCTATAGCCGACGAGCACGCCAGGGAGGATGCAACCCGCAGGGAGGCAAGGCAGAAAAGGTGGGAGGTCAGGATGCTGGCGCTGGGGGCCGCGTTTGGAGCAGGCTTTAGCATCGTAGCTGCTGCGATCCTGTATCTTTTCAGCCTGAGCTAGTTCTTTTTTCCGTTTCCGCCAAAGACATCGCAATGAGCGATCCATCCGTCGAAAAAGTCAGCCTGAACGCAAAGCAGATAATCCTAGCCATCATCGTTTCTGCCGGCGCCATAACAGCGCTTGTGTCCGCCGGCGCGCTTTTGACAAACAACGCAGAAATCGCAGAAAAGGCGAGCATAGCGTTTGTGAGCGGCATAGTCGGCTTTGGGGCCGGCATCGTGACCGCGCTCTGGGGCCGCTAAGTTCTCTTTTCTTTCTTTTTTCTTTTCAAAACCATGTCTGAAACTTGGAAGGTTGCCGGGCAGTCCTCCGACCTCACAAAGACTATAGAAACGCTTGTCAAGGAAAAGCTAGAGTCGCAGTGGGCCGAGACGGACCCCGCCGCAGCCGACGTCGAGTTTGGCACCGGCTGGGGCGCGGGGATAATGAAAAATTATGCGGTGCACTGCCTGCACGTCCTCACAACTTCGAGGCCTGCAGTCACTGGCTGGTCCAAGTACGCATACGAGACGCTTGTCGACGTGCACGTCTTTGTAAAAAGAGTCACCTTGGCAGAGCCGGACCAGCTGCGCAGGATGAAGCAGCACGTCGACAAGATAATCGCCCAGAACAGGACGTCGCTTGGGCAGGGCGTGTTGCTTGTGCGCCTCGAGCAGTGGACGACTGCGCACGACCCTGCCGACATCACCGATACGTCGTTCTGGCACCTGGTGGGCCAGCACAGGGTAATCTACTACAAGGTAGATACGTCATAGATGCTTCTTTCAAGGTACAAGACTGGATCTGAAAAGCCTATTAGGTGGCAAATGTGGTGGGCAGTCATAGGCAAGGAATCATTCAGCAAGGAAGACATCGACGCGCTGATAGAATTCAACCGGCGACTGATGGCTAGGCGCGGGCATAATTTTGATGTGAATCGTGGTGAACTTGACTCCATTTTCAAACAGCTTGGGAAGTTCAGGAGTATAACTGATCATCGTACAAGAATAATCAATATGGCGGCATGGATACTTTACGGAATCGCCGAGTCGAGACCTTTCTTCGATGGAAACAAAACATCGGCATCCGCAACGTGCATAAGATTTCTGAACTGGAACGGGTACGATCTGCTTATCGAGTTACTGGACATAAAGCGGGAGATGCACAGGCTGCTGACAGGGGTACAGCGTCATTACAAGGACTTTGACGATGTGAGAGAATTTCTAAAACGTTCGGTTATCACTTTTCGATCTCGTTAATGTCCTCAAGTTGAAGCGCGCGGAAAAAGTCGGGCGCCCTATCCATGACGGCAAACAGCTCCTCCGCCGTCAGATGCGTTTCAGTCTTTCCCTGAACCGTCATAATTCAGGAAACGTCAAGATTCTATTTAAACATACGGCGCAACTGGTTTACCGCCGCCACTCATCCATATAGTCTCCGGCGACTAGTTCTCTTAGCATGACTACTGTGCACTTGAGCCATGTCCTACGCTCCCACCGGAACATGGAATGTGCTGAAGAAGCTGCAGTTTATTGAAGAGGCGACTTTTGGCCAGACTCCCTCGTCTCCTGCCTTTACGATAGCAGGCCACAACGTGATGCTGCGCGAGACCACAGAGGTCTCGTCGCAGAAATACCGCGAATCAGGCTCGAGGGATCTGTACCAGATGCTCAAGACAGGCGAGCTCTACTCGTTTGAGCTGCGCTACCAGCCGGTCAACACGGCGCTTGTGCGCTACGGCACCGAGCTTCCCTCAGGCGCAGGCACAATAGAAAAGTCGCTTTCGTTTGCCTACACACAGCTCGTAAATGATGCGGAGACCTGGTACCGCTTCCTGGGCGCAAGGACCGACCAGATTGAGATCGAGATAACAGAGGCCGCGGTGCAGGTCTCGCAGAACTTTCTGTGCAAGGACATCCCGGCCGCGGTGACTGCAGACCCGTTCACCACGCCCACCTACGCAGGCGCCGACTCGCTGGCGCCGTACACCGGCGCAAGCTCGGGCTCCAACCCACTTTCCATAAACAGCGTCAACTACGATACCCCGCGGTTCAAGGTGACTGTCAACTGGAATCTCGAGGTGATAAAGCCAAACGGCGAGACGCAGGCAAAGTTCATCCTTCCTACAAACCGCGACATCTCAGTCGAGTTTGACACCTGGGTGAAAAGCGACGTGCTGCGCTCAGACACAAAGTCGCTTACTGCCCGGTCTGCGACGTACACGATTGCGCCGTCACAGACGATAACGCTCATCGACCTCTACCTGACAAGGCACAGCAAGAGCAACGACGCCGGCAACAGCAAGCACCTGATGGAGACGCTTGCAGGGACCGCAAAGTCGGTGGCGGTGTCTGCCTGATGAGCGAGCAGGACGCCTGGCGCGCCTTTGTGGCAAAAATCTTGGCGCAAAACCGCGACAGGATAATGGAGCTGACACGAAAAGAGTCGTTTGAATTTGCCGGCGTGAAATACACCCGGCACAAGATAACTACGCAGCAGTTCCAGGAGCTTGAGGCGATGAGGGCGGAGCTTGAGGACATGCCGGCGGGCAAGAAGGTGGATGCTGCAAGAAGGGCCGCCGAGATATACAGAAGGATGGCGCAGTACTACCTGCACATGGACGAGCAGACGTTCTACAGCCTGCCGTGGGCCGAGGTGAAGGAAGTGCTTGACACGCTTGCCTGGGAAGAGGCCAACGGGCGCCCTTTGTCCTAGAGGACCTTGAAAAGCTGTTCTATTCCGGCGCCGTGAAGTGGCGAACAAGGGCGGCAAGGGAAGTTTACGACACATGGGTCTTGCTGAAGGCCGGGATAAAGCCCTGGGAAATAAACGGCGGGTTTGTGTACCATGTTGATCTTTTCTATATCAGGGAATGCCTGCGGCTAGAGTCTGCGCGTCAAGGTGTCGGGTCTGACTGGAAGAAGGTCGGATGAGCGTTAGTTCTTTTCTGGTTTTTTGACTCCAGTTTAAGTCGTTGCCAACCAAAGGGTCACGACATCTATGCTTGTATTTTGATCTATACAAGGTCGGCTTCTATCCTGCCGTCTCAAAGTGTATAGAGTGCGGCAAGGAGCACTCTGAAGATCAGATACGTGAAGCAATATTACGTGCAACCCGAGAATTCAATCCGTATCACGATCCAAAGACCGGTCGATTTGCGAGTGGTGGTTCTGGAAATGGCAGCAAAACAACAAATCAAAAACCGCCCTCATATCGCGTCGCCGCAGACAGCTTTGCAAAATTTGCCGCAACAACCGAGTTTGAAGAGTACACTTACCGTCCAAAGACAGGCAAAGGCTATGGTCTAAAAAGTGGAAAAGAGGTCGCCAAGGAGTTTCACAGGGATTTCTCGAATGGCAAAGATGATGATGTGACGGTAATAGCCGTTACAAACAACATCGGCGATTTAAATGACAAGACTGAAAGAGCATATGACCGCCTACTCCAAAGTAACGAAGAACCTCTACTAGGTGTCTGGAAATCTGATTCAGGCGATAGGTACACAGACGTTTCTAGCGTGAAAATAGGACTGGACATAGTAAAAGTAAAAAAGCTGTTGAGAGAAAATAATCAGGAAGCTGCGATGATCGTGACAAAAGAAGGCGAGGTAGATTTCATCTATGTCGACTAAATCCTTCAAAAACACCTTTGCACCACATGTACGTGCCAAGGAAATACGCATTAGCGGCATAATCCTGGGGTTACAGACAAGCGTCTTTTCCTACAAGGAATTGCCTGCAGAAGTTCAAAACGCAGTAGATGAAGAAATGGCAAGGCGCAAGGCAGCCAACGCTACCGGTAAAAAGAAGATGACAGATCACTGATACTAATTCTCTTTTTCATATCTCTATGAAATATTCTCGTGCCAGGGACGCTTGAATCCAAGGGAATCGCAGAAGCAGCAAGCCTTCTTGACGACCTTGCAAAGGCAATCGAAAGCGGAGAGATAGGGGGCGAGCAGTTCAAGACCATTATGGAAGCCGCGCTGCAGATTGCCATCAGCAGGACGCCTGTCAAGACAGGCAGGCTTGCATCGGGCAACAAGCTGAGGTTTGACGGCTGGAACTCTGCCACCCTCTACAACGACGTGCCTTACGCCGGCTTTGTCCACGAAGGCACCTCAAAGATGGCACCCCGGCCGTTCATCCGAGAAGCAACAGAGATGGTGCGCGCAAGGTTCCCGGACATGTACAGGCAGTCGGCCCAGGAGTTCATACGACAGCTGCACAGTAAACAGAGATAATTCCTTTTTTTCAAAAAATAGTAAGCATACGTCATTGAGCGAGTCTTCCAGCGCGCCTCTTACTTATGTCCTGCAGATAGTGGGCTCCGCGGACGCGATGCGTCAGCTGCGCGCAGTAAGCGACCAAATACGGCAGCTGGGCGACGAGTCGGCGCAGAGCTCTGCAAAAGTGGAAAGCACTTCGGTTTCAATAACGCAGCTTGCAACAGAGATAGGCACCTCTGCAAACCAGTTCAACAGCGCAATCAAGAGCGCTTCTGGTCTGTACTTCCAGTACGACGCGCTTGAAAAAGTCGAACTCAGGGTGGAAAAAGCCGAAAGAGGGCTCACCTCTGCCCGGGCCGGCCTATTGGGGGCGCAGAACGCTCTCAATGAGCTTGTCGGCAAGGGCATAGAATCGGGCCCGCAGTACGAGGAGGCGCAGCTGCGCGTGCAGGCGGCGCAGGACGCGCTGCGGATAAAGACCGAGGAGCTGGGCATGGCCCAGGAGAACCTGAGCGAGGCGCAGTTCAAGTTCGCGCTCTCTGTCATCCCGACGTCGATATCTGCTGTCAGCAGCTTTGCCGGCGGTGTCAAGACGCTGCAGGGCTCGATGCTTGTAGCCCGGCTTTCGTCAATAGACCTTTCGGGGGCGATATGGGGCACCAACACGAGCCTGCACGCAACCCCGATTGCAAGCGCCATGGCCGCGACCGGCGTCAGGGGGTTCGGGCTTGCGGTCAAGACAACGATGCTCTCCATAGGGCCGCTTGGCTGGGCGCTAATTGGCATAACAACCGCCCTGACGCTTGTGTCCACCAACGCGTTTGGCGTGCGCGACGCCATACATGCTATGGGAAAGGCGATAGGCGACGCTATCCCTGTCCTGCGGCCTTTCTTGGAGTGGCTTGGCGAGGCGTCCCGGGCGCTTTTCCCAGACGCAGGAGCAGAGGCAGAAAAGATGGGTGCCGGCGTGTCGTCAAGCATGGAAGGCATGGCAACAAGCACGCAGACGTCGACTTCAAGCCAGGGCGCGTCGCTTGAAGAGCTGAAGGCGCAGTTTACAAGCACAAAAGAGACTGGAAGCCAGGAATTCGACGCACTTGCCGACTCGCTCAACACCGAGATAAACAGGATGATATCCGACGTCAACAGGGCCAAGGCCGCGCTCGAAGACTTGCACAAAGCGTCAGGCACAAGCCCTAGCGTCAGCTACATCTCGCCTGCTGCACCCTCGCCAGCTGCGCAAACGGCCGCGCCTGAGACAGTCGCGCAGGACCTGCGCAAACAGATAGAGGCGCAGGAGGCGCTCGTGCGCCGGCTGGGAGCGGTTCCTGCAGGCCAGTCGCTAGAGCGCGTAGAAAGGCTGGTGAACGAGGGCAGGGTCGGCCAGCAGCTGGTAGACGAGTTTAGAAAACTCGAGGCGCTGAAAGCCCAGGCGGCGATAAAGCGCGACATACAGGAGACGCTTGCGGTAGGCGACACCTTGCAGCCGGCTGCAAACAGGACTACAGAAAGCCTCGGCGTGAGCGACACATTAAGCGCGACGGTCACGAGGGCGTCTGAGCGAAAAGAAGTGGCGTCGCCTATATCGGCCACGGTCACGTCGCCGGCCAGAGTCGGCATTTCAGAGAGCATCGGGATCTCAGACCAGCTCGCAGGCAGCAGGTCGGTTGACACCGTGCACATTGCCGACACGCTGAGCGCGTCCGTGACAAGGGCGCCTGCCAATGTTCCAAAGATAACCGTGCATGTCTACATCGGTGAGAGGGAAGTCGCGCGCACCATCAACCTGGAACTTGGTGACATGGCAGGATGACTCTGCCAGACTACATCCGGCCGAAAGTGGCTGTAAAAAAGTGGGACGGCACCGAGACGTTTTTCAGCTACGACTCTTTTGCGCCTCCAAGTTCCGGCCCGCGCCTTCTTGCACTTGAAGTCGAGGACCGGGAGATACAGCCGGGACTCTTCACGGTCCACATAGAGGACAGCGGCAGGTTGCTTGACGCAAGGGTCGGAAACGGCAACAAGGTCGTCATCCAGCTGGGGCACACGCAGGGGTCGCTTTCAAACTACATGGCCGGATTTGTCCGGCAGGTTGACGTGCTGCGAAGCGCCACCGGACTTTACGAAATAAAGCTGCACGGCTGGTCAAGCGTCGTGCGCCTGGAAGAGAGGATAGGCAACTTTTACCGGATTGCAGACAGGGCGCAAAACGGCGAGGACCCAGACCTGTCAGACGAGAAGATGAAGTGCTCCGAGGTGTTCAAGGACCTCTTTGAGGACAGCGACCACCTGCCTATTGGGCAGCCTGCCGAGGCGTTTTCGACTGCAGGAGTGCAGGACATACAAGAGCGCGTCGCATCGATAAAGGAGCCTTTTGTGGAGTGGAAGCAGGTAGCCGACAGGCTTGCAGAGGCGTCGGGGGCGATATACGGCATCGACGCCAACGACTCGGCGTTCATGCGCTACCCTACCCTTGCGCACAGCGGCGTGACTATTTCCGACGCCGGCGGCCAGCAGGACAACGTGGGGTATTTCGTCGGGCCGTGGAACTTTCGCGACTCGATAAAAAAGAGCGACGGGTTTGCAAACCGGCTCTACGGCCGGGGCGGAACGCAGCTGCACCTTGACGCCGACAGCTTTGCAGACAGCGCCGCAATAGAGTGCTACAGCGCAGACAGGGCAGCGCAGTTTGTGCCGTCTCTAATCCGGGTCAACACAATATCGCTCCTACTCTCAAGGGTCGGGACGCTTGCCCCGGACATACAGGGGCAGGTGGTGCTTGACGACGGGGGGCCGGAAGGCGACGTCGTGGGGACGTTTACTATATTCCGCAACCTGGTCGGCACGAGCGCGACTGCGGTAAACCGCATCAACGTCAACATCGCCGGCGGCGGGCGCATACAGGTGGACAAGAAGCACTGGATAGTTTTGAAAAGGCAGGGCGATTCGTCGAATTATTTCCGGTGGCACCACGACGGCGGCGCGTCTGGCGTCAACGCCTACAAGAATGAGAGCTGGACCGTGCAGGAGAACAGCTATTCTCTTGCGCACCGGACGTACTCGAGCAGCAGGGTTCTTGTAGAATGCTCAAGCCCCGTCTCGATAGGGAAGTACGGCGTGGTGGAAGCCGTGGTAGACGCGCCTTGGATAATAGAAAGACAAGCAATGGACCAATACCTGACTGGCATCCTGCAGTATTCGGCGCTCCAGCGCCGGCTCTATGACGTGAAGGAGGTGTGGGCGCCTGCCACGCTGTTAAAGGCAGGCACGCTTGTAAGGCTAAAGGACGGCAAGAGCGGCGTGGACGCAGACGCGGAGGTGCTTCTTGCGCGCTACAGGTTTTCTGCCGGCGAAAACGGGCTTGGGACAAGGAAGGCGGAGGTGCAGCTGCAGGCGTTTGTGGTGTGAAAGGTGCGGGGGGTGGGATTTGAACCCACGAATCCCTGAGGAATGAGGTGTCCCAGTCGGGTCGGACATCTGAGCTTCGCGCCGGATTATCCGGTCTCACGCCTTTGACCAGGCTG
>NZ_JACAEH010000022.1 GCF_013388945.1 Nitrososphaera sp. | reverse complement strand
TGAAAAGCGCAAGGAATTCCTGTACGCCTTGCTGAGGGACAAAAAGATTCAGAACCTTATTAAGGAAGACAGGATTGATGAAGCTAAAAGCGCCACGCTTGAGCTGTTGCGAAAATGGGTGATGAAAAGCAAATGACGGCCTCTGTCGGGACGCAGGATCTTTCGCTGCCCGTGCAGATCGTCAACGCAAGGGTGACGTACAAGAACGCCCCAATACACCTTCTTGAAAAATTCACGTTCAAAGACCCCGAGTCCGCGCACAGGGCATTCATGGAAGCCGGCGCCGATGAGTGCGTCATCATCCAGACGTGCAACAGGGTAGAAGTTTATGCTGCTGCAAAAAGCCCCGACGAGGCCAAAGTGCTGCGGCAGTGGGCCCAGTCTGCAGGCCTGCAGGAAAAGGACCTTGCAAGCGTCGAGGTCGACGTGGGCAAGGACGCGGTCATGCACCTCATGAAGCTGGCGTCAGGGCTCGACTCGCTTGTGGTTGGCGAGGACCAGATACTCGGGCAGGTCAGGCGCGCGTTTGAATACGCAAGGTCGAACAGCTATGCAAGCGCAAACCTTGCGATGATATTTGACAGGGCGCTCAAGGTCGGAAGCAGGGTAAGGACCGTGACCGGCATCAACAAGGGCAACGTGTCCATTGCTTCTGTTGCAGTCAACCTTGCAGACGAGTACTTTGACGACATGAAGGCAAAGAAAGTGATGCTGATAGGCTCCGGAGAGGCGGCGTCGCTTGTGGCAAAGGTGCTCAAAAG
Organism: Nitrososphaera sp.; assembly: GCF_013388945.1. Taxonomy (GTDB): domain Archaea; phylum Thermoproteota; class Nitrososphaeria; order Nitrososphaerales; family Nitrososphaeraceae; genus Nitrososphaera. The sequence continues at coordinate 12,554 of NZ_JACAEH010000022.1, read as the reverse complement.
GCGCGGCGTCGATTTCATGATAACAAGCAGGACCTATGACCGCGCAAGGTCGTTTTCAGAGACGGTGGCAGGCACGCCCGTCAGGTTTGAAGACGCAGTGGCGATGTTCAACGAGCTAGACCTCGTGTTTGTCGCAACGACTGCGCCGTATTTCCTGATAACTCACGAGAGGATGGAAGCGGCAATGAAGGACCGCAAGGGCGCAGTCATGATATTTGACCTTTCAAACCCGAGGACTGTCGACGAAAAGGTCGCCACGATACACGGCGTGAAGCTGATAAACATGGACCAGATTGCAGAGCTTGTAGAAAAGAACGTGCGCTCGCGCATGAAGGAAGTCATATCGGCAGAAAAGATAATCGACGACGAGATGAAGTCAGTCGACAGCATGATGAAGAGGCTCAAAGCCGAGCCGGTCGTCGTGTCGGTGTTCAAGAGCGTGGACCAGATCCGCGAGCGCGAGCTGAAAAAGGCGCTTTCGATGCTTGCCAAGTCAAGCCCCGAGCAGGAAAGGATAATCGAGCAGCTCTCCTACGCCATCGTAGAAGGTATACTGTCGACCCCCATGAACTACCTGAGAAAGGAGATAGAGGCAGGCGGCAGGGAGAGCGAAGAGCTGATGAAGATAGTGGCCAAGTTGTTCCAGTATGACGACGAAAAAGTCCAGTGACGGCTTTCCTGACGTGAGGCTCAGGCGGCTTCGCAGGACGCAGGCAATCCGCGACCTTTTCCAGGAGACCAGGTTATCCCCAAGCAACCTGATAGCGCCACTGTTCGTCCAGGAAGGGCTCAAAAAGGCGCAGGCGATAGCGTCGATGCCTGACATAAGGCGCCTTCCGCTTGCAGGGCTTGCAAAAGAAGTTGAAGAATTGTCGGACCTCGGCATAAAATCAATCATACTTTTCGGATTGCCAAAAGAGAAGGACGGCAAGGGCTCGTCGGCCTTTGACGAGAAGGGGATAGTGCAGAAATCAGTGGACGAGGTGCGCAAGCACTTTGGCGACAAGGTCGCTGTCATTACCGACGTCTGCTTGTGCCAGTACACGTCGCACGGCCACTGCGGCATAGTTTCGGGAAACAAGATAGACAACGACAAGAGCATCGACGCGCTTGCCAGGGTTGCGGTAAGCCAGGCCCGCGCGGGCTCTGACATCGTCGCGCCGTCGGCGATGATGGACGGCCAGGTGCAGTCCATAAGAAAGGCGCTTGACGACGCGGGGTTTTCAGAGACCGCTATCATGAGCTACTCTTCAAAGCAGGCGTCGCCGCTCTTTGCGCCTTTCCGTGATGCAGCGCACTCTACGCCGGAATTTGGCGACAGGCGCTCGTACCAGATGCCCTATGCAAATTCCCGGGAAGCAATGAGGGAGATAGAGCAGGACATTTCAGAGGGCGCCGACGCGATAATAATCAAGCCGGCCATCCCAAACCTCGACCTCCTGTACCAAGCAAAGAAGGCGACGAACCTGCCGATATGCGCCTACAGCGTGTCAGGCGAGTACGCGCTGATAAAGGCGGCAAGCATGGAAGGCTGGGTAGACGAAAACGCCGTGATGACAGAATTTTTGACTGCGATAAAGCGCGCAGGCGCGGACATGATAATAACGTACCAGGCCAAAAAGATGGCAGAGCTTCTGTAGATGCACGTTTTTATTCGCGGAAAGGCTAGACAGAATTGATGTTTGCGGCCGACTCGGGATCCGAGCGTGCGACCACGATTGAGGAGTACCAGAACACATGCACCGAGTTCATCACCGACATCAGCAAGGACTACTCCGACTGGGTCGACCGGTATAGCCTTGGCGACGACGAGAGCAGGAGGCGCAAGGCAGTCATTCAAAACGTCGTGAAAATGACCAACGAGTGGATAAACAGGTTTGGCACGACGATAAAGAAGGTGGACATCATAATGAACGACGGCGTCAACAAGATGGCCGAAAACACCGCCGGCTACCCGTTCAAGTACGACGTGTTTGTCAATAATTCAAGGCACTACACGACGCACCCGGTCGGCGTCGTGAGGGTCAACCTGAAGGCCATGCCGCGGCCTGGGAGGCTGATGCGCGTGGGCAACTACCAGAAGGACCAGCTGTTCTTGATAAGTTCAAGCTCGCCGGTGAGCTTCTCGCTGAGCAGCGCGAGCATGACGCCGGCAGACGTTCTTGACGACTATGTCATAATCGACGCAAAGAGCTGCCAGAAGCACGACGTGATTTCCATAACCGCAGTGGTCGAAGAAATAGAGAAAGACTATGTCACTGAAAGTCGCGGATATTCCACGCTTATTCTGCTCACGTGAGCAAGACATCTTTAAATTACCTAGCAACATCGACATGCTCTAGTGCGACGGTCGTCCAGTTTGGTCTAGGACATCAGATTGCCAATCTGGTAACCCGGGTTCAAATCCCGGCCGTCGCACCATTTATCCAGCGCTTCCGCATGCGCAGAACCCGAACTCGTCTATGCGCTTGCCGCACTTTTCGCACTTTTCCCCGTACTCCACTTCCCACGCCCTTTTTCCATAGATCTGGTAGTGCGTGTCGTCTTCCTTTGGGAATTCCTCGTCTGCCATGCTATCTCACTGGCTTTTTGGCGTTTGACTTTATAATGACAAGCGCCCTTTCAGCCGCGTCCTTCTTTGGGAGCTGTATCATAAAGACGTTCTGCGAGTTTGAATACGTGTTTTCGCTCGGGGCAAGTCCCAGCATCCCGCTTTCTGCAAGCGCCTCGAAAAACTCCAGCATGTCGTTTGCATAGAGCAAAAAGTTTTCTTCAAAGTCTGTGCCGGCAAACTTGACGTTCAGGTCCACAAAGACATCCTGCCCGTCGTAAAAGATGTCAAGCATCGTGTCTGCTGACACCCTCTTGCCGTAGACCTTGTTCAGCATCTCGTCGTATTTTTTCGGGCTGACAAGCACGCATGGGACTTTACCGCCTGCAAACTCGACAAGCGTTGCGCCTTCCTTGTGCAGGTTGGCCTTGAACTCCTCGAGCGTGGCAAAGTGGCGCTTGGGCATCCGCTATTACCTGCGCAACAGGGCAAGATAACCTTTAGCAGATGCGTATGGACTTGGCAAGCATCAGCGCACGCTGCGAGTCGTCTTCCATCAGCTCACTGTTCTTGTACTTGTTGCTGAAGTAGATGAGGTCTATCATCTTGCACCGGTCCATTGTCACGACTGCGCTTCCGTTTGTTCCAGCAGATGTGTTGGCGTTTGTCAGTATCACCAGTTTATCGACAAAGCCCGTCGTCTTGAGCGTGTTTGATATCTGCTCAAAGCTCTTGGCATGGTCCTGGTTGATGACTATTGCTACCGCCACCTTTGTGCCGTACGGGTCTGAGAACATCACGTCAAAGCCCGAGCCGTTTGCCTTCTGCGGCTTGGCTACAGCTCCGACTTCGTGTGCATAGTTTACCAGGTTGCGCACCGCGTCCTTGACGCCTGATTCAAGCGTGGTTATGTCGCTGCAGTTCCTGCGGATTTTTATGAAGTCTGAAATCGGCACGTCCATGACGCTTCCGCGGATGCGCAGGCCCGGATACACGTTCTTTATCGTGTCGTCAAGTGCCTGCTCGTCTATGGTGGCGCAGTCGCGCTTGCCCGCATTTTCAACTGCATGGTACATTATGTTGAGCATAGACCGGACGTTGCGAAAGTCCGAGAACTCGTCGTAGATTACCTTCACTTTGGCGGCCAGGTCCTTTTCCTCTTCTGGCGTGAAGCACTTGGTGGCGTCGTGGTGGCGTATATACTCCATTATGATGTCAAGTATCTCCTCGTAGGTGTTCGAGCCTGCAAGGTCGACCTTGTAGTTGGCCTTTTCAAGCCGGTCAAACACCGACGCGTTTGCCTGTCTTATCTCGTTGTACGACGACGGCGTGAATATCAGCATCAGAGCTGCCGCAGGTATGTGCGCGTTTATCACAGCCTTTACAAACTCTGTAGTCTCCCTGTCTGACTCGAACTCGTCCAGCTGGAAGACGGTTATGCGCTTCAAAAAGCGCAGGTTGAGCGACGCAAGGGCCGCGAGGCTTGCGATGATGTCTTCAAGGGTCGACACGTTCTGCGCGTCCGCCCTGAACTTGCCTTCCACTATCAGCTTCAGTATCGTGACTTCGATTGGCGTGAACTCTTTAGCAAGCACCTGCGACAGCGCCGAATAGTTTGGCGTCATGGCGTTGTGCAGCACAAGTTCTGCCTTGTCCTTGAGGCTCCTGCCAGAGATAGAGTCCATAAAGCCATAGTTGAACACCTTGCGGGCGGCAGAGTCGCGCTCGCCCTTTTCGCAGACGTGCATGACGACTGCGCGCCTTATCTTGGCGATGTATTCGTCTGTGAATCCTCCAAGCATCGCGGCATACAGGCTGTGCATGTTCTTTGGCGACACGACTGAAAGGTCCACGTAAGAAGTTACCGTGGTGTCCTCGACCTCCTTGAGCCCCTTGATGTGGAGCGCAAGGTGCGTCTTGCCAGAGCCGACGTCCTGGATTACAGTCAGCAGTCGAAAGTCCTTGTCAGTGGCAGTCCCTGCACCAACCTTTCCGTGTAGGTCTGAAAAGCACGACAGAACGGCAGCCTTGGCTTCCTTGTGGCGCCTGCCGCCGAGTATCTGCGCGTCAAGCAGTGTAGGCGTCGGGCTGCTCGGGTAGGGGTTCTTTTCCAGCCTGTAAGGATACACCTAGATGCACCTCACAAAGCCGTGAAGCAGGCCCCGGACCATCACGCCCTCGCCACCGCCGGTGGATAGCTCGTACTTGTCCTGGTACTGGCCCGTCAGCTCGCCGACGAGGCGGTAGAACTCGTCGCCTGAAAGGCCGCACTTGGCGCACACGTCGCTCTTTATTTTCGCAAGCTCGACCCAGCCTATGGACGACGCCGAGTTTGCGAGCGCCGCGTCAAACGCGACCTTGAAATCAGAAACGCTGACTGCCCTTGTCGGCGCGGCAGACGCCTGCGCCGTTGCAGTGCCGCGCTCAGTCACCAGCCTTGCCAGGTTTGAAATGTTGCCGGCAAGAGTCTCTATTGCGCGCGCAACTTCCTTTGACGAGCTGGAAACGGTCTCGTCAAGTGACTTTATCATGTCGTAGGTCAGCTTGAACCTCGGGTCCGTGTTCAGCAGGCTCTGTACATAGTGGCTCTTGTGGAAGCAGTAATAGGCGCTCCCGCGCTTGTCGACGAAAACCTCGCCCTTGCTCACCAGCGCCTCAAGCGTCGCGTCTATCTCTCCAAGCTCCTTGCGCAGATCAGCCTTCTTGGCTCCGGCCGACCCCGCAGAAAGGATCTTTTTAATCAGTCTTTCCTCTGCGGTCATGAGGTAGACGGCCTAAATTGTTATTTAAGTCCAAGAGCAACTTTTCGCTGCACTCTGGGTAAAAAAATTTACACAGGTGTCGAACGCAGGTTAATATCTCTGGCCCTCAAGCTTTTCTCTGGGATGATGATAACTCTTGTCTGCACTATGATGAAAGCACTAGGGTATCTGACCGTTATGATTCATCAGACGTGAGAAATGAGAGGACCGGTGTCCGGCTTTTACAGGCTAAATGATTGAGGCATCTCACAAGAAATAGTTTAGTGCACATGTTTGGATCTTCCGGAAAAGATATAGTCTTAAGCAAGCATTGAACTATGTTCATGAGGGTCCTCGACGACAGAGAACCGGATGATACTATGACTCGTGTATTCCTAGGTCTCTTATTGTCTGCGAACATTGTAGTGGGGATTTTGAGTCTAGCACCAGTTGCTGTGGCGGAAGTTGGGGACCTTGCGTTGAAGGACTTGAAGCTTTTTGATACAAATAACAACAGTGTGGAATCAATAGACATAGACTCCCTTGCGTACTTGTCGGTATCCCTACATAATAACAAGAGTGTTATGCTACCATATATTGTGGTTTTTGAGATACGAGATGAAAATGGATATACTTCTTCCATAAAGTGGCAGAAAGGAGAACTACCGAGTTCAATTACGACGTTTGCTCGCATATCTTGGACTCCTGACTCGAGCGGAATGTTTGTTGTGCGAGTGTTTGCAGTCAGCGATTTTGAAGAGCCTATAGTTCTGTCAGATGTGATATCGAGAACGATTGAAATAAAATATCCCGAAGTTGAGGAATCCCAGATAGACCTCGTATCCATTCCTGACTCAAGGACTGATAAATTAGGATTAGAATCGCTCAGAGATTATGCCTTGAAACGCATTAACCAAGACAGAGCTAAGTATGGTCTTTCTCCCGTAACCTTGAGTGAAAATGCCGCCGCTCAGGAGCATGCAAATGATGTATTCTCAACGAGAATAATCTCCCATTGGATGACAAACGGAGAAAAACCATACATGACGTATTCCAGACACGGAGGTCTCGGCGCCGTGACGCAAAATGTTGCTACGAGCGGGTATGTAGAATCATACGAAGATTGCATTCAGGGAAAGAATTGTGCAAAGATAGATCCTCTCGAATCGATTGATAAACTTGAGAGGCTTATGGTTTATGAAGATGAGGCCTGCTGCAATAATGGTCACAGGGACAATATCCTTGACAAGTATCATACACATGTAAGCATTGGAATCACTTTTGATGACTACTTTTTCGTAATAGTCCAGAATTTTGAGAATCAATATTTTCAATTCGATTCTCCTCGACTCGAAGGTAACAGTGTTCGCATAAACGGCAAGGTTCACCAAGAACTCAGTGTTCCGATGGAAGTATACAGGGATCCGAAGCCTACTGCTTCAGAATATGAGGCGCACAAGGATGATAATTCGTACGGCCTTGGCGAATTACAGGGTTGTGTGACCACCGTATACATTTCGGATAGCACACTGCATTGTATCGAAACAAGTACAGGTCGCATTCTTCCATTCTACTTTGCGAGCAATTGGATGGTGTACAGTCGCGGAGATTATATCCAAATCGATATTTCGATTCCGATTAGAGAAATTGCTCCAAAGCCTGGTGCATATACGATCGTACTTTACCTGTATGATAATGCAGGAGAGAAATTTGAGGCATTAACCTATTCCTTCACAAGGTGAGTGGAGGGAGTATCTGACCTTTCACGTATGAACGGTGGCAGCCTCTTCCCGTTTGTGCTTTGCGCTTGCCACCTTCATGGCGGCAAATATCGAGAGTATCACCGCTATCCACGCGCCGGCGATTGCGAGGTTCGTGGGGCTGATGTAGATGAAAGGTATCGCTTCTTCGAGGTTCTGCTGCACCAGAAGAGACGACGCGTGCATGTCTGCCATAGCCATGCTGTATGCTTCTGTGTGAGGCTCGGCAGACGAGAGCTCGGCAGAGCGCGCAAGCATCGTGTCAAGCTGCATGTGAAGTATGGCAAAGTCCGTCCGGGGCGTCGGGAAGAGCCAGACAGGGTTGCCCTTCTCGGGTATCAGCTTTTGTGCAAGGCCGGCGTATTCTGCAAGCTGCTGAGGGGTCTGCGCGGTCTCGGCCCTTGAGAGGAGCCCCAGGGCTTCGTTCAGCGGGTAAATGTAAGCGAAATAGCCATAGTACGCAAGGCCTGCGCCGATTAGCAGGAAAGCAAGCGTGCCTGGCAGCAGGATTTTCTGCCCCGCAGTCTTTTTGTGCTGCACGACAACTGTTGCGGACTTGCGCCTGCCCTTTCTCTTGCCAAACTGCGAGTGTGCAATGGTCAGGTAGGCGACATAGATGAAGCCAATCGTCGGAACGGCCATCAGGGGGGCGTACGCGCCGTTGCCCGAGAATATCGCAATGAATATCGAGATGACGCCGTATACTGCAAAGAATATTTCTAAAAGCGTCGTCCTCGTGAACGGCAAAACATACTCTTTGCCGCGCCAGTCCTGGCCCCTGTGCACGATGCCGAACTTGGGCGTGCGCAGAAACTCGTTCTTGCGCCCGAACATGGCGTCAAACACTGCCACTGAATTGTTGACAGTCATCCCTGCCGCAAAGAAATTCAAAAAGAAGAACTGCTTTGCCTTGCCTTTCCACTCTTTCTGCCAGACCTTGTTTATGACTGCAAGGTAGCCGCCGGGCCCAAGGGCGATGTACACGGCGCCGACTGCAAGAGGCGCCCAGTCGCCCTGGTAAAGAGTGAAGTCCATCGCAAGGAGCATCGGGAATATCAGAAACTGCGCAAGGAAAAGCGGGTTTACAACGTGCCTTGTCATGTGGACCATCGCCTGCATCTTTGACTCTGGCGTCACCTTGCGGTTTACCATAACGTCAAAGAGCAGCTTCTGGGCGACCTGTATCGAGCCCTTTGCCCACCTGAATTGCTGGCGTTTTGCCGCGTTCATCTGCACCGGAAGTTCCGCGTCGACCACAAAGTCGTCGAGGAACTTGCACTTCCAGCCCCTCATCTGGGCGCGGTAGCTCAGGTCCATGTCCTCGACAAGCGTGCCGATGTGCCAGCCGCCGGCGTCCTCTATGCACGACTTTCTCCAGATGCCTGCAGTCCCGTTGAAGTTGAGTATTATCTGGTTCTGGCTCTTTGCCCTCTGCTCTACCAGAAAGTGGATGTCAAGCGAAACTGCCTGCGCCCATGTCATCGTCGAGTAATCTTCGTTGACGTGGCCCCACTTGCACTGGACAAAGCCCATCTTGGGGTTGTCAAAGTGTCCGAGCAGGTGCTTCAGGAAATTAGCAGGCGGTATAAAGTCCGCATCGAAGATGGCGATGAACTCGCCGGTTGCGCTCTTCATGCCCTCCTTGAGCGCGCCGGCCTTGTAGCCGCGCCTGTCTGTCCTGCGCACGTGAACAATGTCAAAGCCCTTGAATCTGTATTCGTCGACGATGGAGCGGATGAGGTCTACCGTGTCGTCGTCAGAGTCGTCGAGCACCTGTATCTGCATCTTTTCTTTCGGGTAGTCTATCGCGCACACGGCGCTTATGAGCCGGCGGGCCACGTACTTTTCGTTGTATAGTGGCAGCTGTATAGTCACAGCAGGAAACGTCGCCAGCGGCTGCTGTTTTTGCCGGGGGCCTTTCCTGTTCTTCGAGTGGTATGCAAGGTAGTAAAAGTTGAGCGTGTAAAGCATGATTATCCAGGAAACGATGATGAACACTACGTACAGGAATGGTCCTGGACCGTACATTACCATGGCTAGTGCAATATGCTAGACTTGCTATTTATAGGTAATCGGGTCAGGCTCTAGCCGCTCTTCTGGAATATCTTTATCGCCTGCGGAGGGCAGACGTTCTCGCACGCAAGGCAGAATATGCAGTCTTTTTCTCTTGCCATGAACGCCTTCTTTTCTGAAGCAGGGTGGCCCGGAGTCTCGAGCCACTCGTAGACGTTGACAGGGCAGGCCTCTATGCAGGCGCCGTCAGCGACACAGATATCGAAATCGACGCAGACGTTGCTGCCCCATATGCCTAATTGTCCGGGAGCGTCAGTTGGGCCCCAGACCGCTATTCCTCTGAATTTGCCCACCTGCTGCCTCTTGGACTTGAAGCCTGTGTCTATCGGGCCTTCCACCTTCGAATAGTTGGTGCCAGTTCCAGAAAGCGAAAACGTGGTCTCGCCTCCACCTGCTGCCGGCGCGGCAGGAGCTGCCATCGCAGGCGGCGGAGCCGCGCTTGCCTTTGGCGCTGCGGCTGCCGGAGCTGCCGCGGGTTTAGCGGCAGGGGCAGCCATCTGGGCCGCGCGCGTTTTTTGCCTCTTGACAACGCACAGTTGATCGTGAACCTCCTTCATGCTCTGCAGGGTGCTCGGGTTGCCGTGCACCAGGAGCGTGCCGCAATCCTGGCAGACGTATTCTGTTATTGTCTCGGACACGGCGTACTGTTGGATTGTACCTTATTTATTAATTATCCATTAGCAGCCTGACAACGCACATCACCCTGTATCCAAAAATTGCACCATTTTTTCGTGCTTAAAATGGTGCATGGTGCACCATTTCCGCTGGAAAAATATTGTATCAAATGTGCCGAAAAGGTAGCCGTGCCCGGAAGTTAATCTGTCCCTACCTCTTTTCCATTTCACTGAAGACAAGCTCTGCAAGCTTTTCAGCGTCTTCAGCCTGCAGTATCGGGAGTCCAACTGCCTTGGCAAGCTTGGCAGTTGACGCGTCGCCCCCGCCCTTGACAAGTAGCCCGATGAGCAGGTCTATCGGCTCGCAGTCAAGGAGCTTTATCTTTGACTCCATCAGCTTTGTACCGGTGGTTTCGGGGTCAGAATAGGCAAGGAAAGACACCGCTATCCTGCTTCCAGTCCTTGTGCTCCTTGAGATGATGTCAAACTTGTGGAGCACACCTGACTTGCCGAGGATCTTGGTGCCTACCTCTATCTCCATGCCGTGCGCCTGCATCCTGCTCCTGACCATGTTTGCGCAGCTGTTCAGCGTTATCGACTGCTGCAGCTGATCCAGCTGGAGTATGTACTCGCGCGAGTCAAGCCACACGTCTGCCATGATGCTGTGCATGAAGGTGACCATGCCAGTCAGGTTTGTCAGTATGTTGAGCCCGGCGCTCTTGCCCTGGACCGGCATGTTTGAAAAAAGCATCTCCATGCCGTCGACTATCATTATCTGCAGGTCGGTCTGGAACGCAGAGATCCTGAACTCTATGGTGCCTTGCAGCCTGCGCACGATGTCTATCTCGTCGGCGCTTGGAGCCGACAGGACGCGCACCTTCACTCCCCTCTCGGCAAGCGCCCTGAGCACCTCAAGGGCCGCCGGGGACGCAAACGTCGGATAAAAGCTGAACCCAATGAACACCTCCGCCCTGGCAGACGCAAGGAGGGAGAGCATGTTGTCTGTGTATTCCTGCTCGCCGGTGATTATCCTGACAAGCTCTGCGGGCTTGCCTGTTGCAAGCGCGGTCGCAACCGCGGCAAGCTCCGTCCCGGTGAAAAACTCGTTGTTCACTATTGCCTGCATGGCAGAGGCAAACGACTGGGAGTACGTCCACAGCGCGACCTCCTCCTCTGCGCTGCTTGACACGGTTATCAGGACCTCCTCCTCGTCTTTTATCACCATCTTCATCTTGGATTCTGTCTGGTGACGGGCCTCCGCAAAGTCATAGTTCTTGACTATCTCCAGCGCCGGCGCGTCTGCAACCTCTGTCACTATCTGAACTGACACGCCGCGCGTCTTTGCGGCAGACAGCGCTTCGTACACGCCGGAATAATACATCTTGCCCAGATCCTTGACGGTTGTTATCATCGAGATCTTTTTGTCGGCAGATTTTGCCATCCTCGTTATGGCCCTGTGTATCTCCTCGCTCCCCTGAAAGATGCTGAACTTTGTTGGCACCGCCTCCTCTGCGGGTATGTAGAACCTCGTGAACCTCTCCAGTATCGACGGGAACTTTGTCTCGGCCGCTTTCAGCTCTTCCTTGTGCCTGTCGAGCAAAAGCTGAAGCGCTTTTCTCGGCTCGACTGCGATGTAGCTGACAGGCCTTGAGAGAGAGCTCTCGACTATTCCTGCCTGCTTGAGCCTCTCAAGCACCCTGTAGGTGGTCGTCCTGTTTATCTTCAGAGCCGATGAGAGCGAGCTTGCGCGGGCCTTGCCGAGCCTCGCCAGTCTCACGTATGTCTGGGCTTCCACCTCGTCGAGGCCAAAGGCCTTCAGGTCGCTGACAAGCGGGTCTTCAGACACGCCCTTGGATCGGCAGAGTTTGATATAAACTTGTTCGCACAAGTGAACAACCGATTGTTCATGAAATTGAACAAACTAGACAATATTATGCGGTCTGGCGTTTGGAAAGGAGTTGGGCATGCCTTATCCCTGGCTCTTGTTTTTCATGGCTCTACTTGGCATGCTGCCGTTCGCCTCAAGCTCTGCTCCCGCTCAGGTCGAGACAGTCGAATTTCTAGACGGGGTTGAAGAGGGCGCCTCTGCACAGGATTCTGTTTACACTATTGGCACCAACGGTTACTGGGAGGCTGGACCCGTGCTTTTCGTGTACGTTTCTGCCGAGCAGGGAGTGGACCAGGCCGCCGTTGCAAGCGCGGTCGATCTTGTCAACAGTTCCGGCAACACCACGGTGTCAGAGTGGAACCATCTCCTGACTTCGTTTGAAGGCTCGGTACCGACCTTGTCAGTCACGCAGGACGCAAGCCAGGCAAACATCCATGTCATGCTCACCGATTTTGAACATCCTGAAGGCAAGCTCGGCAAGACTAGGCTGTACACCGTCAAGGGCGTCGGGCAGGTCGTGTCAGCGCAAGTCGAGATCTATTCTGCAAGCCGGATGCACAGCCAGGGGTCGCTTGAATACGCGCTAGCGCACGAGCTTGGACACGCGCTAGGGCTCTCTCACTCGACTGACCCCGGAAGCATCATGCACAGCGTGCTGAGGCTTGAAGACGGCGTTGTGCAGAACCACGTCGGCTCTTGCGAGCAAGAAGGATTGTCTGCCCTTTATGTTGACTCTGTAGTTGGAAGCGTCAAGTGTTGACGGGGCTAGCCTGTAGAAGTAGAGTTGCTACCGGTGCCTCCACCTGTTGAACCCTGGTCAGAGCCCGAGTCGTCGGCCGGAGGTTCTTCAGCAGGTGGTTCCTCAGCTGGCTGCTCCTCCGTAGGCTGCTCTTCAGCCGGAGGTTCTTCAGCAGGTGGTTCCTCAGC
>NZ_JACAEH010000026.1 GCF_013388945.1 Nitrososphaera sp. | reverse complement strand
ATACTTTAGCAATGCGTTGAAAAGGATGCAGATAGCGTCATACTCCGTCGACTGCTACAGGGACGACGCCACGCTCATGATCCAGTTTCCAAAAGAGCCGGAGAAATAACCTGCATTGATTGGCAGCGTCAGCGCGAGTCGCTTTCCAAAGGTTTTTCCGGCGCATAGACGTGCGTCAGGAACTCCAAGTTTTCCTCGACCTCCTTCTTCATCTCGTTCAGATACCTGATGGCTTCTGCCACGTCCTTTTTTCCAAGAGCGTCCTGGAAACCCCTGAGATATATCTCCAAGTCGTTTGACAGGATCTCCAGCTCGTTGCTCATGGAGCGTATTTGCGCGGGTGTCTAAAAAGGAACTTGCACAGGGAATACAGAACAAGTTCCTAGAATCTTCAATCCCTGCTCTTGCGCTCCTGCTAGCGCGCGTCCGGGCCTGTAGGCAGCGTGAACGAAAACGTGGCTCCCCTGCCGCTTTTGTTGTTCTCGGCCCACATCCTGCCGCCGTGCGCCTCGACAATCGCCTTTGACAGGTAGAGCCCAAGGCCCGTGCCCTTGGCCCTGTCCGACTTGGTGACAAATTTCTGGAACAGCTTGTCCTGGATTGCGGCATCTATACCCTTGCCTGTGTCGCTGATGCTGACGTGCAAGTCGCTGCCTTTCCTTTCAACCGACACCGTTATCTGGCCTGCTTCCGTGAAGTTGACCGCGTTTTCAAGCAGGTTGGCAAGCACCTGGTCCATCCTTCCTGCGTCCACCAAGGCATTTTCGTCCTCTGCTGCAAGCCTGTTTTTCAGGACTATTTTCACCTGCCTGCCCTCGGGGATCCTTGCGCTTGCGTCTTCGATTGCGCTCTCTATCATCGTCACCATGTTGGCCGCGGTCTTGTTTACCTTGAACGTGTTGCTCTCTATCCTGCTCACGTCAAGTATGTCGTTTGCAAGCCGCGTTATCCTCCTGGCGTTTCTCAGTATCACGTTCACCCTGTTGTCGTCCTTGAGGTCCTCTGCAAGCTCCTCCGCGTTTAAGATGATTGGCACGACCGGCGTGCGGAGCTCGTGCGCGGCGACGTTGATGAACTCGTCCTTTATCTTGTCTATGCTGCGCAGCTCCTCGTTTGCCTGCTCGAGCATCTTTCTTGCTTTGTACTGCTCGGACTCGTCGATTATGACCGTGTTGCTCCCTATCAGGTCGCCTGTCTGCTCGTCGTAAATGCTTGTCGCGCTCAGCGACACCGGAAAGGCGCTCCCGTCCTTTCTTTTCATCCACACCTGCCTGTTTGTGACAGCGCCCGTGCGCTTCCACTCTTCGAAGGACTTTTTCATGTCGTCCATGCTCTGCTCTGCCGTGTGCTCAAATATCGAGTGCCCCAGGATGTCCTCTTTTTTTGCAAAGCCCAGGCTCTTGACGTAGGCCTCGTTGCAGTCGATTATCGTGCCGTTGGCGTTTATGGATCTGTAGGGGTCGGGCGCCTTGTCGTACATCTCCTGGTACTTTTGCCTTGACACCTTGAGCTCGTGCGTCGATTCTCTGAGCGACTGCACCATCGAGTTGAAAGAGTCTGCAAGGTCGCGCAGCTCGTCGTCGCCTGACTTTTCAACCTCTACGTCAAGGTTGCCCTTCTTGACCTCCGAGGTGGCGTCTCTTATCGACCTTATGGGCCGGAGGATCTTCAGTATCAGGTACAGCATAAAGACGTGGACCGCGATATTGAGCGCGCCAAGCGCTATCTGCAGCGTTACAAGGTTCTGCGATTCGCTGCGGGAAAACTCGCCAAGCGCGCCTGCCAGCGCGTCAGAAGATGCCACCAGTTCCGCGCCTGCCGATTCGACTTGCTGCATCGATGCGTCGGTGTCAGGCGGTACAGAAGTTATGCCATCAACAGATTCCTTGTAGGTCAGCCAGTCGTCGTACACCTGCTGCCAGTCGTCGCCAAATTCCGGCCTGAGCGGGCTCAGTCTTGTGCCGTCCGCCTCGCCGCCATCCCTCAGGAGCAGTATGTTCTGTTCAAGGTCTCCAAGAGCCGCATCGACATCCTGCTTCTCTGCATTTCCTGCAAGGTACCTCTCGGTCTCAAGAAGGCTGGCTGACGAGAGGAACCTGTTCTTTCCCGCGATATTTATCGAGTTTCCTAGGAGGAGGTTCTGGCCCTCGACGTAAGCGAGGAAGCTGAAACTTGCGGCGATGAGGACGACCTCGATGCCGATCAAAATCCCTATCCTTACAGCAAGTCTTGATGTCTTCGAGCGTATCCCTCTCCTTACAATCCGTAAGCGGCTTCACTCATTGCAAACGCGACTTTATTGCATTACAGTGCTTTTTAAGATTGTGTATGTGGCTCCGAGTGCAAAATACATCATCTTGGGTCAGGTCCGTCTAGACTCTTCATCGCCAGAATTCCTAACCTGTGAGCAGTACTTTGGTGTTTCTAGGTAAGCCTCAATTTTATAGGACATTTGATTCTTGACCTGCTTGCACATTTTTCGGGTGTTTTTCCTGGAATGTGATGTGGTACTTGTTGACCACAAGGATGCTTATGAGGATCGCCGTCGCGGCGGCGGATGCCGAGGTCAGCGTACCATAGAATTGCGACATTCTGTACTGATCTGTTGATTTTTCAACAAGAAGTTGCAATGTCTTCTCGCTGTTTGTGTCAAGCCCGTTGATGTTCTGATGCATACTGTCGCTCATTGGTACATTTTCGCGCAGTATCGAGTGGGCTATGGGCACATAATCTTCTCTAGGCTGCATTGCCAATATCGTGTTGATGTTGAAGATATAGTCGTCCCACTCTGATTTTATTCCATCAATAAATTGCTTCTCGCTGCTGTAGTGTTCGGCGCCAAGCGCCCTTTGCATTTCCATGTCTTCCTGGGCTTCCTTCTGGTGGGCGTCTACTCTCGCAATGAATGACTTGCTTGCTTGCATTATGTTGTCTGCCAGGATTCTCTTTCTTGCAGCGTCTTGAGATTCTATGTACAACCTGATGTCGGAATCTATCTGGGCAAGGTCATCATGCATGGCAGTTACATCTTTTCTCTCCTCAACACTAAGAGAATACACAAGTCCAACACTGTCTGCAAGCTCCTTGGAATAGTGTGCGTATACTGCCGAGAGGGAGGCAGTTGGCACCATGGCTATTGTGACAAAAATCCACAGCAGCCTGGTCTCTACTTCCATGAGCCCAAAACATCCATGAAACTATATAGCAAGGAAGTCTGCAGTGCATTGCAAAAAATTCTTGGGCGTTAAATACATGCTCTCCGTATCGGCTGTCGGTGGAATTGATGCAGAGATCAATCCAATACACGTCCGATAGGGAATACGCAAGCATCGAAGAGCTTCTCGAGCGAAAACTGGACTTTCTCCTACACATCGAGGACAAGATAGCCGAGGCCAACAGGGCCCACAACAGCGCTTATGCGTCGACGCTGTGGAAGATCCAGATAGACGAGGAGCGTCACGCTAGGATGCTGCGCGACCTTCTGGTCTAGATAAGGCATTTTCTGCCCTTTTCGTCTGTTTTACCGCGTATGCTGTCGCGGCAGTGATTGCACTGCACTGCAATGAATACCTGCAATGTAAATACGATGCCTCCAAAACACAGCCCATGAATGCAAGGATGATAACGGTTGCCTCGGGCATAGCTACTCTGTCCGTGATAAGCTACCTCACCATTCCAAGGATACTGTATGTATTCCTGGTCCGGTAGGGAGCGTATCCGACACCTTAACATGGCCGGAGAAAAACACATTGTACACCTTGGAACACAACGAATTCTGCAGCAGGATACTTGCGCTTGACGGCTCGATACGCTTTGTCGGTCTAGTAGATCATTTGGGGTCGCTCCTTGCAACAGTCTACCGGAAGGGACTTGTGCCGCTTGCGTCGTCTGAGGAGACTGCCAAGTACGCAAGCCAGGCGATATTCATGACAGGCGCGCTTTCAGGCGGGCTCAACTCCAAGGTGGGCAGGCTGCAGTACGTGGTGGGCAAGTTCGACAACCTTGTCAGGGCAACAATCCCGGTGGTGTCTGGAAGCTATGACAAGTTCTACCTGATGCTCTCGTTTGACGTGGGCTCTAACTACCTGCCAGTCATCGAGGGAAAAGTCCTCAGGTTCCTGAAAGAGAACCGGATACCTTCCTAGGGCTTTTTCTCGCCCGGCTTTGGCATCGAGCTGACGATTCCTTCAAGCTCTGAAATGATTGCATCTGCCGACTTCATTTCGGTAAGCGGCCTGACCGTCCTCTGCACCAGCGGCATCGACGGGAGCAAAAAGAGCACCTGCTGCAGTTCTTCATTCGACGCGACGTCGAGTACCATTATGCCTCCGGGCGAATCTGCAAAGGCGTATGCGAATTTCAGCTTGCCCTGTTCCTTCAGGTCGTTGTACGTGGAAAAGGTCTGCTGCAGCATCTTCATCTGCGCAACTGCCACTTCGGGCGCGACAAACTCGAGCCTCACGGCGTCCTGGACTAGAAACAGCATGGGATTATCTGCACTTTGAAGTGGATAAGCCTATCGGTGCCAATGTTATTATTCCGGATTTTGCACAAAAACCTGCATGTCGACTGAATCGCTGCGCAACGACCACTTTCTGATCGAAAAGATGATGCGGGCGCTCAACGTGACTGCCGACCTCCTGAAGGCCGGCAGGTCCATCCCTGCGCCCTTTCTGGAGCAGGCAATCGACTTTACCAAGAACTTTACAAACGTCTGCCACCACGGCAAGGAGGAAGACTCGCTCTTCCCGGCGCTTGAAAAGGGCGGCATGCCACGCGAGGGCGGCCCCATTGCAAGGATGCTCTTTGAGCACGAGATGACCCGGCAGCTTGCCGAAAAGATGGAGCAGTCTGCCAAGGAATACCTGCAGTCAGGCAAGCCCGAGAAGCTTGTGGCAGACATCCAGGCCTACACGGACCATGTCTCGCAGCACCTGACAAAGGAGAACTTCAGGCTGTTTGTGATGGCTGACATGATGCTCCGGGCAAAGGCCGACCAGGTGGGACAAGAGCTTGCGCAGGTAGAGGCGGCAAAACTGTCCTCGCTTGGCAGGACACGCGACCACTACGAGCGGCTGGTGGAAACCTACGACGCAGGCGTGCGCAGGCAAGCACAGTGACCCGCTTGGACCCCGAGCAGGAAGTAAGAAAGGCACTTGACGACCTGCACGCGTCGTACCTCAAAGGAAACGAGTACGACGAGGGCGACCCGATATTCTACCGCATAACCTACCGCCTTGAAGAAAAGTTTGGGCTGACCCGGGAAGAGGCGGCGCGCCTGCACCGGAAATACCACGAGGAACACCCCCGGCGGGTGTCAGAGGGGTTCTGCGAAAACTGCAACAGGGTCGTTGGCATAATCCCGGTCATCTACGGGATACAGGAAAGCGACATGGCAAATATGAAAAAGGCAGAGGCGGAAGGGCGGCTGATAATAGGCGACATGAAAAGCGTTTCCGAGGGGCGCAAGGTCGCCATGTTTGGCTGCAAAGTGTGCAGGGGCATGCTCCCAAAATACGGAACGCTATGACCAAAAAGTAGTTATTCTCTAAAGCCAAGCTAGTGGCGTGCACACCGCCGCAAGCACCGCCGTTTCATTTGCGATACTGTTTGGCGTTGTGGGGTACTCGTTTGTATACGTGAGTGGCAACCCCGTCCAGCTTCCGCCGGCGGTGGGAATAGATGTGGTTCCGGTAAACCCGGAAATAGCCGAGATTCTTGGGATGCAGGAGGCAAGAGGCCTGCTTATAACAGAAGTCGCCCCCGGCAGCCCGGCAGACAGGGCCGGCTTGCAGGCAGTCAGGGTCGAGCTGAGGGGCGGGCAGCAGGTGCCGGTAAGCTGGGATGTAGTTATTGCGATAGACGACAGAGCGGTTAACAACGAGGAAGATGTGCAGGCAGCCCTTGAAGGAAAGCAGGCAGGAGACAGCATGAGGGTCACCGTCCTGAGAAACAACAACACCATGAACTTCAACCTGGTCCTGGAGTAAGCGCGGCTGCCGGAGCTAGCACGCTTAATAGACACACGCGACAAATACCGGCGTGGGATTTGCCAAAGTTTCAGGCGACCTTCCAGGTCCAAAGGCTGCAGAAATAATCAGCGCCGTGAAGAAAAACTGCTACGACTCGACTTTCACGTACCCGCTTGTAATCGACGGCGGGCTGGGCTGCGTAATCCGCGACTCGGACGGCAACCAGTTCTTGGACTTTACCTCAAACATCGGGGCCTGCCCGCTTGGATACGGCCACCACGACGTCATGCACACGCTCGCCGGCATGGCCCAGAACGGCGCGCACAAGATAGCGGGCCAGGACTTTTACTGCCGCGAGCACGCGGAGCTTTCAGAAAAGTTCCTGTCAATCCTGCCGGCCGGCTTCCGGTCGTTTTTCATAAACTCTGGAGCAGAGGCCGTTGAAAACGCGATAAAAATCGCGTACAGGAAAAGGATGAGCCAGGGGTTACCTATCCTGCCGGGCGTTTCGTGCATCGGTGCGTTCCACGGACGGACGCTTGGCGCGCTTTCGTTTACCTTCAGCAAGCCCGTGCAAAAGGCCGGCTTTCCAGAGCTGCCGGTGCTCAGGATAAAGTTCTGCAGAGAAGATACGGACCCTGACATCGACGCTATAGGCAAGGTGCTTGAGAAGAACAAGGTCGCGTTCATCATAAGCGAGGTGATACAGGGTGAGGGAGGCTACAACGTGGCAAGCCGCAAGTTCGTGCAGAACCTGAGGATGCAGGCAGACGCGCACGGAGTGCCCCTGATACTTGACGAGGTCCAGTCAGGCATGGGCCGGACGGGCAAGTGGTGGGCTTTTGAGCACTATGGCGTGACGCCTGACATAATGAGCACCGCAAAGGCGCTGCAGGTGGGCGCAACCGCATTCCGGGCCGACCTTGACCCAGGCCAGCAGGGCGTGCTTTCAAGCACCTGGGGAGGCGGTAGCAGGATAGACCTGGCAGTGGGAGCAACTATGATCGACGTGATAAGGCGCGACAGGCTGCTTGACAACGCGACCTCGATGGGCGGCAGGCTGAAGAAGGGGCTGCAGGAGCTCGTCGGCAAGGGCGGCGTCTTCGACGTGAGGGGCATCTGCCTCATGGTCGGGATAGAGT
>NZ_JACAEH010000016.1 GCF_013388945.1 Nitrososphaera sp. | reverse complement strand
GCGTTCACGTCGTTCCCTTTCATAGACGGCCTGACCTGGAACCGGGACAACTGCTACTCCATCTTCAAGAATGCAGGTATAAAGCTCAAGGAAAACGGCCGGTGGCGCGTGCCTGCCGAATTTTCGCAGGAAGAAAAAAGCGCCATCCTGGACGCGATTGCAAAGTTTGTCGCCACTTCGAACAAGACCTCCCCAGGCGTAATTGACGACCTTATCGGCTATGTCTATACGCTTGCCGGCGAGGACAAGCGCAGCCAGCTGCGCGACGCCCGCGAGTTTGCGACGCTTCTCAACGCGTGCGGCAGGATAGGCAAGCCCGGTGTCGGGGTCGCGATTTGCATGGGCGACAGGAACGCCATGCTGACAGCAGGCGAGGAGATAAACGCCCAGTACCGGACGACTCTTCGCAACTACATATCAGCGATATTTTCTGAAAAGTGGCGTGTTACAGACGACGGCGCAAACGCCTTTGTAAATGGCGACGGGCTGGTCGTGCAGGACATGCTGGGCGCCGTATCGTCGCTTCTGAGCGGCTCGCCCACGCTTGCCGGCAGGCTGGTGTTTGTAAGGACACTTGCGCCGGACGGGACCTACAAGTTCTCCTCGAGAAAGAGCCTCGGCTGCGCGTCGAGGGCCAACCTCGGGCTTGTCATGCGCCACTGCGCCGAGTCGGTCAAGGGGACCGGGGGCGGCCACGCGGCTGCCGCCGGCTGCAGGATACCATCTTCTTCGCTTGACTCCTTCCTGTCGTGCCTGAAGGCTGCTGTAAATGACGAAAAATTCGCGACGTCCTGAAGTGGAAATAGCAGTGGAGGTGACATTTCCCTCTGCGTCGCAGGCAAGGGCGGCTGTTAAGGCATTAATACCAGACAATGTTAACCTGCCGGAAGGCTTGACGCTTTCAATGTTCTTCCGGGGAAAGACCGTCCACGTCGCAATCGGGAGCAGGCTGTCGATGATGGCAACGGCTGCTAGCACGCTTGACGAGATACTTGAGCACATCTCTGTTTCGCGGCAAGTGATGGCGCAGGGTTAGCTGATGTACGATGCTTGACCCAAAACTTTTCAAGGAAAACCCGGACGCCGTGCGCAAGATGCTGAAAAAGCGCAACGTGGACTTTCCGCTTGACGAACTTGTAGGTTTTGACAGGCGCAGGCGCGAGCTCATTGCAGAAACGCAGGAACTGCGGCAAAAGAAAAACAGGCTGTCAGAGGCGATAGCGGCAAAGAAAAAGTCGGGCAAGGACGCCGGCGCCGAGCTTGCAGAGATGAAGCAGGTGAGCGCCGGCATGGAAAAAGCCGAGCAGGATAGGCTTGCGGCAGAGGAAAACTTCAAGCGGCTTGCGATGCTTGTCCCAAACCTTTTACACGAGTCGGTGCCGGAGGGCAAGGACGAGAAGGACAATGTCGTGGTCAGGACCGCCGGCAACATCCGCAAGATGCCAAGCCCGAAGGACCACGTCGACATCGCCATTTCTCTTGACCTGCTTGACCTTGAAAGGGCCGCCAAGATTTCAGGCGCGCGCTTTTTCTTTCTCAAAAACGAGCTTGTCAGGATGAACACCGCGCTCATCTCGTTTGCGCTTGATTTCCTTGCGCAGAAGGGCTACACGCCGGTCCAGCCGCCTTTCATGATGCACCGCCAGCCGATGGAAGGCGCAGTGATACTTGGCGACTTTGAGGACGTCATCTACAAGATAGAAGGCGAGGACCTGTACATGATAGGGACGTCCGAGCACGCCATCGCAGGGATGCACATGGACGAGATACTGGAAGGCAAGAAACTGCCGCTGCGCTACGCCGGCGTCAGCCCGTGCTTCCGCAAAGAAGCCGGCGCGCACGGAAAGGACATGAAAGGCATTTTCCGGGTCCACCAGTTTGACAAGGTCGAGCAGTTTGTCTACTGCCGGCCCGAAGACTCGGAAAAGGAGCACGAAAGGATGCTTGCTATATCGCAGGAGTTTTTGGACATGCTTGGCATACCGTACCGCGTCATGCTCCTGTGCTCCGGCGACACGGGCAAGATTTCTGCCAAGACCTACGACATAGAGGCCTGGATGCCCGGCCAGAACGCCTACCGTGAGCTTGTCTCGTGCTCAAACTGCCTCGACTACCAGGCCCGGCGACTTGGCATACGTTACAGGGACAGGACAAACGAGGACACCGAGCTTGTACACACACTCAACAGCACGCTAGTAGCTGTCCAGCGCACGCTTGTGGCAATACTGGAGAACTACCAGACGCCTTCGGGGGCCGTGGAAGTGCCGGGCGTGCTCCAGCCCTACATGGGCGGCATGAAGGAAATAGCGCCGAGAAGCTGACGCACAATATATATTCTGGATGACAACCGTGAAAAATAATGGCCAAAGGAGCAAAGAAGGGAGGCCGCGTCCGCGACAAGTGGCGAGACAAGCAATGGGTCATCGTCAACAAGCCGGCCGGATTTGAGCCACCCGGATCCGTTAACTACGTTCCCGTAACCGAGGCCGAGCAGGCAAAGGGGAGGGTCATTGAAAATACTCTGCATGACATGATGAAGGGAAACCCGGACCAGACGATGGACCAGCACCAGATAAAGGTCTTCATACAGATAGAAAACATAGCCGACGGCAGCGCAAACACCCGGTTCAAGGGCCACGAGTACGCCAAGGAGTTCCTCAGAAGCCTCGTCAGGCGCGGAAGCTCTATGGTCAGCTTCGTGCACGACTATACCACACAGGACGGCTACAAGTTCCGCGTCGCGTTTGTGGCGTTCACACAGAGGCGCGTCAATTCTTCAAAGAAGCACGAGATACGCATGATTGCGCACAGGATGCTCTCTGAAAAGATACCGCAGATGACAGTCGAGCAGTTCGTGCAGAACGTGACTGGCAGCAAGTCTGGCAGCATCCCTAGGGAGACAAACAGCCTGCTTGGAGCAGCCATATACGAAGAGGCGCGCAAGATTGCCACGATAAGACACATCGGCATCAAAAAGACAAAGCTGATATCGACGCCAGAGTCAAGGGCGCTGACTGAAGCCAAGCCGGTGGAAGTGGCGGCGGCCGAGCCGGCCCCGCAATAACTTTTTAGGCCCTCTTTCTTTCTTCTTTTCCATGTCCGACGAGCCCAGATTCTCTGCTGCAGAAGTAGACGTCGTGCTGCACGCGACCGAGGACCGCGAAAAAGTGCTTGCCGCGGTGGAAAAGGCGCTTGGCGTGCCTGCCGCAAGTTTTACAGGCGAGCCGTCGGAGGGGCATTTTGGCAACAAGATTGTGCTCGTAAAGGCTACTGTCGCAAGCAGGGAGGCAGGCGCGCTTGCGGCAAAGATAATGTCGTCGCTCAACAGCCCTGACAGGCAAGAGCTTGCCGACCACGTCGGGGAATACTCTGACGAAAAGGGCAACCTCTACCTCCGGCTTGACAAGCAGAGGATATGCCAGGGCAAGGTCTCGCTTGCAGAGTCTGACGCCGTAAGGGTCAGGTTCAAGCCCGTGAGGCGCTACCGGCCCTCTGGCAACGTCGAGGCTTACAGGGGGCTTCTCTCTTCAGGCTAGACCTGTGTGTCGGAGGCGGTTTTGACGCGCCGGCGCTTGCAAATGAGCTCGGCATAGACAGGATAGCGACGACCGGGGAATTTGCCGGCGCGATAAGGCGGGTCGCAGTCGAGCCTCCTGCGCCGGTGAAATACCAGTACCTTGTGGTGTCTGACAGGATAGAGGATGTGCAGCGCGCAGACCTGGTACTTGTCCAGAACTTTGAAAAGGCAAAGGAAAAGCTAAAGAAAAAGGTCCGGGCCGGCGCGGGATTGGAAGTGCAGGTTTTGCAGGCAAGGGCGATGGACGCAAAAAATGCGGCGAAATGGCTTGGGCAGGTCGGAGACCTTTACCGCTTTTGCAAACTAGCGCGCTGCCAGCTTGTCTTGACAAGCGGCGCCACCTCTCAATGGGGCATGGTGTCCGGCCGGAGCTTTGACGCCCTGCTGCAGGAATGCGGGATAGAGCCTCTGCGGTACTGGCAGGAGCTTGAACGCTGGCTTGAATCGAGGCTTGCGCGGAGGGTCACGGCTTGCTGAAGAGGCGCGAAAAGAGGCGCTACATTTCGGTGATGCACGGCTGCTCTGCATCAGAAGCGTCGGCTGCAATAGAAAAGCGCCTGCAAGAATTGTATGGCGCAATCGCAGCCGAGCGCGCGTCGCTCAAGGTTGTCCGGCCCGGAGAGGGCGTTTCGGTGCTTCGCTGCAGCCTGGGCTCTGAAGAAAAGGTGCTCGTCGCAATCGCGCTTGCCAGTCCGCCTGTAACTACGCTTGACATGTCGTCAAGCGCAAAGCGCCTGAAAAGGAGGCTGACAAAGGTTAATACCGCTCTACTGGCCGAAAAGAGCCGGGGATGAGGTGAGTTTCGCTGCTCCAGACTGAGTCAAAAGCGATGAAGATCTCGCGACGAACTGACCCAAGATATAATTATTAGAAATGGCTATTCGCACGCATGGAGCTGGCCTACGACTACCCTCTGTACAGGCCGCCGTCAGAGGCAAACTCGCTGATATTCCAGGTGACTCTGGGCTGCTCCTTCAACAAGTGCTCGTTCTGCGACATGTACAGGACAAAAGAGTACGCGGAAAGGCCGTGGGAAGAGATCAAGTCAGAGATAGACCTGATGGCCCGGCTCTACCCTGACTCGGCAAGGATATTCCTTGCAGACGGCGACGCGCTCAACATGTCAAAGGACAGGCTTGTGCAGATACTGCAATACTTGTACCATAAATTCCCCAAGATAGAGCGCGTGTCGTGCTATGCCATGCCAAAGAACCTGCTGCAAAAGACAGATGCTGAACTTGCGGAACTCCGCAAAGCCGGCCTGCACATGTTCTACGTTGGCATAGAAAGCGGCAATGATGTGGTCCTGAAAAAGGTCACAAAGGGGGCCACGGGAAAGTCCATAGTCCAGGCCTGCAACAAGGCCAAAAAACACGGCTATGTCCTGTCTTGCATGATAATCCTGGGGCTTGGCGGCAAAAAGTACAGCCAAGAGCACATCGCCGACACCGCCAGGGTACTGAGCGAGGTGGCACCGGATTACGTTGGCGCGCTGACTTTGCACCTTGACCCGAGCCTGCACGACGAGTTCATGAGCAAGTACGCCGAGCCGTTTGAGTTCATCGACGACATGGAAGTGTTAGACGAGCTTGAAAGACTCATCCATGATTTCAACCCCGCAGCGCCGGTAGTATTCCGTGCAAACCACGCGTCAAACGTGTATTCGGTAAAGGGCACGATGCCTGCCGACCGGGAAAAGATGCTAGAGCTGGTAAAGAAGCTGAAGTCGCACCCGGAGATGCTAAAACCAAAGTTTATGCGCGGCTTTTAGTTCAACCCTGCCTGGAGCGCCCTCCTGGAAAGCTCGCCCACCGTAACTACCTCGTATCCTTCTGCGTCGATTGCATTGAGCAAGAGCTCCAGCTCTGCCATCTGCTGCCTGTCGACGCGGTCCTCAAAATTCAGGCCCGACCTGACAGAGAACTCCATCGGGTGCATAGTGACTACCGCAAACCCGTGCCTGTCGACGCTCTTTCTTATGGCATCCATGGTCTTTGTGTGCGGGTATCCCGGCCAGCTCGTGCCCCCTGCGCTCAGGTCGCCTGTGAGCGCCGTCTCGTGGTACCGGAAGAGGTCCGGCCCGCTGTAAGGCGGCGGGTCAACAGTCATGTTGGCGCTGACATAGAGGATGCTGTTTTGCCTGGCCGCCCAGAACGTGTTGTTGTTGATGGCGTTGTAGGGCGCAATGAACACAAGCGGCTTGAAGCCAAAGATCTGGCTCAGCTTGTCGTTTGTCATCCCCATGAGGCGGGACTGCCCGTAACTGTCGAGCAGCACAAACCTCTCGTGGTTCCAGCCGTGGTTTGCTATCTCTAGCCTTGGCTCGCCCTTGAGCCTCTCCTTGATGTAGGACACCATCACCTGGTCTTGTCCAAAGTAATTGCCAATGACGCCGACAGTCAGGTCCAGGTCGCGCCGCTCAAAAGTGTCCATCATCTCTATCTGCACGTCGCGCAGGTAATAGTCCTGTATGTCGTCGAGCCTGAACGCTAC
This sequence comes from Nitrososphaera sp., assembly GCF_013388945.1. Lineage (GTDB taxonomy): Archaea > Thermoproteota > Nitrososphaeria > Nitrososphaerales > Nitrososphaeraceae > Nitrososphaera. The sequence continues at coordinate 50,897 of NZ_JACAEH010000016.1, read as the reverse complement.
ACACCTGCACTTTTCGCCTGCAGGCTGCGCGTTGAAGCTTGGCGCGGCGCCCATCGTGAGCAACAGCAGCACCGCGCAGCCGGCAGCGGCACGTTTCAACCCGCCGCTGCTCTGCGTGCCGGCAAAGTAATCTGTTGTGCACGTAATTTCTAGAGGCTCGTTCCAAAATATTGCACTGCGCTCTCATTATAGAGCGTTATCAAAAGGATTATTAGCCAGCCGGACTTGTCAGTGTGCAAATGTACAGCGGGGAACTTGAAGTCCAGGCCAAAAGAAAGGCCCTGGCCGTTTTGCAGGACGAAATAAGCAAGATACTGAACTCTTCCCGCGACCTTTCCGCACTGACAACCTCGCTTGTCAGGGGCGACGACAAGGACATGCAGGTCTGCCTTGAGCGCATGCGCAACACCGAAGAAGAGGTGGAAAACCTCCGGCGCAACATCACACGCGAAGTCGCAGAGATAGGCGGGCTCATGGCCCACCGCGAGGACATACTGAGGACCGCCTACCTTGTAGACGACATCGCCGGCTATATCAGCGGCATCGCTTTCAGGATAGCAAACATGAAGGGCGCGGCCCTCAAGAAGGCCCAGTGCGACGCCGACCTCGAGCACCTCGTGGGAATGGTGGTTGAAGCGATTTTCAAGCTGAACGAGATGGGCAGGGCGCTTTCGATAAACCCTGCGACCACGATAGAGCTTGCCCAGGAAGTGCAGAGGCTCGAGCGCCAGGTCGACGCCAAGTACAGGGCGATGATAATCAAGGCCCTTGGCAACATACCTGACACCAAGGACCTGCTGCTTTTCAAGGACGCTGTCGAAGGCATAGAGGGCGTGGTGGACAAGTGCCAGGAAGCCTCAGACTCGTTCACCATACTTGCGCTTGGAATGTAAATGATAAAGGGAAGGCTCGTCGGCAGCAGAATAGTCGTCTGGGACATAAACGATTCACGGCAGCTGTACGGCTCGGGCTACTACGGCAAGCCGATTGGCGTCCCAAAGCCAAAGGGGACCGAGTTTGACGCGCCGCTTGTCCTTGACCTCATGGAAGGGTGCTACCTCGCAGAAAAGGGAAGGCTGAAAATATCGCAGCCAGACGGCAAAGCTGTCACGCCGGCAGAGATAAAAAAGATCTGCAAAAAACAGTACGTGGACTTTGACGACAAATACCTAGTTTTTCTGGACCTTCGCGGGAAAGGCTACGTCGTGACTCCGGGGATAAAATTTGGCTGCGACTTTGCTGTCTATGAAAGGGGCCCGGGAATAGACCACGCGCCGTACCTTGTACAGGTGTTCAGGCCAACCGACGAACTTACCGCCACGGGCGTGGTGCTTGCCGGCAGGCTTGCGACGACTGTCAAAAAGCAGTTCATACTTGCAATCCCGAAGGCAGGCAAGGCAGTCGACTATGTCGGCTTTGACTGGTGGCGCGCCTAGCCTTCTTTTCTTGGCAGGTCGAACTTGACGAAATTCTCGCCAGATATCGTCAACTTGGCTGAGAGCTTGTCGGAACCTTGCTCGAGCCAGCCCTTGTAGCGTATCGAGTTTTTCACGATGTCAGTCACGCTGGGCTTTTTCTCGTTGACCTCCTCGTAGCACGAGAGGACCTCGCCGTATTTCACTTCCGGCTGCTTGTTGAACTTTGTAATATAGTAGGCAAACACGGCGGCCTTTTCATAGTGGTTTGCAGGCTTTTTCTCTGCGTAGAACTCGCGCAGGCCGGGCTTGTCCTTGGACGGTTTCAGGTCGACCGGTATCGGCGGGATGGTCGCGGCGATGCGCGGGGCGTGCTTGGCAGGGGCGGCCTTTTGCTCTGGCGCTGCAGGGACTTCCTGCACCTCGGGAAGCGCCGCCTGAGCCTGCGCCTTTAGCGCGACCTGGACCTGGAGGCCGCTTGCGATTGCCTCCCTGACCGCCGCCTTGAATATCTCCTCGAACCTGTCGAGGTGCTTGTCCACAAAGCTCTCCTTGCCCTCAAGTTCCACAATCCCTTCCTTGACGTTTATGGTAAACCTTGCCTCTGAAGTTCCCGAGCTCATCCCGCACTAGCTGTGCCGAGGTTTTTAATTAATTTGGTGGTGCAACCGAGCAACCCTGATGTTAAAAAATGCGAACTTGGTTCCGGCTCTCTTAAATACACGCGCCGTCAATTAGATGCGCTGGAATGTTTTCGGTAAAAAAACTTGGCAAAAACGGCATGTGGGGGACGGTCAGCCTGATAGACCAGAACGGGTCGTTCAGGGGCGAGGCAAAGTTTGAGACCCGCAAGGAAGCCGAAGAGTACATGAAGATATACAAGCAGAGGATGAAAAAGCCGGTAGAGGTCAAGGTCTTTGACGACTCGCCGGAACCTGCGCCTGAGCCCGAGCCAAAGCCAAAAGCGCACAAAAAGCGCTAGCCCAGACCGTTTACCTTTTTCCCTATCTTTTCAGCAAGCGCGGCGAGCTCTCTCATCTCGGCGACCCGCCTTGCGGGCCACTTGCCGTCGGGGCTGTCGTCTGCAAAGCGCGGGATTACGTGAACGTGGACGTGTGGCACTATCTGGTTTGCCGCAATGCCGTTGTTCTGGCCTATGTTAAAGCCGTCTGCACCAACTGCCGACACGACGGCCTTTGCCACGGCAGGAACGGCTGCATACAGCCTGCCCACTTCTGCCGGCGGCATATGCAGGAGCGTGTCATAGTGCTTTACCGGGATAACAAGCGTGTGCCCCTTGTTTATCGGATACTTGTCCATTATCACCACGAAATCCTGGTCGCGGTAGACCTGCGCGCTTGGGATCTCGCCGGCTATTATAGAGCAGAATATGCACGAGTTTGGCATTTGTCGTTGATGACCATGCGTGCACGTTTATTCCTTGCTGCAAAAGACCAATTCTTAAATACCCCAGCTCCCCGACTTTTATCATGGCAGAGACCGTGGAACTTGAGGATTTTGACCTGACCTTCACGTTCAAGTGCCCCAAGTGCGACTACCTGAACGAGGAGGTCTCTGCCCGGGACATGTCGTCAGGAAACGCCGAGTGCGGCATGTGCGAGACCATTTTCAGGGTCGAGGGCCTCGACGCCGTCAAGGTCACTGCGACTCTTGACTGAGAAAGTCGAGAATCTTAAAATATGCTCTGCGAGCCCACACCATCATGGAGCTTCCAAGCAGAAAGGTTCTGGAGGGCACTGCAAGGGCGCCTCACAGGGCGATGTACAAGGCGATGGGCCTGACCGACGAAGACCTGAACAGGCCGATGATAGGCGTCTCTTCGACTTGCAACGAGGCAACGCCCTGCAACATACACCTGGGCCAGCTGGCACAGAGCGCCAAGAGGGGGGTCAGCGACTCGGGCGCGACCCCGCGCGAGTTTACCGCTATTGCAGTGTCAGACGGCATAGCCATGGGCCACGAGGGCATGAAGGCCTCGCTTGTAAGCAGGGAGATCATCGCCGATTCTATTGAAGTCATGATGAGGGCGCACGGCTACGACGGCCTCGTGGGGATATCGGGGTGCGACAAGAGCCTGCCCGGAACCCTGATTGCAATGGCTCGCCTTAACCTGCCGTCGATATTTGTCTACGGCGGAACCATAATGCCTGGCGAGTGGAACGGCAAGCAGGTGACAGTCCAGGACGTGTACGAGGCGGTAGGCGCCTACGACTCTGGTAAAATGACATTACAGGAGCTCTTGAGCCTTGAAAACGTGGCGTGTCCTGCCGCAGGCTCGTGCGCAGGCATGTACACCGCAAACACGATGGCGTCGGTGAGCGAGGCAATAGGCATGTCACTTCCGGGGAGCGCGTCGCCTCCGGCAGAAAGCGAAAGGCGCCACGAGATATGCTACAACACCGGCAAGTCTGTCATGAGCCTTATCGACGCAAACATCAGGCCCCGGGACATCATGACCTACGAAGCGTTTGAAAACGCGATAATGATGGCAAACGCCATCGGAGGCTCTACAAACGCTGTCCTGCACCTGCTTGCGATAGCAAAGGAAGCGCGCGTAAAGCTGACACTCAACGACTTTGAGCGGATACGCAAGCGCACGCCCCACATCGCAGACATGAGGCCGGGCGGCATGTACGTCATGCTGGACCTTGACAAGATAGGCGGAGTTCCAGTGATACTGAACGCGCTCTTGAAAAAGGGCCTGCTCAACGGCGACGTGATGACAGTCACCGGCAAGACGATGAAGCAGAACATAGAGTCGATGACTTTTGACCTGAGCCAGGGCAAGGAAAAGGTGGTCAGGCGATTGGAAGAGCCGATAAGCTCAGAAGGCACGCTCAAGATACTGCGGGGCTCGCTTGCGCCCGGCGGCGCGGTGGTAAAGGTGGCAGGCGTAAAGAGCAAAAAGTTTGCCGGCCGCGCGCGCGTCTTTAACAGCGAAGAGGAGGCGTTTGACGCCGTGTCAAAGCGCAAGATTGTGGAAGGCGACGTCGTGGTCATCCGCTACGAGGGGCCAAAGGGCGGGCCGGGAATGCGCGAGATGCTATCCACGACCGCTGCTATAGTCGGCCAGGGACTTGGCGAGAAGGTGGCGATGGTGACCGACGGCAGGTTCTCCGGAGCCACGCGCGGATTCATGATAGGCCACGTGGCGCCGGAGGCGATGGTCGGAGGCCCGATAGCACTTGTAAAGGAAGGCGACCAGATTGTGATAGACACCGCAAAAAGCAAGATAGACCTGCTCGTTTCAAAGGCCGAGCTTGCAAGGCGCGCCAAAAAGTGGAAGCCGATAAAGCCAAGGTACACGACGGGCGCGCTTGCAAAATACGCATCGCTTGTCCAGTCGGCCACCGTCGGCGCTATAACGACGCCTGTCGGCAGCTGAACCTTTAAATGGCAATCAGGCAGAGTAGCAGGAGAGAATGAACAAAGGTGGTAGCTTTTGGCCGGCAGCGGCTTGGCAGGGTCAAGGTACGCAAGCTAGCCACCGCTGACGACCAGTTCTCCCTTTTCAAAAAGATCTACTCGCTCTACGACCACGCCTTCATACTCGAGTCTCTCATAGGCCCCAAGGAACTTGCCGAGATGTCAGTCATTGGCTTTGACCCCGAAGTCACAGTCACGTGCGACTTTCGCTCTTTTGTAGTCAGGGACCGGCGGGGCCGGACAAAAAAGTACAAGGTGACAGAGCCACTTTCGCAGCTGCGCAAGCTCGTTCCGCGCGTCAGCGACGCAAGCTCGCGCTACATCGGCGGCGCGGTAGGCTACATCAGCTACGACGCCGTCAGGTTCTGGGAGCGCCTGCCTGTAGACAGGAAAAAGGGCAAGAACAGTTTTCCCGTGATGGAGTTTGGCGTCTACCACGACGGCATACTGTACAACCACAAGGAGAACCAGGCCTACTACTTTTACCTTGGAAAGTCGCGCCTTGAAGAGATAGAGCGCAAGATAGCCAAGGCTACTGCAAGCCCGACGCACTTTTCGCACACAGAGCCGGCTAGGAACATGACAGAGGAACACTTTGTCGACATTGTCAAGAAGGCCAAGAAATACGTCTACGACGGCGACGTGTTCCAGGTGGTGCTTGCCAAGAACATGAAGTTCGAGGTGGAAGGCGATCTCTTGCGCTTTTACGAGGCCCTCCGGGAAGTCAACCCCTCGCCCTACATGTACCTTCTAAAGTCCGGCAGGCGCTGCATAATCGGCTCAAGCCCGGAGATGCTCCTCCGCGTGACTGGAAGCCACGTCGAGACCTTCCCGATAGCAGGCACGCGGCCTATAACCGGCGACGAGGCCAAAAACGAGGAGATGCGCAAGGACCTGCTCAAGGACGAAAAAGAGCTTGCCGAGCACACGATGCTTGTTGACCTTGCACGGAACGACGTGGGCCGCGTCTGCGACTTTGGCACGGTCAAGGTCGACGAACTCATGACAGTCAAGCGCTTCAGCCACGTCCAGCACATAGTTTCGCACGTGACAGGTGACCTGAAAAAGTCCTTTGACTCGTACGACGCGCTGAAAGCTGTATTTCCGGCCGGCACGGTCTCCGGGGCGCCCAAGGTGAGGGCAATGGAAGTCATAGACGAGCTCGAGCCAGACCTGAGAGGTCCGTATGCCGGCGCGCTTGGCTATTTCTCGTTCAACGGCTCGTGCGACTTTGCGATAACCATACGCTCGCTCTTTGTCGACGGCAAGAAGGCATACATCCAGTCGGGTGCCGGAATAGTCATGGACTCTGACCCTGAGCGCGAGTGGGACGAGACCGAGCACAAGGCCGGCGCCATGCTGTCTGCACTGAAAAAGGCCAGCGGCTAGCTTTTCGCTCAATTTCACCTGCGCCGTAACCACCATTTTGCACCCCTACCGTGCATGCCGGGCGCCCAAAACCGTATGCCGGCATGCGCCGGCGGCAAACGCGGCTGGCAAAACCAGAAAAATCATAATGCTATCTGGTTATTGCAATTGTAATGATAGAAATGATATGATACTATAAACATCGTTGCAATATGGAATAGTTGATAATGTAGCGACGTAGACTGGTGCAAATGAAAAATCAGTGGCTTGTAGGCGGCCTTGCAAACATGTTCGTCGCGTCAGTGTGGTAGTTGACTGCAAGCGACGGATCCTTCTGCCTGCCTGTGAGTATGCCAACGACCACATCGTCTTTCTTGACGACTCCTTCCTTGCGGAGCTTTCTCACTCCTGCCGGCACGGCGCCTGAGGCCATCTCACAGTCAAAGCCGTTGAGCCCCACAATCGACATGCCGTCGCTCATCTCCTTGTCGCTCACCTGCACGACGACTCCTTTTGTAAAGTCAAGCGCGCGAAGCGCCTTTGCGATGTTGGCCGGCCTCCCTATCTGTATGGCAGTTGCGTGCGTCTTTGGCCTTATGCCCTTCTTGTCCTGGTAGGCGTAGTAGCGGTCCACCATCGCAAGGTCTGGCCTCCCGCCGTTCCAGGCCAGTTTCTTGTCCTCAAACTTGCCGTTGTAAAGCTCGTACAGCGTGTTGGCGCCCTCTGCGTTAACAACAGCTATCCTTGGGACCTTCTTTATCCATCCCCACTCGTAGAGCTCCATGAGGGCCTTTCCGCAGCTTGAAGTGTTGCCGAGCGCGCCGCCGGGGTACACTATCCAGTCAGGCGGGTTCCAGTCAAGGTGCTCCATGACCCTGTAGACGATTGTCTTCTGGCCCTCTATGCGGAACGGGTTTACAGAATTGACAGTATAACCGCCTGTTGCAGCCGCGTTTTTCAGCGACGTTGCGAGCGCGTCGTCAAAGTTGCCGGGCACCTGTATGACCTGGGCTCCAAACTGGAAGGCCTGCCCGAGCTTGCCCGGCGCTATCTCGCCCTTTGGGATATACACGTCGCACTCCATGTTCTCGTTTGCCGCATACATGGCAGCAGACGCCGACGTGTTGCCAGTTGAGGCGCAGATTATCTTTTTGACCCCTAGCATCTTGGCGTGCGTGACAGCTGTTGACATGCCGTTGTCCTTGAACGAGCCGGACGGGTTGTAGCCTTCAGGCTGCAGGAAAAAGTTGTCGTGGCCCATGTCGGCATAGTCGGCGGCTTTGCTCATCTTGTAGGGCTTGGACAGCCTACCTTCTGCGCCGTCAAGCGACACGATTACACGCGCACATTCGTCAAAGTTTTCAGTGTCCATGCCGGCGAAATTTATCAGGTCCCGGAAGCGCCAGACGCCCGACTCGTTGTATATGTTGGTGCCGTGGTTGCGCCTCTGGTAGAACACGTTGACGAGGTCGCGGCTGGGCTTTTTGTCGTATTTTATGTCAAGCAGCGAGCCGCAGGTGCACCTGTACGTGTCGTTTGCGATGCCGTATGTCTTGCCGCAATCCGGGTTGATGCATTTTTTGACGGCGCTTTGCGCCATGAAGTTGAGACGTTCTTGGTTGCTATTTAGGTGTTTTTACTTTTTGGCGTTCTTTTCATACATCTTTAGCAACTGCTGGACGACGCCATCCATGTCGTCCTCGCGCACTTCGGGCGAGACTGCGTGCTTTAGGAGGTTGCTTATCGTGGATGATATCTCGGAGCTGACCTCGTCGAAACTGTCGACGTCGCTGTAGCTTTGCTGGTAAAGCCTGCGCAGCTTCATCGCGTACATCTGCGTCTGCTCGTTTATGGTGACGCTGTAGCTGCGGTTGTTCACCTTTATCTTCTCCTTTATCATCCGCGCTTACCGGGGTTTTGGGTGTTTAAAATACTTGTTGCCACATTTTTCTGCCGCATGAGAGCGGCTGTCACCGCGAGTCTGTGTAACCGTGGTTACACCGCATGGCAGTACAGCGGGCCTTTTAGTCGCACCCAGCAAGACTGGCTAGGTACCAGTTAGAATGTCATTTGGTAACAAATGGGTCAAAACCGAAGGCGCAGGCGTAGGACACAGGCTGATAGAGGGGATCAAGCCGCAGGCCCCGCTCAAGCCAAGAATAGAGGAGGCACAGAAGAAGCTGCAGATGCAGATATCAAAACTAGACTCGATATCTGGCAGGATAAACGAGAAGGACCAACTTATCTTCAAGCGCATAGTCATTGCGATGCAGAGCCACGACGCACAGCACGCGCGCGTCCTTTCAGGCGAGCTTTCGCAGGTCCGCAAGATGGGCAAGATGATAAGCTCGGCAAAACTCGCGCTGGAACAGATACAGCTCAGGCTGAACACGATAACAGAACTTGGCGACGTTGTAGTCACGCTCAGCCCGGCAATGTCTGTCATCAAGGGGCTCCAGGGCGGGCTCACGGGCATGATGCCAGAGGCCGACCAGTCGTTCTCGCAGATTTCGGACCTGCTTGGCAGCATCATGACCGACTCGGGCCAGATACCTGCAGGCGAGATAGGTAGCTTCACGGCGGTCAACGAGGACACGGCGAGGATAATGGAAGAGGCAAGCGCAATCGTGGAAATGAACATGAAGAGCAAGTTCCCCGACCTGCCCTCGACCACGAGCTCGCAAAAGTCCGCCGAGGAAGCAGCGGGCTTTTAAGTCCCTCTACTTTTTTATCCCTGCAATTTTTTGCAACTGCTTTTTTATCCTTGATATCGTGGGGTAGCTGTAGCCTTTCTCGCGGTACGTGCGTATCATCACCTTCCAGTTGTGGAGCCTCCACTTTGCCTGATCCGCGCTAAGAAGGTGGGTCTCCCTCTTTACCATGCTCTTTCTTCCCGGCATAAGGTATCCGCCTGCAGCAGCAGAATACCTGTTAAACGCAAAGCGGAGTCCAAACAGCAGGTCCTGCGCAGGCAGAGTGTTGATGTATGTGGCAAGCTCTTTTGCCTGCTCGTCTGTCACCTTGATCTTGAACGTAAAGTCCTTCGCAGGCACGGTATTCTTTGAAAATACTTGTTAATTAACTTTATTTCTAAACTCGAGTTTAGAAATATGTGCTCAGACAAGACCTGTTTTCCTGCCTGCAGATGCAAATGCGTCAAGCGCAGATTCCAGGTGGCCCTTTTCGTGCATGGCAGTAAGGGAGACGCGCAGCCTGGCAGAGCCTTTCTTGACTGTAGGGTAGCGCACGGCCTGGGCAAAGGCACCGTACCTTAGCAGCTCCTGCGAAAACGCAAGCGCCTTTTTTTCGTCGCCAATTATGACAGGGATTATCTGGCTTGACGAGTTGCCTAGCGTGAACCCTTTCTTTTTCAGGCCGGATGCAAAAAACCTGATGTTTGCATAGAGCCTTTTTTGCAGCAGGCCTTTTTTCGCTATCGGGACTGCAGTCGTTGCAGCGGCGCAGAGGTGGTCGGGCAGCGCAGATGTGTAGATGAACTGCCTCGACGTGTTTATGAGGACGTCCCTGACCCTTTCGCTTGAGGCAACGTATCCGCCAAAGCAGCCAAGCCCCTTGCTGAGGCTGCTGATGTGCACGTCAACATCGACGCCGAGGCTTGCAGGGATGCCTGAAAACCCTGGCCCAAAGACAAAGTCGCCGTGGGCGTCGTCGACAATCGTCATCGCACCGTGTTCCTGCGCGACCTCGCAGATCTGCCTGAGGTCCGCGGTATCTCCATCCATGCTGAACACGCCTTCTGTTATCACGACTTTTCTCCCTTGCACGCGCATGAGCCTGTCAAGGTGCGCCGCGTCGTTGTGCCTGAACACCTGCACGCGCGCCCCGCTCAGCCTGCACGCGTCGATTATGCTTGCATGGTTCAGCTCGTCGCTAAAGATGGTCGTTTTACTGTCGGCAAGGGCCGTGACTGCGCCAAGGTTTGCCATGTATCCTGTGGGGTATACAAGCGCCGCCTCTGTCCGGCGGTGCCGGGCAAGGATTTCTTCCAGTTTTTCGATGGCAGGGTCGTTTCCGGCTATGAGGCGGGAGCTGGCCTGCGAGACGTGCTTTAACGCCCTGGCGGCGGCCTTTACCACGCGCCTGTCCTGGGACAGCCCGAGGTAGTCGTTAGAGCACAGGTGTATTGCCTTTTTGGCGTTAACGACGGCGACTGGACCTTTGACAACGACGCTCTTCAAAGTCCGGTACAGGTTGTCTGCTTTTATCGAGTCCAGCCTTTCGTCGGTAAAATCGTCACTTTGCCTTGAGACCAATCTCTCTTATCATCGCGATGTCCTTGTTGGGCTCGTTGCCGCCAGTGGTGAGGTAACCGCCAGTGATAATCCCATTGGCGCCGGCCTTCAGTGCCATCCGCTCCTTGTCCTTGAGGTGGACCTCTCGCCCGCCGCCAATCTTGAGTATCGTCTTTGGCATGACAAACCGCCACACCGCTATCGTCTTTATGGCGTCAAGCGGGTCTATAGTCCCCATGCCTTCCATCGGCGTGCCTTCCCTGCCGATGAGTATGTTCATCGGCACCTCGTCGGGGTTCAGACCTGCAATGGAAAACGCAAGTTCTATCCTCTGCCTTGCAGACTCGCCCATGCCTATAATGCCTCCGCAGCAAAGCTCTAGGCCCGCCTCTTTGACTATCTTTGCCGTATTTACGCGGTCTGCAAAGTCATGGGTCGTGCATATCTTTGAAAAGTAGCTCTCTGCCGCTTCCAGGTTGTGGTTGTAGCGTTTCACCCCAAGCTCTTTGAGGCGCCTTGCCCTCTCTGGCGTCATAAACCCGAGGGAGACGTTGACCTCGGTCCCGACCTGCTTCTTTATCTCGACAATCGCGTCGCAGATCTGCTCAAAATCCTTTTCCGGCGGCGACCTGTACGCGCATACGAGGCAGAAACTTGTAGCGCCGCCGTCTCGGGCCATCCTGGCGTTTTGCACCAGCTGCTCGGTTGACAGGAGCGGGTACTTGTTGATGCCGGTTTCGTAAAAGGTCGACTGGGCACAAAAGCTGCAGTCCTCCGGGCACCTGCCGGACTTGGCGTTTATCAGAGCTTCGACGTCGACTACGTCGCCGTTGAATTTCCTTGTAATGGCGTTGGCGCATTCTGCAAGCGTCATTACGTCGTCTGTCGCAAGCAGTCGCTCGGCTTCTGCAAATGTTATTCTGCCGCCCGCAAGCACTTTTTCCATGCAGGCAGCGATAAAAGCAGAATCTGACATTTTTGAAACGATGTTGTAAACTCGTAATTAAAAGTTTGGTTTACAACTGGGCCAAAAACGGCAATATTTCAAAACTCGAATTTAGAAATATGGGGCAAAAACACGCGTAAAATCGTCTATTGACAAATGGCGGTTTTGGATGTCAAGGTGGGGTCCCGGCGTCTGTTTCTGGCAGTTGGTGCAGCCTGGTCTGGCTCCTGGCGCGGCATGGCAAAACTTGCAATTAACAAAAGTCTGGTAGGTGCTGCAAAATGATTGCAAGGTGGGGGACCCGACACTTGTCGCCATCCTGCATTTTTGGCCGTCCGGGGCGGGGGTTTGGTAGCGATTTTCTGCCGTTTACGGCCGCGGCGTTTCTTGCTGCTAGCGTCCTTGCTGGCAAATACGACAAAATGCGGAAAAACCGAAAATCGGCGCCGCGGGCAGCCGGCCAGAAGCGGCTAAAAAGCGGTCCTTTTCTATATTGGCTGAAAACCATCCCCGTTTTTTTACTCTTGATTTCAGGGCGCCGTCATCTTTGCCGTTCAATAACTCCAGCTGCCCTTTTTGAACAGTTTATCGTCCTTTTTTGACAAACCCTCTGTTAAGGCATCCTTGCAAGAAACGCCATGAAATACGCGTTTGCATACCTCCGGGTGAGCACCGAGGAGCAGACGGTGCAGAACCAGAGACTTGTCCTTGATAAGTGGGCGCAGGACGGCGGCTACCAGATCCTTGACTTTTTCGAAGATTCTGCCGTTTCCGGCAGGGTTCCGGCGACCCAGAGGAGGGGTTTCCGCGACATGCTTGAACTTGTTAAATCGGCGCAGGTGGACGCCGTGCTGGTCTACGAGCTGTCGAGGGTGGGCAGGACATTCTGGGACACGCTTGACGCCATAAAGGCCATCGAGCAGTATGCGCCGCTCATCTCATGCTCTCCAAGGGAGTCGTTCCTGCAGACGACGGAGCCAAGCGTGAGAAAGCTGATGATAGGAATACTCACGTGGGTCGCAGAGAGGGAGCGAGAGATGCTTGTGCAGAGGACGAAAGACGGCATGGAGCGCGCGCGTGCTGCAGGAAAAGGCATAGGCCGGCCGCAGAAAATCCTTGACAAGGACAGGCTCATAGCGATGCTTGCAGAAAACCAGTCAAAGGCGACGATTGCCCGGTCGCTTGGCGTTTCAAAGGCGACGCTGTACAAGGAACTGCGCCAGATAAGCCAAAAGTAGCTACAGTTTTTCGGCCTTTTTTGCCAGTTCCAGGTGGGTGTCCACCAGCTTTTCCAGGCTGTTCCTGTCGATTGCAAGCGGCGGTATTACGACCATGATGTTGCCAAGCGTCCTGAGGTGCACACCCATCCTGAGCGACTCTCGTGCGACGAACTGCCCGAACCTCTCCTTCTTGAGGTAGAGCGGCTTGCCGTTTCTTGCCAGCTCTATGCCTGCAAGCAGGCCCTTATGCCTGACGTCTGCCACTATGCCTATTTCTTCGAATTCGCGCATCCTTGACTGCAGGTACTGCGAATTATCCTTAATCTGTTGCATCAGGTTGCGCTTTTCGTAGAGTTCAAGGTTTGCAAGCGCGGCCGCGCAGCCGACAGGGTGGCCGGTGAACGTGTGGCCGTGGTAGAGATGTTTGTTCTCAGAATATTTCCCCAAGAACGCGTCGTAGACTTCTTTTCTTGCAAGCGCGACTGCCAGAGGGAAATACCCTGCAGTGAGCGCCTTTCCAAAGCAGACGATGTCGGGCTTTGACCTTTGCGCCGTGTACTCTGTCATGTTGCCGAGCCTCCCAAAGCCGGTGGCAATCTCGTCAAGTATCAAAAGCGTGTCGTGCTTTTCGCACAGCTCCGACATTTTCTTCTGGTATCTGTCAGGGTAAATGACCACACCGCCGGCTATCTGCGCGCCAGATTCCATCACAAGCGCCGCACATTTGCCTCGCAATTTCCTCAACGTCTTCTCGGTCTGTTCGAGGCAGTGCTCCACCAGGTCGCGCTCGTCTTCAAACCCGCTTTTGTACAGGAGCGGGCCTGGGACCCTGTGCACTTTTTTCAGAATCGGCCTGTACGCGCCAAAAAACTGCTCGATGTAGCCTACCGACATGGCACCTGCAGTGTCGCCGTGATAGCCTCGCTCAAGCGAGACAAACTCTTTTCTCGGCTTTCCCCTGTTGCGCCAGTACTGCAGCGCCATCTTCATCGCCGCCTCTATTGCAGTCGAGCCGTTGTCCGTGTAAAACACGCGGTCCATCCCCTTTGCAAGTTTCACCAGCTTCTCTGCAAGCGCAGTCGAGGGCCCGCTTGCAAGCCCGAAAAGCGTCGAGTGCTGCAGCTTGCTCAGCTGGTCGCGCATTGCGTCTACGACCTCGTTTGGCCCGTGGCCCCATACGTTGCACCACATGCTGGCTGTCCCGTCGAGGTAGCGCCGCCCCTCGCTGTCTACCAGGTAAAAGCCCTCTCCCCTCACTATCACCCTGTTGTCGCTCCTCTCCCACTCGCTCATCTGGGTATAGGGGTGCCACACAAACCGCTTGTCTGCCTCGTCGAGGCGTGGGCCGCTCAATTCAGTTAAATCCAACCGTGCCATCTATCTAATGATTTCCATGAAAGGCGTGTTTGTGACTGGGACAGGGACAGGGGTCGGCAAGACGCTTGTCTCTGCAGGGCTTGCCTGGGCGCTGAGAAAGCGCAACGTGGACGTTGCGGCAACCAAGCCCTTTGCAACTGGAAAGAAGGTGTATTCATCAAAATACAAATCGCACGACACCGCGATGCTTGCAGAGGCGTCAGGCGCGACGGAATCTGACGAGGAGCTGAACCCCTTCTTTTTCAAGGTCCCTGCCGCACCGCTCATGGCCGCGCAGGTCCTGAAAAAACCTGCAGCCGACGTACACGGCGCGCTTTTCCCTCTGAAAAAGCTCGGCATAAAGCATGGCTTTGTGGTGGTGGAGGGCATAGGTGGCATAATGGTGCCCCTGACAGAAAGCGAGTTTGTCGCGGATTTTGCCCGGCTTCTGGGCCTGCCTGTAGTCATAGTCACGACGCCAAAGCTCGGAACCATGAACCACACCCTTCTCACTGTCAGGGTGTGCAGGGAGTTTGGCCTTGACATCGCCGGCCTGATAGTCAACATGATGCCGCAAAAACCGGATGCGGTAGAGAAAAATACGCCCCAGATGCTGCAGCGCCTTGCGTCTGTTCCGCTCCTTGCCACCGTGCCTCTCATGAAAAAGCCGAACTACAAGCAGGCCGCAGGCGCGCTTGAAAGGCAGGGCGCAGTCGACAGGATACTTGGCTAGCCGTGCAGCATCTTCAAGCTGCTGACTCCCTTGTCCTGCAAGAACGCGCGGATGTCAGATATTATGGAAGAATATTTGCCATTTAGCGCATAGTTTTTGTGATCCGTGTCGATGGGTCTTGCGGAAACGACCCACAGGTTGTCCGGGACTGGCTGTACCTTTTCTGCCTCCCTCACGCGCTGTAAAGTGCCGTCCTTGACCACCTGGATTACCAGAGACTTTGAAGGGTCTTTTGCAAGGCTTTTCACAGATGGGACGACGACGCTTATCTCGACGCCGTTTACCGTCACCTTTCTTTCGGAAGGCAAAAGCGACGCGGTGAGCATGAAGTGCAGGAGCGCCTCGCAAAGGGTACCCAGAGTCTCGTCGTCTGTCTGGCTGCCAAGCGCCCTGACGCATTTTTCAGTAATTTCCTCGCAGTACCTCTTGGACGCGGAAACGTCTGCAGACACCTCTGCCCTTATCTTGCCACGCCCGATTCCGTCTATGACAGAATACAGCACTTCCTTGACATCTGCAGACAACGCTCTCTTGGAACAGAGTAGGTTTATTAAATCTGATTGCGATAATTTTGTAATGTCCAAGGTGCAGGTTTCAGTAGGGCTCCTTGCAGTTTCTCTGGCCCTCTTGATAATATACGGCGCAGACGCAGCCGCCGCTGCCTCAAGCCCAAGTGGCACAGGATTTCTTCCGCTTGACGAGGCGACGCGCGGAGCGGGCCTGGGCGGAGGCGCTGTCATAATGTCCATAGCGGCGTTTGTGATTGCACGAAAAGAACCGTCCGGCATAATAACAGCACTTTTGTTCGTGAACGGCGGACTCATAATAGCAGGTATGCTCGTGCTCATCGGACAGGGCGCGCTTGCCTCCGAGAATGCCGAAGGCGCCATGCGCACCATCAGTTCCACTATTGCTATGGGCGCAATACTGGTGGGCCTCGGCGGATGGAAGGCTGCAACTGACAGGCGCGTAGCCGGCAGAAAAGAGCAGGCAACGAGGTAGTTGCCTTCCTGCTCGCGCTGTGGCGCAAAAGTTGACAGGATCCACAGCTGCGTCCACACCGGCGACAGAGAAGTGTGCACCGAGTGCTACCAGCAGATCCACTGGCTCCTGACCGAGCCAGATAATGTTTTATAACAAACAAGCGTCAAATGAAAACCGTGAAGGCAGTTATTCTTGCAGGAGGCTTTGGCAAGCGTCTGAGGCCATTGACCGACGAGATGCCAAAACCCATGATAGAGGTCCTCAACCTCCCGATAATAGAGTGGCAGATAAAGTGGCTTGCAAGCAACGGCATCAAGGAATTCATCATCTGCGTAGGCTACCTGAAAGAACACATCATAAACCACATAGGCAGCGGAAGCAGGCTTGGAGTTAAAGTGGGGTACGCGGTTGAGGAAGAACCGCTCGGTACTGGCGGCGCGCTCAAGAACGCGGAAGGGTTGCTGTCAGGCCAGAAAGAGTTTTTCATGGTAAACGGCGACATACTGACAAACCTAGACCCCAAGATGCTGCGAGACAGCGGAAGCTCGCACTCGCTTGCGCTGGTGCCGCTCAGGAGCCCCTACGGCGTGGTCGAGGTGGACAAGAACGCCAAGGTATTAGGCTTTGTTGAAAAGCCTAGGATAAAGGACAAGTGGATAAACGCCGGCGTCTACCATTTTGAAAGCGAGATCTTTTCGTACCTGCCAGACAGCGGCAACATAGAAGTAACGGCATTGCCCGCGCTGGCAAAGGAGGGCAAGCTCAAGTCTGCCCTCTACGAGGACGTCTTCTGGCGCTCGATTGACTCGCACAAGGACATCGAAGAGGCCGCCAAGGAAATGCAGGCTGCGCACATCTCATGAGGGTAGGATACAGCCTCGGGCCACTGCTTTCTGCCAGCGAGGTGCTCACCTGTGCAAGGCTTGCCGACGCAAAGGACGATGTCGATTCTGTGTGGGTTCCAGAATCGTGGGGCCGCGAGTCGTTTGCGACACTTGGCGCTATTTCGCAGATAACAAAAAGAGTCAGGCTGGGGACATCCATAGTCAGCATATTTTCGAGGACGCCTGCGACTGTTGCGATGGGCGCAGCCACGCTTGACATGCTTTCTGGCAACAGGGCAGTTATTGGCGTAGGCTCGAGTACGGAGGCAATTGTGGAGAACTGGCACGGCGCCAAGTTTGAAAAGCCTGTCAGCAGGATGCGCGAGTTTGTAGAGTGCCTCAACCTCATGACCTCCGGCGAAAGGGTCAACTATGATGGAAAATTCTTCAGGGCAAGCAATTTCAAGATGCTGAATTCGCCAACAAGAAAGCACGTACCCGTCTTCATGGCTGCGGTGAACAAGAAAATGGTATCGCTTGCGTGCGAGCTTGCAGACGGCGTCATACTTTACTTGCGGCCTCTTGACGAGCTGAAAAAGACCGTTGCAGAAATAAGGCGGGCCAGTGCCGGCAGGCAGTTTGAGATAGCGCTTTCTCTCATCTGCGCCGTGTCTGATGATGATCCGGAAGACGCGCGCAGGCGCGCGGCAAAGACTCTTGCGTTCTACGTCGCAGTCGGAAAATACTACAGCAAGTTTCTCGCAGAAAACGGCTTTGCCGCCGAAGTGGAAAAAATAAAGCAAGAGTACGGCAAGGGAGGCAACGGAACAAATGCTGTGACAGACAGGATGCTCGACTCGCTTTCCGTGTGCGGGACGCGCCAGGACTGCAGAAAGGCACTGTCAAGGTTTGTTGAAGCAGGCGTCACCCTGCCCATAATGCAGGTCAACCCTGTAAAGGACGCAGAAGGTTCATTTAGGGAAATGTTGTCAACCTTTTAGATTGCCAAGGGTAGCTATCGCCTCGGCCTCCTCGTCTCAGTTCACAAAAGAGTCGGGCAAATCCATATTCGAGCTTGCCTGCGAGCCTTCTATCAAAGTTCTCCTGGAAAGCGGGATAGGCAAACAGGTGGACGCGGTTCTGGTGTCCACCTGTGCTACCGACCAGTACAGCTCGACCATCGTCTCTGAAATGCTTGGCATAAAACCAAAAGTATCGCACAGGGTCGACAACCTCTGCAATTCCGGCACAAACGCCATCGCGTCCGCGTACTCGCTCATAGCGTCTGGCCTGTGCGAATCGGCGCTTGTTGTTGGCGTTGAAAAGGCGACAAGCGCGGGAAACAGGCTCGTCTGGGACCTTACCAGGGGTTCGTTCAACTTTCCAGTCCACTGGGCGTCCATGTTTGCCCGGGCACACATGAGACGGTACGGCACGACTGAGGAACAGATGGCGCAGGTGTCTGTCAAGAACCACAAAAATGCAGCAAAAAACCCTAACGCGCTGTTCCGCAAGCCCGTGAGCCTGCACGACGTCATGAATTCAAAAAAAATAGCCGACCCCATAAAACTGCTAGACTGCTCTGCCCCGTGCGACGGGGCGTCTGCAGTGCTTTTGTTTTCAGAAAAAAAGGCAAAAAAAACAGAGGAACCTGTCTGGATAAACGGGATAGGCCAGCAGACAAACGGGGCCAGCTTTGCAAGCGCCGGCGACCTTACGGAGCTTGACACCGCAAGAAAGGCGGCAAAAGAAGCGTATTCGATGGCCGGGATAAAGCCGTCACAGGTCGACATTGCCGAGCTGCACGACGCGTTTACGATACTTGAGATAATCGCCTACGAGGATGTCGGGTTTGCTCCAAGGGGCAAGGGGGGCAGGTTCGTCGATCAGGACGAAATTGCCATCAACACACGCGGCGGCATACTCGGCTGCGGCCATCCAGTCGGCGCAACCGGCGTAGCACAAGTAACAGAAGTCGCGTTACAACTTCAGGGGCGCGCAGGCAAGAGGCAGGTCGGCGGATGCAGGACCGGCATTGTGCACAACCTTGCAGCCGCAGGGTCTTCTGCGACGGTGATGGTGCTTGGAGTCTGAATTCACGCAGCACCTCAAGCAGGGAGAGTTCAGGATCCCTGTGTGCACAAAGTGCGGGAAAAAAGCATGGCCTCCTTCTTCGACATGCTCGGAATGCTATTCCCGGACCGCACTGAAAAAAGTCAGCAACAGGGGCGTGCTTGTCGAGTTTGCCACGTCGCATCTGCGCGGGCATGAAGGCGTGTTTGGCATCGTGCAGATGGATGGGTTCAGGCTGGTCGGCTCGTTTGAAAGCGCGGATCTCTCCGAAGGCATGGACGTGCGCATGATAGAATGTGGTATGAAGGATGGTACGCCGTACTATCTCTTTGCGCCTGAAAAATGAATGCTTATTAATGCTAGTGAGACATCAACTCTGTACATGAGTTATGACCGGTTTGTCGACGAGAGGCTCCTGACAAGCAGGGACGCGCTCAACCACATGCAGATAAAGATAAAACTAGTCGAGATAGACGAGGGCGCAAGGGACCTGTCGCGCCGGTTTGGAAACAGGGTGCTTGTGAAAAAAGTCCTGCTCACGATAAAGTACACCGCGACACAGGAAGTCGAAGAGCGCGAGCTTGACATCGAAGAGATTGAAAAGAGGATGAAAAAAGAAAGACTGTTCAGTTCAACTAACAGGTGGGTCGCATCGACTGACATCAAGAACGGCTACGTAGTGGCTGCAAAACACGTGGACCTTCTTGCAGACGCGGTGGCCCTTGACATCATCAAGGTCTAAGTATTTCAAAATTCGAGTTCTGAAATATTATGAAATAGGCCGCTTGAGCCACACCCTTATCGTTTCTGCCCAGAACGCCACTGCGCCTGCGACTGCAAAGCCAAGCGCAAAGACGTCGAGCCTTTCAAAGTTGACGACAAGGTACGCGGCAAGCATGGTTGTGAAAAACGCGGCAAAAAAGAGGAGCCGCGGGACTGCCCTGCCGCCGACGTTGACAAACGCCTGCAGCACGCCCACCTGCACCTTCTGGATGACGTAATACCTGCCGTGCTCGTCCTGTTCTACCAGGACAAGCTCAACCAGCTTGTCTATGTGGTACTGTGCAACACTTGGGCTTGAAAACGACAGGTCGCGCTGCACCTCTCTCACGCCGACCGGCTCCTTGCGCCTTATCATGTACATGTAGACCTGCAGGGTCTTGCCCTTCAGCTGGTCCTCCACCCTGTCAGCCGGCAAGTCGTCCTTGCTCAATAACCAGTACGCGTGATTTGGAAATGCTATAAAGCTATCGTATGGAAAATACATGGCGCCGCTGACCAGACTCGAACTGGTGACCCACTGGTTAACAGCCAGTTAAGCTCCGAAGCACAATATTGCGCTTTGAATTTGCTCTACCATGCTGAGCTACAGCGGCGCAGATATACGCAAATTCCATGCACAATATAATGTTTTTGAGCAGGCGCAAAAATGGAGGGGGCCCTTACATGCCCTCTTCGCGAGAGTAGACGTACAGCCCGTCTAGGAAGACGCGCTGGTCCTTGTCCTTTATCTTGGTGGACTGCTCGATGTTGGCCGCAGTCTGCGAGACGTCTTCAAGGCTCGGGCCCTTGATGACCACGTCTTCTCCCTGGACCTCTACCTTCGTCGCGTCGCCCTGGATCCTGGCCACGCGGGCGGACCTTTCGCCGAAAAAGTTCTCCACGTGCACTTCCTTGCCCTTTACCTTGACAGATATCGGAAAGTGCGCAAAGATAACCTTGACCTTGTAAGTGTAGCCCTTCTCGACGCCCTTTATCATGCTCTGGACGATGCTCCTGACGGTGTTTGTCACTGCAAGGTCGCGCTTTCTCTTGCCGTACGGCTTTATCGTGACCTTGTCGTTTTCTATCGTTATAGTGACCGGGACCTTGAGCAGGTCTTTCTTGACCGTGCCGAGCTTGCCCTTGGCTACCAGGTATGACCCTTCCTTTGTCACCTTGACGCCGGCGGGGATCTTGACCTCTGCCATTATCTCTTGCTCAGTAGACGTAGCCAACTAGGACTCCTCCCAGACCCTGCGCCTGCGCCTCGTGGTGCGACATTATGCCCTTGCTGGTCGAGACAAGCAGTATGCCCATGCTGTACGCAGGAAGGAACTGCCTCTCCCAGTCAAAGTACTTGTCCTTTTTCACCGAAAAGCGCGGCGTGATTATGCCGCACTTGTTTATTTTCGCCAAAAGCTGCACGCGGAACTTGCCCGCCCTGCCGTCGTCAATCTGCTCAAATTCTCCGATGTAGTGGTGCTTTTGCATCACCTTCAGGACCTCGCTTGAGAACTTGGACGCAGGAAGTACCATGCACTCCCTCTTCCTCCTGGTCTCGTTGTTGTATATCGTCGTGAACATGTTTGAAAGGACGTTTAGCGCCGGCATCCCATACACCTACTCGTACTTGACGAACCCCAGGCTGTTTGCCACTTCCCTGAAACACTGCCTGCAAAGCATCAGGTTGTAACTTCTGACGAGGCCGTTATATGAACCGCACCTTTTGCACCAGCGGGTTCCCCTGCCGTGCGCCAGCTTTTTCCTTCCGGTTGTTTCGTAGTCTCTCGGCTTTGGCATCTAGGCTACCTCCACTCCAAACTGCTGCTTGAAAAACTCGATAGCTTCCTGCTTGTTTATCCTGTGGGTCTTGCCTATTTTCGCCCGCTTGCGGCTCTTCCTTGCTATCCTGTATCCTGGCCTCACAAGAACGACGTTTATGTCCATACCGAAAATGCCTATCTCCGGGTTGTACTTTGTGCCGGGGATGTCGATGTGCTCGTGCACGCCCAGAGAAAAGTTGCCAAAGTTGTCAAACGAGGACTCTTTGAGCACGTTCTTTTTCGCCGCAAGTGCGCGCTTTAGAAACTCCAGGGCCTCTTCGCGCCTCAAAGTCACCATCGCGCCTATCGGCTCGCCCTGGTGGATGCCAAAGTCGCGCACGGTCTTTTTCGCGCCCCTGACTGCCGGCGTGTGACCTGTCAATTCAGTCAAGGCTTTCTTGGCCTTTTCCATCGGCTCGCCGGACTTGCCGACGCCGATGTTGATAACTACCTTGTCCACCGCAATCCTTTTCATGCTTTTTTCCATGACTTGCTCGCTTATTTTCTAGTTCACCTTTATCACCGGTTTGTCAGAGCCGACCACCATGACCATCTCGACCGGAAGCTCGACTGACCTGTCCTCGAACGCGACAAGCGCCCTCGTAGGAAGCGAGAAGACCCCCTCGCGGAGGTCCTCTATCTTGCCTATCTTGCCGGCGTTGTCGCCTGTTATGATGAGCGCGGTCGCGCCCTTTTCAAACTTGATGTGGTCCTTTATCTTTGACTCTGGCAGCTGCATGACGCACGTGTCGCCGACCTTGAGCTTGGCGTCGCTTATCAGCGTCTTGCCGTCGTGGAAGCCATACTGGATCTTTTTGCCCTTTATCATGACCTTGCTTGTCACCTTGGCAAGCTTCACGTTCTTTTCAGAGCCGTCGACTGCGACTGGCGCCAAAAGCTCCGAGTCCTTGGGAACTAGCCTGTAGGCCTGGCCGTTTGAAAGCTCCACGACATCCATGAGGCCGACTGCGAGGTTGGGGTCGCGCCTGACAATGCCGTCGACTTTGATCTTGCCCTCGTTGAGTACCACCTGCGACTCGCGCGCAGTCTTGGTTGCCTTGATGGCGTCGCGAAGCACCATGCCAAGCGGGTACGCCCTGCTCTTGGGGTGCGGGCCCGGCTTGACGCGCATCACGAACTGGCTTTCCTTCCTCTTGATGTCCCAGAACGTCGGGGCCATCTGCCTCTTTACGCGCGTATCTCCGCCTTTCTTACCCATTTACTTTGACGCCCCCTTTTTCTTTGCCGCCTTTGCTTTCTTGGCGACCTTCTTTGCCTTTTTGGCTGTCTTCTTTGGCTTTGCCTTTGCCTTGACCTTTGCAGGCTTGGGTGCCGCTTTAGCCTCTGTTGCCGCTTCGGCCTTTGACTCTGCAGCCGGCTGCTCCTTGGGGCTTGTACCCGCAAAGCGCAGCTTGTCGTCTGTCTTGACGCTTGTTATCATAACCTTTGAGGCGTGGATTGGTACCTTGACCTGACCGCCCTTGACCTTTTCGTGCTGTATGCCTTCGATTATCAGGGTGCCGAACTTGACGTTGACGCGGTCGACCTTGCCCTCCACGCCCTTGTACTCGCCGCGCATCACGCGCACCGAGTCGCCCTTTATGACACGCGCGCTCCTGCGGCCGTACTGCTGGCGCAGGCTGTCTGACAGCGTCGAGCCGACCATCTTGTCGAGCTGGTGCTTTGGAACGTGCAACAGTTTTGGATTCATCTGTGTCATTAGACTATCATCCCCGCCAGGTTTGCTATCCTCGGCCACTTTTCTGCGGCCTCGCTTGCGACCGGCCCCTTGATGTCCGTGCCCTTTATCTCGCCTTCAGGTGTCACGAGCACTGCAGCATTGTCTTCAAAGGATATGCGCGTGCCGTTGGGGCGCCTTATCGGGTATTTCTGCCTCACGATTACTGCGCCGAAAACCTGCTTGCGGAGCTCGGCCGGGCCCTTCTTTACTGTCACCGTGACAAAGTCTCCGACCGCCGCTGCCGGCTGGCGCGAGTGCCTTCCCTTGTACCTTGTGACCTGCGCGATGCGCAGCACCTTTGCGCCGGTGTTGTCGGCGCACACGAGCTCTGCCGTTACCGGCAGCGCCCTCGTGATGTACGGGCGGAACTCCTCTACGCCCTTGGCTGAAACTGCTCTTGACTTAGCTCCTGCCGCCATCCTTTGTGTTCACCTCAATTACAACGAAAGATATCGTCTTTGAAAGTGGCCTGCACTCTGCTATCATTACCTCGTCGCCCTCCTTTGTCTCGACGCACTCTGGCAGGTAGGCGTGCACCTTTGACCTGGACCTGACGTACCTCTTGTACTTTGGAACTGGCCTCGGGTACTCCCTTGCGACTACCACCATCTTCTTTGCCTTGGCACTTGTGACCGTGCCCCTCAGCAGCTTGCCCCTGATGGAGAGCGTGCCGTGGAACGGGCAGAGATCGTCTGCACATTCTTTGCGGGGCGCAACAACTGAAACACCGATATTTCTTGTCATACTATCACCTATAATCGCGATACGCGGTCCTCAGGTCTTGCTATCAACGACGAACCACTTATAAAGCAAGCGCCGGTCTGCGTTTCGATTTCGATCTTTTTTGCAGCAGATTTTGCAACCTGCTTTGTCCCGCTGCTCGTTCTTAATGAAATCGTGTTTTTGGTTTCAAACACTATCGTGCCACTGACGCCTGCAAGCGACGGGTCTGTCGACTCGGCGATTTTTGCGCCAAGGCCTACGAGCTCGTGCGCCAGAATATTTCCAGGAGTTATCATGCCGACGCCTTTGCCTTCCTTTCGTTCAGGATGGTCATGATGCGCGCAATGTCGCGCCTCACGTACCTTATCTCTCCCGAGTGCTTCTTCAGCGTTCCCTTGGACTGCTCGGACCTCATCTTTGCAAGGTCTGCCTTCATCTCTGACAGCTTGCCTGCAAGGTCTGTGTCGTTCATTTCACGAAAAGTCTTTAGCTTAATTCGTGCCATTTACTGTCTCCTCCTTTTGTTCGGCCGGCGCTTCTTGAACTGCATCTGCCGCCGGGGTTTCTGCGGGCTGCGGCGCCGCAGGCGCGGTGCCGTCGACCAGCTGGAACTCTTGCGGGAGCTCTGCCTTTGTCGCTATGCGGAGCTGGATGCCCATGAGGCCCATCTTTGTAAGTACGTGCGTGATGCCCGTCTTTACAATGTGGCCTGCGATGTCGCCACTCTTCGGGACGACGCCAACCGTGTGCTTTTCAAAGTGGGCGCGCTCTGTGCGGAGTTTGCCCGAAATAACCACTTCAACGCCAAGCGCGCCTGCGCTCATTATCGTGTTGAGAGTCCACATCGAGGCGCGCCGAAATGCAGTCCCGCGCTCTATGAGCTGCGCGATCCTGTTGCACATTATCTCCGGGTTCAGCTCCGGCGACGTGACTTCAAGGACCGATATTTGCGGGTTCTGCAGGCCAAACTTTTGCTCAAGTTTTGCCATCAGGTCCTTGATGCCTGTCCCCTTGCGGCCGATGACGAGGCCCGGCCTTGTGACAAAAACGGTTATCCTTGCGCCGACGGGCGTCTTTTGGATCTCTACGCCACCAAAGCCGGCGTCTTTGAGCTCGCGCCTCAAAAACTCGTTTATCTCCATGTTGCGGTAGCTGTTCTTCATGACGTTCTTGACTGCGCTCATTCTGTGGTGCCCTCCTGTGCGACCAGTTCCACGTGGACAAGCGTGTCGTATTTCGGGCTTGACCTTCCCATCGCCCTTGGCTGGAACCTCTTCAGCTTGGTGCCCTTGTGCACGACCGCGCTGACGATGCGAAGCCTGTCAAGGTCCATGCCCTTGTATTCTGCGTTTGATTCCAGGTTGTCGAGAAGTTTCAAGAATTCTTTGGCTGCCTTTTGCGGGAACCTGCCTGCAGAAAAGCCGTCGCGGATGTTGCTCCTGTGTGCGACCTCGTTGTGGTAGCGCCGGTACGGAACCGCCTCTTTCTTGGCGACGACGTTTTCAAGGAACTCGCGTGCCTTTTCGATGGACTTGCCAGAGATGGCGACTGCTATTTCGCGCGAGTGCTTGTGCGAGATGCTTTTCTCGCGGACAGAGGCGCGCACGTGGCGGGCCTTGTCAAAGTTGTGGAAAGCGTAGGAGTATTGTGGCATGACTATCACTTCAGCGGGACGTACAGGCTGGACCTGGATGCGCCGACACCCGGTGCGCCGTGCTGTACCCTCTTGTTTGTTATCGCATATTCGCCTAGGTAGTGGCCGACCATCTCGGGCTTGATTGCGACTGCCGCAAACTCTTTGCCGTTGTGAACGTTGATGGTTAGGCCAATCATGTCTGGAAGTATAATCATGTCCCGGACGTGTGTCCTGAGCTGACCCTTCAGCTTGCCTTCGCGGGCCAGCTTTATCTTTTCGCGCAGCTTTCTCTTTTCGTCGTTCATGTAGGTGCCGACGCGCTTTGAAAGAGACCTGCGCTGCCTTGCATTGAGAAGCGGGAGCACGCTCTCGACAGACATTGACTGTAGCTGTTCAGGCGTGTAACCCTTGAACTTGAATTCGCGTACCATTAGATCATTCTCTCCTCCGCAAGTTTTCCATTTTTAAACCTAGCGAGCGTCATGCTATACCAGCCCCAGCTTTGTCGCAAGCTCGCGCGCGCCTTCCGGCGCCTTGAAAGTGACAAACGCCTTCTTGCCCTGTATCGTGCGCGCCGTGTTGACCTCTGCTGCCTCTGCCTCGTACAGGATGCGGATTGCATCGACTATCTGCTTCTTGCTTGCGTGCTCTGACACCTTGAACGAGAGCTTGTTCTCGCGCTCTATTTGGTTGAACGTCTTTTCTGTAACGTAAGGGGCGATGATTATCGTGCTTGCCTTCTCTGCAGACATTTCCTCGCTCATTTCACCATCTCCATAATCCTGTGCAACGGCGCCTTTACTTCCTTCAGGTGCTCGATTGCGTTCTGCGAAAATATCGTAAGCCTTGCAGGTTTTGAGCCCGGCGCAAGGTCAAGCACGCTTATCTCCTTTGCCGTCTTGACAGAAACGCCCGGGAGGGACTTGATTGCAGTCGCCTTGGCTCCGTCGCCGACGACGACAAGTGCGCTGGTGCCGGTTCGCGCCTTTCTTCCGCGCCTGCGCGCAGTGCCTGAGCGCGCCTTTCTGACTGCAGCGCGCGCAAGGTCGTCTGCAAGCCCGAGCGCCACGAGCGCGCTTTTCAGGTCCTTTGCCTTTGCAATCGACTCGATGTCGTTTGAGACGACTATTGGGAGTTTCACGTCTTTTGCAACCTTGTGGCCGCGCCCTTCAACCAGGTCGCGCCTTGAAGTCGCAGCTATTGCAGAGCAAAGTCCGAGCTGCTTTTCCTTCTGGTTTATCTTTTTGTAAATGTGCTTCCACGACTCTGGAGGGTGTGCGACCCTGCCGTGCCTGACGCCTGCCACGCCTGCTGCCTGGCCTGCGCGGGGGAACCCTTCGCCCCTCGCCCTTGCGAGCCTTGCGATGCCAAGGCCCGTGTTCCTGGACTCGGCGCTCACGTTCTCGCCTGCGCCGGGGTAGCGTCCCTGCCTCTGGTAGCCGTGCGACGCGACGTTCACGTAGACCTTGTGGATTACCTCTGGCCTGTACGGCGTGTCAAAGACTACTGGGAGCTCGACACTTCCTGCGTCCTTGCCGTCGATGCCTCTTAATGCTGCCTTCATTCCACTATTACCTCCAGAACCTTGGGCTCTGCCACCTTCTTGGGCACGTTGCGTATCGGGTGGCGCATCTTTATCAGGCGCTTTGGAACGCCAGGGATTGAGCCCCTGACCACGATATAGTCGCCTTTTACGAGGCCAAAGTGCTTGAACCCGCCCTTGGGGTTAATCGCGCCGTCCTTCTCGGTGTTTGACATTATCAGTATGCGCTTATTGTATTCGGTGCGCTGGTGGAAGCCGTGCTGGCCCTGCCTGGCGACTGTGTACATGACTACCGCAGGCGAGATTGGACCCAGCGTTCCTACAGCGCGAACGCTCTTTCTTGACTTGTGCTGCTTGCGCTTTATTCCAAACCTTGTGACCGGGCCTTCTATTCCCTTGCCCCTTGTTATGCCAAAAACGTCGACGTTCTGTCCCAGCTGCAAAATGTCGCTTGCCTTTATCTCCTTGCCAAGAACGCTCTTGACGTATTCAAACTGTGCCTTGGCGTCCTTGCCAGATACTGCGAGCTCGAAAACAAACGGCTTTTTCTGTGCTATGCCGACCGCGCTTGGAGTTATGGAAGCAATCGCAACGACAGAGCTTGCGCCGGCGACCTTTGCCTCTGCCTTGGCAAGGGAGTCGTCGGCCTGCTTTATCTCGACTTTGCGCGACATCTCTTTTGGAAGGTCTTTTGCATAGGCGTCAAAGATGGCGTGCTGGCCAAAGTTGTCCGTCTTGTATCCGCGTACGCCGATAATTTTGATCGGCGGCGTCGCGATGACCGTCGCGGCATTCATCAGCTGCTTGCCAAAGTTCGGTGTCTTTTCCCTGTCGTCAATAGTCAGAACGTGTATACTGCCAACCTTGAAACCAGCAAAACCCAAAAGAGTGCTCTTTTCGCCTGCCGCTTGCGGCCAAGTCCTCACCTTTGCTTCGAGGCTCTTGGCTCTGGCCCTCGGCCTGAAGGCGACACTGCCCCTTCTGGGCGCGCTGTACTTGCGATGACCCATAGATACTGCATCAGTCCGCCCAATCCTTTTATAAATTATGCAGTGTCAAAAGCTAGTTCTTTGACAAAATCGAGCTGTTGAGTATCGCAAGCGTGCCAAGCACTGCCTCTTCAAGCCTGACGGTCTCGGTGGCCTGGCCCGGAAACATGTTTATCACGAACTCCGGCCTGGCGCCGCTCTTTTCCCTCGCAAGTATCTCCTGCACGCCGTGCTTTGGCGAGCCGAAAATAACGAGCACGTTTTCAGCAGTCTTGACCCGCTCTGCGAGCTTGACTTCTGTGTTCTTGAAATACGTGCCCTTGCGCGAAGCCACAATGACTGCGGTGTTTTCCACACCTGCCAGCAGTTTCACCACCGACGGCACCTCTTTCACCTCGTAGCCCCAGTACTCGAATATGTCAAGGTCGGTTGCCTCCATCGCGCGCAGCTTTGGAAAAGGCGACGTGAACTTGACGTTCACCTTCTTGCCCTCAAAGCCCTCGCCGTCAAAGGGCACGAGCGACCCGAGGCCGGCCTCGACGAACAGCTGGCCCTTCACCTTTGCAATCACGCCGGTGCGCACGTCGCCGGCCTTGATGGTCTTGATGTCCTGCGCCGGCTTGTGGTGCGGCGCCTTGATGGGGTGAAGGATGCCTGCAAACTCCAGGTGGCTCATCTTCGGGTACAGGATTTTCCGCAAATACTGAGGCGTGTCAAGGTAGCGCAGGATTGTGCGCAAAAGCACGGGGTCGTCCTGCTCAAACTGCGAGAGCGGGTCGTGGTAGATGTAGATGCGCTTGACCCTGAAGATGGAGCACGCGCGGGCAAACTGGGCTATCTTGGTGCTCTTGTCGCGCTTTGTCTGCTCGTCTGAAAGCGACGAGTCGGGTATTGCGACCCAGAGGTTTGGCATGTCTATTCGCTCAGGAGCTCTTGGACGACGTTTTCAAGGTAGCCAGTTGCGCCAAAGAGGTTGTGCCGCAGGTTGCCCTTTTTGTCTATCACAAGCGAGGTCGGCGTCCCGCGCATCGCGTATTCCTCAAACGTCTTGGCTGAATACTCTTTGTGCTTCAGGTATTCTTTGACGCGCGCAATCAGAACCTGCCTGTCCTTTTCGCTGTATGACTTGAAGTCAGGCACGTTTGCCTCGATAAAGTCCATGACCTTGCTCTCTGTCAGCTCGCCGGTCTCCTTCTTGAGCAGGTCCATGGCGACTGGGAACGGGATCTTGTATGGCAATTTGCCGCCGTTTTTCAGCTGGCCGTACTGCGCAAGCGCCTTGTGCGTCTCGCCAATGACCTCGCCGGTGGTCAGGAGTTTTTGCAGGTTTTCAAGCGTGTTCTTGTCATAGTCTTCAAAGGCAGTCGCCATGCCAAGCACGGTCACGCCCTTGTCGTGGTACTTTTCGTAAAGGTCGATTGCCTCCGGCAGCCCGTACATAAAGCAGCCCGGGCAGTTTACCTGGAAAACTTCAACGACTATTACATTGCCCTTTTCCTTGTCTATGTTAGTCGGCCTCCCTTGCACCCAAGTCGACACCTGCAGGTTAGGGGCCTTTGCACCGATTCTGGCCATAACGTACCAGAGGCTGCGCTCTCGTTAAATTAACCTTGCCTTGATTCTCAGGCCGCTCTTCTGCCGGAGCGTTCCTTTGCCATCGCGGCGTACTTTTCGAGCTCCTCGTCCTCGACCTTGCGCATGGCGCGGGTCTTGGTGTCGATGATGGCCATCTTCAGGCTCTTGGTGCTCGACTTGTCCTCGCTCACGATGAAGATGCCCTCGACTGCAAGCGCTGCCGCCTCTTCAAGCGAGACGTCTGGCTTGTAGGACTTTTCGAGGAAGTCTGTGACCTGGTCGCTTCCGGCGCCTATCGCCACCGCGTCGTAGCCGATGTAGGTGCCAGACGGGTCGGTCAAAAACAGGTTTGCGCCGTTCTTGTCGACGCCTGCTAGTATGAGTGCCACGCCAAACGGCCTGACGCCTGCGTACTGCGTAAATTGCTGGGCCATGTCGGCGATGTTCTTGGCGACGCCTTCCACGTCGACCGGCTCGTCGTAGATGAGCCTGTTGCTCTGCGCAAAGAACCTTGCGTGGTCAACCTGCGTCCTTGCGTCCGGGATGTAGCCTGCCGCAGCGACGCCGATGTGATCGTCGACCTGGAATATCTTTTGTGTGACGTTTGAAATCTGGAGCTTTCTTGTCTTTTCCTCAACCGCAAGGACGACGCCGTCCTTTGACTTGACGCCAATCGCAAGGGTTCCGCGCCTTACGGTTTCAATAGCGTATTCTACCTGGTAAAGCCTTCCGTCCGGCGAAAATACGGTGATCGCCCGGTCATATCCTGCTGCTGCGGGTAACAATTCGAGCTACTTTGCCCCCACCGTTTAATTTAAGTTTACCTCGTTTTTGCGCACGCTTGATTTTAATATCGTTTCGCAGTCAGACAAGGCGTGCAGGAAGAGATAGCGTTCTTTGGACACCCAAATGTCCAGTCGTTCCACGCCCGGACTGTGGAAATAACAAAGGAGGAGCACCTCACGCTAAGGGGCGACTGCATAATCGGCGTCAGGGCGACAAAGGCGTGCGCGGATCTCGAACCTGCAATCAGAAACAGGCTGATGAAAAGCGACTCGCACGTCAAGATAGAGATCGTGGTCGGAAACGATGTCTACGCTATATCTGGCAGCGGCGACGAGCGTCTGACGCTCAAAAACACGCACGACATCGTGATACGCAAGACAAACTTTGTCTGCCCGCGCACGCTGTCAGTAAGGTGCGACAGGGCGTCGTCTGACATACCAAGAAGGATGGTCCAAGTACTCAAGGACCCTGCCACAAAGGGGCTTTTCCGCATCACTGTCGAGTAGTCTCAAGCGCCCTTGCAAGCGCGGCGTTCATTATCTCTGCAGCCAGAAACTCTTTGCACTTGCCCTCTTTCTCTGCAAGCGCGACGAACCTCTTGTCTGCGTAGATGCTGTTCAACACTTTTGCCATCCTTGCGCTTGCGTCGCTTATCGTCTTGGCCGCCTTTGCGTCAAGGTCTGCTGGCGCGCTGCAGCTGTATGCCCTTACCGTCGCAGAGTAGTATTTCATCACCGCGCCCCTCACCTCGACCATCTTGGCCGTTTCCACAAGCCCTGCCCGTTTTAGCGTGTCAAGGTGGTGCCTGATAGTCGTCGTGGCCTTCTTCATGCCCGAGCCTGCAAGCGCCTTTGCAATCTCCTCTGCAGTCATGGGCTTGTGCGCCAGAACTTCTAAAATCCGAAGCCTTGCAGGGTCGCCGATGCCTTGTGCCGCCTGGTGGCTCAAAGTCGTTATCCTCTTGACTTTCACTTCCTTCTGGAGCAGTGTCTCTGACATTTCCTATCCAGTTCTGCAAAAGAATGAAAAAGCCTGTATCAACTAGTTTTGCCCAGCTTGTCAACTGCAATCGCAGCCGTAGTTTCGCTATTGCAGACATGACATCAAACAGGCGGAATGGTAGCGCATCTATGTAGATGACATGACTACGACAGACATGATAGCGCTACGACGCTGATTGGCAGGCGGCAGGGACGGGTATCATTTGCCAGCCAAGAAAGCCGTACAAGCACGACAGGGTGGCAAAAACGCCCCTAGACGGCCTGCCAGATTGAGCGGATCAGAGCCTTTTCCCGCTTATCTTTTCGTACGCGAAAATATAGCGGCGCGCAAGCTCGCTGACTATTTCCGGCGCCACTTCAGGCGGGTCCGGCTTTTTCCCCTCCTTTGCAAGCCTGTCGATTTCGGCCTTGAAGCCCGTCTTTATCAGCCAGTCGCGCAGGTGCTGCTTGTCGTAGGCCTCCTGCATCTTGCCGGGCTGGTAGTCCTTCTCTAGCCACAGCCGGTATTCGTCAGGCCCAAGCGAGTCGCCAAGCACTATCTTGCCTGTCGAATCACGGCCAAACTCGAACTTGACGTCGGCTATGATAAAGCCGCCCCTGCCTGCAATCTCGCTCATCTTTTCATACAGAGATATCGACGTCTTCTCCAGGTAGTCGTAATCCTTTTCGCTGACAAGGCCCATCCCTATTGCCTGCTTTTTGTCAACGGGCATGTCGTGCTCCTCTGATTTTGTCGTCGGGTCAAAAATAGGCCTTGGCAGCTTGCCTGCAAGGACAGGCTTGTAGTCTGCCGGCAGGCTTTTTCCAAGGTGGTCCTTGTACCTTTCCTGGAACGAGCCGTAAAAGTAGCCCCTGACCACGCATTCTAGCGGTATCATCTGCAGTTTTTTTACTACCATTTTGTCTTTGTCCTGTATCCTGAGCATGTGGTGCGGCGTGCCAAGGGCGTTGAACCAGAACTCGCCGAACCTGCAGAGCACCTCGCCCTTCCTGGGGATGGGCGTTGCCATCTTGACGTCAAAGGCAGACACGCGGTCGGAAAAGTGGAACAGGACGTTGCCGTCTTCAAGCTCGTATATGTCCTTGACCTTGCCCTTGCGGATGAGCCTCAACGGGCTTGAGACTGCGCCCAGAGAATATCTGCTTATCTGTTGAAGGTGTCATAACTATAGACAATCCTTTTGGGTCAGCATCAAAGCTAGAACACAATGGTCGAACCGCTGCCAGAGGATTCTGCATACCTCTTATCTATGATTAGACGGCATCCCGGAGTTAATGGCAGAGTAATTATGATAGAGACGGGTTTCGCCCATGATCATTGTATTGACGCACTCAAGGTATTGGTTCTTGGAGGTTTCATTTATCTCAAGTTTGACCATCCGGAAGACTGGTTCCATCCTCGTTTTGAGATTTGCAGGTTCTTTCCAAGGACTTGACCATCATCCATCACCTTACAGGCTTCATATCGCCCGTGAGCTGTACAGAACCCTGTTGAAAGACTTTTTAACGGCGCGAAATTCATTGCCTCTGTCGGATGGCAGAGTTCTCGCTAGCCCTTGACCGGCCAGTTTGCATCGGCATCATCGGCGGAGGGCAGCTCGGCAAGATGCTTGCGCACGAGGCCTGCCGCATGTCGTTCAAGGTCATCGTGCTCGACCCGACGCCGGGGTGCCCTGCTTCCAAGATAGCCGACGAGCAGATAGTCGCCGACTTTAAGGACGAGCAGGCCATAATGAGACTTGCAGAAAAGTGCGACGTGCTGACTTATGAGATAGAGCTTGCCAACTCGACTGCGCTCAAGCAGCTTGAGGAGCGCAACTACCCAGTGAGGCCGGCGCCGGAAACCCTGCGGATAATCCAGAACAAGTACAGGCAAAAGTCGTTTCTGAAAAAGCACGGCGTGGCGGTGCCCGAGTTTGCGCTTGTAGAATCGGAAGCACACCTGCAAACGCTGTGCGACAAATTCGGCTACCCTGCGGTATTGAAGGCGACGGAGGACTCGTACGACGGCCGGGGGAATTTCGTGATAAGGTCAAAGGCAGACGTTGGAAAAGCATACATCTACTTTGCAGGGCGTGAGACCATGCTTGAAAAGTACGTCAGGTTCTCGCACGAGCTTTCCATAATGGTGGCCCGCAACCCGTCGGGCCAGATAGAGTCCTTCCCGGTGGCCGAAAACGTGCACGAGCAGGGGATACTTGTCATGACCATAGCGCCTGCCCGCGTCAGCCGCGCGGTGGAGGCAAAGGCAAAAAGGCATGCAGAAAAGGCGATGAAGGTGCTCCACGGCGCAGGCATATTTGGGATAGAGATGTTTGTCACAAAAAGAGGCGACGTGATGGTAAACGAGATAGCGCCGAGGGTACACAACTCGGGCCACTACACAAACGAGGCGTGCTCTGTCTCGCAGTTTGAGCAGCACCTGCGCGCGGTGCTGGACCTGCCACTTGTAAAGCCGGAGCTACTCTCGCCTGCTTGCATGGTAAACATCCTGGGCCCTGAGGGCTTTGAGGGCATGTATGCGGTTGAAGGGCTAAAGAGCGCCATGAAGGTTCCCGGCGTCGCGCTTTACATATACGGCAAGCAGTCGTCCAAGCCCCGGCGCAAGCTGGGCCACATCACCGCAACAGGCAGGACGGCCGCCGAAGCAATAGCGCGGGCCACAAAGGCAAGAAAGTCAATAAAGCTGGTCCCCTCTAACACAGGCGGGAGCGCATGAAAAAGCCGGTTGTAGGCGTGATAATGGGAAGCGACTCGGACCTGCCTGTCATGAAGGAAGCGTCCGAGTTTCTGGAATCGCTCGGCATACCCTGCGAGGTGACAGTCGTGTCTGCGCACAGGACTGCAAAACGAATGGTCGACTACGCCCAGGGCGCCAGAAAACGCGGAATTAAAGTCATAATAGCAGGAGCAGGCGGCGCCGCGCACCTGCCAGGCATGGTCGCTGCGCTTACGCCGCTTCCCGTGATAGGCGTGCCGATAAAGACAAAGAGCCTCGACGGCATGGACTCGCTCCTCTCGATAGCCCAGATGCCGCCAGGCGTCCCGGTGGCAACGGTGGCGATAAACGGCGCCAAGAACGCGGGCATACTTGCGTCGCAGATACTCGCGCTTTCAGACGACAGGATAGCAAAAAAAGTCGAGCGATTCAAAGACGGCCTAGAAAAGGCAGTGCTTGACAAGGCCCGGGCACTTGAAGACGTGGGCGTCAGGCGCTACCTGCAGAAAGAAAAGTGATTCTTGCAGCCGTCAGTCCTTTCTGTAAGACACGGACTGCGAGCCGTTTGACTCGGCAGCCTTTACCACTATGGTGTTGCTTGCCCTGCCAAGCAGCCTCTGCCTCTTGTCGTTTGTGAATATCCAGCCAAAGAACACGTCTATCGGGAGGATGAACGCCTTGCCAAAGCTCGATATCGCCACGCTCTTTGCGTCGGCAATGTTGCCAGCAAGGTTCGCGGTCTTTATCTTGAGGAGTTTCTTGCCTATCGACTGGCCGCTTGTCGACTCGAAATAAGTCCAGTAGCCAAAGAACATCAGGCTCTGCACCGCGTATTTTATGGCGCCAAGCGCCGGGTTTTCCTGCATGCCCTGGTTGAACGCAAGGGGCGCATACGCTATTGAGAATATTATCTCGGCTGCCGTCATCACTATGATAAAGTCCAGAAGCCACGCCCAGAATCTCGTGCTCCACTTTGCCAGCACCAGCTCGGGCTTTTGCGGCGGTAGGCTTTCATGACTCGGTTCTGAAGTCATGCCTAGACTTCACAGTGAACGTATAATAGCTGCAGGAATTCTCTGCAGCGCAGTGCACTGCTTGTAGGCTGTTCAGCCGCGCCTGAACCTGCATAAAAGAACTGTTTTTCTGGCCGCTTTTCCACTGGAAACGACCCCCCACCCTGCCCTGCGGCAGTAGAATTTATTTGGCAGCCTTTCTGCTACTCTAGCCGTGGAGCACGAGCATTCGCACTCACACGAAGAGCACGGGCACTCCGACGAGGAGCCTGTCATAGTCAAAAAGTTGTCGCCAAACCAGATGCTTGCAGCAGACCTGAACGACCACGGCATAGTGGCAGAGGCTGTCGCTGTTGGAACGCACTCTCTTGAAAAGCAGGAATACTACAGCCACAAGTTCGGCCTGAACTCCAAGTTTGTCACAAACAGGGGCGTAATCCGGGTAAGCGGCAAGAACTTTGACCTGGTGCAGGTGCTGGAGAGGAACTGAGATGAGGCAGGACGCGTCGCCGCTCCCATACGGGACTTTGGGATACTACCAGGTCCACTACATCGTCGACACGGGCAATGCAAACACCGAGCAGGTGCTTGCAAGGTGCGAGCCCATGACAAAGGGCCACTTCTCTGAAAAGCGCGTCGTCGCAGTGCGCTGGACCGGCTACCCTGCATTTGCAGAGCGGCTCCAGAACGACTCGCGCCTGACGGAACTTTTAAAGGAAGTGCTCCTGCACGAGGGCGAGATAAGGGTCGACCCGCTTGACGGCCACGTCAGGATATACGGCGGGTGGAACCACGAAGAAAACCTGCAGGCAAACCAGGCGATGGTAGAGGCCGCAGACCTGATAGCGGGCCACGTAAGGGCCGCGCTGCACTAAGTCTGCCGGGTTACCATTGCTTGCTGATTAATCAAGCTTGGAAAATACTCGGCGTGCCGGTGCGCAAATACCTTTAATAATCGTCCAGCGCGCCTTTCCAACCTGAATCATGAGCGGCTTGAAATTTGAGGGCAAGACAGTAGTTGTTACCGGTAGCGGCACCGGAATCGGCCAGGCCATCGCAAAGAGGTTTGCCGAAAACAGCGCCAACATCGCCATCATGGGCAGGCGCAAGGAGCCGCTCGACCAGACAGCCGCCATCCTGAACGACATCATAAAGAAGGCCGGCTCAAGGGGCAGGGTCGCCACTTTTCCAGGAGTCGACGTGTCAGACGAAGACGGCATCAACTCCATGTTTGACGGCATAAAGAGCCAGTTTGGAAGAGTCGACATCATCGTCAACAACGCCGGCGTGTCCGGGCCTGTCAAGACGTTCACAAACGCAAGCGTCAAGGAGTTTCGAGAGTGCGTCGCCATACACCTCACCGGCACGTTCTGGACCTCTGCCGCCGGCCTGAAGGCCATGGAAAAGGGAGGCAAGGTGATAACGATATCGACGTTCTTTTCAGAGGAGAACCGCTACGAGCAGAGGCCGTACCGCTTCAGGACGCCCTACACCGCCTCTCAGGGCGCCAAGAACAGGCTGGCAGAGTGCCTTGCCTGGGAGCTTGCCGAAAGGGGCATCCGCTCGGTTGCCACAAACCCGGGGCCCGTCCACTCTGACAGGATATACAAGACAGTCTACCCAAAGGCCGCGGCAGAGTTTCTGCGCGTCGGCGGCTACCCTGAACTTTCGGCAACAGAAATAGAAGTAGTCACTGCAAAGGCACTTCCGTTCCTTGGCGACGCCGACGACGTGGTGGCAAAGGCGTGCAGGGATGCCGCAACAGAAATAGCGGCAAAACGTGGCAAGGGCGACGACGCGACGGTAGCCAAGATTGCAGCAACAGTCAAGGGCGCACTTGACAAGATGCAGCAAATAGCTGAAAAGATCCAGGGCAACACGAGCAAGATGATAGTGGACGGCGAGTTTCTGGCGCAGGACGAGGTGGCCGAGATGGTCCTGAACCTTTCAGACGAGAAGATAAGCAAGCTGATAAACGGCAGGGTGATACCAAACGACCGCGTCTTTTACCCTGTCAAGCCCATAGTCGGCACCGGCGTGGACATACTTCCCGGCTCTGAACTGAAGGACAAGGTCATCGTGCTCACGACGACATCGTCTGCTCCAAAAGACATCGAGCGGGTCAAAAAGGTGGCAGGAATAGCGCAGGTGTCAGGCGCCAAGCAGGTAATAGTGCTTTACCGAAACCCTGCCGACCAGGCCCACTTCAAGGAGTTCCACAGCCACGCAATCGACTTTCTCGACGAGGCGGCAGTCAGGCGCATATTCAACACCGCCAAGACGCATTTTGGACCGATAGACTCTGTGATACACTTTACCGGCGACTACGACTACAACGCGGCATTCAGCGCCATGGCAAGGAAGCAGTGGGACGCACTTGTCGACAACTACCTGTACATCCCCGGACTCGTGGTCAAGGAGGCAGTCATTGCGATGGCGCCAGAGGGCGCGCTAGAGCAGCCTGCCAAGTTCAAGGGCACAAAGGGCACGGTTGTGGTGGTAGGACCGGACGCGCCTGTCGGCAAAAAGATATCCGGGCTCTTGCGCTCAAGGGCGGACGTTTTCAGGGGGGCGCTCAGGCCGTATACGGCGACAGTCAACCAGGAGCTTGCAGACGTCCTTGGCTCTGCGATAAAACTGCACCTTGTGCTTGCAGGCAACAGCGAGGGCGCCGAGCCCGCCGCAGACCGCCTTCACGCCTCGATACTGAGCCTTGCAGCAGGCGCTGCGCTCAGGCGCAACGAGGCCATATTCTACGTCGACGAGGCGCGGGCGTAACTACCTTCCTGAAAACCAGTCAAAGATGAACTTGCCGGCAACCGCAATCAGCACCGCGCCGAGCATGCGCTGCAGGAGCACTTCCTTTGCCTTTCTGGACCACCTTGCGCCCAGCTGCGCGCCCACAAACGCGCCTGCAGAAAGCGCAAGGGCATAGACATAGTCAGGGTGTCCAAGCGCAGAATGCGTGAAAACGCCGACCAGTGCGGTTATCATGAGCGTGAGCTGCGAAGTCGGCGCGGCCTTTTGCACGGCCATGCCAAGCACCAGCAGCATCGCTGGCACGAATATTATGCCGCCGCCCACTCCAAATAGGCTCGATATTATGCCCGCGCCAAACGTGATGGCGTAAACGGCGACGCGCCTTGCAGGCGACCTCTTCTCGCCCTTTTCCTTCAGGATGGAGCTTCGAAACGCTACGTACAGCCCGACAAGCGAGAGCAATATCCCAAAGTAGAGCCTAAAGTCCTGTGCGCTCAGCTGGCCTGACAAGAGCGCGCCGACGACTGCGCCGGGCACAGCAAAAGCCGCCATTTCCACGCCGAGCCTGTAGTCTATGCGCTTTTGCCGCGAGTACGCTATCGTCGAAGAAACGCTGGTCGACGTGACCGCAAACAGGCTGGTGCTCGCTATCTGGGTCGGCGGCAGGCCCAAAAATGCGAGTGCCGGCACCATCATGATGCCGCCTCCGACGCCTATCATAGAGCCGAGCGTCCCTGCGCCAAGCCCGACGGCAACCAGTATTATCACAGTCGTTACAATGTCAAGCAATACGTAGAATCTGTCAGTATCCATTCAGGGGATAAATCGTTTGCTATGGCGAGTCCTTCCACACGTTGAGGACCGAAAGCACCTGCGTCCCTGCCACGCCGGGCACACCCTTGATGTCGTTTGAGATGATGCCTGCAAGGTCGCTTGCGCTCTTTGCCCTGACCTTGAGCAAGAGGTCGCCGTACGTGTGCGTCTCGTGCACCTCGGCTACTGCGTCCAGCGACGAGAGCTTTTTCGCAACCTCGTTGAGCCTGCCGTTCACCGCGTTGAGAAGCACGAACGCGACCACGGACTGCCCGAGAACGAGAGGGTCGACAGACACCGTGAACCTGCGTATGACTCCAAGCCTGCGCAGCCGGCGCACCCTGTTCCTGACCGTGCCTTCTGTCACGCCCAGCCTGTCCGCAATGTCAACAAACGGCATCGAGCTGTCTTTCTGCAGCGTCTCGACAAGCCGGAGGTCGAGCGCGTCGAGGTCGGCCTTCATCTCGTTTAACATATTAACCAGACACCTTTAAGCAATTGGGTAGAAATTGCGAATAGTCCTGGTAGGCTTTGGCGTGGTCGGGCAGAGTTTTGCAAAGCTCCTGCTCTCACGCTCGGCGGACCTGTACAGCCAGCACGGCGTCAAGCCGAGGATAGTTGCCTGCGTGGACAACAAGGGCTCGGCCATTTCGCCGGCCGGCCTTGACCTTGAGCGCCTGCTCATGGCAAAAAAGAAGGGCACAGTTGGCATGTACGAAAAAGGCGCGGCCAAGTTTGACCCGCTGCACATCATTGAAAACGTCGACGCAGAAGTGGTGATAGAGGCAACGCCTACCGATCTGACAACGGGCGAGCCGGGGACGTCGCACATCATATCTGCCATGAGGACTGGCAAGCACGTTATAAGCGTCAACAAGGGGCCGCTTGCGCTTGCATTCCCGTCACTGATAGAGCTTGCAAACTACAACGGCGTCATGCTCAGGTTCTCCGGCACCGTCGGAGGAGGGACGCCGATTCTAGAGTTTGCCAAGCGCTGCCTGAAAGGCGACAGGATAGTGTCGTTCCAGGGTATCCTTAACGGCACCACAAACTACATCCTGAGCAAGATGGAAGAAGGCCTGACGTACGAGAGCGCGCTTGCAGACGCCAAGGAAAAGGGCTACGCGGAGGCAGTGCCGTCGCTTGACACGGACGGCTACGACGCGGCGGCAAAACTTGTCATCATGGCAAACTGGGTGATGGGCATGAAGGTGACCATGAAAGACGTCGCAAGGACGGGGATATCCGGCGTCAAGGTGTCGGACGTAAAGAGCGCGCAGTCCCGCGGCAATGCCATCAAACTGATAGCCGCCTGCGACAGCAGGATTCTTGAAGTAAGGCCTACGGAAGTATCCAAGAAGGACCCTATATGCGTAAACGGCACGCTCAACGCAGTAACGTTTTCGTCAGAGCACTCGGGCCAGCAGACAATCATAGGCAGGGGCGCCGGCGGCATGGAGACTGCAAGCGCCGTACTGCGGGACCTCATAGAGATCCGCGACACCGTCTTTGAGCGCTAGCTTTGTTGACTGCCGCGCCGTGTCTTGTGAAGCGAGAGTAACAAATTACATATAAATATCGGATTCACATTAGAATTCCTATAATCTACTGTGCAAATATTTGAATCGAAAGAGCCGAAATCGGGGGAAATTGCAGACATACTCTGCAACCAGTGCAAAGAGAGGCCCGCCGAGATATTCCAGGTCACAGGCGACTATTGCATAGAGTGCTGGCAGGCGCTGACACACACCAACGCCTAGCCTATCCTGAACCCGCCAAACGACACGCCGGTGTTTGAAGTAGTTTCTGCGCGCTGGTTTATTCCAAGCAGGTCCACCAGCTCGCGCAGGTTCTTTGTCTGGAAGTAGACAGGTCCCGGCCCGGTACATTCTGTCGCAAGGCCCTCGCCGCCAAGTATGGTCGTCTTCATGCCGCCCACCTTTATGACGTTGTACCGGACGCTTTCGCCAAGCGCGACCAGGTGGTAGTTGTCGACTGTCATCTTTTCGCCGGGAGCAAGGTCTTTCTGCACTATGCCGCCGTACGCATTGGCGAAAAGCTCGCCCTGCCCCGTCACCTTGAGCATGAAAAATTCAGAGCCAAAAAGCCCCTTTGTAAAGCCCTGCCACTGCGTGTCGAGCATGACTCCTGAGGAGGACGCGACGTACGAGCCTGACTGGACGATAAAACCCGCGCCGGGTTTGACATCGAGGCGTATGATGTCGCCAATCGGAGGGCCAGTGAGGCCTACCGAGCAGTCGCCTTTTGCCATAAAGTCGTTAACAAAGAACGACTCGCCTCCAAGCGCCGTCACCTTCAGTTTCTTCAAAAAGCCGCCTTCGCGCGTGCGCGTCTTTATTTCGATGTCGCCTTTCATGTACACCATGGCGCCGGACTCGGCGGTTATCTTTTCGCCTGCAGACATGTCAACTTCCAGGAGCGCCATTGGCTCCTTGACTATCCTGTAGTGCATAGTCAATTGTTGCCGGCTGTGCGTATAAAGTTGTCTGGAAAACGATAATAACGAACGCGTGCGTAGCGTCGATGATACACCCTGAAAATATCAGTCATTTCCAAAAGCGAGACTGCAGACATCATTGAAAAAATCACGGCAAGGTGGCCTGCAGGCGCGGTGCCAAGGGTCAAGACGTTCAAGGTCTACGAGGTGGACGCCGAGAAAAAGATCTTGGTTTCAGACGAGCTCACCGCCGTGCAGGTCAAAGACGCCATAGTGCCGTTCCTTGGCAAGCCCGACGTGCTTGCCAAGTTTCCCGCAGTCACAGTAGACATGGGCGCGGTCAAGTTTGTGTGCAACGGCGCAAAAGTGCTCAGGCCCGGCATAGTCGAATTCGGACAGTTCAAAAAAGGCGACATTGTAGTGGTCAAGGACCAGTCGCACGGCAAGATGCTTGCAGTTGGCGTCGCGCTTGAAGACAGCGAGGCCGCAAAGGCGATGCCCAAGGGCTACGTCGTCGACAAT
This sequence comes from Nitrososphaera sp., assembly GCF_013388945.1. Taxonomy (GTDB): domain Archaea; phylum Thermoproteota; class Nitrososphaeria; order Nitrososphaerales; family Nitrososphaeraceae; genus Nitrososphaera. Next base: position 9,414 of record NZ_JACAEH010000016.1, on the reverse strand, counting down.
TTACATTACATCAGCGACAAAATATGGGAAGCACACAAGGAGATCTAGTTCAGCTTTATCGTTTCTTCGCGCGTGCCGTCCCTTGTGACAAACAGCACGTCGATTCCGTCGCCTGAAGCAGAGTCGCGCTGGATTGCCGACTTTATAGCCCTCACGGCAAGCTCCTTTGCCTTTGCCTCGGTCATGCCTGCCTTGAATTCTGCATCCATGATGCCAAGGGCCATCTCCGCGCCCGTGCCGACTGCCGCATACTCGTCTGGCAGAACGGAACCCAGCGGGTCAAGCGTGTATATTTCGGGCTTGTCGTTTACGCCTCCGACTATTACCTGCGTCAAAAGCGGGAAGTAGCGGCGCTCAAACATTATGACTGACATCAGCTTGGCGACAGAGTTTGGCGCGACTTCACGCCTTGTCTCGAGCTTGCGGATCTTGGCAAGAGCCTCGACCTGCCTTACGAGCACCTGCATGTCTGCGACCATGCCCGCGCAGGCAGCGCCCACCTGGTGGGTCACCGTAAAAGTCTTTTTGATGTTCTTGTTGACGACAAAGTGGCCAAAAGACACCCTCTTTTCGGCCGCCAGAATTACGCCGTTGTCGTACGAGATGCCGACGACGGTTGCGCCCGGCATGAATTCAAACGCCATATCTATCGCTGTATCTCGCGTCCGCAGTTAGATTTAGTCGTTTCTATCGCTTCATGACGGAGTAGTCGTGTATCCTGATTGCCTCAGACACCAGCTTGTTCTGCAGCTCCAGAGCGTCCTTGCCCTCCGGGTGCTTGGCTTTGGCTATCGATTCTGCGACCATGTTTATGATGTGCCTGAGCAGGAACTCGTCGCCCCTCGTTGCCTCTGCCTTGTACGTCGAGTTGGCCTTGTTGACGAACACGACGTTCTCGTTTGTAAAGCTGTAGCGCGAGTCAGACTCGTCCTCGTACGGTATGACCTTGAAGCCGACCCTGCGAAGTGCAAACGTCTTTTTCAAGATGGGCCTTCTCACCTTCTTTGTCCTGATGACTGTACCGTCGGCCTGCCTCTCGTCGATGACGTTTACCACCTCGCCTTCCACAGGCGCCGCCTCTTCCACAGGCACGGACCTGTACGACTGGGGCTCGGCGTGGCGTCCGGCCTTTGCCATGCCGCCGCTTTCAGGCGCAAGCGGCTTGGATTCCTCGTACTCTTGGACCTGCGCGGCGTGCTTGGACTTCTTTTCTTCCTTGCTTGTAGTCCTTACCACTTCCTTGACGTCCACCATTTCGTACCCCTGCACTATCTCCTGTGGCTCGAGCGTGTCTATGATGGCCTGCCCCAGCACCTTGTCTATCTGCCTGTATATCTTGGACTCCTCCCTTGTGATGAGCACGTCCTCGTACTCTGTCAGGCCCGGGATTACAGTGTCAATGACAAAGGTCTTCATGGCCTGATTGAACTTGGCGTACTCGTCGTCTTCAATCAGGGCAGACTTGTCAGCAAACCTAGACGTGAGCGAGTCGCACCTGACAAACCCTGTCACCCTAGCAAGCTTGGTGTCAAAGCCAAAGTTGCTGCGCGTGACGATGTGGTTTCCGACCATGACTGCTATCCCGCGCTCCTCGTCTGAAAGCGGCCTCCTTGCTATCACTATCTCGCCGGTTATCTTGCCTCCCTGCAGGCTGACAGGTATCCTGTGGCCCTGGATGTCCGGCGCCGTTATCTTTTGTGCGTCTTTCAGGTCCCATTCCTTGAACCTGTCGGCAGTCTTGATGAACACCTCGAACATCGGCTGCCTGAGGATTGCAAGCTTGCGGATTTCTTTGATGAGCTTTGGGACATCTGCTTCTGCCTTGGAACCTGACATTACAAGCTCTGTGCCGTCGCGCTTTAGCGCAGGCGCCCTGAGCTCGCCAAGGGTCGCGTTGCCCTTGAACAGCTTGTCAAGCACTGCGCCGTCTATCATGAACGCCTTGTGGAAGCTGCCGCGCTTTGTCCTAATCTTCATGCTTTCAAAAGAGGTGAGAAATGACAGCCTGCCCGTCCCGTATCGCCCGGTCCTTATCCTCTTCAGTTTCGGCGATATGGACTCGACCCTCTTGTGCGGCGAGCCTAGGAGCAAAAACTTTTCCATGCTCTTCTGGTCCATACCGGCGTCGTCCTCTATCGCAATAGAGCCACCCTTGAGGACTGTTACCAGCACCTTCGTGGCGTCCTCGTCAAAGGCGTTTTCCACAAGCTCCTTGACTATCTCGGTGGGCGAGACCCATGTCTTTGTTGCGAATTCCTTGAAAAACGACGGGTGAACCTTAAGCTGCGTAGCCATTTTCTCGATGAGGTGTACCTGTCTGCCTTTATTTAAGTCATGTCAAGAATTTGTTGACAAGTTTGTCAGTGAGAGGGCAGGCGCAAGCTAGAAATCAGCTGGCGGCCAAAAAGGTATCATGAAGTGCACCTGCGGCAGGGACGTAAAATCGTTTGAAGCCTGCTCGCCCCTTGGCTGCAATACTTTCACCGGGTGCTTTAAAGAAACCGCCATTTGCACATGCGAGCCTCAAGCCGGCTTGTAGCGCAATATGGCGCCCACCCTGCCAAGTGCCACCAGCTGCGCGCCTTCTTCCATCTGGGCAGATATCACCTCAAGGCGCGTGCCGGACATGGTTGCAAGCTCTTGCATATAGTCTACGATATCCTTTTCTGAAACGTCAAAGTCGGCGGCCTTGCACTTGGGGCAGGGCTTGGATGTCACGTCCTGCTTTGTCTCTACAAGTGCAGACCTGTCGACTATCCTTTCCTGGACGTTGCCGCAGGACTTGCATGTGAAATCCAGCTTTACATACGATATGTCGCTTGCCACAAGGACTAGGTCAGCGACGCCTCCCTGCATCATTTTGATGACATCAAAAATGCCATAGATGCCAAGTCCCTTGCCAGAGTGCACCTCGCTCATGAACTTTTTCACCAGCTGCTTTTCTTCCATCACACGGAACTCGGCAAGTATCCCGTCCTTCTGCGCCTTGTCGATTATCTCGCGCACCCCCTCGTCGCCAGAGTAGGAGGTGTCAAGCGTGACGAGGATGTTCTTCTGCAGCCTGTAGTCAAGGTACTCTTCTTTCAGGAAATTGTCCTTTGTGGGCCCGGGGCCGCCGACTATCAGGCCCTTGACGTTATACTGGTCGATAAAAACGGCCTTTGCGTGGTCTGCCACGCGGTGGTAGTATTCGTTGAGCTCGTTTTCGCGCAGGCGCTCAAAACGCCGCGCCGACTGTCCGCCCTGCCGGTGCTTGCCAGAAACACCCGAAGTGAGCGTGTCGACTGTCTCCCACCTGTCGCCTGTGAGTATTCCGAGGCCGGCTTCAGTCGTGTCTATTGCAAGGATTCCAATCACCTTTTCGTCCTTTAGCATGTCTTTCAGGTGGTCGGTCCAGAAATGGTCGTCGCACCGGTAGAGGCTTATCTGGATGGGCTTTGGAGGTATGACAGAGAACAGCTCTATCTTCTCCTTGCCAATCCCCTTGTCGTTTGGAATGGCTCCACAGAATATCACAAGCCCGTTTTCAGGGGTCGTCTTGAAGAGTTTCAAATGCTCCATGGTCCTGCTCAGTGCGTCCTGCACGTGCGTCCTTGTCAAATCCGACTTGATGTTGGACGCGGTTCCAGCCTCGTTTCGCAATTGCCCAATGACGTCAAATATCGGCCTCCTCGGCGGGACGTATACCGTGACAAGCTCCGTGCCGTGGCCCGATATGTTGGACAGCTCGTTTATCATCTTGGTCAGCTTGTAGCGCTTGACCGAGTCCCACGTGCTGTCGCCGTTTCCGCCGCCCATGCGAGTACCGGCAAAACGCCGCAAGCAGATAATATAACCTTACGCGACTTGGGGCCTACTGCAGGTTGTTTTCCAGTTTAAAGCGCGCAAGCATACCGGGAAGCTCCCTGTACAGCCACGAGCAGACGCGCACAAACTCGTCGGCCTCCACCCTCACGTAATTTTCAATTTCGGCGTATTTCCTGTCGGCATACCAGCCCGGGACGACGCTTCCGTCGTGCGGCTTGCCGGTTATCTTGTCAAGGCCCGACCCCTTGAACTCGCCGCCGTTCATGAGCACGCCAAACGGCCGCAGGTCTATGAACGGCTTGTTGAGTATGTCCACGGGCGGCAGGCCGTTTGCCCTGCAGCGCTCAAGCAGGAACTTGTGCTCAAAGCCGAGGTTGTACCCCACCGGCACAAACGTAAAGGGGTACGGGTCGGCTATCTTGGACTCTGAAATGAACGCAAGCAATATGTCCTTCTCGCCTGACTCCCACTCTTTCAGGATGCGGAGCTCGCCCTTTTTGGTCGCAGTCGTCCTGTCTATTTCCATGAACTGAATCGTGATTATCTTGTCCTTGAGAGGGTCAAGACCGGTGGTCTCGAGGTCCAGGTAAAAGTTCCCCATCTGCACCTAGTGGGCGCTGCTTGGTACTTATCCTTGGCGCCGGCGTTTCGCAAGCATATTTAAGTTCTGACCGCAAAAGAAACATGCTTGCTTCCAAGGCTCGAATACATCAAGCAGGCCCGCGTCAGGCTCGGCATAACGCAGCGCAAGCTGGCATCCCTTACAGGCGTGAGCACGTCGATGATTAACCAGATAGAGTCTGGAAGGTGCAAGCCCAGCTACGACACGGCGCGCAAGATCTTTGAAGTGCTCGGCTCGCTTGAGGGCAAGACGTCGATGAAGGCCGGCGACATCTGCAGCAGGCACCTCATCTACGTGCAAAAGGACGAGCGGCTGCACAGGGCCATTGAACTGATGCGCAAGAACTCTATCAGCCAGATACCGGTGTTCGACGCGTCAAAAGTCGTCGGCATACTGACAGAAGACGGCCTTGCCAAAATAATGGTTGAAAAAGACGAAATGGAGCTGAAGGACGTCAGGGTTTCCCAGGTGATGGAGTCGCCACCGCCCCAGGTCGACGTCTCGACGCCGGCAAAGGCGCTGATTCCGCTCGTGCGCTTTACAAGGTGTGTGCTTGTGAGCGAAAAGGCAAACGTCATCGGGATTGTGACTATAACTGACACGCTGAAAATGGTAGAATAGTTAGTGTCTGTGATGTATCGCATCTGCATGCATTTTCCAATGAAAAATGGTGCAACTTGTACCATTTTAAGCACGAAAAAATGGTGCAATTTCAAAACACGGGGTGGTGGGAACTTGCAGTGGAAATGCGGTGCAACTTGTGAATAATTATTCGTGGAGCTTTTCAAGCCCGCACGCGCAGTCGGCTATCTTCATGCACTCGCCGCACAGGCTGACCACGGTGCCTACTGGCAGCGTTGTGCCGCACAGGGCGCATTCCTTGCGTGACTGCAGTTTGGAGCTCAAGCAGTGCAGAATTGGCTTTTGCGGTATTTGAATCCTTCTGCGCAGAAGGGTTTTATGCTGTTTTGGACTTCAAAATGAAGGCTTGATGGCGTTTAGGGCTGTCTTTGCAGGCAGGACTTATGTTGCCCTTGCAGCCGCCATTGCGGCAGCATTCTGGACGCTTTTCAGCTGGCTTGACCAGCTCCTGTTCTTTGAGCCGGTGCTGGTGTTTTACATACCCGGCGACGCCGCGGCGACTTTTGCGCTTTCTGTCATCACCTCTATGCTGCTCGGCATCGTTGTCAGCATGAACGTCTATGTGTTCAGAAACTCCAGAGTAAGGCTGGGCGCGTCGCTCTTTTCCGGTTCTACCCTGAGCGTTGTTTCAAGCGCGTGTGCAGGGTGCACGTCTGCAGGCTTCTTTTTTGCCACGACATTTGGAGTTGCCGGCGCGGCTGTAACGAGCATCTTTGCGCAGTACCAGGTCCCGCTCAGGCTCGCCGGCATCGCGCTACTTGTCTGGGCCCTCTATGTCGTGAACAAGAGGTTCAACCAGTCCTGCGCGTTGAAACCTGAATGAAAACTGCATGGCATTGTACACGCCCTGCTTATAGTCTGCTTTTGCATTCTGCTATCTACCAGTCAGTCAAGCGGGTCCTGACCCTGTCTAGTCTGCGCACATGCAGGGCGGGACTCGCATTTACTTGAATTCTTCTTCGAGAATCTTGCGCTTCTTGCTCATCTGGAAGAGGTTGTCCGTCCTTTGGAGCGCCTCGTCCCTCGGCCTTTTGAAGACCATCGACTGTATGAGCATGTGGTTTTCTGGTATCACCATGCCAGTCTGGTCGTCAGAGTAGCCCAGTTTCACGATGTCGTCCTGCACGCGCAGAATGTCCTCGTGTATGTGCACCATGTTGGTGTCTCCGTGCGCAAATCCAAGCTCGATTGCCTTCTTGCGGACGTCGCCGGTGCCTTTGGCAGAATTCAGGATGGCGACGCCGAACTCCTTGCGGTAGCATTCCAGTATCTCGTCCTTTGCAGGCGCCCTGTCAAAGCGTATCGTCATGTGGTGCAGGTGCATCATGCGCGACGGCACCTTGAACGCGTCCACGTAGAGGTTGGCGTCGGGGATAAAGTCCTTGACGTCGTCCTGGTGGTGCGGGTGCCTGTCCCACTCGATAGAATCCTTGACCGGCTTTGTGTCCTCAAGGTCCGCCCACCTGCGGATGAGCGAAACGTCAAAGCGCTTTATGCGTGCTCCGAACTTCTCGATGAGGGGCTGCATAACCCTGCCCATCCCGGAGACGTTGCAGCTCCCCTGTATCACGTATGTCTTGCCTGCTGCCTTTGCATAGTTTACACGCGAGTTGTGTATCATGTCAGCGACTGCCTGCTCGCCGTGCCTGTCCTCTCCACCCTGGAATATCGCCGGCTTTTTCATCGGCTCGTAGAGCGCCTTTTTGTTCGCAAAGCCGCCGCCTTCCTTTGCAGCGTCAACCACCAGGTCGCATGCGGCAACTGCGTCCTTGACGGCGCCAGTCACGTTGTATCCCTTCTCCTTGAATGCAGGCATCATCTCCTGCGGCACGTAGACGCCGTACCTGTTGTCGAGCGCCTCCTTGACCTTCTCGTCCACAGTGTATTTTGCAACTCCTACGAACTGGATCTCCTTGTCGACTGAAAGCGCGGACGCAAGGCGCCGGCCGATGTTGCCGTAACCGTTTATGAAAATCCTGACCAAAGCCAATCGCTCCTGTGAGGTTGAGCTGACATCATAATCCATGGATTATATATCTTCGCAAATCCGGAACCAGAGGCTCCTTGCAGTAGGAGCACACTAGATTTAAATACAAACAGCGCGCTTTTGGTCTTGGGGACAATGAAAAGAGGCGGTCACTTTTGGCAGCAGCCGGCGCGCATCTGATTCTCCACCGAAGGTAAGGCCTTTGGCTAAAAAGAAGAAAATCCTCGTGATTGACAACTATGACTCGTTTGTCTACAACATAGCCCAGCTTTTGGGCGAGATGGACACCGAGCCGGTCGTGGTCAGAAATGACAAGGTGACATTAGCGCAGATAAAGAAGATGAAGCCTGACGGCATCGTGATATCGCCAGGGCCGGGCCACCCCGCAGACCGCAAGTACTTTGGCGTGTGCACGGATGTCATTCAAAAGCTGGGCCCCAAGACGCCGATACTTGGCGTCTGCCTAGGGCATCAGGGCATCGTCCATGCCTTTGGAGGCAAGGTGGTAAACGCCGGCAAGGTCAGGCACGGCAAGACAAGCGTGATCGAATACAAGGAAGGCAAGGACAGACTCTTTTCAAACGTGAGCAACCCGTTCCGTGCGACGCGCTACCACTCGCTTGTGGCAGACAAGGAGACGATCCCGGACTGCCTTGAAGTGACTGCCCGGGCTACAGACGACGGCGAGATAATGGGCGTCAGGCACAAGGAATATCCCATCGAGGGAGTCCAGTTCCACCCAGAATCGATACTTACAGGCGAGGGCCGCAAGATCCTTGCCAACTTTATGTCGTTGGTGAAGAAATGACCGACGCGCCGGCGGACCTGCGGCCAGTGATACGCAGGCTGGTAGCGCGGTCAGACCTGTCCGATGCAGAAGTTGCAGGAGCCCTTGACGCGATACTTGGCGGCCAGGCAGGCGAGGGTGCGATCGCGGCGTTCCTTGTCGCGCTTGCGATGAAGGGCGAAAAGCCGTCAGAGATAAGGGCGATACTCCAGTCGGTGAGAAGCCACGCGACCCGGATAACGCCCAAAGTCTCGGGCCTGCTGATTGACACCTGCGGGACGGGCGGCGATTCTATCAGGACGTTCAACGTCAGCACGGCCGCCGCTGTAATTGCAGCAGCCGCAGGCGCAAAGGTAGCCAAGCACGGCAACAGGTCGGTGTCTGGCCCTTGCGGCAGCGCGGACTTTCTCGAGTACGTCGGCCTAGACCTTGGTGCGCCGCCGGAAAAGGTCCAAAACTGTATTGAAAAAACCGGCATCGGCTTTCTCTTTGCGCCTGCCTTCCACCCTTCCATGAAAAACGTCGCGCCTGCAAGAAAGGCGATTGGCATAAGGACTGTTTTCAACCTCGTCGGGCCCCTTAGCAACCCGTGCACCAACATCGGCGGCCAGGTCATAGGCGTGTTCGAACCATCGCTCCTTGAGACGCTTGCAGAGGTGTGCACCGGCTACATCAACGAGGCGATGATAGTGCACGCCGCCGACGGCTTTGACGAGCTGTCGAACACGTGCGAAAACGACATCATCTGGGTCACAGGCGGCCAGCTGAAACGCCTGCGCCTGAGCCCCAAGGTTCTTGGCATCTCGCCTGCAAGGGCAGAGCAGCTGGTCGTGAACAGCCGCGACGACTCCGTCAAGACCACGCTCCAGGTGATCTACGGCAAGGCGCCAACTGAAAAAGAGGACATGGCAGTCATGAATGCCGCCGCCGCGCTTGCAGTGGGCAAGGTTGCAGCCGACCTGAAAGACGGCGTGGCGATGGCCCGGCAGGCGATAAGGGATGGAAGGGCAAAAGAAAAGCTGGCGCAGCTCATCAAGAACTGCGGCGACTTGGAAAAACTGTCGCAGGCAGAAAAGAAATTCCTCTAGTCTTCTGACTTTTTCTTCTTTGCCGACTCTTCGATGTCGTCTATGCCCTTCTCGTTCACTGTGAACCTGACATCGCTGTAGGGGTGGTATGGCGAGTCTATCATCTTGGCGACGCGGTCGTTGCCGGCCTTCCTCAGGTATATCCTGTAAGTCGAGGCGTGGCCTATGACGTGGCCGCCTGCGGGCTTTGTCGGGTCGCCAAAGAACGTGTCCGGCGTCGACTGGACCTGGTTTGTGACAATGACTGCCACGTTGTAGATCTCGGCTATCCTCACCAGCTTGTGCATGATGCCGTTAAGGCGCTGCTGGCGGTCCGCAAGCGTCCCGCGGCCGGCAAACTCTGCCCTGTGCAGCGAGATGATGCTGTCGATTATTATCATTTTGGCCTTGAAATCGTCAATGTACTTGCCCATCGACTTGACTATCAGTTCTAGGTGGCTCGAGTTGTACGCCTTGCATATTGCGATGCGCTTGAGGACCT
>NZ_JACAEH010000008.1 GCF_013388945.1 Nitrososphaera sp. | reverse complement strand
GCATTGCTGGTGCTGCTTTCCAACATCATAGGCATGGTGATTGGATTCATGGTGATATTTCTGGCAAAGGGGATCTCGCCGAGAAAGTACTATGAAAAGCAGAAGGCCAAGAAGGTGCTCACGATGAACATCATCGTGCTGGTTTTGCTTGCGATAGTCCTGGGAGCCATTGAGGTGCTGTTTGGGTAAAAGTCGTGACTGCATGAGAACACTTTCCCGCTAGGTTTATTTCCTGCACAGGCCTTATGCAAAACGGGCTATGGCATTAGCCCTGGCGCGAGCCAGAACCGCCCTTTTGCAAAGGTGCTGATAATGCCTACCAGTCAAAAGATGGTGGGCAAAAATGAAAGGAATAGAATTTGGATTTCTCGCACTGGGTGCAGTAGCCGGCGCGTTTTTGCGCTACAAGCTGGCCGAGTCGCAGCTGATAGCCGGCACGCTCCCTGTGAGCGTCTTGGCAGCAAACGTTATCGGAAGTTTCATACTCGGGATAGTGTCGATACTGTTGGTGGCCTGGAACCTGGACTCGCGCTATTCGCTTTTGGCAGCCGTGGGCTTTTGCGGCTCGCTTACAACAATGTCGTCGTTTGCGCTAGAGACGGTGAACCTGGCAGACAACAGGCAGTTTGGGCACGTGGCAGTAAACATACTTGCAAACGTCGGCCTGTCGATAGGCGCAATAGTTGGCGGCAGGTCGCTTGCCACTGTCATCCTGAAAGGGGGGCTTGAATGATGGTTGCAAAAAAGATGCTTGCGCTGACAATCAGGATAAAAAAGAACGACAACTTTGAAGGCAAGCGGCTTGAAAAGGCGATAATCGACTTTCTGGTCCAGCACGGCATATCGGGCGCAACAGTGTGGGCCGGGGTCGACGGGTTTGGCAAGCGGGGCCGGTCAAAGGTGCAGATAGAGGGCGTGACTGTCAACATGCCCCTTGTCATCGAAGTCATAGAGGAGCGCAAAAAGCTCGAGCCGCTCCTTGTGGAGATAAAGAACATGGTGGACGACAACGGCCTCGTGACGGCGCACGAGGTCGACATGTTCTAGTGCATCCATTGAACATATAGAATTTGTATCTTTTGATTGCTATACATATCAAATATGTATCTGGTAGATTTCTTAGTATAATATATCCGCCTACCTTGGATAAAAGGCGTAAATATTGCATCTGTGTACTCTGATCCGTGCTGCCACGGTCTTCGGCAAGGAAGGTTGTGGAAAGCGGGAAACGATATGGCACGCTGCTCGGCTCTGGAGCCGCGTCCGGCCTGATAGCGTCGCTTGCGCTCAGCGCCCTGATGCTTTTGGCCGAGCGCGTCGCAGGCCTGCCGGTGGGCACGTTCTACATTGTCCTTGTGTCGGCAGTGACGCAGGCAACAGACTATGGCATGTCTGCCATTGTGCAGGGGCTGATGCTCCACCTGGCCGCAGGGACCGCGCTTGGGCTTGTCATGTCCGCGCCGTTTGCCGTATCGCGCAGGGCGTACTCGCTTCTTGGCAGGTTTGCGCCCGGGTTTGGGCTTGGCGCAGGCGCGCTGATATGGGCGGCGCTCTTTGTGCCTGTCACGTTTGGAATCATGATGCCTCTCTTGCAGTCGCATGACGGCCAGTCCGTGATAAGCCAGCGGGCGCCGGACAGCAAGCTGTTCCAGGTGGCGGTTTCAGACCTCCTGGCGATGATGGACCGCGTTATCTACACGGCGCTTGCGTTCAACATGCTTTACGGGCTCGTCGCGCTCATACTCACGAGGTCCCTTTCGGGGGCGCTTTTTGGAAGGCGCAAGCAGGTAATTTTATAAAGCCAACCGGAGCACCAATCGCGCATGAGGCAGAGGCGCATCCTGAAGAACCGCCGGCGAATCGGCGAGCTTGTCACCATTGCGGCCGGAGTGGGCGTATCGGTGCTCGGCCTTGCGGTGAACGTCCCGCCCGTCTCGTTTGGTGGCCTCTGCATCCTGGGCCTTGGAATCTTTTCTATCTTCTGGAGATAATCGGATGAACAAGAACGTCATGATAGCCGTGATAGCAGGCATCGTCGTCGCGGCAGGAGCGGCTGCCGCATTTGCAGCGACGCCGGCGCCAAAGAGCGAAGACGACGCGCAGCCAGTAATTGCGCGCCTGTCGACCCCGACGATTCCTGCGGCAAACGCGCTTGGAAGCCCGGACGCGCCTGTGACCATCGTAGAGTTTGGCGACTACCTCTGCACGTATTGCCACCGCTTCCATGAAAAAACAAAAGATCAGCTGATAGCAAACTATGTCGACACCGGCAAGGTGCGCTTTCTCTTCAAGGACTTTCCGATAAACGACCACCTTGACGGCGGCTCGTCGCTTGCGGCGCAGGCATCGTACTGCGCGGCAGACCAGGGCAGGTTCTGGGAGTTCCACGACGGGGTCTACGACAACTGGGGAGGCGAGAAGGCCGGCTGGATAACAAAGGCAAGCATGGCAGAGTACGCCAGGAACGCCGGCGTGCAGGATTCAGAAAAATTCCAGGAATGCCTCGACTCTGGCAAATACGCCGGAGTTGTCAGGGACAATTATGACCTTGCGCGGGGCGTAGGCCTCAACGGCACGCCTGCCTTCATAATCCTGAAAGAAGGCAGCAAACCGGAACTTATACCAGGCGCAGCTCCAATTGAAACATTTCAGTATGTCCTTGACCCGCTTGCCTAGCGCGTGACTTTGTAGCGCCGGCCCGTAAGCTCGGCAAGGTTCTCTGACACCTGCCACAAAAGCGAGTCGACCTCTGCGTTCTTTTCTGTTACCTGCCGCTTTTTCTGCTCAAGGTCCTGCCTGTCGCGCTCTATTTCCTGTTCTAGGGTCATTGCCTTTTCTTCAAGTTCAGTCGCGCGCCTTGCCGCCCTCATGTCTTGCCGGGCCGTGTCTGACATCTCTTTTTCTATGGCATTTGCGGTTTCTTGCAGCCTTGGGAGCGACGACTGTATCAACTCCAGGTTCTGCAAAATCTTGTCCGAGTCTTTCAGCTGCACCTGGCCCGAGCCCACCGACTTGGCTATCTCGTGCAAAAGAGCCGAGTACTGGGGCAGGTCGTCGCCAAACATCTTCCAGGGCTCGGCTGACATGACCTGCAGGCGTCTTTCGGTCTCTTTTGAGACGTTGTAGGAGTATTTCGTAAGCGCCCTTGAGACGTGGGAAAACATCTCTGAAAGTTCTGCGCGGAACTGCTCCTGCTGCTTTTTAGCGTTGTGGAGCCTCCTGCTTGCTTCCTGCGCGCTGGCAAACTCGGGCGAGCCCTTTACTGCTGCAAGCTCTTGTTTCGTATTTTCAAGCTCGTTTGCAAGCGCAGACAAAGTTTCTTCTAACGACTTGCAGGAAGACTCGTCGGCAGCGATCGACGCGAGCTTTTGCGTTATCGTGTTGACAGTTGCGCCGCACTTTACCGCCGGCGCCCTTTCTTGCTCAAAGAGCGCAAAGACCGACTTGGCTTCCTTCTGCAGGTCTTCGAGCTTGTTAAAGCCCGCCTTCATCTTGTCGGCGTGCTTTTTCAGAAAATAGTTGAGCATCTTGCTGTGCGAGCCGCTCACCTCGCCCATGCGGTTGAGAATAGCGTCGAGCCTCTCGCGGAACTTTTTTGCGTCGCCTGCAGTCTTTATCGGCGCAAGCTCTGACGAGGCTTCCCGCCTGAGCGACGAGACGACAGTCCTCCTGGCAGTCTCGATGGTAGAGCCGTACCTCTTTTCAAGCTCCTCGAGCTTTATCTTTTCCCTCTCCATGTCGTCGGCTATAGAACCTAAAGTGGCAAGGATGCCGCCTACGGACTGGCGCAGGGGCTCCAGCCTGCCTGCAAGCCACTGGGCCTTGGCAGACTCGATGTCCTGCAGGAGCGACTGGACCTGGGAAATAGAAAGCGACTCGGCTTCAGGCGCCGCTATCGCAGGCTCGGCCCTTTCTTCTGCCTTCTCTTTCTTTTTGAAAAGCCCAAAAGGCGCCACCTGATACCGAGCGATTCCGCCACACAAAACTGTTGCGATCCAATGTTAATGCGGGGCAGATCCGGGAAAACGCTTAATGCGCAGCTTGAGGTATATTGTGCATGGCGGCAGGTGCTCCTGCAAAAGGCGCCATCAGCGCGGCAAAGACGTGGATGCGCAAAAACGAGACCGAGCTTCTCCTTGCAGACGCCGCCATCCTGGGTTTTCTGTTTCTGTTCCACATGCTTGACCCGTCTGTCGTGCCGCTTCCAGCGGAGGCAGTCAACATCGGCGCAATCGTGCTCGTGGGCTTTCTCTTTTTCACCATAGCCTGGAAGGGCCTCATACCTGCTGCAATAAGCATCCTTGGAGTCGTGCTCCTGCACAACGCCATCATACTTCCCTACTATCCTCCCGGCGAGGGCGCGTTCATGCACCTTCTCATAAACCAGCAGAGCGGCTCAAGCGACACGGAAAGGGCGGCAGGAGTTGCGTTTACCATGCACTTTCTGCTTGGAATCGGGATGGTCGCGCTTGCAATTATGGTCGCATACGCGCCGAGGCTCCTCTTTACCCGCAACAGGCCGGAGGAAAAGGATTCGATATGGTCCAAGTATCCGATATGGTACGACAATGTCAAGCTGGCAGGCCGGTATTCTGAACCACTGGTGCCTGCAAGGAGCCTGATGGAGCCGCAGGACCGCTACCTGCTGTGGCGCTATGAATACGTGCTCGCAAGCATCTACGGGACGCATCACCTTGTGAGGCCGGACGGCCTCGTGCCTTCTCGGAGCACCGAGTTTGTCCGCGACAGGGCAAGCGGGCTCCTCATGGGCAAGGGCCGGTTCAACGGCTACTTTGTGTGAAAATTTAAAAGGGGTCTGCCTCCAACGGTGGCTGATGATTTCTGCAGTAGTCGTGTTTGCGCTGGCATTTGCCGCCATGGGCCTGCTCCTCGGGTATGCTGCGACCTATCATGTTGTTCCTGAGCACGAGCCGCCGTTTCGGACTGGCGACAGCATAAACAGCACCAGCATAGCCATCGAAGAGTCGGTGCAGGTCATAGTCGACAGGAATACAGGCTGACAAGTTTTTTATTTTCCTGCCTGTAGCTTGCTGTGTTGGACACGCAGGCAGCAGAAAAAATAGTGGCCGAGCAGGTCGATGCAGTATCGAAAAACCCGTCGCTTGTACGTGGAAACGGTTGCGCGGCGTGCCACGTGCTTTTCTCGCTCAGGGATAAAATGGGGATAAGCGAGGCAGACGCGGCGGCAATGCTCTCCGAGGTTCTGCTTGAGAACAAGGAGCTTGACGGCAGGTTCATAGAGATGGTCGAGAGCATACACATGAAGCAGAGGATGGCAGGCGTGGCCTTTGCGATAAAGACGCGGGAAGCCAAGGACAAATACCTTGACTCGCAGCTGAAAAACGCGCTTGAAGAATTGTTGTCCGATACTGCAGGCTTTGGAGTCGAAGCCGCGATGCGCAAGCTGGTACTGACGCATGCAGCGTTGCAGGTAGCGCAGAACCTTGGCGTCGACTACCACGCCGCTACGGAAGAATTGTATCATTACATGCGCCGGCACGCCGAATCTGAAGGTGACCTTGAAAAGCTGGTGTCGTCGCTCCTTGGGAGGGCGAAAAAGTGAAGGAAAAGGCGCAGTGGTTCGAGCTTGGCGACAAGCTTACGCAGATTGGCGACGACGAGTACTTCAACGATTTCTTGCGCGTCAGGCACCTCGAGGCAGGCGTGCTGAGGCTGAGGCCGGGCGAGGAAGATACGCAGACGCCGCACGACTCTGACGAGCTATATTACGTGGTGGAAGGAAGCGGCTTCCTCGAGGCGGGAAGCGAGCGCAGGGCGGTGAAAAAGGGCTCTGTCGTGTTCGTGCCGGCAAGGATGCCCCACCACTTTTACGGCAACAAGGAGCTGCTGGTGGTGCTCTACATGTTTGCAGAATAGGTATTTATCAGCCCTCGTTTACATGAAGGTGGAACGATATGCCAATTACCGACGCAACAAAGAAACAGATAGCCCAGCACCGTCGCCTCTACTTCAAGATCTGCTTCAGGTGCGGCGGCAAGAACCCGATATCTGCGCTGCGCTGCAGGAAGTGTCACAGCGACCAGATGAGGCTCAAGAACAGGACGCTTGGCGCCAAGAAGTAAGACCCAAGCCCATTTTCACATTTTGAGAAGCTTTCTAGTTGTTTAGACCTGACTGTATACGTACAGGTGAGCGACCCGCAATAGCTCCCTCCTCTTAAAAATCACAGGCCCGAAATACCGCGCTGGTGGTTTGCTGCCTGCTAAAGTATGTCTTTGTTGCAACAACCACAGTGCTGAAAGTCATAAGAGAATAAAATTATCGACTATTTCTAAGAACTATTATCATGTCAGGTATCATTTTCTTTAATGATTTATGCGCATTTGCTATCAATTGCTTAATAGTCACACCTGATGAGTCTATTCTTTCTGTCTGTTGAAATAGAATACTCGAATACAGTGCGGCGTATTGATTATTCTGCTTTATAGCTGCATACACTTGCTGAAGGCTTTGTTGTACTGTTTCATTAAGCGATGAAAACTCGCCTGAACTAATAATGCTATCAAATACAGAAGTATGAAGCAAAAGAGACTCATCGACATCACCGGTTGATTCATTTTCTTTAAGATATTCCAGATTCATCTCAAGCTCTTTAATGAGTGACGCTGAGTTGACTCTACGCGAGCGGTCTTCTTTTGCTTTATCTTTTACAATATCATAGGCCGCTGTAGTAATTAGCGAAACAGTAGCCCCAATAACCGCGCCTACTACCACCTCTACAGACATACTCTGTTGTAGAGAACGTCGTTATTATTAGCATTTTACAATGAATTGAAGTTACAGATTTTCGCCCTTTTGCACGATGCCTGTGTGTAACACACGGCTACGCCTAAGTTGTATTATAGATAGTGAAACTATGACGTACAGCTGTGAATCATAATTTTGGCTAAAGACATAGCCTACAGGGCAATAATGGTGCCAACCTGTATTCTGATGGGTATGTACATAGCAGGCGCACTAATCGGTGGCTTCTTGGAAATGCCCAATCAATTCGCAGCGATATTTACAGCTGCGGGTGGATTGCCTGCGGTAGGTTTTTACTTTTACAAACTTTGGTTCAAAAACTAAGTTATAGCTTTTTGCCCGCCGCACTTCGATTTTCTGTATTATGTTCAAAAGGTGCGATTTGGTGCACTTAGGTGCTGATTGGTGCGGGCAGGTGCTTTCTGACATATTTTTGACGCAATTTTACGCATACCGTATTTTATCATAAAATACCACAAGATAGCAATGTTTAAAATTGGACCGGGCTCTCAAAATAATCGCAGGGCGCGTACAGGCTTGCCGTGCTTACATCACGGTTGGGTCGCACCTAAATCGTCTGTACGCTGACCCTGTTTTTACTACAAGTAACTTGTAGTAACCTGTGGTTACCTGTGGTATTTGACTTTATATTACTTTCTAAGATGGTCTAAGATTATCTAATATGAACAAGTTACTTACGTCATCGACATACCCGTAATCGTTGATCTTTTTGTGGTACGGGGCCATTTACTATATTAGCATGCTTCGATTGAGAATACCCGTAACGTGTCGGAGACATTAATCGTCGCGGGCCTTGGCGCTGCCGTAGGTATCGCCGGCATTCTTACAACATTGTTTATACACTATGACCGCAAAAAGCCGGCCATCGTGGTCTATCGCAACCACCCTGAAAGCCACTTCAAAGAGAGAATAATGGTGCATAACCGCAATCAAACCGCATACTCCTATCGTATTCGGGTTGGCCCACACTATCAGAAATGGTTGAAAGGCGGGCAAAACGCGGTGTTGGCGCAAGACTATGGAGACGCAGTCATTCTTGATGAGGTTTACTACGAATTATCAGACCACGATATCGTAATCGAATGTCGGGGTTGGTGGCCTTGGGTTAGGATTGTCTTTAAGAAGCGTATAGATGAGATAGATTATGAACCCCGCCAGCCCGGTCGAAGTGGCCGAGTGCTTTAAAACCGAAAAAGAACACCTGCGAAAATAAGTGGATGGGAAGAGATTTGAACTCTCGACCACCTGTGTGTGAGACAGGTATCCTAACCAGGCTAGACTACCCATCCGCCTCTTTTGCCTTCGCTTGAGCGATAATATATTTCCAGCTACGTTCCTTCCGCAAAGCCTTCCAGGTACTTTTTCTGCTCCGGCGTCAGGACGTCAATCGTAACGCCCATCGCCTGCAGCTTTGCCATCGCTATCTCCTGGTCCTGCGCCTTGTCGATGTTGTGAACTAGTGGCTTCATCGTCCCCTTTGACGCGGCTATTTTCAGGACAGCAAGGAACTGGTTTGCAAAGCTCATGTCCATTACTTCTGACGGGTGGCCCTCTGCCGCGGCAAGGTTGACCAGCCTGCCTTCACCTATCAGGTAGACCCTGTTGCCGCTCTTCAGGTTGTACTGCATCGTGTGCTGGTTCACCTCCTTGTGGCCTGTTGACTGCTTCTCAAGGTCCGGTATCGATATCTCGACGTTAAAGTGGCCGGCGTTTGCAAGTATCGCGCCGTCCTTCATTTTTGCAATATCGTCTGCAACTATCACGTCCTTGCAGCCTGTCGTAGTCACGAACACGTCGCCGATGCTAGCAGCCTCGTTCATAGTTGACACAGAGTAGCCGTCCAGCTTTGCCTTCAATGCCGCAATCGGGTCGACTTCAGTCACTATCACGTTTGCGCCAAGGCCTGCTGCCCTCCTTGCTATTCCCTTGCCGACGTGGCCGTACCCGGCAACCACGACGCTCTTGCCAGAAAGCAAGACGTTTGTCGCGCGTATGATGCCGTCAAGTGCAGACTGGCCGGTGCCGTAAACATTGTCAAAGTCGTGCTTTGTCTCGGCGTCGTTTACCGCGATAATAGGGAAGAGCAACTTGCCTGCCTTTTGCATGGCACGCAGCCTGATGACGCCAGTTGTTGTTTCTTCGGTGCCGCCGTACAGCGGGCCCTTTAGTTTTCCTTCTTCCATAGCCTTGTGCATCTCTACCGTCAGGTCCGCGCCGTCGTCTATCGTTACATGCGGGTTGAGATTCATCGCAGAGTGAATGTCGTCATAGTATTCCTTTGTAGAAACGCCCCTGCTTGCAAAGACGCCGACGCCCTCGTGCTTGGCAAGCGACGCCGCGACGTCGTCCTGCGTCGAAAGCGGGTTGCAGCCGCACCATGTTATCTCTGCGCCTGCCGCCTTTAGCGTCCTGACAAGCACGCCTGTTTCCTTTGTTACGTGGAGGCAGCCGGCGACCTTGATGCCCTTGAGCGGCTTTGTCTCGCCGTACTTTTTCCTCAAGGCTACTAGAACGGGCATGTGCGCCTCAGCCCAGTCTATGCGCCTCTTGCCCTCTTCAGCAAGCGAAATGTCCTTGACGCGGTATTCCATGAGCGTCAAATCCTGAATACCCTATATTATTCTGACCCTAGAGCAGGTCGTTTTTCCGCATGATGTCCATGACCTGATCGTCGGTGACTGGCTTGAACTCCTCGTAAAACTCGCCCACCGCTCCAAAGTCCCTGGGAGTTTCAAGGACAATGACTGCGTCGGCCTCGTGCCTCAACGCCTCGACTGTCTGTGCAGGCGCTACAGGAACGGCGATTACAAGCGTATCGGGCTTTTGCTTTTTCACCCACCGAGCAGCCGCTATCACAGTAGCGCCAGTGGCGACGCCGTCGTCTACCAGCACGACTGTTTTTCCTTCTATCCTGTAGGGCATGCCCGGCCTCCTGTATGCTGCAGACCTGCGCCTTATCTCTGCCATCTGCTTTGCCTTTTCGTCTGCAAGGTACTCGGGCTGGATGCGGAGCGCTGTCACGAGGTAGCGGTTTACGTATTCGGTGCCGTCCTCCATGACGGCACCAATCGCCAATTCTTCGTTGCCGGGAGCGCCCAGCTTTCTTGGGATTACAATGTCAAAGCCGGCGCCTAGCCTGCGCGATACAATTTCTGCAAGTATGACGCCTCCCCTCGGTATGCCTAGCACAAGCACGGGCCCGCCGTGGCCTTCCACTTTGACGAGCCTGTTTGCAAGCGCCTCGCCGGCGTCAGCCCTGCTTTTGAACTTCACCTGTCAGCGTTGTAGGGCATCGCATTTAAGGATTCACAAGGCTAAAATCTGTCAGGGAGATAGCGTTCCTGTGCGCAAATTCCAAATTGCAGTCATCGGCTACAACGGCGACAGGTGCTCCGAAGACGCCCGCAAACTCGCTTATGAAACCGGCAAGGAGGTAGCAAAGGCCGGGGCGGTGCTGGTGTGCGGCGGCCTCGGAGGCGTGATGGAGGCGGCGTGCAAGGGCGCAAAGGAGGCCGGCGGCACGACGGTGGGCATAATCCCTCAGGACGACTTTTCGCATGCAAACAAGTACTGCGACATCGTAATCTGCTCCACGATAGGCTTTGCGCGCGACTTTATAGTTGCGTCGTCGGCTGACGGCATAATAGCTGTTGGCGGCGGAGTAGGAACACTGACAGAATTGTCGATAGGCTACATGATGAAAAAGCCGATGGCGGCGCTTGCCGGCAGCGGCGGCATCGCCGACTCGTACGGCGGGAAATACCTCGACGAGCGCAAGCGCGTCCAGGTGCAAATCGCAAAAGATCCTGCAGAAGCAGTAAGGCTTGTAATGAAGGAAAATTGAGTGCCGTGCTGGCCTTGGGCTCTTGGCCTGGTCAGAACCTTACCATGACGAACACATGGGGGCCCTGTTGCCTGCCAATGCCTGTGCAATCATCGTCCTTGCGGGCGTTTATTGCGCCAGGCGGCCGTCAACTGGAACGCACCGAGCCTATACCCGTTGCGAGGCCTATTGACGGTTCACCTTTCGGCCAGTCGGCATAGTTCTATACGCAGGCAGAAGATTTAACACTTTCTGTGTCCCGCTACAGAGGGGCTAACCTCGATAGTTGACGAGGTAGGGGTCCGGCTCGTAGAACTGCCCGTATTTTGCCGCCAGCTGGCGCAGGGTGTCGACCACCTTTTTTGCGCCAAACTCGTTCACGGTTGCAAACAGCTCTTTCTTGAGCCCCATGCCCAGCTTTAGCGCCTTTTCAAGGTCCTCTCTGTTGCAGACGCCCTTTGTTATCAGCCAGGCCGCGTTGTTTGCCGCGACTGCAAGTATCTTTACCGGGTCGTACGTTGCCGCTTCCTGCTCTGTCAGGTTGATGCGCTCGTACTTGTCGCCCTTGTACTCGTAAAAGCCCTTGCCCGTCTTTTGCCCTAGACTCTTTTCCTCAAACAGCTTCTTTATCGCCGGGTGCGGGTTTATCACCTTGGTGTCGCGCATGTGCATCTCGACTGTAGCCTTGTGAATCACGTCAAGGCCGGTATAGTCTGCAAGCTCGAATATTCCCATCGGAAACGACAGCCGGAACTTCACCGCCGAGTCTATCTGTGTCATCTTTGCGCCGTCGCGGTCCATGCAGTGCGCGGCCTCGTGCACGAGCGGGATAAATACGCGGTTTACGATGAATCCCGGAACGTCCTTCTGGCAGAGCACCGGCTGCTTGCCGACCTTCTTGCAATAGTCCATCGCCATGACGACCATGTCGTTGTTTGTCTTGTTGCCCGGGATTACTTCTACAAGTGGCATCAGCTGTGGCGGGTTGAAAAAGTGCAGGCCGATGAACCTGTCGGGCCTGCTTGTAAGGGCAGCCATGTCCGTTATCGGAAGCGTGCTCGTATTTGACGCATAGAGCGTCTTTTGCTCTGCGAGGCTGTCAATTTCAGCATACACTTTTTTCTTCAGGTTCATGTCCTCCGGCACCGCCTCAATGAGGAGGTCGGCGTCTTTTAGCGCAGTCTTCAAATCCACAATGGGGGTTATGCGGGCAAAAATCTTGTCGGCGTCAGCCTGCGACAGTTTCTGCTTTTCCACCATCTTTGAAAGCGACCACTTGATCTTTTCCATCGCCTTGTCAAGGAACGACTGCTCGATGTCGCGCAGGATGACCGAATAGCCTGCCATCGCAGACACCTGCGCTATGCCGTGGCCCATGACTCCCGAGCCAAGCACTGTTATCTTGTTGATTGCCATTTATTTGAGGGGCGGTCAGGGAATTTTTAATGTTGCTATCAAATGGACTGTCTAGTTATCATCGGGTCGTATTGCATAATTTCAATAGTGGAACTAGTTTAAGGTTGAGTTTGCTCAACCTCCGACCCCGTATTTTTCTGGTTGCAGCTAGGAACGTCTGGCTGCATTTCATCAAGTGCCTTTATCCTGTCTGTCTATCAAAGAACTAATCTGGTCGTATGCTTTCAATTATGAAAGAAAATCATACAAACCCTTATTGGAAAGGGCGAGATAGGATGCAATCGGCGGGCTGCAGGTAAAGACGGACTCACAACAGGCACGTCTAGAGCGACCTCATGAAATCGAGAAACTGTCTTATCCACCGGTCATAAGCCTCTCTTCCCTTCTGCGATATCTGGTAATACGTAACATTTGCAGTCTGCACCTGCTCGATGTAGCCGTTCTTTTCAAGCATGTCTACTATCTGCGAGACCCTGTCTGGCCGCTGGGAGCTTATGCCGGGCACCTTGGTTGTGATGTGGTACCTGCTGACAGGCTGGTGCAGCATGTACATGTACTCCAGTATGGAGAACATGGTGTATTCTGCAGAGAACCTCTTTCTGTCAGCCAAATGCTAACCCTTGTAGTACCACCCTAAAGTAAATTTCTGGTATCTGTTGCAATTGTACTCTGAGCCCTGGGTTTTCAATCGCCGCTGGCCTTCTGTACCAGGAGAATTTCGCCTGCGCCTTTGCGGGCCTCGTCTGTTATCTCACTAGCTACGATGGCTGCTATGCCTATCCTGCGGCCTGTATTGCTGGAGTAGGTCTTGATCCGCCGGCGAAAATCCATGACACTTGAGATGTCTGCAACGTCTTTCAGGACCAGGGCAATTGCGCCATGTTCTCTCAAAAGCCTTTTCAGGTCGTCGGTTTCCACGAGGCTTTCATCGACAAGGGCGTCAAAGGCGACCCCTGCAATGCTCACATCCGTGAATCTCGATGTTCCAACGTTTGCGATGTGCTGCCTCAAAGGCTCCATCTCGGCCACCGTCTCGGCTACCGCCTTGATGCCCTCTCCTTTGTCGCGGTGCGCCATCGACATGGCGATACCCATCTGCAAAGATCCGCGCTCAAACACATCCTGCCAGGAGTCAAGCGCCCTCCTTGCCTTTAGAACCTTCCAGATTAGCGGAAAGAGGACGCCCAGCAGGACAAGTGCTATCACCGATATTATGTAGTCGTGCTGGATCTCTGAATAGAGCTGGAAGTGGTAAAGGACACCAAACAGGTCAAGGAGCGAAAAGATGACCAGAGCGGCGGTAACATAGATGACGTATGTCATAGAACGCGTTGCCGAGCCGATGAGCCTTATGGCCTGCTTTCCGTACTTGGTGCTCAGTATCGTGGAAGAAGATGCTTCGCCCACAAGATAGTCTTGCAGGCTTTTGCTTATAATCAGGCACTTAACAAAGTTAAAGGGTCCTGCAACTCTGTTAATTCGGGCTTAATATCGTTCTCGCGGCATAAGAATACCATGTCTCAAACATTGACTGTTGAGGTGGACGAGGTCCGGCGCAAATTCAAACAAGCACGCCAGGCCTACAAGGACGTGCTGCCAAAGGTGGACCCTGCGTTGATCGATGACTTTTTGGAAAGGATCGACGCGACCGGAAAGGAAACCCTGTTCTACACCATCGAGGTGTTCACAAAAGAGGGGACCAATTCCGAAGCCGCAAGGCAATATATCATGGAAAAAACCGGCATGGTGCCCGCGATTTTTGACAAGGGTACCCATTACGTGACAAACCAGAAGCTGACGCTTGAAATACTGAAGGAGATTTCAGATTCTCCGGATGTTGTCGAGGTTCGCGGCAGCTTCTGCGACGGCGTAGGAATGCGCGGCGCCTACTTTGAGAGAAGGTGGTAGCATGAAGCAAGCACATCTGGCTGGCGTCTTGGCGGCGTTTCTCTTGGCAGGAGCTGTCGCCGGAGTTTTGCCGGCCTTCGCAGATGAAGACGAAAACGAAGAGGAGGACCTGGCGGTAAATAGGGCAGACGACGGAAGAGGGGGCGAGGAATCGGAAGGCACAGGCTCAAGCGGTGGAGTCGAGAGAGAAAGCGAGTCAGGCGAGAGGGAAGGCGGGGAGGAATTTGAAGACGACGACTCTGAAGGAGCGGCTCTTGGGAGCGGACTTTCCGGACTGGTACTGTATGGCGTGATCGCCGCCGTGGTCGGGACGATAAGCTATACTGCATACAAGATCTTTGCAGGCCGCAAAAAGGCTTCCGTCCCGGCCCGCCCTTAATTTTTTGGGTAGATGTCGATGGCCCGTAACCTGTTTCTGGCCGCAGTCATAATCGGCGTCGTCTTTGCATCGGCAGGTTTTCCTGAAGCCTGGGCAGAGGATGGATATGAAGGCGGAGGGGCCGTGGCTCTTGGATGGGCCGCGGTCGGAACAGGCGCCCTGGGCACCGGTTCGCTTGTAGCATACAAGATGTCTCGAAAGACGCTGATGGCTGTAGTCGGTTCCGGCGGAATAACCCGGTCACTTACCACGATGTACAGGTCCGTCTTGAACTTTCACATTGCCATGAACCTGATAGGGTACTCGGCAGGCATGGCACACGGCATAATGCTGTCAGGCGCTGCAGACGGAATATCCATCGCGTTGGCCCTAGTGATGACAGTGTTGGTTGCAAGCGGGGCATTGATGAGGTTCACGTCGTCCAGAACGCGGCTTTTCAACATGCAGGTACATGGTCAGATATTCCTTGTAATAATGCTCATACTTCTCGTACTTCTCCACATAGCTACCGCTGACGACTAGCGGCAAGCACGCCAAAATCAAGATTATCCGGGGAATTCTGCGAGTCGTACGGCAATCATCTATCGGGACTCTGCCGATCACTCTTTAAGCCAGCAGGGGCTAGCAATCCCGAAGGTTGGATCTAGAAAAGTTCACGGCAGACGTGACGTCGCTTGCAGTCAAGATGAGCGAGGGCGAGCCGCCTGAAAGCGTCGACAGGCTCGAGTTTGTCAAGAACAAACTCATCCACCTGTACAGCAAGAACCTGGTCAAGATAAACCACTCGGCGATGGAGCTTGTCTGCGCCAAGCACCTCATCCGCGACGGCTACACCATCGACGTCGAAAAACAACTGACAGACATACTCGTCTGCGACGTGTTTGCGACAAAGGGCGACGGCTCGGCTATTGTTGAAATAGAGACGGGCTTTATACCGCCCGAGCACGCGCTTGACCCGCTTGCGTATTACGCGGCAAGGATTGCAAGCAAGATAGCAAGGTACAGCAAGCACGCAAACAAGTTCATCCTTGCGACGCCGCCTGTCAGCGTGCTCCCAATCCCCTCGATTTTCCGCAAGCCGCCCCGGGACAGGCAGGAAAAAGAAGTCCTTGACCTGAAGGCGTTTTGCGACAAATACTACAGCAACCCGCCCGTGTCAGAGGACGAGATCCTTAACGCGCACCTGCACGTCGTCTACATCATCAACATCGACGCCGGCAGGGTGGTGGAGATGGACGTCGACGCATATTTCGAGAACATGGGCGACACGCTCATGCGCGGCATGGCCGGGATTTAATAGCGCGTTATCGTGTGCTGGCTTCCTGACGGCCGCCTGCCCCTCGACCTCGATGGCTTTTCCTCGCCTCCCTTGTCGATGGAGGCCTTGACTATCTTGAGCATGTTGTCGTCCTTTGTCCCTTCGACGTAGACGATGTATACGTGCGCGTGCTCTTTGCCGTCGGCCTTGCGCACAACCCTGCCTATCCTCTGGGCCACCTGGTTTGTGTTGGAAGAACTTGCGATGATGATGGCTATTCCGACCTGCGGCACGTCGTAGCCTATCTCTAGCGTGTGCACCGACAAGAGAGGAAAGTAGTCGGAGCCCCAGCTCTGCAGTATCTCCTCGCGCTCTTGCCGCCTGACGCCGTTGTGTATTGTCCTTGCAGGTATTCCTGATGACTCGAGCATGTCGCGCAGCTGCTGTATTGAATCGATCGTCTCTGAAAATATCATGACGCGCTCGCCGGGATGCTTTTTCACAATCTCGACTGCCTTTAGCAGCTTTTGCCTCGTCGAGCTGAGCACCTCCTTGCGCTTGCGCACCATTGCAAACCACTGCTTGGCAAGCGCACCCCGCGCACCTCCGCGCATCAGTATCTTTGTCATCCTGTCCGGCTCGTACGCCTGCAGTTTGCGGGAAATGTCCTTTATCGTCGAGCTTGCCTCGTCGTAGATTTTCTGCTCGTCGTCTGTGAATTTCACTTTTTCTTCAATGACCACCGGCTTGGCAAGCCTGCCGTCTGACACCGCATCTTTTATCATGTATTTCTTTACAGCAGGCGCGACTGTCAGGATGGTGTGATAGCGCGGGTCTCGCTCGTCTATCGTGGCGGTAAGGCCCAGTATCGCCTTGTCGGCGTCTTCCACTATCACGTCAAATATCCTGTCAAATTCAACCGCAGTCTCGCTCACCAGGTGGACCTCGTCAAGCACCACCATATCTGCATGCCTTATCAGGTCGAAATTGTTGATTACGCTCTGGTATGTGCTTATCGTTATCTCTTTTGCGTCCTTTCTCATGCCGTAATACACGCCGATGTCGCCCCCGTCGATGCCGTAGCTGAGCAGCCTGCGCACGTTCTGGTCGATGAGCACTATTCTAGGCACCAGGAAAAGGACGGAAAAGTGCCTAGCGCCTGACTTGTCAGCCGCCCTTTTTGCGCACTCCCACGCAATCTCTGTCTTGCCGGTGCCCGTGCTGAAAATGACAGAGCCCCTGCAGCCGTTCTGCATCCACGCCTCTGCAGCCTCTAATTGATCACGCTTTAGCTCAAAGGGGAACCTGAGCGCGGATATGGCAGGCACGCTTCATCTGGACTTGTCGTTACTAAAAACTTTAATGGACATCCCGACCGCGGTATGCCATGAAGCCGCAGGTGTACATGATGCGCCAGGACGACCCGTCAAAGTGCACCGCGGCCAAGCTGGCAAAGTTCAGGATAGCCGAGCCTGTCAGGTTCATAAAAAAAGACACCATAGTGCTCAGCCCGTTTTCTGGCACCCTCTTGACAAAAAACGACGCCCAGATTGCAGGCGCGGTGTGCGCCATTGATTGTTCATGGGAGCGGGCAGACGAGGTGGCAAAGCACCAGCGCGTGTTCTCGTCAGGCATCGGCCGGCGCCTGCCTGCACTTCTTGCGGCAAACCCAGTCAACTATGCCAAGCTTGGCAAGCTCTCAAGCGCAGAGGCCCTTGCCGGCGCGCTCTACATCCTCGGCGACCGGCAGACTGCGGCAGAGATCCTGAACAAGTTCAAGTGGGGCCACACTTTCTTGGAGTTGAACGCGGACCTGCTCGAAGACTACTCCAAGGCCGAGACGCAGGAGCAGGTGAGGCAGATAGAGCAGGAATACTTTCCTGCCTAGAGGCCTGTGAACCGCGAGAACCTGCCCCGCGCAGTTACGCCTATCACTGTCGCTATTAAAGCGGCCAGGATAAGCGCTGCGACCGGGAACTCTGGCACTACATAAGTCCCTACTATTTCCACGGACTGCGTGTTGGCAGGGACCGACACCTTGAGCTCCCTTTCAGTTTCAGACGCGGAGGTCTCCTCGTATGGGACCTGCTCGCCGTTGACCATGACTATGAACTCGCCGTCCGAGTCGCCATCCCTTGCGTCTATCAGCTCGCGGGGCAGCGTGATTGTCAGCTCGCCGTCTGCCGTCGCGCCTGACTCGACTTCAAGTATTATGCTGCTTGCCTCCGGGTCGGGGGTGATGCCAGTGATTATCCCGGTCGTAAGAAGGGTGTCAACCGCAAATTCCTGCTCGCCCGCAGCCACGGGGACGGTCTGCGGCTGGCCCGGCGGCGCTGGAGGGGCGGCTACAACCTCTTCACAGATGACCTGCGTTATTCTCTCGTTGGTGCCGCTAAGCTCGTACTCGCCGTTCTTGTCAGTGTCCGTCAGGTAGTCAAACGTGAACTGTCTGGTGCCGGCGCTGTCGCTTCCCTGGTTAAGATCGGAAGCGTGCATTATCCAGGGGACGCCGTTTGTAGTTCCGGCGCCAACTAGGACCACCGCGTGGGCCCCGCCGTTCCAGCTGTAGACCAGCTCGCAGTCAAGGCCCCTGTTGAGCGCGTCAAAGATGTCCTCGAACTTGATCTTCTCGCCCATCCCTTTCGAGGTCACGGTCTTGCCGTTTGCATTGACAGTAAAGTCAGAAGCACCGGAAGGAATGCCCGTTCCCCAGTGCGAGTTTTTCACTCTGTTTTCAAGGCCGTTTGCGGCAAGGTACTTCAGCTTGCCCTCAAGACCCCACGTTCCCTTGCCGTTCTGCCTGTCAGTCACCGTCCTGTTCGTGTAAGTGTCGAGCTGCCCTACAAGCGAGTCGTCGCCCTTGACACCCGGCTTGTGGTCGTGCGGGACGTTCAGGCCCTTGGTGTCTTCGAGAAACTGGAGACTGTTTGCCATCGAGGTTGGCATGCACTGGTTCTGCGCTGCCTCGATGTTCCTGTGTTCATATTGTATCGTTGCATTGGTCTTGCTCGGGTCGCCAAAGAGCACGTCGTCAAGCGTAGGAGGCCGGGTAACACTCGTCGCGTTGTAGGGTATCGCGCACAGCTCGATTTCCTTGATGTCCATGCTGTACGTCACGCTGATGGAAGTCGTGCCAGTATACTTTGCCTCGTCGATGGTAATGTATGCCAATTCTGAGTACTGAACCGTGGCAGTCAGTTCCTCTTGCTCCTCGTCTGCCAGCTCAAAGTCGGTGGCAATGACATCGTAGGGGAAATCCTCTAGGACAGGCAGGTTCTTTACCACCCAGTCGTCACCTGTGACGACGTTTAGAAAGCCCGAGTCTAGATCGGTTGCACTCTTCAGGGCTTCGACGTTGACCTCAAAAGTTCCTATGTAAAATCCTGATTGCAGGTCGTCGTTGATGTAGACGTTTCTGCTAAAGGTTATGCCATACCCTTGTGAGGTTATTACCTGTGTTGCATAGGTATCGGCTTCGCTTTCTGTGGCGTATCCGCATCCGGAAGGATCGGGATCATAAATGATCGTGCCGTCATATGCGACGACAAATCCGCCTGATGCCGCATGGTAATGGTTGAATTCGCATCCTACATCCGGACCGGATAGCCTGAACTGGCTAATGGAAACTATGTGGCCGTCCACCATCAGGTGCGCAATAAAACGCACCTGCGCAGTCGCCGGGGGCACCTGTGAAAATTGGACTATTGCAAACAACGAGGCCACTAGAATGAGTGAGAAAAACGCCGCAAGTCCCGTCCGGAAGGCACTCATGGAACTTTCCTATAGCTTTTCGCCGATTATAAAAGGAGTTTGGTGGGCCTGAGAAATATCTATGTTAAAATACCAAATTCGTATAGTTTTCATGCGAGCCAGCGGGCGGGCGACTCGAAAAGAGAGGAAACTCCTCCCTCAAAGCAGGCATCCGAATTGGCGACAATTAGCCGGAGACGGCTGGCGACGGAACAGAAAAGAGATCCGGTCGGGGCGCACCGTGATGGCGACAAGCCTGAGGTTCCCGATACCGGAATGAAACTGCCGACCCGGATGGAGCAAGGCCAAACAGAGCGACAGGTTCCTGCACCTGCTCAGGTTGGCTGCTCAGCGGAATTCCGCCTAGAACAGAAGGAGGGTTACGGCTGGCACGCCCTTATTTTTGACATCTGCTTGAAAGGATAAATAAACAAATCACGTGACAGGTCTGTTGCCTGCAAACCACAAGGTAAGTGTCGGCTGGCAGATAGTGTTTACATTCATAATCGGGCTGAACTTTTGGGCGTTTTACAGGATAGGCAAGCTGCGCAAGTACGTGCTGTACATAGTCGTGCCGTCTGCCGCGTTATCCGGTGTGTCGTACTCTTATCCTGCCCCGCCATCATTTTCGCAGTTTGGCGACGACTGGCTCGCGTATGGCGACCCTGACGCGTTTGCGGTTTTTGCAATCACGACTGCTGTTGGTTTCGTTATCCAAGGCTTCTCGATCTATCTCGTGATAATCTGGTCAAGAGAACACAACAAGGCGTTTGCCGCGCCGCCTTGAAGCGCGAGTCGCGTCTGGCGCACGCCTACTTTGCGCCGGGCCGGTCGGCTGCAAAATGCAATTCGACGTTTCGGTTTGCAGACAGCTCTATCCTGTAGTACTCGTTGCCAAATATCGGCAGCGAGTCGATGCTGCCCTGTCTGCAGACCGGGCAATTCCTGAAACTGCCGTCCGCCTTGAAGTACGACGCGCACCAGAAGCAGTCCTGGCAGATGATAAAAGTCGCCTTTCTTGCGTCTACCTTTCTTGCATAAACCTGGGTGAGGTCCTGGACATTTATGGCACCCTCACCTCACGCCATAAGGTCCCGGGCCATCCGCAGCTCCTCTATCTCTCTTTCGACAGTCGACCTTTCCAGGTCGTCTTTTGTGTATTTCAGGAGGGTCTCGCACGCCTGGATCTGCGCCTCTAGCAGGTCTTTCTTGTCGATACACAGGCCGTGGGGCTCTTCCAGGAACAGGTACGATACCCTGTTGTTTTCTTTGCATCCGCAGGTTTTTGCGACGAGATTGAACGGAGAATAAGTGATATTCATGGGGAAAATACAAGACAGTTTCATAATACATAAGTGTTTCCGCCATGAAATAATGGATATTTACACTATCAATTAAAAACACGTAGAAATTCCTAACGGGAAGGATTTTCTTGATCAAATTCCTAGAATCACAACAGGGGCGGACTTCTCACTAGTGCGGCTCGATAAGCTTTTTCTTGATTGGTTGCCAATTCCGGAACAATTTTACGTTTCGCGGTAAAAGTTGTCGATCGTTTCTTGTGAAATTTCGCTTTTGTTTTGTAGAATCACCATTTTTTCATGTATGTATGAGACAGCTACCTCAAAAGTTTATCAATAAGCAAAGCTTGCTACAAATCAGTGGCAGATAAGGCGCCGAATTTTGAAAAAAAGTCAGGTAGGCACCTTTACGACGATGAAAAGCTTGAGAACATGCTCCACTACTACAAGATAGAGGACAACTACGAGTCTCTTTTGAAATACATCAAGAACCGGGGCATAATCGACGACGACTCGGAAGAGGAATAGCCTTATTCCGGCCTGCCATTTCTGATATCTGTTGCGCACAGTCATCCTGGGGATAATCGGTGCGGCGGTCGCGTTTGCCGGCTATGTCGCCTTCACAAATCTTACCCGGCCCGACTATGCCCTTGAAGTGGACGCGACGCGGGACACGACTGACATCTCTGGGACGCTGTACAGGATAAGGGTGGCAAACATAGGCACGGAGCGGCTGACCAACATAACTGCCGAGCTTGGGACAGGGGATGTGCAGCACAAGGACTTTCTGGACCCCGGCCAGACCTACTACTTTTACCCTGACACCGACACGCTTTCGCCCACGATAAGGGTGACTGCAGACGAGGGCATCGAGGTCGTGACAGACTATCGGACGCCGGCAAAGACAATAGGGCTTCCCGGCGCCGGAAGATAATAATAAATGGACTCGCCAGCCTTTCAGACCGGTTGGCGCTCCTTTTCCCGCAGTCGCCCCGGGCAGACGCGCTTGCGCGCAAGTACGGCTACGACCCGTGGCTTGTCAGCAGGTTTTTGCAGTACGTGCCCGACGTCGAGAGGTTCTTGGAAAAGATGGAGAAAAAGCCGACGCAGTACATCAGGGTAAACACGATAAAGACGGACGCGCCAATCCTTGAGCGCCGGCTGGAAGAAAAAGGCTTTGCACTTTCACCGACTGCGCTGCCGGAAGTGTTTGCGGTAGAAAAGGCACCGATGTCTGCCGGCGCGACTACCGAATACATGCTCGGTCACTATTACCTGCAGGACCTGAGCTCCTGCATGGCTGTCGAGGCGCTTGACGTGAAGGAAGGCCAGAAGGTGCTTGACATGGCGGCCGCGCCCGGCGGCAAGACCACCCTCATAGCGCAAAGGATGGGAAACACCGGCTGCATAATCGCCCTTGAGCCAAGCGAAAAGCGCGCGCGGTCAATGTCGTTCAACCTTGCGCGCCTTGGCGTCTTTAACACCTGCGTCTGCAGGATGGACGGCCTTGACGCGGAAAGGCTGGGCAGGTTTGACAGGGTGCTTCTCGACGCGCCGTGCAGCTGCGAAGGCGTGATTGCAAAGGACCCGACAAGAAAGACCAGCCACGCGCCTGAGGACGTTGACTACTGCTCTTCAAGGCAGGAAAAGATGCTTGAAGTAGCGTTAAGAGTTGCAAAACCCGGCGGCATCGTCGTCTACTCTACCTGCTCTTTTGCGCCGGAGGAAAACGAGGCGGTGGTGGAAAGCGTGGCACAAAGGCTGGGTGCAGCAGTCGAGCCTTTCGGCCACGGCGAGCAGGGCCTGGACTCGTTTGGCGATAGGAAGTTTAAAACCGGGAAAAACACGCGCCGGTTCTACCCGCACCTGCACGACACGACGGGCTTTTTCGTGGCGAGGCTGAGGGCATGATGCACCGCAACCCTGCGAGGGACGAGCGCACCATGATAAACAGGGCCCTTGCCCTGTGGGGCGTATTCGACGCGCTGAAAGACGCTGCGTTTGTGATTAGGGAGGACGGAAAATCCCGGCAGGCGTGCCTTGTGACGCCCGAGCTTGAAGCCGCCGTTGCCGGCCTTGAGCCTCTTTACTGCGGCCTTGCAGTCGGCGACCTTGCCAAACACTTTTCGCCGACTATGGAAGGCGCAGACCTGTTTGCCCGGCTGTCCGGGGGCGGAAAATACTATGTGGCAGTCGGCGAGAACGCGGAAAAGCTCGTGCTCTATGGGCGGGACGTGATGGGCGACTCTGTTACAAACGCGGCAAGCGACATTGGCGAGAACGAGCTGGTTATAATCACAAACAGGGCCGGGGAGGCGATAGGGGTAGGCCGGACGCGGTTTGCCGGAAAATTGATGACGCAAAAGGGGAAGATAACGGTGACCACCCTGAAAGACGCGGGACGCTACCTGCGCGAAGAGGACGGCGAACGGCAGGCCAAGATGTCTAGGTCGCCTCGACGGAGGCGTTCTTGAGCACGTTTGTGATGTAGTCTGCCGTTGTGTCCAGCTCCTTTGATATCTCCTGGATGGACATTCCTGTGTCGTACAGCTCGAAGATGCGCTCGTCCAAGTCGTACTTGGCCTCCTCTTCGGTTCTCATCATTGCGGAAATGCCGATTTCCGATAATAGGGGTTGTTATCTATATTCTATGTACAAGAATGTGAAATAAAGTAAAGTAGGGAGAAAGCGCAGCTCTTACTTTCTGGCTTTCCACAGGATGAACACGGCTATAGCGCCCATCATGCCGCCCAGTATGAGGAGCACCTGTATCGGGAATCCGCCGGTCGCTGTCGTGAACCCTTCAGGCGCTTCAGGAGACACGCTGGCTATTTCTGCATCCGCCTGGCTCACGTCCAGGTTTGAGAATCCTGCTACCTGGATCTGGCCGCTTGGCGCAGGCACCTGGGAGTGCACCGCCACGTTTGAGCCATCGATGGTCGCTGCGGCGTCTTTCTCTTCTGCCTCAAACGTTCCTTCGCGGAAGCTGCTCTCACCAAGCGAGTATATCGAAGTCACCTTGGCGCCGCTCTCCTCGCGGAAGAACGCCGAGGTCTCTACGAGGCTGCCGGACGGGTCGAAGAGGAAGTGCCAAGTGTCCATCTTCTGGTCGAACTTTCTGAAATCAAGAATAGGTTCGTCGAATATCTCTGCTGCCTGCGAAGACTCTATCTGCGATGCCGCTTCTGGATAGACTGCCTGCATCAGGCCCATCGGCCTGTTGATGTCCATCTCGCCGTAACTCGGGACATCCACCATTATCGGCTCGTTGACAAGGATTCCCCTCCATTCAAGGTCGATCAGCTGCGAAGCTCCTGCCTCGTTGCTGCCTGTGCCGAGCACGAATTTTGCCATGGTGGGTATGACCTCTATCTTGTAAGATATGAGGGTGCTAGTCTCGCTGGGTTTTATCGCTGCCGTGTAAATGAGTCTGAGCTCTGTTACCTGGGCCGGGCTTCCTTTGTCAAGAAGTGCCCTGTTAAACGCGGTGATTGCGCTAATGACGCCGCTATCTTCGCTGGTAACGTTGCCCCTTATGGTGTGGGTGACACGCGTCTCCTCGTCGCCGAACGCGTTTGCTGCAGCGCTGCCTGCCTCGTAGCGCAGCGTAATGTTCTTGACGCCGATGTAGTGCAGTTCGCCCTTGTCTGTTTGGGGTACGATTATAGCATTCATGTCATTTGCAAAAGCGCTTGGGATAACACTGAACGCCAAAACGGCAGCAATTACAGTCGCGACGACGGATAACGACTTCACGAGGGAATCTCACTCCGCACCTTTTATAATCTTTATCTTGGCTACTTATAGAAGACTGCGAATTTCGTCGTTATACGTATAATAAAAAGGGTCCACAACTAACGACAGCGTTTGATCACCGTTCTTGCAGGGGGCACGGGCTCTGTGAAACTTGTGAGGGGCCTTGCCAGCGTTTCTAAAGAGATAACTGCCGTATGCAACGTCGGCGACAACATCTGGCTCTATGGCCTCTACGTCTGCCCCGACATCGACACGATTACCTACGGGCTTGCAGGGTTGCTCGACCAGAAGAGGGGCTGGGGCATAAGGGGCGACACCTTTTCGTTTATCCGCCAGATGGAGGCGATGGGACAGCCGGCATGGTTTGCGCTTGGGGACAGGGACCTTGCGACCCATGTCTACCGGACGGAGATGCTGCGGCGCAAAAAGAGCCTCACCGAGATCACCGGTGCCATAACAGAAATGCTAGGTGTCGGTCAAAAAATCCTGCCTGCAACCGACGACGAGGTCGAGACCGTGATATCTACTCCCAAAGGCGCGATGCACCTGCAAGAGTTCTGGGTTAAAAACGGCGCAAGGCCTGCTGTGACAGGCGTTACTTTCAGGGGCGCTGACAGCGCCCGGCCCACGCGGCAGGTGGTCGACGCAATTCGAAATTCTGAAAAGATAATCATGGCGCCGGCAAACCCTGTTTCAAGCATCGGACCTATGCTTGCGATACCCGGCGTCAGGCGCGAGCTAGAGCGCGCAAGGGAAAAGGTGATAGCTGTTTCGCCGATAATAGGCGGCGGTCCCGTCAGCGGGCCGGCGGCAAAGTACATGAATGCGCTGGGGCTCGAGGTCTCGCCAGCAGGAGTGGCTCGATACTACAAGGACGTGGCAGGCTCGCTTGTCATAGCCAGGACCGATTCAAAGATGGCAGGCAGGATAGAGCTACTTGGCATGAAGGTGGAAACAACAGACATCATGATGAAAGGCCGACGCGGAGAGGCGAGGCTGGCAATGTATCTTGCCGGGATGGCGCGGAATTGATCTTTGCAATAGTGCCTGTCAAGCGGTTTGAAAACTCCAAGAGCCGGCTTGCGCCATTGCTCAGCCTGCAGCAGCGCAGGACCCTGTCGGAGCTGATGCTTGACGACACGCTTGCCACGCTTGCAGCCTCCGGGTGCTTTGCGCAGGTGCTGGTCGTGACAGGCGACTTGCATGCAAAGGAAATAGCAAGCAGGCGCGGCGCAAAGGTGCTCTTTCAGGAAAGCGACGCCGGCGTAAACTCTGCAGTCGCCCTTGCAGACGCGCACAGCGCCAGGGCCGGCGCGCAGGCAACGGTGGTCGTGCCGCAGGACCTGCCTCTCATGAACGCGGCCGACATAGCAGGCGTCTGCGCGCTTGCAAAAGACGGACCGTGCGTCGCCCTGTGCCCGTCAACCCGCTTTGACGGGACAAACATCCTCCTGCGCAGGCCGCCGGCTGCAATAGCGACGCACTATGACAACAACAGCTATGAAAACCACATACGGGCTGCAAAGGAGGCCGGGCTTGCGGTACAAGTCATCAACTCAAAGAACCTGATGTTCGACCTTGACACGCCCGACGACGCAAAGGAGCTGGCAAGCATGCCCGATGCAAGGATTGCAGCAAAGCAGACCGCCTCGTTTGTCAAGTCCGCTCTGTCAGGCGCTTCCCGGTGAAGGCTGGCCCAGAACCCTTGCCGTGGCCTTGAAAGACGATACGAAAAGTTCCACGTCAGAGCCTATCTCGACTACCTGCACGTCCTGTTCGGTGACAGGATATTTCACAACCGTGCCACGCTTTATGTCAAACACCCTGTCGTCGTTTTCGATGAGCACAGATATCGTGTTAGTGAGTCTGGGCTTGCCGTCAAACTCCAAGACTCCTACTCCCTTTTCCACTACCTTGCCTTTGACAATCGAAAACGTCTGCGCGGAAAAAGCAAGCGACACGGCGCCCAGCACGACAAGGGTCATGCAGAAAAGCACGGTAAAGTCGCGCCAGTCGGCCACGCACCTGAAACGGCGTGACCGGCATATTTCCTTTTGTCGCTTAAATACAGGTGCGCGCTATTTGCGCCAGTGAACCCCGCGCTCCTCGCAAAGGCCGTGGCCGGCATGGCCGGGCAGGTCACGGTGGAGGAGTTTTGCCAGGCATCCGGCATCGGCAGGTCAGTCGCAAAAGACGTGGCAGAATTCCTGGTGGCAAGGGGCATCGGCACAAGCGACAGGGGCATGCTGCGTTTTTCCGGGCGCGACAGGGTGGAGGCGGCGATGCTTGCGATACAGGCAGGTTGCGATCCCGAGCAGGTCTCAGGGAGCCTGTCGTGGAAGGACTTTGAGGGCCTGGCTTCGCACGTCCTGTCGTCGCTTGGGTACAAGGCGCGCACCAACGTGCGCTTTTCAAAGCCGCGGATGGAAATAGACGTCGTCGGGATTGACGGAGCCTTTGCAGTCGCCGTCGACTGCAAGCACTGGAAGAGAGCCAACTTTTCTGCGATATCGACCTTCTGCGCCAAGCAGGCGGCAAGGGCGCAGGAACTTGTAAGGAAGGAGCCCGGGATAACTCAGGCGCTCCCGGCCGTGCTGACGCTGCACGCAGAAAGGGCAGCATTTGTCGGGGGCGTGCCTGTGGTGCCCGTTTCAAAGCTGGGATCGTTCCTCGCAGACGTCAGGACTTTTCTGCCCGAGCTGCGCGTTGTCACGAGGCAAGGACCTGCATAGCGACAAACACCGCAAAGGTCATGCCGACAAACGCTTTGGTTATGTTCATCGACCTGTCAAGCGCCGACGAGTAGTCCTCAAACTGCTTTTCGCCCATCACCTTGACCTTTGACGTCGCAAGCGCCGTTTCAAACGCGGCCGGCTCAAGCCTTGCAGACGCGGCTGTACAAATGTCCGCATACGCTTTTGCGATGGCGTCCTGGCTGCTTGCGGTGCCAAGCGCAAAGTAGCCCTCGCGCGTCCTCTTGCCAGAAGTTGCGTGCGTGTCAGACGTGCATACCTCAAGCAACCTGGCGCCAGCAACGGCGGAGATTATCCTGTCCCTCAGTCCGTTTTCCATGTTGTTTGCGTCGGCCCACGCTATGGCATAGTCGCTGCCGTTTATCCTGAACACTACTGTCGCAAGGCCCGACTGACCAAGCTCTGCAGCTCCGCCAAGCGCGTGCGGCACGTCGTCAAGCGACGCAAAGCCAGAGCTGAACTTGTATTGCGGCGCGCCGTGCAGCCTGTCAAGACATGCCTTTGCAGCTACTATCATGTCGCCCCCGTCGGCGTCATCAAGGTCGCCGCCCATCGCGTTGTGGCAGTCTGCGACAAGCAGGCCAAAGCCCCGAGTAGCAGCATGCGATTCGAGCTCTTGGCGAACCTTTTGCGGAATGTCTTCTGTTCCCTTTGGAGCAAGGGAAAGCATGACAAGCGCTGTCCTGCCAAACGCGATTGCAGTCGCAGTCGCGCTTCCCTGTTTAATCTGCACCGGCTCGCTTGCAGTGTCACCCGAGTCCTTCCTGCCGAGCCCGTCAAGGCCTGCGATGTACCTGTCGACTTCACGCGCCGAGGGTATGTTGAACGAGTGGCCTGAAACTCCGTGCATGACAAGGGCCCTCTTGCCAAAGCGCGCAAAGAGCGCATAGGGCAGGTTGCTTCCGCCCACCTGCCCGAAGGGGCCGGGGTGTATGTCCGGAAGAACTATTGCAGTCTCTTTTCCTGCCGCGATTATCCGAAGGACGCCGGTCGAGGCGGTCTCTTCATGCGCCCTTGACTCAAACATCTCCTCGATTCCGCCGGACCTGTTTTCTGTCCACGACGACAAAAATGCCTGCAACAGTTTGAAGGTGCTCTGGACATGCGGCCTGCCCGCCCTGTCTGCTATTGCCGCCCAGATTATCGCAAGTGCCAAAAACACCGCGCCAAAGCCAAGGCCGGCCGGCCCGGCAAGTATGCCCCACAAAGACGGCGGCACGAACGCGATAAAGAAGACAAGGGGCATGACCATGCACACCGCGACCGCCCTGCCGAGGCCCGCGCCAAATACCGACGTGAATATCCCGATCCTGAGGCCGGCGGCAAGCATCATTCCGGCGACGACATAGTCTGTCTAGCTCTTGGCAAACAAAGAATCTGCAAGTATCCCGACGATGACCGTAAGGGCCCACAGCAGGTTCGCAAACGACGAGACGTGCACTATTTTTGGCAGGCTGTTGATCGGCGTCCCGCGCAGCATTATCCTGTCAACAAGCCCAAGCGCGAAAACTGCGCCAAGGCCCAGCGGGACGTGCACCGCAAAGCTCGTCGCGTCCGTGCCAAGGTGGAAAACGTGCGACACTGCTATTACCGCAAACGCGCACGCAAAGGTCATCGCGTAGGAAGCCCTGAGGCTTCCTGGAGTCAACCTTGTAAAAGACCACCGGCGGTGGATGTTGGAGACGTCGTCTTGTCTTGCAGAGAGCACGGTCATCATCAGACGGGGAATAGCAACCTGATTGCTATCGAGACGCCTATCATGGCGCCGGCTCCTGCCAGGACGTACTCTGGCTTTACCTTGATGCCTCTTGTCTCGTCTTCAAAGAAACGCAAGAGTCCTGCGCTTGA
Organism: Nitrososphaera sp.; assembly: GCF_013388945.1. Classification (GTDB taxonomy): domain Archaea; phylum Thermoproteota; class Nitrososphaeria; order Nitrososphaerales; family Nitrososphaeraceae; genus Nitrososphaera. Next base: position 248 of record NZ_JACAEH010000008.1, on the reverse strand, counting down.
AGCGGGCAGCGGGGCGTTCTTTTTCTTGCTGCTCATTCAATCTAGCAAGTACTGCCTTGTTTTAAATACATTCCGCTACCTGAGGCTTTGTAAAAAAGTCGCCTCTTGATGCCTCTGCCTGCACATTTGCAAAGCCAGGCTTGGACCCTGTACCCAATCCGGACAGGTCCCGACCCCTTTTCTACCCAGCAGAAAAAATGTTACATTGTGTAACATTTTGAGCACGAAAAAATGATACAATTTTGCAT
>NZ_JACAEH010000015.1 GCF_013388945.1 Nitrososphaera sp. | reverse complement strand
CAGTCGGGTCGGACATCTGAGCTTCGCGCCGGATTATCCGGTCTCACGCCTTTGACCAGGCTGGGCGACCCCCGCTTTGTGAGGGGTGCTATCTGGTGGCTAGAATAATATCGTTTTGCGTCAGTCTATCCTTATCGAGACGCCGCCCTCGCCCTTTCTTTTCAGCTTGAACGACACTTCCAGTATTCCGTTCTTGTAAGTCGACTTTGCTGTCTTGGGATCAACTGCCTCTGGCAGAGATATCGTCTTGTGGTAGCGCGGCGTGCCCGTCGTCGACTCGATGGTGACAGAGCCCTCGTCTGCAGACACTTTCAGGTCCTCCTTGTTGACGCCCGGGACTTCTGCAACAACGCGCAGGTCGTCAGAGCCCTTTATGACGTCCACGAGCGGCTCGCGCTCTTCCTTCACAGACAACCCGCCGCCAAGCAGGTTGGGCATCGCGTCGATGTTGCCGAACTTGCGGATCTCGGGTTTTCCGTCAGGCCCGATCTTGACAGAGTAGCCGTAGACAATGGGCCCCAGCTCCCTGACTGTCGTCCCGTCTTCCAGCTTGCGCTCCTTGACAAGGTTCTTGGGCACCTGCTGCTCCATGTTCTTGAACGCCTCCTGCATCATGCGCTCCATTTCCTTCATCATCTCGTCCACGTCTGGGAACCACGAGCGGCGCCTTTTTCCGAACCATTCGTCAAAGGGTGAGGACATAAGATAGGATGTACGAAAATTCTATTTTAGCGTTTTTCTTCGGCGTCGAATTCTCTCTCAAGCTCTTTGAGGAGCGACTTTTGCCTGTCATTGAGCCTGCCGGGCACCTTCACGTCCAGCTTTACCAGTATGTCGCCCCTTCCGGTTGCGCCGTAGCGCGGGAGCCCCTTGCCCTTCAGCCGGATGAGCGAGTCCGGCTGCGTGCCCTGCTGTATCTTTAGTTTTTCAGAGCCGTCAAGCGTCGGGATTTTAAACTCTGAGCCGAGCGCAAGGTCGGTGAACCTGACGCCCTGCCTGAAAAGAAGGTTGCCGTTTTCCAGCCGCTCAAAGCGCTCGTGCGGCTTGACGCGTATGTTTACTATCAGGTCGCCCGGGATGCCTGACTCTGACTCCTCGCCCTCGCCCCTCAGCTGCATCGCCATGCCGTCCTCGACTCCCGGCGGCACCTCTATCTTCAGCTTTTTCATCCTGCGCTCCTTGCCGGTGCCCTTGCACGCGCCGCACGGCCTGTCGATTATCTCCCCCCTGCCCTGGCACGTCCTGCATGGCTCGACTGACACAGAAGTGAAAAAGCGCTGGTTGTAGACGCGCTGGGTCTGCCCGCGGCCGTTGCACACGCTGCACTTGCGCGGCTTTGCGCCGTCGGCTGCTCCTGTCCCGCCGCAGGTGCCGCACTTTTCAAGGCGCGGGACTTCGACTTCTTCCTTCTTGCCCCTGAGCACGTCTTCAAGCGTCATCTCCATGTCGTAGACAAGGTCGCGGCCCTTGCGCCGGCCAAAGCCGAACAGGTCGGAGCCAAAGCCTCCACGGCCAAAGAACTGCTCAAAGATGCTGGAAAAGCCGCCCATGTCCCTGAAGACTTCCTCGAAGTTGGCCTCGGAGCCGCGGAACGCCTCCTCTGGCCCGACGTGGCCGTACGAGTCATAGCGCTTGCGCTTCTCGTCGTCTGATAGAACTGCGTAGGCCTCCGAGATTTCCTTGAACTTTTCCTCGGCGCCGGGCTCCTTGTTCCGGTCCGGGTGGTATTTCAGCGCGAGCTTGCGGTAGGCGCCCTTGATGTCGTCCTTGCTTGCGTTCTTCTGGACCCCGAGGACCTCGTAATAGTCCCGCTTGCTCACAAAAGGTCACTCTTGCCTGCCAACACTATCACGGTTGCGCGCCCTGCGGTCCGGCTTGGGCTCCCGGCTCGCCGGCGGCGCCACCTGCCGCCGCGCTTGCCGATGCCGCGCCGGCGCTCCTGTAGGCCTCGGCGCTTATCTCCGCAAGGACGTTCTTTAAGTCCTGCACCTTTGCCTTGACGCTTTCTGCGTTGTTGCTTGCCATCGCGTCGCGCAGGTCCTGCACGGCCTTTGACATCCTTTCCTGCTGCTCGGCACTTATCTTGTCCTTCAGGTCCTGCTTCAGCTTTTCAGCGGCGTAGACGAGGTTGTCGGCCTCGTTCTTTACCTCGGCCTCCTCCTTCTTGCGCCTGTCGGCCTCGGCAAACTGCTCCGAGTCCCTCTTCAGCTTTTCAATCTCGTCCTTTGACAGCTTGTTGTTTGCGGTGATTGTTATTTTCGCTTCCTTTTGCGTGGCGATGTCCTTTGCGGCCACGTTGAGGATGCCGTTTGCGTCGATGTCAAACGTGACTTCTATCTGCGGCACGCCGCGTGGAGCCGGCGGTATGCCTGACAGGTTGAACATGCCAAGCGAGACGCAGTCAGACGCCATCGGGCGCTCGCCCTGCACGACATGGATGGTGACTGCGGTCTGGTAGTCTGCCGCAGTTGTAAACACCTTGCTCTTCTTTGTCGGTATCGTGGTGTTGCGCTCTATCAGGGGCTCCTTGAGCCCGCCAAGGACTTCGACCCCGAGCGTGAGCGGCGTGACGTCGACAAGCAGAATGTCAGTTGACACGTCGCCGGCGATGATGGCGCCCTGGACTGCCGCGCCCATTGCCACTGCCTCCATCGGGTCGATGCCCCGCTCGGGCTCCTTGCCCATGACTGACGCGACAAACTGCCTTACCATCGGCATCCTGGTAGGGCCACCTATCAGGATTATCTTGTCCACCTGCTGCGGCGTCAGCTTGGCGTCTTGCATGGCCTGCAGCATCGGGTGGCGGCAGCGCTCGACGATTGGCCTCATCAGCTCCTCGAGCTTTGCCCTTGTAAGCGGCAGGATGAGGTTCTTGGGGCCGCCCTGGTCGTATGCAAGGAACGGCAGATTGATTTCAGTCGTCACGACGTTTGAAAGCTCTATCTTGGCTTTTTCGGAAGCCTCGCGCACGCGCATCATAGCGGCCTTGTCGTTTCTGACGTCGACGCCGGACTGCTTGCGGAACTCGTTTACCACAAACTCCACTAGCGTGTTGTCCATGTCGGTGCCTCCAAGCTGCGTGTCGCCAGACGTGCTCTTGACCTGAAACACGCCGCCTCCCATCTCCATTATCGTGACGTCAAGCGTGCCACCGCCAAAGTCAAAGACCATTATCTTCAGGTCCTTGTCGGACTTGTCAAGGCCGTACGCAAGCGACGCCGCAGTCGGCTCGTTTATTATCCTGACTACCTGCAGGCCGGCTATCTCGCCTGCGTCCTTTGTGGCCTGGCGCTGGTTGTCGTTGAAATAGGCGGGGACCGTGATGACTGCCCTGTCGACTGCCTCGCCAAGGAACGCCTCGGCGTCCCTCTTGATCTTTTGGAGTATGAAAGACGAGATCTGCTGAGGCGTGTAGTCCTTGCCCCAGACGCGGAACTTGAAATCGGTGCCCATCTTGCGCTTTGCAGCAATGACCGTGCCTTCCGGGTTTGAGATCATCTGTCTGCGCGCCGGCTCGCCGACTATGAGCTGGCCGTCCCTGGTGAACGCGACCACCGACGGGAAGGCCTTGCCGCCCACCGACGTGCCTTCCGCGGCCTGGATTATTGTCGGCTTGCCCCCTATCATCGCAGCCGCTGCCGAATTGCTCGTCCCAAGATCAATGCCAATTATTTTGCCCATTTTTGTGCCTCCTGATTACGCGGTAGCCTTATTGGCGCTATCGCTATTTTTAACTATCTTTCTTGCGACTTCTACCATGCTGGGCCTGAGGACCTTGCCGTTTAGCATGTAGCCACGGCGTATCTCGGCAGTCACGCTGTCCTCGGGGACGTCGTCCCGCGCAAGGAACGCTATTGCGTCGTGCACCCTCGGGTCAAATGGCGTGCCTACTGCCTCGATCGGCCTCACGCCCTCGCCTGTAAGCATCGAGTCGATGTTCTTCAGTATCCCCTCAAGGCCTGCAGCCACCTCGGGCGCGCTGTTCTTTTTGGCAGTTGCAAGCGCTCTCTCGTAGTCGTCGCGGATGTTCAGGAACTTTAGCAGCAGTTCTGCCTTGCCCGCCTCGACCCTTGCCACGACCTGCCTGTCGGCCTGCTTGCGGTAGTTGTCGAAATCTGCCATGAGGTATTTCAGCTTGGTGAGGTAGCCCTCTGCCTCGTCCTTGGCTTTCTG
>NZ_JACAEH010000009.1 GCF_013388945.1 Nitrososphaera sp. | reverse complement strand
GTTCAAGGGCACCAGCGTCGATGGCGTCTACACCGCCGATCCCAAGAAGGATCCAGGCGCGCGACGCTACGAGCGTTTGACCTATCACGACGTCCTGGCTCAGGACCTCCTTGACCACTTCGGGGCCTGTGACGAACATCTGGCCGATGTTTTCGACCATCACCACAAAGTCTGTCATGGCCGGCGAATACACCGCGCCGCCGGCACACGGGCCGATGCTTGCGGTTATCTGCGGGATGACGCCTGAAGCCATCGTGTTTCTGAAGAATATGTCGCCGTAGCCGTCAAGGCTGCTGACACCTTCCTGGATCCTTGCGCCGCCAGAGTCGATGATGCCTATTATGGGGCACCCTACCTTCATGGCGTGGTCCATCACCTTGGTTATCTTTTTGCTCGTCATCTCGCCAAGCGAGCCTCCCAGGACTGTGAAATCGTATGCAAAGACAAAGACCTGCCTGCCTGCAACCGTGCCAAAGCCGGTGACCGCGCCGTCGCCGTAGAATTTCTGGACTGTCGGGTCGTCGCCCCTGTGAACGACGTACTTGTCGATTTCCACAAAACTTCCTTCGTCAAGCAAAAGTGCGATCCTTTCCCGTGCGGTGAGCTTGCCCTTCTGGTGCTGGGCCTCGACGCGCTCGTTGCCGCCACCGCCCTCTGCAGATTTTTTCATTGATGCAAGCCGCTTTACTTTTTCTTCGTGCATGGGAATGTAGTTAATGCCGGCTGGTGGCTATATAAATTCATTACAGGAATTAGGTGATGATTTCCGGCCGTTGTTTACTCGCGAAGGCCGGCCCTTCCGCCCTGCGCGCGCCGGAACACGTTCATCCCGAGGTTGTAGTTTTCGTACATCGACTCTAGCGCCTCTATCTCGAGCTTTAGCATGGATATCTTGCCGGCGTTTGCCCCGGGCTCTTTCTCAAGCTCTGCCATTTTCGCCCTCTTTTCGGCCAAAAGCTGTCCCACGTTGTGCTCGTACTCGCTAGACATCTGGACAGGGCTACCTTCCCTTTACATTTTAACCTTTTCCATCTTGGACACGAACGCGTCCTGGTAGTTTTTGTAGGCGTTCCTGTCGGCCATGCACTGCTCGCAGATGCACGTCTGCGACACTACTGCGCGGTTGCAGTCTGATTCAAAACTGCACGTGGCGCAGCCCGCGCCCTTGCCGCAGATGAAGCACTTCAGCTCGGTGACTGCCGGCGCCTCAGGCTCTGCAGACTCGCACTTTACGTGCTTTATCGCCTTGGCGGTCCTTGACCACAATGCGTACTCGCCCTGCGGGATCTCTTTTCCGCAGACCGAGCACTTGCCCTTGTATTTCACAAGAAGCCTTATCCAGTGCTCGCTCACTTTTTGGCCCCCTTGGCGCGCTCTATCTCCTTGACAAGCGACTCGCCGACTGACTCGTCGTCAAAGTTGGCAAGTGCGAACTCGGCAGGGTCGACCTTCTCGTTTATCATCTCCCTCACAAGGTATGGCAGTACAAGCCAGCTGCAGGTCCTCTTCGAAACGTGCGTCGCCGGCCCGATGAATGACGCCAGCTTGCGCACCGTCTGTGACCTTGCAAACACCGGCCCCATGACGGGCCAGGGCATAGAATACTGGCTGTAGCGGATCTCCTTCCCGCGGGACTTGTCGTAGAGGCCGTGCGCAAGCATCGGGCTGACATAGCGCAAGAGGCTCCACTGCCTGCGCCTGCCGACCCTGCCCACCACCACGTCTGCCTTTGAAAGCACGTCGAGCATGTCTGCAAGGGTGTCGCCTGCCTGCGACGACACTATGGTCGAAAAGAGCGCAGCTATCATGTCCTTCCTGCGCGACTCGGGGTCCATGCCCTGGTACCGCGGGTCAGGAAACGATGCGTCGGCCCTTGCAAGCAACTGCACGGCCTTTTCCTTGCTGGTGGCTGAGAAATACCCGTTTATGGCATCTTGAATTTCTATCTCGGCCACGTCGGCGTTTGAGACAGTGGCATAGCCTGCGGCGCGTGACTGGGCGCTGTTGAGGAGGTTCCTGATGTCGCCCCTGCAGTTGTTGACTAGTGCCACCTTGTCGCCGGGCCCCAGCTTTTCGCCCTCGCTTGCAAGAACGTGCTCCAGAAACATCAGAAGTAGCCTAGGCGGGACCGGCGCAAACTCGACTGTCTTGCAGGCCTTGGCAAGTTCCTTTATCTTGGCGGACTTTACGTTTGCCGCCATAATGACTGGCACAGTGGGCTCTTTCATCATGTCTATCAGGAGGTCCAGCCCGCCCGTGTCCTCCCTGCCGGATATGCCGTCCACCTCGTCCAGGAAAAGCAGGCTCTTTGTCCCAAAGAGGCTGACGTTGTTCATGACCGGCGCAAGGCGCGCCTGCAGGCTGTCCCTGTTCCTGGTGTCGCTTGCGTTCATTTCAACTAAGTCAAACCCAAACTGTGTTGCAATGGCGTGCACAAGCGTGGTCTTGCCCACGCCCGGCGGGCCCAAAAGCAGGAGCGGCTTTGTGCCTGACACCCACTTTTGCAGCCACTTGAGGACTGCAAGGCGCACGTCCTCGTTTCCCACCATCTGCTCCACCCTCTTTGGCCTGTAGACTTCGGACCACATGAGGGCCGGAGGCATTACTTCACCGCCGCCTGGATCTTGCTCTGGAACTCTGCGAAAGGCGCGCGCCTGACAAGCTCGTTGTGCCAGTGCTGGTTGTAGTGGCGCACTGTCAGGAACAAAAATTCAAGGAACGGCCTGAGCTCGAACTTTTCCGGCAGCATGTCAAGGGCCATCCTGGCCTCTTCAAGATATAATTCGGACTTTTGCATCGTAAGCTCAAAGCCCTTCTTCACGTCGCCAGTGTTTATGGCAAAATAGAGCGGCCACGACGGTATCTTGACCGCGCCGTTTCTGAGCGCGTCCTCTATCTCGTTTCCGCACCCGACGCACTCGCCGGCCTTTGCCATGCCGAGGTGGAATATGTCGCTTAAAGGCCGGCGGTTGAGCGCCATGTTCCTGCCGGCGGTGCCCATGACCGCCCTGTACTTCTTGTAGCACTCGCTCATGTTCTCGTCGCTAATTGAAGCAGGATTCATCTTCAGCTTCACGTCGATGTACTGGCCTATCCTTGCGTCCTTGAAGCCTGCCTCAAACGCCTTGAGCACCGAGTCGCCGCCCTGCGATATCTTGTGGCGCGCAATGCCGAGTATGTACGGGCACATGAACTTGTAGTCCTCCAAGTATTCGAGGTCCTCGTCGCGGTCCACAATCCTGTCCATCGGCTCTGACAGGTCGATTGCTATTATGTGGCCGTCGATTACTGCGTCGCGCTTTTCCTGCGAGTCCGAGTCGCCGAAATACTGCGCCGAGCCGTCGTACAGAGCGTTAAAGACTGGAAACGTCATCTTGACAAAGTTGGAGTTCAAAATGCGCGAAACCCTGTCCTGCAGAACGTCCGTGCTTGACAGGCGCGACTTTATGTCGTGCAGGGTAGACGACTCGGGCACAAGCTCCTCTGAGCCTACCTCGTCTGCAAACCTGCTCATCGTGAGGCCAGGGTTTGCGTCCGATTCCATGGCGTGGTGGAGCGACTCGACGAACCTCTTTGCAAAGGCGCCGAACTCCTGCTCGGTCTTTTCCTTGTAGTGGTTGAACTGCTTGTAGCCCTTGCCCCTGAGCAGGCCCTGCTTCATTATCTCCTTGCCGGCCTGCGTGCCCATCAGGGCCTCCTTTGAAAAAATCGACTCGTCCTTGCCACTCATGCAGGAAATTGCTGCCAGTTGTAGTTATTTAACTATTCAGACCGAGCGCAGGTCGGCCTTGGGGTTCTGGATTATAGCAAGAACGTGCTCGCGCAGGTCCTTCTGCTCCATGACGCCCCTGTAGCCTATCGTGAGTATCGAGCTGTTGTTCCGGACGCCGCGCATCCTCATGCACAGGTGCTCGCCTTCGGCTATAACCATCGCGCCCTTTACTCCCATGCGCATCAGCTCGTCGGCCACTTCCTTTGTCAGGCGCTCCTGTATCTGCAACCGGCGCGAGTACTTCTCTACAAGCCTGACAAGTTTTGAAATCCCAAAAACCTTGCCTGTAGGGACATAGGCTATGTGTATCTTGCCAAAGAACGGCAGCATGTGGTGCTCGCACATGCTGTAGAACTGGATATCCCTTGCTATCACCACGTCGGTCTCGTCGGAAAACGTGACGTCAAGCTCTGCGTCCATCCTGTAGCCGCCAAATATCTCCTCGTACATGCTTGCCATGCGCTCGGGCGTCCCTATCAGGCCCTCCCTGTCAGGGTTTTCGCCGAGCTCTATCAAAAGCTGCCTTACGAGTTTGGCTATCTTTTTCTTGTTGAGTCCTTGTTCTCTCATCTGGCTGTTACCTTGCTCCCATTAGCTTGTGAAGCTGCGGAACGACGCGCACCTGGTCGTAAAGCGGGTAGACTGCGTCGTAAAACGCAAAAAGCCTATCCAACAGTGGCTCATCTACTCCATAGCTCGGCTGTATTATAAATCCTGCTATGTTTTTCGCGCTCGTCGAGGCAAACACCTTTTTTGCAAGGCCCGCAAGCTCGGCAGGATCGCTCGAGTTTGTCACGACGACTTTGATGTACGGCTTTTTGCCTGCCTCGGCTGCAATCTTCAGGCATTCAAGCTCGTTCTTCAAGAGCGCGGGGTAATTCTCTGTCGCCCTTGCGTCGCTCAGCTTGAACTCGACTTTGCAGATGTCTATGAAGGGGAGCACCTTTGCAAACTTTTTTGCATCATAGCACGCCGACTCCAGGTACGTCTTGATTCCTTTTTCCCTGGCAAACTTGGCAAGCTCTATCACCGCGTCGGCCTGCGCAAGCGGCTCGCCGCCGGTGAAATTTACCTTGTAAGTGTTTGGCTCTAGCTGGGCCGACATCATCTTCTTTACCTCCTCGATTGAAAATTCGTCGCCGCTGTCTATCGGTATCGCATAGGGCGTGTCGCACCAGTGGCACCTGAGCGGGCAGCCTGCCAGCCTCACGAACATGGTCTTTGTGCCCGCAAGGACGCCCTCGCCCTCGATGCTCGTAAAGATCTCACTGAGCCTTAACCCGCCGGGGGACCTTTTACGCTGCATAGTGCGTCCTGTCATCTATACGAGCCGACATAAATGCGGCCTTCCTATTTATACACGATTCGCACCTGCCGCAGTGCAAAAACTGCCTGCTCTTCCTTACGCCGTTTGAGTAGCAGCTCCATGTGGCGAACAGTTTGTTGCCAAGGATCTTGTACCCTGCTTTCAGTAGAGCCTGCTTGTCAAGGCCGCCTGTCGCAGGCGATATCACCTGCACCCTCTGCCTCTCGCCAGTGCCTATACTGTCGGCGTCGGCAAGGTTCAGCGCCTCCTCGATTGCCCTTGCAAACTCGGGCCGGCAGTCCGCATAGTGGGGGACGTCGTCAAGGTGCGCTCCGTACGCGACCTTGATGGCGCCAATGCTGAGCGCCCATGCGCCTGCTATGGAGATAAAGACGGCGTTTCTTGCAGGCACCACTAGGCTGTGGTCGAATCCTGCCGCAAGTTTCTTACTCCTGTCTGTAAGCGAGTTGGTCGAGCCGTACAGCGACTTCATGAATGAGATGTCGACTATTCTGTGCTCCTCGGCTTTCAAGACCCTGGCAAAGTGCTTTGCGGCCTCTATCTCGCGCCTTGCGCGCTGGCCGTACGCAAATGTTATCATGTATATGTCGTGGTTCTGGGCGAGGATAGCGGCATAGCATATCGAATCAAGACCCCCGCTTGCAATGCAGACGACGCCTGGCACAAAGCAGGTTGGATGGAGGGACTATTCTATCTTGTGTATCGCTCGATTATCCGCCTGTGGTCAGGATACTCTCTGAGGAGCTCCTCCCTCTTGCCCATCTCCCAGTCGGCAAAGTCAAAGCCGGGCGCCACCGTGCAGCCTGCAAGCGAGTACGAGCCCGGCCTTGCGACTGATGCCGCAAACCAGCACCCCGCCCTTACTGCAGCCTGCGGCGCCTGTCCTCTGCCAAGCGTCACCCTCGACATCTTTCCATTTTCGATTACGTGGAGAACAAGCGGGCTTCCGGCGTACAAGTGCCACAGCTCGTCTGATTTTATGCGGTGAAACGCCGAGAAACGGCCCGACTCCAGAAGATAGTAGATGGCAGTCGAGGCGCTCCTTTTGCCGGAAAAGCCCGGCGCGGACACCTGGATCTTTGAGCGAAAAGTCTCGCGGAAATACCCTCCCTCGGGATGCTTTGCAAGCCCGAGCTTTTTCACCCAGTCTCTTGCCTTCAACCAGATCCCTTGGGCGCAGTGTTTGAAAAACATTAATGCAGGTCAGGCGCGCCTTTCACCGTCGGATGATAATAGGACTCATAGGCAAGGCAAACGTCGGCAAGTCGACGTTTTTCAACGCGGCCACAGAGCTTGCGGTGCCCTCTGCCAATTACCCGTTCACCACTATAGAACCAAACGTGGGCGTCGCCTACGCAAGGATCAGGTGCACCTGCCGCGAGTTTGGCGTGCAGGACAATCCCGTGCACTCGATGTGCATCGACGGCAACAGGTTCATACCTGTAAAGCTGATCGACGTCGCAGGCCTTGTGCCGGGAGCGCATGCCGGCAAGGGGCTTGGCAACAAGTTCCTCGACGACGCAAGGCAGGCCGACGCGCTTATACACGTAGTCGACGCGTCGGGCTCAACTGACAGCGGTGGCAAGCCGGTTCCTGCCGGGACGGAGGACCCGATGTCTGACATCAAGTTTGTGGAAGAAGAGTTTGACCTCTGGATGGCCGGAATCGTGTCAAGGGACTGGAGCAAGACGGCACGGGAGGCGGAAAACCAGGGGCAGAAACTGGAGCAGATGCTTGCCAAGAGGTTGTCTGGCCTTGCGATACCTGAGCACCACGTTTTTTCAGCAATACACGAGTCGGGTCTTGGCTCAAAAAAGCCCACTCTGTGGACGGAAGACGACATACTGCATTTCTGCAAGGTGCTCCGGGCCCGCGCAAAGCCCTTCCTTGTCGCGGCAAACAAGGCCGACCTGCCAACCGCCGAGGCAAACATTGCGAAGATGAAGCAGGCAGGAATGAAGGTGGTCCCGTGCGCCTCAGAAGCGGAATCGATGCTGAAAAAGGCGTCCAAGAAAGGGGTATTGCATTATCTGCCCGGCGACAACTCGTTTGAGGTAAAGCCGAGTATGCAACTGAACGAGCAGCAGAAAAAGGCGCTTGACCTTGTCAAGGGGCTGATTGAAAAGTACGGGTCCACCGGCGTCCAGGATGCGATAAACACCGCCTGCTTTGACCTCCTGCACCTTGTCGCCGTCTATCCTGTCGAAGACGAGGTAAAGCTGGCAGACAAGAAGGGAAACGTGCTTCCCGATGTCCGCCTGCTGCCTGAAGGCTCGACTGCCAAGGACTTGGCGGCAACGGTGCACGCCGACTTGGCAAAGGGGTTCCTTTACGCGATTGACGCCCGGACAAAGCAGAGGATAGGCGCAGACCACAAGCTGAAGGCCGGCGACGTGATAAAGATAGTCTCGGCGGCGAGCAGGGGATAGCCATGCTGTGCCTCGGGATAGAAAGCACGGCGCACACCTTTGGCTGCGCGGTCGTGGACGAGAAGGGCAGGATACTTTCAGACGCAAGGGCAGTGTACAGGGCGCCTGAAGGAAAGGGCATACACCCTAGGGAAGCCTCGAGGCACCACATCGAGGCGTCGCACGGAGTACTGAAAGAGGCGCTTTCGCAGGCGGGCGCGGGCATGAAAGACATAGACCTGGTGGGCTACTCGGCCGGCCCGGGCCTCGGCCCTTGCCTGCGCGTGGGCGCAGTCGTCGCCCGCACAGTCGCAGGATACCACAAAAAACCGCTTGTGCCTGTGAACCACGCACTGGGGCACATCGAGCTTGGCGCGGCGCTGACTGGAGCATCGGACCCGCTCGTGCTCCTTGTGTCAGGCGGCCACACCATGATCCTGGCTTTCCTTGAAAAAAGGTGGCGCGTCTTTGGAGAGACGCTTGACATAACGATAGGCCAGCTCTTGGACCAGTTTGGAAGGGCTATGGGCTTTGCGTCGCCATGCGGCGGCAGGATAGAAAAGCTTGCTTCAGAGTCGTCGGGGCAATACCTGCACCTGCCCTACGTTGTCAAGGGAAACGACGTCTCGTTTTCCGGCATGCTGACTGCCGCAGTAAAGCTTGCCTCGACCAGCAAGATGGCAGACGTGTGCTACTCGCTCCAAGAGACATCGTTTGCGATGCTTGCAGAGGCCGTCGAGCGCGCGCTTTCTTTTACGGGCAAGAAGGAGATGATGATAGTGGGAGGCGTCTCTGCGAACAAACGCCTTGCGCAGATGCTTGAAATGGCGTGCGAGCGGCAGGCAAGCAGGTTCTTTGCATGCCCCATAAAATACGCTGGCGACAACGGCGCCCAGATTGCCTGGACGGCCATCTTGGATTACAAGAAAACGAAAAAGGCAGTGAAGATACCGGACGCCTTTGCGACCCAGTCGTGGCGGCTTGACACAGTCGATGTCGCTTGGCGCTAGCCCTTTGCCTGCTTCATCTGCTTTTCCCACTTGCCCGGGGAAAACGCGCCGAACTTGTACGTCTTGCCGTCGGCGACTATGACAAACTTTTTCACGAGGAATCCTTCGGCCTTGAAAGATGATATCTTTTCTAACGGTATGTCAAGCACCACTGCGCCTTCCCTTTTTGACAGGGTAGCCATCCTGCCCTCGGTCTTTTGGAAGACAAGCCTCCTGTCTGTGAGAATGAGTATGCCGCTTCTCAGGTTGTCTTCGGCGCAGTCCTCGGTGTTTATGACGTGCTCGCCGGGCTGGGGGCTGAAACTCACGTTTTTATCTCGACTTTAGTCGCTATATTACTATTGCAGCTCCTCAAGCAAGGCGCCGAGGCCGACATCTACGTCACAGAGTGGCATGGCAAAAAGGCCGTCTCAAAGGTGCGCTCGCCCAAAGCCTATCGCCACGAGGCGCTTGACAGCGCGGTGCGAAGGCAACGGACGGTCCATGAAGCACACTTGATGTCTGCTGCCAAGGCGGCCGGCGTCAGCACGCCGTTTGTGCACTTTGTCGATCCTGACAATGCAGAGATACTGATGGAGTTCGTGCAAGGAAAACAGGCAAAGGACGCGCTTGATGTAAAGATGTGCATGCAGATAGGGCGCTATGCCGCGCTCTTGCACGGCGCAAACATCATACACGGAGACCTTACCACTTCAAATTTCATTGTCAACAATCGGCTGGTGCTTTTGGACTTTGGACTTTCCTACTACTCTGAGCGCATGGAGGACATGGCAGTCGACGTCAGGCTGATAAAGGAGGTTTTCACGAGCGCCCACGTGGGGCTCAGGGGCGCCTTTCCCGCCTTTGTCAGGGGCTACGGGAGCGTCGCGGGCAAGAAAAAGACCTCGCAAATCCTTGCAAACGTGAAGGAGATAGAGCAGCGGGGCCGCTACGCAAGGGTCGAGTGACGCTTTTATCCCCGCCGGACGTACAGCCTGCGTTGCGACGCGTCACCTTTGCAAGCACGAACCAGAACAAGTACAGGGAGGTCAGGTCGATACTTGGGCCGCGCGGGATTGATGTCGAGTTTGCAAAGATGGAGCTCGTCGAAATCCAGTCAGACTCGCTTGAAGCCATAGCTAAAGAGAAAGCAAGGGGCGCATTTTCGCAAATGTCGAGGCCTGTGATAGTGGAAGACGACGGGCTTTTCATAGACGCGCTCTCGGGCTTCCCCGGCCAGTATTCATCGTACGTGTTCAAGACGATAGGCAACGCCGGCATCCTCAAACTGCTCTCAGGCATGCACGACAGGTCAGCGTCTTTTGTGTCGCTCATTGCGTTTTGCGACGGAAAGGACGTCGCTGTTTTTGAAGGGAAGGTGGCCGGCAAGATTTCAGAAAAGGAGGCAAGGGGTGGCTGGGGCTACGACCCCATCTTTGTTCCAGACGGCGCAAAGTGCACCTACGCGGAACTTGAAAACAAGAACGACTACTCGCACAGGAGAAAGGCCCTTGACAGCTTTGCGGAATGGTACCTACACCTCTAGGTATGCGTTTATCCACCTGTCGACGCGGCGCCTGCCGTTCTGCAGGACGACAATTCTAGAGATCTCGCTTTCGTCCATGACATTAAACGATGGCATCGCTGCGCACAGTTTCTTGGCATAGTCACGGACTTCATACATCTCTAGCATGTCGCCGCGCTCGAGCCTCTCGGTTGACATGCCGACGTGCATGTACGACTTTAACTCGATAAAGTGCGGGTTGCCCTCTGCCATCATCTGTGCAAACTCGCCAACGAAACCGCTGCCGTCGTTGTGCCCGCGTATCAGCGTCATGCGAAGCACCGTCCTTGTATCAACTGTTGAAAGGAACCGGAGCGACTCCCACCAGCGCTCCCACGCGTCGGCGTGCAGCGGCCGGTTAATGGCGTGGAACATCTTTTTGTTCGACGCGTTGGTTGAAAGGTAGATCTGGGTCGGGAGCGCGTCCTCGTCAACAAGCCTCCTGAGCATCGCCGGCTCCTGCCCGTTTGTTACAAGGAAGATGGACTTGGTGGCCTTTAGCGTCTTCAGGTATCTTATGAGCTGCGGCAGCTTGGGGTACATCGTGGGCTCGCCTGAGAGCGAGATGGCATAGTGAGCCGGCAGGAGCGACTCGTCAAGTTTTACCTTGTCGTTCTTGGCGCTGCCGTAAAACCCGTTTATCAGCTTCTTGCGCTCCTTTAGCAGCTGCTCTACTATCACGTCGGGCTCGTCGACAAGTTCTGCCGGCATTTCAAGGGTGTCGTAAAACTCGGCCGGCCTCCAGCAGTAGATGCACCGGTTTTCGCAGTTCATCGCAGCCGGCGTCATCTCCATGCACCTGTGCGTCGATATGCCGTAGAACTTGTGCTTGTAGCAGCTGCCCTCGTTTGCAAACGACTTTTTTGTCCAGTGGCATAGTTCCACTGCCGAATGGTTGTAGACGCCGTACTTGGCCTTCTTCAGCTTTGACTGCACCTGCGGCGTTATCTGTATGAGGTCGCCTGCCACGTGAGAGGCGTACTCGTCGGAGCAGCTCATCTTTCCTAAAAGGGGCCCAAAACAGATTTAAGTTTTGCACATTTCCGCTATGGCATGGCAGTCGACACGGGCAGGATAATGAAGGCGGGGCTCGAGCTTGCGGGGTGGAAGAAGGTCCCGGCAGACAGCGCCGTCCACGTCAGGGGCAGCAACATCAGAAAGGTTCTGATTTCAGTCGACGTCGGCACCGCAGAGCTTCTGCTTGCAAAGAGCCTCGGGTGCGACGCTGTCATAGCGCACCACCCGATAGGCATAGCGCGAGTAAACTTTTACAAGGTGTTTGGCCGGCACGTCGAGTACATGGTGGAGCACGGCGTTCCAAAAGGCGTCGCAGAGAAGGCGCTCGCGCCCCTGACAGAGCGCGTCGAGACTAGGACCCATGCGGACATTTACGACGACGTGGTGGGAGCCGCCAGGGTGATGAAGATGCCACTTGTTAACATACACCAGCCCTGCGATGAGTACATGCGCCAGGTGATCCTGAAAAAGATAAGGCGGGGCAGGACAGAGCGCGTGTCTGACATTGTCAGGTCCGTGGGCGAGATCCCCGAGTTCCGCCACGCCGCGACCCGGGTGCGCGTGCGCTACGGCAGCGAAAAAAACAGGGCCGGCCACTGGGCGCTTGTGATAGCCGCAGGAACAAACGGCGGCCATTCGATAGCAAAGGCATACTTTCAGCACGGCGTCGACACCGTCATCTACCTGCACGTCGACCCCGGCGACCTTGCCAAGTTGAAAGAGGAGAAACTGAAGGGGAACCTCGTGGTGCTCGGGCACCTGGCCGGCGACTCGGTAGGCCTCAACGGGCTTGCTGACAAGCTCGAAGATCTCGGCGTGGAGACTGTCAGGATGGGCCTTCTGCCGGGCAAGTGATCTAACGATTATATAATGTGGTCAATGCAGAAGCAGATGCGGCCTTCGTAGTATAGCCTGGTCAGTATAGGCGGCTGTGGACTGTTTTTCGGCAGAAACCGCTTGAGGAGGGTTCAAATCCCTCCGAAGGCCCCATTTTGATTTTCAGATACACCTTGCGGTAGACTTCAAAAAATGAAAAAAGGAAAGAAAAGCGTCCTACCCTTACATCTTGGGCAGGAAGCTGAATTTGCTGTACCTTGTCGTGGCTACGATTATGCCGACGATTGCGACTGCGAGGACGATTGCCGCGATTGCACCGAACTCTGGTATCATTGTCGTGCCGACGATGTCTACCTGCTCGCTGCCTGCCTCAAAGTCGATTGTCAGCGTTCTCGTGTCAGCGCCAAAGTCGTCATCTGCTGTTGTCTCGAGCTCGTCAACGAACACGATGTAGTCCAAGTCGTCGCCGTTGGCGTCGATTGCGTCAACGATGTCTCTTGGCAACTGCAGCATCAGCTGGCCCGCATTGTTTGCGGTGATGCCTGCTGTGATTGTGGCAGTCTCAGAGTCGCCTGTCAGGCTTGTCAGAGATCCGCCAGTTATCTGGTACAGGATATCATGCTCGTCAGCGCCGTCGATCACCAGTGTTGCTGTTCTCCAGCCGCCAGTCGTGCTTGATGTAAAGTCGAATGTTGTGTTTGCGGTTGCGCCAGCATAGCTGACTCTTACTTCGTATTCGCCGCTAACACCAAGGTTGCCTCCAACCCTGAACGTGTAAGTATACGATCCGTCGCTTTCAACGGTTACTTGATCAAATCTGTAAACCGCGCCGTTTGGATTGTATACCTGGATCAAGAGTGGCTGGCCAGTTGGTGTCCGCCCGACGTTTCCGGAGACAGTAATGTCTTCACCTGTGCTGTATTCTGTATTGTCTGTCGCTACGGTGAAGCCTGTCTGCGCATAGGCAATGCCTAGTGTGCCTACAGATGCCACCGACGCCAGCAATATAGCCATTAGTGCGTACGCTTTATACTCCATTGTCCCTCATGCACACCTAACACGCTATATTTCCGTTACTATTTATCCTTTTTGTGCAGAAACTCTAACCTGCACTCTCAATTCAGTTAAACCGTCGCAAAATCGTTTCCCATTTTTCCCAACAAACTCTGGAATTAGATGGAAATCTTGGCAAGACTTATATACGCTATTTTTTCATCAAATAATTTGACTTTGATGTTTTCTGTCGAGCAGAAGCTATTGTGTTTTGAGGAGGCGCCATCCCATGTCTGAAAAGAAAGTAGTCAAGATAACGAACCACGCGTACCAGCCCAAGCACGAAATAATTCCAAAGGTGGAGGCCGAGGAAGTGCTGAAAAAGTACAACGCCAAGCCCGGCCAGCTGCCGTACATTTTGATGAGCGACAAGGGCATAGAGGACTTGGACGTCCGGCCCGGCGACATCATCAAGATCACGAGAAAGAGCCCGACTGCGGGTGAAAGTGTATATTACCGCTACGTGGTGGAAGGGTGAGAACTTTGGTAGAGAATTCTATCGAGATGTGGCCCATTATCAATGATATTCTACGCAGAGAAGGCGTCGCAAGGCAGCATCTGAACTCGTACAACGAGTTCATGGAGCGCGGGCTCCAGAGCATCATCGACGAGGTCGGCGAGATCGAAATCGAGACCGCCGAGTACCCGTACAAGATAAAGCTCGGAAAAGTAAAACTGCAGCAGCCAAGGATAATGGAACTCGACGGCTCTATCACGCACGTCGCGCCGATGGAAGGCCGCCTGCGCAACCTTACCTATGCCTCTCCCATAATGCTCGAATGCTCTGTAGTCGAGGACGGCAAGATCCTCGAATCGCGCTTTATCCACATAGGCGACATGCCTGTAATGGTCAAGTCAAACACGTGCATCCTGCACAACCTGCCAGAGTCAAAACTGGTCGAGTTTGGCGAGGACCCGCGCGACCCCGGCGGATATTTTGTGATAAACGGCTCAGAGCGCGTAATAGTCGGACTCGAGGACTTGTCGTACAACAAGATTATCGTCGACACCGAGGAGACGACAGGCACCATGCTGTACAAGGCCAAGGTCTACTCCTCCATCGTCGGCTACCGCGCAAAGCTCGAGCTCATCATGCGCCCCGACGGCTCGATAGTGACAAAGATCCCCGGCTCACCCGTGGACATACCGCTCATCACTCTTATCCGCGCGCTCGGGCTTGAAGCCGACAAGGACATCGCAGATTCTGTTTCTCTGAACCAGACAATCCAGGACGAGCTTGAGCCGTCTTTTGAAAAGGCAGGCGACGTGGTCACAAGCCGCGACGCCATAGTCTACATTTCAAAGAGAATCGCACCCGGTATGCTCGAAGAGTTCCAGATAAAGAGGGCAGAGACGCTGCTTGACTGGGGACTCCTGCCACACATCGGCAAGAACCCCGAGAACAGGCACGAAAAGGCGCTGTTCCTTGGCGAGGCCGCAAGCAAGCTTATTGAATTGAAACTGGGCTGGATAGAGGCCGACGACAAGGACCACTACGGAAACAAGGTCATCAAGTTCGCAGGCCAGATGCTCGCAGACCTTTTCAGGACCGCGTTCCGCAACCTGATACGCGACATGAAATACCAGCTAGAGCGCTCGGGCCAAAAGCGCGGCATAAACGCTGTCGCTGCAGCAGTCAGGCCGGGCATCGTGTCTGACAAGCTGAACAACGCTATTGCCACGGGTAACTGGGGCCGGGGCAGGGTCGGCGTCACGCAACTCTTGGACAGGACAAACTACATGTCCACAATCAGCCACCTGCGCAGGATCCAGTCGCCGCTTTCAAGAAGCCAGCCCAACTTTGAGGCCCGAGACCTGCACGCGACGCACTTTGGCAGGATCTGCCCTGCAGAGACCCCCGAAGGCTCGAACTGCGGCCTTGTCAAGAACCTGGCGCTTTCTGCGATAATATCTGTAAACGTCCCGTCAGCCGAAGTGACTGAAAAGCTGTACGAGCTTGGCGTCCAGAACGTGGACGAGGCAAACGACAAGCTGCGCGCAAACGGCACGAGAGTGTTCGTTGACGGCAGGCTCATAGGCTACGCAGACAAGGGAGAGGGCCTTGCAGAGACCCTCAGGAACATGAGGCGCACGGGCAAGATCCACCCGCACGTCGGCGTGTTCCTCTACGCCTCGCAGAACGAGAACGCCACAAAGAGGCTTTACATCAGCTGCAACGCCGGCAGGGTCATGCGCCCGCTCGTGGTGCTGAAAGACAGCAAGCCGCTTGTCACCACTGAAACGATAGAAAAGATATCGAAAAAGTTCCTGTCGTGGATGGACCTGCTCTATATGGGCGTGATAGAGCTGGTGGACGCAAACGAGGAAGAGAACTCGTACGTCGCAATCGACCCGAAAAAGATTGACGGCCACACGCACCTGGAGATATTCCCGTCTGCAATCCTCGGCGTGGGCGCCTCCATAATCCCGTACCCGGAGCACAACCAGTCGCCGAGGAACACGTACGAGAGCGCGATGGCAAAGCAGTCGCTTGGCTTTTCGACGCCTCTGATGAACGCAAGCACCTACGTGCGCCAGCACTTCATGCTATACCCGCAGATACCCGTAGTTTCTACAAAGGCGATAAACCTGCTCGGGCTCGACGACAGGCCGACCGGCCAGAACTGCGTCGTCGCGGTGCTGCCGTTTGAAGGCTACAACATAGAGGACGCAGTCGTTTTCAACAAGTCCTCTGTCGACCGCGGGCTTGGCAGGACGTTCTTTTACAGGATCTACGAAGCCGAAGCTAAGCAGTACCCCGGCGGCATGAAGGACACCTTTGAGGTTCCGCAGGCAGACGCCAACATCCGCGGCTACAGGGGCGAAAAGGCATACCGCCTGTTGGAAGCAGATGGCGCCATCATGCACGAAGCTGTGGTGAACGGCGGCGACATACTGATCGGCAGGACCTCGCCTCCAAGGTTCATGGAGGAGTACAAGGAGTTTGAAGTAAAGGGCCCGTACAGGCGCGACACTTCAGTCGGCGTCAGGCCGTCTGAAAACGGCGTAGTCGACACGGTCATAATCACGCAGTCAGTCGAAGGCGGCAAGATGTACAAGATCCGCGTGCGCGACATGCGCATACCCGAGATTGGCGACAAGTTTGCCTCAAGGCACGGCCAGAAAGGAGTGGTCGGCATGCTTGTCAACCAGGAAGACGTGCCCTACACCGAAGACGGCCTTGTGCCAGACGTCATGATAAACCCGCACGCGTTCCCGTCAAGGATGACTGTAGGAATGTTCATGGAGTCGCTTGGCGGAAAAGCCGCGTCGCTTCGCGGAAAAATAGTCGACGGCTCGGCATTTTTGGGCGAGAAACTCGACGACATCAAGGGCGCCATGGAGCAGTACGGCTTCAAGTACACTGGCAAGGAAGTGATGTACGACGGCAGGACTGGCAAGCGCTTCCCTGCTGACGTCTACGTCGGCGTCGTATACTACCAGAAACTGCACCACATGGTCGCAGACAAGATCCACAGCCGCGCCCGCGGACAGGTCCAGATGCTCACAAAGCAGCCGACGGAGGGCAGGGCGCGCGGCGGAGGACTGAGGTTCGGCGAGATGGAGCGCGACTGCCTCATCGCGTACGGCGCGTCCATGATGCTAAAGGACAGGTTGCTCGAAGAATCGGACAAGGCCGAAGTAAACGTCTGCGAGCGCTGCGGCCTGCTTGCGTACTATGACGTCAAGCAGCGCAGGTACGTCTGCAGGGTTTGCGGAGAAAAGGCCAAGATATCGTCAGTGGTAATCGCATACGCGTTCAAACTGCTGTTGCAGGAGATGATGAGCCTCAACGTCGCTCCAAGGCTTATAGCCAAGGAGAAGGTGTAGGAGGGGATTTCGATGATGGAAGAATCTGCCAAGATCCTCGGTGGGATAAAGTTCAGCGTCTGGTCGCCGACTGAAGTCCGCAAGTTCTCTGTCGCAGAAGTCACGGCGCCAGAGACGTACGACGAGGACGGTATGCCGGTGCAAGGAGGCCTGATGGACAACCGCCTCGGCACTCTCGAGCCGGGCCAAAAGTGCGCCACCTGCGGCAACACTTCTGCAAAATGCCCCGGCCACTTTGGGCACATCGAGCTTGCAGAGCCGGTGCTCCACATAGCGTTTGTCGACGACGTGCACAAGCTGCTGCTGACAACATGCAGGTCGTGCAACAGGATAAAGCTCGACCCGGAGAGCCTTGCAGGCTACAAGGCAGTCAGGGACAGCAAGGCGCCATACGCTGTCATCACGCTTGAAAACATCCGCGAAGAGATAATCGAAAAGGCAAAGAAGGTCAAGACCTGCCCGCACTGCGGCAAAGAGCAGTACGACCTGATATTCACCAAGCCCACGATATTTGTGGAAAGGACGGAGGCCGGAGAAAACCGCCTCCTGCCAATCACAATCCGCGAGCGCCTCAGCCACGTCCCGGACGACGACCTCGTACTTCTCGGATACGACCCGTCGACTGCAAGGCCAGAGTGGTTCGTGCTGCAGGTGCTGCCGGTGCCGCCTGTCACGGTAAGGCCGTCAATCATACTTGAGACAGGCATAAGGTCGGAGGACGACCTGACGCACAAGCTGGTGGACATCATACGCGTCAACCAGCGCCTGAAGGAGAGCAAGGAGGCAGGAACGCCGCCGCTCATCGTCCAAGACCTCGTAGACCTCTTGCAGTACCACGTCACGACATACTTTGACAACGAGGTGTCGGGCATCCCGCAGGCCCACCACCGCTCAGGCAGGCCGCTGAAAACGCTGACTCAGAGGCTCAAGGGCAAGGAAGGCCGCTTCAGGGGCTCGCTGTCAGGCAAGCGCGTCGACTTTTCCAGCAGGACCGTGATATCGCCAGACCCTAACCTTGCGATATCAAACGTGGGAGTGCCAACAGACGTCGCCAAGAAACTTACAATCCCCGAGACCGTGTCGCAGTGGAACCTCGAGAGGCTCAAGGAGCTTGTGACAAACGGCCCGAACAATTACCCCGGCGCCAACTACATCATAAGGCCGGACGGCGTCAAGATAAGGCTCGACTACGTGACTGACAGAAAGACAATCGCCGACTCGCTAGCGCCCGGATACATAGTCGAGCGCCATCTTGCAAACGGAGACATCGTGATCTTTAACCGCCAGCCGTCGCTCCACAGGATGTCTATAATGGCGCACTCTGTCGTGGTGCTTCCTTACAGGACGTTCCGCCTGCACCCCGCAGTCTGCCCTCCGTACAACGCAGACTTTGACGGCGACGAGATGAACCTGCACGTGCCGCAGAGCGAGGAGGCAAGGGCAGAGGCGACGCTTCTCATGCGCGTCCAGGACCAGCTCATATCGCCGAGGTACGGCGGACCCATCATCGGCGGAATCCGCGACTTTATCACCGGAGCGTTCATGCTGACACGCGACGAGACCACGCTTTCAAGGGACGAGTTTGCAAATCTGGCACTCGTCGGAGGCTACAAGGGCCCGCTTCCAGAGCCTGCGGTGACAAAGGACGGGGAGAAACTCTACAGCGGCAAGCAGCTGTTCTCGCTGTTTTTGCCCAAGGACTTTAACTTTGTCATAACAAGCAAGTGGAACAAGGCCGCAAAGGGCGAGGGCAAGGACGTCGTGATAAAGAACGGCCAGCTCATATCCGGCGTAATCGACAAGGCGTCGATAGGTGCAGAAGAGCCCGATTCAGTATTGCACAGGATAGCCAAGGACTATGGCACCAACGCGGCGCGCAAGTTCCTCGACTCGATACTGATAATGCTCAAGACCTACATCACACACCGCGGGTTCACCTACGGCTACTCTGACCTTTGGCTGTCGCCGGAGACAAGGCAGGAGATATTCGACGTCATCCAAAAGACCTACGACAAGGTCAAGGAGTTCATCCAGCAGTACAACGACGGCACACTTCCATTGACAAGGGGCCTTTCGGCAGAGGAGGCCCTCGAGCTGTACGTCGTAAACGAGCTTTCACGCGCCCGCGACCGCGCAGGCAGGACTGCTGACAGGGCGTTTCCTGACAACAACTCGGGCATAATAATGGCGTCAACCGGCGCAAGGGGCTCGACTCTCAACATCGGCCAGATGACTGCGGCCTTGGGCCAGCAGTCTATACGCGGCAAGCGCATCCAGAAGGGCTACCGCAACCGCGCGCTCCCGCACTATGTCCACAACGAGTCAAACCCGGACGCAAGGGGCTTTGTCAAGTCAAACTACCGCGACGGCCTGAGCGTGCTGGAGTTCTTCTTCCACGCAATGGGCGGCAGGGAAGGCCTCGTGGACACTGCCGTCAGGACGCAGCAGTCAGTCTACATGCAGAGGAGGCTCATCAACGCGCTTGAGCACCTGAAGATAGAGTACGACCAGACCGTCAGGGACCCGCACGGCAACATCGTGCAGTATCTGTATGGCGAGGACGGCGTTGACCCGGCAAAGAGCGACCACGGCGAGGCGGTCAACATCTCCAGGCTGATTGAAGCTGAAGCAATAGTCGACGAGGGCAGGAAGGCTACGGACGAGGCCATAAAGAAAATAGTTGACGAGCAGGGCTCAAGCCTCAACCCGCGGATGCGCTCCGGCCTTGAAAAGGCGCTTTTAGAAAACAAGCTGAGCAAGGAAGGCGTCGAGAAGGTCATGAAGAAGGTGCTTGACCTGGTGGACAGGGCGCTTGCAGAGCCGGGCGAGGCAATCGGCGTCGTCACCGCCCAGTCGATAGGCGAGCCTGGAACGCAGATGACACTCAGGACGTTCCACTTTGCCGGCGTCAAGGAGCGCAACGTGACGCTCGGTCTTCCAAGGCTCATCGAGCTTGTGGACGCAAGGAAAAAGCCCGTGACGCCAACGATGGACATCTACCTCGACGAGGCGCACCGCGGTTCTAGGGAAAAGGCCCTTGAAGTTGCACGCGACATACTGTTCAAGCAGGTGGGCGACCTCATCGACAAGTCAGAAACAGACTATGAAGGAGTGCTTACCTTCCACTTCTCCGAAGCCAAGCTTGCCGAGCGCGGCTGCACTCTTGAAGAGGTGAACGCCGCGCTTGAAGGCGCCAAGAAAAAGTACGAGGTCAAGATGAGCGAGAGCAAGCGCCAGATAAAGGTGACAGTCCCAGACGAGCCAGACGCGCAGACGCTGCTCACGCTAAAGAACAAGCTCTTGAACACGCGCGTAAAGGGTGTGCCTGACATCGAGCGCGTCACCATAGTCAAGCAGGACGAAGAGTGGGTCATCCAGACCGCAGGCTCTAACCTCGCAAAAGTAGTCATGGTAGACGGCGTCGACACCTCGCGCATAGCCACAAACAACGTGTACGAGATATGGCAGACGCTTGGCATCGAGGCCGCAAGGACGGCGCTTGTCAAGGAGGTAACAAACACGCTTGAAGAGCAGGGTCTTGAAGTAGACGTGCGCCACATCATGCTGGTCGCAGACCTGATGACTTCAAAGGGCTACCTGCAGCAGATAGGCAGGCACGGCATCGCAGGAACAAAGACTTCGGTCCTTGCGCGCGCTGCGTTCGAGATTACGGTCCCGACCATTGCGCGGGCGTCGCTTGAAGGCCAGGTGGAGACGCTCAAGGGCGTCACAGAAAACGTTATAGTAGGCGCCACAGTACCCGTCGGCACCGGAATGGTTGACCTGTACATGAAGGTCAAGGAAGGCAAGAAAGAAGAATGAAATCACTAGAAAAACTCGTCAAGGACGCCGTGGCGGCAGAAAAGTACAAGAGCGGCACGAAGGAGGTGCTCCAGGCTGCCAAAAGCTCGAAACTGATAGTCGTGTCAAAGTCCCTGGACGCAGCCGACAGGGCCAAGCTGGACGAGCAGGCCAAGTCCGCAAATGTCGCTATCTATGAATTTGACGGCAACTCTGTGCAGCTTGGCAAGCTCTGCAACAAGCCGTTTCGGATAAGCGCAATAGCCATCCAGAGCGGCACGGACGCGCAGATAAAGGCCGTAATGGACGAGAGGGGCGCGTAGGCCAGCTGTACGGGGCGTCAGACTTAAATTGGTCATTCCGGTCATGCAAGTGCTGTTGTCTTTAACGCCAAGAGGGACGCTCTGATGACAGAGATCAAGCTGACGTCTGACGAGCTGAAACTCATCTCGCTTTTCTCGAGCGTGACTTCTGCCACTGCGCGCGACTGCATAGTCGACGACAAGATGGACCGCGTCATCTTTGTTGTGAACAAAGGGCAAATGGGATTAGCAATAGGCAAGGGCGGCGCGACCATCAAGCAGCTGCAGAACGTGGTAGGCCGCAAGGTCGAGCTGGTCGAGTTTTCAGACGACCCTGCAGAGTTTATCCGCAACATGCTTGGCGGCGACATGGTGAGCGACGTGCGCATGAACGAGCGCATGGACGGAAGCCAGCAGGCCATAGTGACGGTTGACGCCCGGAAAAAGGGCGCAGTTGTGGGCAGGGAGGGGCGCAACGCCGAGAAGGCCAGGCTCCTTGCAAAGCGATACTTCAATATATCCAATGTTTTGATTACAAGTCCTGAACAGCAAATACACAGGGTGAATATGGATGGGTAAATCTCCACTAGGGTTATTCGCAGGCGGCGTGCTCCGAAGCAAAAAGAGCCGCGGCAGATGGGCGGACAAGTACTACAAGAGGCGCATGCTCATGCTCGACAAGAAGGCAAACCCGCTTGAAGGGGCGCCGCAGGCAAGGGGCATCGTGCTAGAGAAGGTTGGCATCGAGTCCAAGCAGCCAAACTCTGCCGTGCGCAAGTGCGTCAGGGTTCAATTGATAAAGAACGGCAAGTCCGTGACCGCATTCCTTCCAAGGGACGGCGCGCTCAACTTTGTAGACGAGCATGACGAGGTCATCATAGGCGGCATCGGAGGCTCGATGGGCGGCGCTATGGGCGACATCCCCGGCGTCAGGTGGCAGGTCTTCAAGGTAAACGGCGTTTCACTGAAAGAGCTCGTATACGGCAGAAAGGAGAAGCCGAGAAGATGAGCGGAAAAGAGCAAGCAAGCATCCTGCTTTTCAACAAGTGGGACACGAAGGAAATAGACGTAAACGACCTCGGATTAAAGACTGCAATATCTCTGAGGCCGGCCGTGCTCCCGAACACCTTTGGCAGACACGAGCACCAGAGGCTGAAAAAGGCAGAGGTCAACATCGTCGAGCGCCTCGCAAACAAGATGATGCACTTCGGCAAAAAGTATGCCAAGAACACCGGCAGGATGGGAGGCAAGAAGGCACGCGCGCTCAACATGGTAAGGACTGCCTTTGACATTATCCACCTTGAAACCGGCAAGAACCCTGTAGAGCTCTTGGTCAGGGCGATAGAAAACTCGTCGCCAAACGAGGACACCACGCGCATAGTCTACGGAGGCGTCGTGTACCACGTTTCAGTCGACGTCGCGCCACTGCGCAGGGTCGACCTGGCGCTGCGCTTCATCGCAGAAGGCGTGAAAGAATCGGCATACAGCAGCCCGCAGACTGTTGAAGAAGCGCTGGCAAAGGAGATAATCCTGGCGTCAAACAACGACATGGCAAGCCATGCCGTCAAGAAAAAGAACGAGCAAGAAAGAATCGCGATGGCTTCAAGGTAAGAGTTTCTTACCCGCCACTTTTCTATCTTTTTGAACAAGCTTTTTTATGTCTAAACTGCTTGCTCTGAACCTGAGTTGTATGCCAAATTACTGTTTAGATAATCCGCGCAAAATTCGACTTAATTCACTATAATGCGATAAAGTTAAGAGCGAGTATATTAGTTATTTTTTCATAAACCGGGACATGCGAAGTGAAAAATCTTCTAGATCCAATGATATCGAGCTTGATCTATTGAAGTCTATCGACGCAAAACTAGATTCTGTAGTTAAACTTCTGATTTTCAACGTAGTCAGCGATCCTAATCAGACAAAAGCAATACAATGCCTCGCCAAGGCAGGTATGAAATATGCTGAAATCGGCGAGTATTTTGGCTTATCTGAAGATGCGGTAAAGAAGCGAATTAGCAGATTCAAAGTCAAGATCAAGACGAGGAAAGAAAATGAAGAATAAGAAAATTGAAGTGTCAGAAAAACGAGATCCGACTGCAAAGCGACTAGACGCCATAATCAGACTCTTGCTTGATGGTCAATTGGCAAGTGAAAAAAACAAAAGGATAACTAGAATTGACCAAGTACTCGGATTACATTCTATTGGACTTACTGATACTGAAATTGGAAATATTATTGGGTATGAACGAAAGAATGTGGCGGCCATGCGTACCAATGCAAAGAAGATGAAAAAACGTGGGAAAGCGAATGAGTAAGAACGAAGAAATGAAAGATGATAGAAAGCTAGGCGATATTTCAAAACGGTTAGACATGATAATCGTGCTTATGCTAGCAGACCGTGGTCTGACGCAGTCGGAGATTGCTAAAATTCTAGGAGTCAGCTCAAAGACAATTGAAAGGTTATTCGCCAGTTCTTTCAACAAGATTCAGAGGAATAAGAATGACAAGGAATAATCCGGAAACTAATAGTGAAGATGCATTAAGTAATCGACTTGACATAATAATTATGCTATTACTGGATAGACAAAGAACGCAAGATAAGAAAATAACAAAAGCCGATCAAATTCGCATGTTATACTCTGGTGGTTTGAAAAGTGTTGAGATTGGAAAACTGATTGGCTGGCCAGATAGTGCAGTCCGAACAGAAATTAGCAAAATGAGGAGAGATAAGAAGAAATGAATGAAGTACAATTTGACGCAATAAACAAAAAATTGGATTTAATGACGAAGGCTTTGTTATTGAATCTAGTTAAAGACTTAGAGTTTAAAGACAAAGTTCATTCTCTTAGCAAGATTGGATTGAAGGAATCAGATATTGTCAAATTACTGGGCGAAAAAAGAGCAAGAGTGAATTCAGCTTTGAGGCAGACTAGGAAATGAGCGATAACGAACTCAAAGAGCTACAAGACATCAAGAAACTATTGGTAGTCCAATTACTTGTGAATGGTGTTGCTGCTTCTGATCTGGCGGAACTTATTGGAATGGATCCTGCGGACTTTAGTAGAGCTTTTCCTGCTAGAAAGCTGCTCAAGAATCTAAAGAAAAACTCTAGATGATTAGATGCTAAATCTGGCTATTCTCAAGTACTTGGTAAAGAAGACAGGCAAGAAAGAGAAAAGTGTGCGGAACGGGCTCGCCAAGCTTCACCAGCGATATAGCAGTCTAACAATGAATCAGGTGGCTCAGGTCTATGCATTAGAGCGCGGGCTTTCGGTGAGGTCAAAACTTACTCCGGAAGAGAAAAAAACTTTCCCTCATCTGGATATTCAAAAGCCTACGACTATAATCAAGAAAACCGCTAGTAATGATAAGAAACGGCAAGTTAAACAGTTCATCAAATATGATACTGTAGACCCATTCATCAGAGCTCATATTGATGAGGTTAACAAATGCTATACTTTTGGAGCATATACGGCGGCCTTCATATTATGCCGCAAGATTATTGAGAATCTGCTTACCGATATTATAAGAAAGAAATTTCCGCAAAATACACTGGCAAACATCGAACTCTATTTTGATACTTCGCGAAGAAGAACTAGAGACTTTTCGGAAATCTTGAAGAACCTACGAACTCGCGCAAATGACTTTGGCGCGGAAAAAACACTGCTTGAACGTATTCTGACCAAGGCAGATGTATTCAAGGACGACGCTAACGACAAGGCACATTCATGGTATCATATTGTAAAAAGGCCGAAGGAACTGGAAGATGCAGAAGTCCAAAGCATTATTGACATGATCAGTACCTTGGAGAAGAAAATATAGATGTTCGACTGGGCTTGTCCGATCTATAACATGCGAACAGGCTTAAATATTTGCATGACAGCGGTCAAGATAGCAGGTACGGGTGAGCATGAGATTTGAGCGAAAATACTGCTGAACTTGTAGAACTGAGAAGAATAATCAAGCGGCTCGATGTGCTTATTAGCATGATGCTAATGTCCGCCGAACCCAGCGATGAAGTAGCAACCGCCAGAAAGGTCGAAATCTTGAACGCCGCGGGTCTCCGTGCAAGTGAAATTGCCCAAATTTTGGGCATAAGTCCAACTCATGTTTCAGTGGAATTGAGCAGGCTGAGAAAAAAGAGTGCCAAGAAGAAGAAATAGTGGCATATCTTTGGTGAATACTTTTTGAACGAAGATAAGGTCGAACCTATCAAGGTATTCATAAGCTCATCTCAAAAAGAGTTTGAGAGACTCCGGAAAAATCTGAAAACAGAAATAGATGATGTTGAGTTAGCCTACCAAAAAATGCTTAGAGCCATTCTAGTTGAATCCAAGAAAGGAACTAGCATCCAATCAGACATTGACGAGGGCCTTAGTGACTCTGCTATCTATGTTGGTATTTTCGGACAAGTGTACTCCGAAATTACGGTAGAAGAATTCAGGAAGGCATATTCAAGAATGATGCCCGTCTTGATTTACAGATTTAGAAAGAACAAGAGAATAAAGTCTGTTATTAGGGGCCGCAGCAACGTCGATGAATTTCTTAGAGCAGAAGTGAAGCAATATGATATCCGAATAAGAGGACCATTTTCTAACGAAACTGCATTGATAGAGGCCGTAATTACTGACTTGGGTTTCCTAATTGCGAAAATGGTAAAAGAATCTGCAAACATAAGGAGAACAATCGGTCGCTAATTACCCTTACGACCGTATCTGCCTACGCCAGAGCGCAATATGATTAACCCGATTGAAGCGCACTCTTTTTCAATAAATGCTTCAAGGTAAGCCTCCCCTTCTCATTTCCTGCAAGCGCAAACATGGTTTAAATATAGTCAGGAATTAGGTAAGCCTAATTGTGCCGCCCTGCGGGCGGTCCGGTGGTTTGAGATGAGAAAAATTGCTCTGGCGTTGGTTCTGTTGATGTCCGTCGCGCTTGTTGCGCCCTCTGTCGCATCGGCACAGACAGACGACGCCCGCGCGCTCATCATCATCGTCAACATGGAGCGTACAAGGGCACAGCTCTTGCTTGCAGAAAACGCGGTCAGCGCAGGCGACTCTGAAGGCGCGTTTGCACACGCGTTCATACCGCACAGCGTTATCTTTCCTACAGCTAAGCCGCAGCTGCAGGCCGTAGACAGTCAAGCATCGGGGCAACTCGAAGCGGCGCTGACGGATCTCCCGCTCAAGATAAAGTCAGGCGAGCTGTCAGGTGAGCAGGCAGTTGCTGAAATCAAGCGCATTGAAGGGATGATAGACGGAATCCTTGCGCTTCCAGCGCTTGCCGCAGACAAGGGAATGATATCGCAGGCAGTCGTGTTCTTGCTGCGCGACGCGGTCCAATCATACGAGCTTTCAGAATCCGGCGCAAATACAGTCGATTACGAAAACGCGCAGGGGCTGGTGAATGTGGCTGCGTCGAGGTATCAGGAAATATCCAACCAGATAGACAACAGGCGCAACGGCGAGATAGTGACATTCTTTATAGAAATTGAGACCAACCTTGCCCAGAAGGCCCCGGTAGAGGACGTGAGGCGCCTTGCCGACGCAATAGAGCGCGACCTTGCCGAGGATCTGACGGTGAGCGAGGGCGCGACCGGCGGCCAGCACACGCAGTACTTTGCAACCATCCGCGAGCTCTTGGCAAAGGTCGTCGATTCGGTAAAGGCCGGCGACTACAAGGCCGCGGACCAGGCCGCAATAACTGCGTACCTTGACAACTACGAGTACCTGGAAGCGCCGATTGAAAAGCACAACCCTGACCTGATGGTCACAATAGAGATAGAGATGCGCGAGGAGCTTCGCAGGATGATAAAGGCCGGCGACTCTCCTTCTGACATAGAAGAATTCGTCAACGGCATACTTCCCAAGCTTGACGAGGCAGAGGCGATACTTGACAGCGACCCGGAGCTGCAGGGGACAAGCAGCTCTACACAAGCAGGCTTTGCAAACATTGAAGGCCTGAGCCAGGGCTTTGGCACCTACCAGGGCGAGCGCCTTGAAAGGGGAGAGGCTGAAGACTCTGCCAAGGCCGAGGTCAGGGCACACATAGACCAGATAAGGATAAAACTTGACGAGACACTGCGCCTGTACCAGGAGGGGAACAAGGAAGGCGCTATCCTCACTGCAAGGTCGGCCTACCTTGACAGCTATGAAAACGTCGAGCTCCCGCTCAGGCCAATAGACCCCGACTTTACGCTTGAAATGGAGATCAAGTTTGCGGAACTGCGCAACCTGATGCAGGCAGGCGCGCCATACGAGCAGGTGCTTGCCAAGACTGCCGAGATAAAGCAGGGACTGGACGAGTCGGAGCGCCTCGTCTCGGGGACGGGCATAGTGGCGCCCACCATAGCGTTTTCAACTTCGTTTTCCATCATCTTCAGAGAGGGGCTGGAATCCGCGCTCATAGTGGGCGCCATCCTTACTTACCTTGAGGCTTCAAGGAACGAACGCTTCAAAAAGCACGTCTACTACGGCATAGTCCTTGCGTTTGCAGGCACCGCCGCGACCTGGTTTGCAGCCGAGTACATCATCGACATTTCTGGAGCCGGCAGGGAGATGATAGAGGCCATCGCAGGCATCTCTGCGGTAGCGGTGCTGTTCTGGGTCAGCTTTTGGATCCTGAACAAAGTAGAGACGAAAAAGTGGATCGAGTTTGTAAAAGCCAAGGTGTGGAAGGCCACGACCACCGGCAGCGTCATGGTGTTTGTCATGCTCTCCTTCTTTACGGTCTACAGGGAAGGATTTGAGACCGTGCTTTTCTACCAGGCCATGCTCTCGTTTGCAAAATACATGGAGTGGTACGTGGCAGCTGGCCTAATTTCAGGACTCGGAGTTATAGTCGGGACGACCTTTGTCGTGCGCAAACTCGGAAAGAGGCTGCCGCTTCGCGTGCTCTTCGGGCTCACCATGGGAATCGGCGCATACATGTCAATCGCGTTCATGGGCAACGCGGTGCGCGAGTTCCAGGAGATAGGCTACCTCCCGACCACGCACATGATTGGCACCATCCCGAGGCTTGACATCAACCTTGCCACCATGACTGGCATCCACCCCACGCTGGAGACGGTGGTCGCGCAGGTGATTCTCCTTGCCGTGTACCTTGCCGGTTCGCTGTACGTCCTTGTCCTGAAGCCGCGGCGCCAAAAGCTAGTAGAGTCTGCAAGAAAGTCCCGCGCCGACCTTGTCGAAAAGGCCGACATCGACGTCGAGGATCACTAGCGCTTAAAAGCCCGCAAGCCGCACCGGTACACGATGCAGATAAAGGACATCTACAAGCCCGAGTTTGAGACGGTCCTTGTGATGCAGGGCGGGGGCTCGCTTGGAGCCTACGAGTGCGGCGTCTACAAGGCGCTTGAAAAGCGGGGCATAAAATTTGACGTCGTGTCCGGGACATCTATAGGCGCGGTAAATGCGGGCATCATAGCCGGCTCAAAAAGCAGCAATCCTGCAAAGGACCTTGAAGATTTCTGGCTCCACATTTCAGAAAACGTGACGCCGCCGTTTTCTGACGTGTTTCGCAGCATGACTGCTGCGGCCCTCAGCGCGTTTTACGGCAACCCGAACATGTTCCAGCCGCTGTGGAGTCCGCTTGTGCCGCCTGCAAGCATGCCCTACCTTTACGACCTTGCGCCGCTCAAAAAGACGCTTTCTGACTACATCGACTTTTCCCGGCTTGCGCCCGGCACAAGTCCGCGGCTGATAGTCACGTCGACTGACATAAAGACAAGCGAATCGGTGGTGTTTGACAGCCACAAGGCGCAGATAACCGCGGACCACCTCGCGGCTTGCGCCGGGTTTCCGTTCTACGGCATTGCCTGGACAAAGGTCGACGGGCGCTACCTGTGGGACGGGAGCCTCATGAGCAACACGCCCCTGAGGGAGGTCATACACGCCTCGCCCAAGTGCGACAAGCGCGTCTACCTTGTAAACCTCTTTCCTGCGCGCCAGGACAGCCTGCCGGAGAACCTGCTCGACTCGCTCCACAGGGCGCGGGACATCATGTACACGGACAAGACGCATCACAACATCAGGATGTCAAAGACCATCAAGCGGTACCTGACTCTTTTGAAGGAGATGCACGACATGCTGTCAAACATCCCGCTTGATGACGAGATGAAGGAGAGGTTCATGCGCATCGAGCAGGAATACCACAAGGTAGCCACAGTCAGGGGCGCGATAATAGACCAGGTGGTAAAAATAGAGCGCAGAGAAGACGTGCATTTTATCTTTGAAGATGCCGACTTTTCCGTGCCAACCATAAAGAGACTGATAAGGCAGGGCGAAGACGACGCCGAGAAGGTGCTCAGCGCGCTATGATGCCCATCCTGCCCTGGCTGTAATCCTCAATCGCCTGCTGTATCTCCTCTGCGGTGTTCATGACAAACGGGCCGTAGCGGACGACAGGCTCGTTAAGAGGGGCGCCGCCTATCAGGAGCACGCTCAGGTCAGTCTCGGCAGCCACAGAAACACTGTCGCCGTCCCTGTTGAAGATAACAACCTGACCCCTGCCTGCCTTTTTGCCGCCGAAAGTGCCACTGCCGTCAACGACGTAGGCAAACGCGTTATAGTCTGCGGGGACCTTTTGCTCGAATTTTGTTCCCTGCTTTAGCGTGACGTGCAGGTACATTATGGGGATCCTGGTGTCGATGACTGCCTTTTTCCCAAGCGACTCGCCGGCTATGACGCGGATCTTGGCGTTTCCGCCTTCGGCGACCGGTATCTCCGACGCTGGGATTTCCTGGTACCGTGGCTGCATCATCTTGTCGCGCCTCGGCAGGTTGACCCAGAGCTGAAAGCCATGCAGCCTGCCCCCTGTCTTTGCAAAGTCTTTTGCAGGCATCTCCGAGTGCACGACGCCGGACCCTGCGGTCATCCACTGCACGTCGCCGGGAGCAAGCCTGCCTGCGTGGCCCCGCGAGTCCCTGTGCTCAAACTGCCCCTCAAGGAGGTATGTGACAGTTTCAAAGCCGCGGTGCGGGTGGTCCGGAAAACCGCCGAGTTCGCCGGGAGCAAAGTCCTTTGGGCCCATCTCGTCAAGGAGCAGGAACGGGTCGATTTCGCGCAGCGCGCCGTTCGGGAACGCCCTGCGCACTATGACGCCCTCGCCTTCGAGGGTTTCCTTGCCGTTTGCTATATTTTTTATCGATCTTTCCACGCAATCATATAGTCGGCAGTGTATTTAAACTCAGTAGTAATAACTTACCAGGTCTGTCAACCTGACCTTACCTGGTAAGCTCGCGCTAACCTGATTTTCGCAATTTTCTGGCGAATTTTGCGATATATCTTGAACCAGAGTTCGAAAAAAAGAACGCTTATAAAAAAGGACTCTTCCTATACCAAGTCGAATATTGGCAAACACCTCTTTCCGGGTGCAGGCGCACAAGTTCAGCCAAGAGAGCATACAGACGACCCTTGTATGCTCAAAATGCGACGAGGTCTTCCAGAAGGAATTCCCCCTTGACCTCGAAGGGCAGACTATAGAGTTCAAGTGCCCGGTGTGCGGCGCGCCCGGCGAAGCAGACCTTCCATACAAGAGCGCGGAGGAGCGCGAGGAGCTGGAGGAAGACTTTGAAGAGGTGGAGGAAGAGGAATCGGGCGAAGAGTTCGAGGAAGAGTACTAGTTCTTTTTCAGCCTTCCAAGCTGCGCAAGCAACGCTGCTAATTGTATTTCAGGGTGCGCGCCGGACGCAAGCCTGTAGTCGTACTCTGCCATGAGCGCGGCAAACTCGCCGGGGTTTTCAAGCTTCATGTCGTATGCTTCCTGGTTTGCATATTTCAAAAAGTCGGTCTCTGACATGCCGTACACCTGTGTAAGTTCGAGCAACTTTATGCGCGCTTCGTTGAACTTGCCTGCAAGCGCAAGCTTCAGTATGTCGCCCACCTTCGACCTGCCCGAAAGGCCGATTGCGGCGTTCACGTTTGCAGCGTTGACAGCGCCCATGCCGGCTGCTGCCTGCATCACGTTTATCGAGTGGCGCAGGTCGCCTCCAGTTGAATCATAAATCTGCTCAAGCGCCTTCTCGTCGGCCTTTACCTTCTCCTTTGCAGCTATCATCTTCAGGTGCTCTATGACGTCGGCCTTTGGCAAGCGCGTGAACCTGAAAACGACGCACCTGCTCTGGATTGGCTCGATTATCTGCGAAAGATAATTGCAGATTATGATGAACCGGGTGGTCCGGGCGCTGTCCTCTATAATCCTGCGGAGCGCAGTCTGCGCCTCTGATGTCATCTCGTCGGCCTCGTCGAGTATGATTATCTTGGGCTTGTCAAAGTCCTTGTCGGTAGCAAGTTTCACCGATGCCGCAAACTCTTTGACACGCTCGCGCACCATCTTTATCCCGCGCTCGTCAGACGCGTTCAGCTCAAGCGTGTTCTTGCGCCATTCGTCGCCGAGTATCTCCATTGCTATGCAAAGCGCCGCGGTTGTTTTCCCTACGCCTGCAGGACCTGAAAAGAGCATGTGCGGTATGTCCGGGCTCCTTACAAGATTGGTGATGCCCTTTATGATGTCTGACTGGTTGACTATGTCCTCGAGTCTCTTTGGGCGGTACTTTTCCGTCCACATGAGGCTGGCAAGGTCGCTCTTTTTGGACAAGCACTCGAATGAAAGCGGCCAGCGAATTAATAGATTGCTGTCACGCTCTCGTTGCAAAATTTTCAACGGCAAGCTCCAGCTAGCTGGGAGCTTAGCTAAAGCTCGCCCAAGAAGAGATATAACGGAACTGTTGCCTTTACAATTTACCTGAGATGGCCGACGCGACTTCCGAGCCCAAGATTCAAGCTATACAGGATGTCTACCGCATCGGCTACATGAACGAGGAAGTCCGCATTTCATACAAGAAGGACGTGAAACTGACGGTGGGGAGCGTCGCAGTCGACGCCAAGGAAGGCGACATGTCTTCAATCCCGCGCTGGCTTGCAAAGATGCTTGAAAAAGAGGGCGCCGTGGAGATACAGCACAACGACACGGCGGCATACATATCGCGCACGCTAAATCGCGAGAGGATATCGAGGCCGCACGACCTGTCAGGCATCGACATCGACTTTTACGTCAGGGTAAACGACTACCTGGAAGGCCTCAAGGACCGCGAGCGGGACAGCCTCGTTGTTTCATTGAACACGTTTGTCGCTTCGCGCCTTGGCAAGATTGTAAAACTTGCGGCCGCGTCACCTCTTTCCGGCGAGCTTGAAGGCAAGCTTGCGGCAGAAGAGCGAGAACTTTATCACGTCATACACGACGCCTCGACGAAATTCAAGAAAGGGGTGCTGAACTCTGGCTGAGCAGCAGGCCACGACGGCGGCGTACGCCGACAAGCTGAAGGAGTTTCTTCAGGCGTTCCGTGACAAGGACGGAAAATACCGCTACTTTGAAAAAATAAACGACATGATGGCAGAAAACGCCCAGTCGCTTGTGGTCGACTACATCGACTTTGACTCGTACAACCCAGACCTCGCAAAGATGCTGACACACAAGCCCGACGAAATGCTGGCCGCGTTTGACGAGGCCGCGCTTTCAGTCCTTCGCGAGATTCACCCTGACTACGAGCAGGAAGTCCGGGACAAGATAAAGGTCAGGATAGGCAACTACACCGTATCAAAAGGCCTGCGCGACATAAATGCCGACCTGATAGACAAGCTGGTGAGCGTTTCTGGAATGGTGGTCCGCTCGTCGGAGGTCAAGCCGCTTGCAAAAAAGGTGACGTACAAGTGCACCAACTGCGGCGCGCCCACAGAGTCGGTGCTCAAAGGGCTGGTCCTGAAAAAGCCGGTGAAGTGCTCGGCCTGCGGCGAGAAGGAGCTTGAGATGGACCCGGAAAACAGCATATTCATCGACTTTCAGATGGTGCGCCTGCAGGAACTGCCAGAGGACCTACCGGCAGGGCAGCTTCCGCATTACGTCGAAGTCACGGTCATGGGCGACCTAGTCGACCAGTGCAGGCCCGGCGACAGGATAATGCTCACCGGCATCATCAGGATAGAAGCCGAGCAGCTGGCGCCACAGGTAAAGACCAGCCTGTTCAGGCTTCGCATGGAAGGAAACAACATCGAGTACCTGGGAGGCAGGGCCGGAAGCAAGGACACCCGGACAGTCGAGCGCATAGCGATAAGCACGGAAGACGAGAGGCAGATCCAGACCATTGCAAGCAAGCCAGACGCTTACGAGAAACTCGT
Organism: Nitrososphaera sp.; assembly: GCF_013388945.1. Taxonomy (GTDB): domain Archaea; phylum Thermoproteota; class Nitrososphaeria; order Nitrososphaerales; family Nitrososphaeraceae; genus Nitrososphaera. Next base: position 27,272 of record NZ_JACAEH010000009.1, on the reverse strand, counting down.
CGCCTCGTTTGCTCCACACATCTACGGTCAGGAAGTCATCAAGGAGGCGATCCTCCTTTTGATAGTAGGCTCGGTCACAAAGAAACTGGAAGATGGCTCGACGCGCAGGGGCGACATCAACGTGCTGCTCGTAGGCGACCCCGGTACCGCAAAGTCAGAGATGCTAAAGTTTGCAGCTAAGATAGCGCCCCGCGGCCTGTACACGTCCGGCCGCGGCTCGACTGCAGCAGGCCTGACAGCGGCAGTAATCCGCGACAAGTCCGGAATCATGATGCTTGAAGCCGGCGCCGTTGTCCTGGGCGACCAGGGTCTCGTCTGCATCGACGAGTTTGACAAGATAAAGCCCGAAGACCGCTCGGCGCTCCATGAGGTGATGGAGCAGCAGACATGCTCTGTCGCAAAGGGAGGCATCGTAGCGACGCTCAATGCTAGGACGTCGATACTTTCAGCGGCAAACCCGATGTACGGCAAGTACGACCCGTACAAAAACATCACTGAAAACGTGAACCTGCCGGTGCCGTTGCTTACAAGGTTTGACCTGATATTCATAGTGCGCGACATCCCTGAAAAAGACCGCGACAGCCTGATTGCAAGCCACATACTGGAGATCCACCGCGACGCAGAGCACGCCGCCAAGCCGGCGATAGAGATTGACCTGTTTTCAAAGTACCTGACGTATGCCAAGGGAAAGGAGCCGGAACTCACGACGGAAGCCATAGACATCATCCGCAGCTACTACATGGACATGAGAAAGGCCGAGTCGGAGGGCATGATAACAGTCACGCCGAGGCAGCTTGAAGGGCTTGTCAGGCTTGCTACTGCACGCGCAAGGCTCCTGCTGAAGGACAAGGTGGACGCCGACGACGCAAAGAGGGCCATCTACCTTGTCGACCAGATGTTAAAGACCGCCGGAGTCGATGTCAACACGGGCAAGATGGACGTCGGCGTGCTGTACGGCAAGCCGCAGAGCGAGGTGAGCAAGCAAAAGCTGTTCATGGAAGTGTTCAACGGGCTTTCGGGCACCGACAACAGCGAAGTGGAAGAAAAGAACCTGGTGGCAGAGCTTGCCAAGACCGGCAGGTTCTCGGAGGAGGAGGCAAGGGTGCAGATAAACAAGTTCTCAAGGGAAGGCAGGATATACGAGAGAAGGCCCGGCTTCTGGGCCAAAGCGTAGGGTTGCTCCGGTTCACCCGCGTGGCAGAGGCCGGATTTTCAGGCGACTTTAAGCAAAAGGTACTGAATGTATATTCGCTCTTTCCAGAATTGCAGGACGATGAAATAACATGTGGTTTTATCAGAAAGGGCTCGCGCCTCCTGGGGACTGCGCGGGGCTGGTCGGGACAGATAGCGCTCCAGCCAAACGTGGGCCGGATGACTATTGCGCACGAGCTGACGCACCTTCTGCAGGGAAACGGCGTGCCGCACGGCGAAAAGGCGTGCGACATCTGGGCGCTTGCGCGCCTTCCACGCGACATGCTGGACGAGCGGCCGTACTACCTCTTGCGCCACTGGCACCTTGAGAGGTGGCTTCGCAACAGGGCGCAGGCAAAGTCTCTGTGCGAGCAGGCAATCGAGGTGCGCAGGACCAACAGGACATACATCAAGTGGCTGTCAGCCCAGCTACGGCAATTAAGATGATACTATGTAAATAACCCATTGTTTGGGCTTGCATGCAAATCGTATGTAAATTGCATGCGCCAATTAAGATAATACCGGGTGCGTCTGATAACATCAAGGCCGCATGCAACAGGACAGCACCGTTGGCGCCATACTATCAAGCCTTGGCTACGATTCGCTCTACCCGCCGCAGGAAAAGGCGATAGCCGCAGGAATCCTCGACGGCAAGAGCGTGCTTGTCACCACGCCTACTGCAAGCGGCAAGACCCTGGTAGCCATGATGGCGATTGCAAAGACCCTACAGAAGGGCAAAAAGGCCGTCTACCTCACGCCTTTGCGGGCTCTTGCCAGCGAAAAGGCGCAGGACCTGAGGGCGCTTGAGGCAGTAGACCTTGGCACGGGCCGCAAGCCCAACGTCGCGGTGTCAACCGGCGACTATGATTCTGCAGGCAAGGAGCTTGCGTTTTCCGACGTCATAGTCCTTACAAACGAAAAGATGGACACGCTTTTCCGGCACGGCGCAGAGTGGCTTGGCGACGTGGGGCTGTTTGTTTCAGACGAGGTTCACCTGATAGGCGACAGGGAGCGCGGGCCGACACTTGAAATGATGCTCACCAGGATAAGAAAATTATATCCTTCTTCGCAGCTGCTTGCGCTTTCAGCCACCGTCTCTAACGCCGACGAGATCGCCGACTGGCTCTCGTGCGGTCTGGTGGAGAGCAGCTGGCGCCCCACAAAGCTGGTAGAGGGCGTATACGAGTACGGCTCTGTCAGGATGAGCGACAGCACGACGTTCCGCGTCGAACAGACTGCAAACGCCGCGGTCGACCTTGCAATCGACTCGCTTGACGGCGGCGGCCAGGCGCTGATATTCGCAGAGACAAGAAAGCGCGCGGCGTCGCTTGCTGCAAAAGCCGCGGAAGGGGTGTACAAGCGCCTTGACAAGAGCACAAAGGAGCAGGCGGCCAGGGCGTCTGCAGAGATACTTGACAGGGGCGACGACGCCGAGATAACGCATACGCTTGCGCAGCTGGTCGCAAAGGGCGTCGCGTTCCACCACGCCGGCCTCGGCCCTGCAAGCAGGCAGATAGTGGAAGACTCGTTCAAGCAGGGAACGGTGAAACTCTTGACTGCGACGCCCACTCTGGCAGCAGGCGTCAACCTGCCTGCAAGGCGCGTGGTGGTCGCAAGCATATTGCGCTACGACGCCGCTTACGGCGGCAACGTCCCGATAAGCGTCATGGAATACAAGCAGCTGTGCGGCAGGGCGGGCCGGCCAAAATACGACAAGGCCGGCGAGGCCATCATAGTAGCCGAGTCGTCGGTTTCAGGCGACGAGCTTTACGATCATTATGTTCTTGGCACGCCCGAGCCTTTGAGGTCGCAGCTGGCAAGCGACAGGGCAGTCAGGTTCCACCTGCTCTCGACCATTGCGTCCATGCCGGGCATGAAGAGGCCGGAAATAATGTCCGTGTTTTCAAGCACGCTTTTTGCCCGGCAGTACCGCGAGTCGACGGTCCAGTTCAAGGTCGAGTCGGCGCTTGAATATTTAGAGTCAGAAGATCTAGTCAAGCAGAAAAGCGACAGGTACGTCGCAACCGAGTTTGGCAAAAAGACGTCGCTCCTTTACATCGACCCGCAGACTGCCGTCGCCTTCCGCGACGCGCTTTCCAAGGTGGAAAAGGGCAGGCGCAAGCACGCGCTTGGCTTTATACACCTGCTGACACAGAGCCCGGACTTTTACCCGACGCTTTCGCTCCGCAAAAAAGACTATGACGAGGTCGGCCTGCTTTTGCAGGAAAGGCAGGGCGAGCTCCTGTACGACGTGAGCGAGTACGACTGCTCCCGCAGCTTCTGGGCGCTTGCAGAGTGGGTGGAAGAGACAGGCGAGCGGATAATGGGAGACAGGCTCGGCGTGGAGCCGGGAGACATGCACAGGATGGTCGAGACGGGCCAGTGGCTTGCACACGCGCTGTACGAAGTAGCCAAGCTGTCCGGCAGGGAAGACCTGCTTGCCGAGCTTGCAGGCATGCGCACCAGGATACGCTACGGCATAAAGGAGGAGCTGATGCCGCTTGTAGCGCTTGAAGGCGTTGGCAGGGTGCGCGCAAGGGCGCTTTATTCCGCGGGCTTTGTAGACGTTTCTGCAATTGCCCGGGCGCCGCAGGCAAAGCTGGCGTCGGTGCCCAAGATAGGGCCTGCGGTGGCAGAAAAGCTGAAGGTGCAGCTTGCCGCAAGGAGGCAGGCGCAATGACAGAAGGCTACCTCGTGCTCATTTACGGGGCGGTGGTTTCGGCAGTCTCCTTTCTTGCCGTGTATTTCCTCATGCCTGTGACGATAAGGTCGCTTGTGGCAAAAGGCAAGGTGGTGCAGGACTACCACAAGCCGGGCAGGCCGCCGGTCCCCCGGCCGGCAGGGCCGGTGCTGATGGCCGGCATTGCAGCGGCAGAGCTTGCGCTCTTTGCGCTGACGATGAACCTTGGCGTCTTGGCGATACTTGCGTCGACTGCCATCGCGTTTGCAGTCGGATACGTCGACGACAGGCGCGTCATGCCTGGCTGGTTCAAGCCTGCCGCCCTCCTGCTTTCCGCGGTCCCGATAATAGCCCTTGGCGCGCACGGCAGCTACCTCAACCTGGTGTTTGGAAGCGCCCTCATCCCGCTGCTATACATCCCCCTGATTTTCGTGATAATGCCTGTCGCCGGCAACACGATGAACTCTATCGACGTCTTGAACGGCGTGGCAAGCGGCGTGCTTGTCATAGCGTGCGTGCCCCTGCTTGCGGCATGCGCGATATTTGGAAACCTTGACGTTTTACTTGCCGGCCTGCCGCTGCTGTTCGGCGCGCTGGCGTTCTTCAAATACCACAAATACCCAAGCAAGATCTTCCCCGGCGACTCTGGCACGCTGCTTTTTGGAGCAATGTTCGGCGCGCTGGCAATAGCCGGCAAGGCCGAGATAATAGGCGTGGTCGCGCTTCTGCCTGCCGTGATAAACTCGTTCCTGTTCCTCTCAAGCGTCAAGCGCCTCGCAGAGCACAGGGAGATAAAGGCAAGGCCGGTCACACTACTTGACGATTTCAGGCTTGCAGCTTCAAAGGACAGGGCGGCGCCGGCGACGCTTGTCAGGCTCATAGTCGCAGATGGGCCTCTCTCTGAAAAAGAGGTGGCGCAAAAGATATTCAGGCTCGCCGCGTTTTCGGCCGGGCTTGCCTTTGCGACGATAGCCCTGCAGTACTATTTCCTGGTGGTGAGGTGAGGGTGGGGCTAGCGATTCTTGTCACCGTAATGTGGGTCATGCTCCTTGCCATAGCGGCGTTTCTCGTGCTAGTTGTGGCGCCTCTGGAGTCGGTGGCAGACGGGATGCCCAGACTAGCCGTGTCTGCAATTCAGGCGGCGACTGCCATAGCGGCTGTCATCCTCTTTGTGTTTGCACTCAGCAGGCTCAAGCGGGCCTACATGAACAGAAAGATCCCTCGCGTCTAGAGGCGGAATTCATAATCATTAATATACGCTTCAGGGATGCTCAATTAGCACCTAAATAAATGTCAAAAACGGGACTTGCAGTGACGCTGGTGGTTGGCCTCATTGGCGCAGGGTTGGTTGGCGCTATCCCCGCAAGCGCGCAGGGAAACGAGGAGCAGGTAAGCCAGCCTGGCGGCTCGGGCACCAACGTACTGATAAACGAGGTTGAGATGAACCCCCGCGGGAGGGACACGGGAAGGGAGTGGGTCGAGCTTTACAACCCCACGTCGTCTGACATCAACATTGGCAACTTTGCCATCCAGACCCAGGTAAGGCCGTTTACAATCACAATACCTGCCGGGACCGTGATCGGGGCAGGCCAGTTTTACGTGGTCAAGGTAGAGGGCGAGAGATTTTCAATAGTGGAAACCCTTGCCCTTGTCGATTCTGCAGGCAGGACGCTTGACACCACGCCGTCGTCGCTTCTTGACAGGCGCGACGACGCAAGGACGTGGCAGAGGATACCCGACGGCTCTAGCACGTGGCGCTTTACCGCCGGCACGCAGGGCGAACCAAACGATCCTGCCACCTACCAGAAAGACGCCGAGAGGGCGTCAGAACCCGCGCCGGCTACAAGCAATCTGGCGCCGGCTTCTCCCCGGTGTCTCGGCTCGGCGCTCTGCATCGAGGGCAAGGTGATAAAGATGGTCGACACCGACACCATCTATGTTCAAACAGACAAGGACACGTACAAGGTGGACCTGTCCCTCACAAAGGTGTCAAGGAATGACAGGAACTACGAGAGCGGCTCCAAGATAACCAGGTACAACTGCCTTGGAAGCAGCGTCCTCGTGGACCAGGACGACGGGCAGATAAAGGGCAGAAACATCGTGGGTGTAGTCTACTGCGGCTCGCACAACCTCAACCAGGAACTGCTCGACAGCGGGTTTGTGGGCCTCGACTACAGACAGTGCTTTGTGAGCGAGTTTGCAAGCCAGGACTGGGCGGTCCGCAACGGCTGCAAGTGATATATTTTTTGCCGATTTTATGATAATTGCACCGTTTGATCGCTCTTGGGTAATATTGAAACTGCCCAGACAAATTGTTTGAAAACCTTATATCGTAACCTACTTTAGAACGTGCCATGAAGCGTATAGAGGCAGTTATCGCCAGTGAAAAGACAGACGCCGTCAACGATGCACTCAAGAGTGCGGGCGTGAGTGGCGCGACGATTCTCGACGCAAGAGGCAGGGGCAGGGGCGAAAAGCCGCGCGTAGCAGGTGGCAGGGGAACCTCGTCGCACGTGGCAGAGTTTTCGACCAGGGCTTGCGTTATAACCGTGGTTAACGACGGCGACGTCGACAAGGTGGTCAAGGCCATACTGGACGCGGCAAGCACGGGCGCAGCCGGCGACGGCAAGGTCTTCATCTCCTCAGTTGGCGAGGCAGTCGACATCGGTTCTAAAAAGCGCAGCCAGACCGGGATGGTCTGAGCCTACTTTTTAAAGAACTTTTTAGTCTCGCCCAGCGCAAGCACTTGGGCGGGCGCAACCTTTACCACTACCGGCAGGTCGCAAACAGCCCTTCCTATCGCAAGGCACTGCCTCTGCGGGAGCGTCCTCACTATAGACCTGACTGTGTCGCTGTCTGCAAGCGAGACCTTTGATATCTTGTCAAGGTCCGAGTCGTTTGTAAAGTTGAACAAAAAGATGTTGTCCACCTGCCGGTAGATACCGTCGCTAATCGCGTCGGGCTGGTTTGTCACAAACGTGGTGTAGACTCCAAAGTGCCTCATACGGGTCACGATGTCCTCCCAGTACGTCTCGCGGATGTAGAGGTGGGCCTCCTCTGCAACCAAAAAGATGGGCGGTATTGCTTTTCGCTCCAAAAGGTCGACTATCTTGCTCAGCACCAACTCTACCGTCATCCGCCTTACTGTCCCCGAGACCTCGCCCATGTTGACTATCATGGCAGCCCCGCCTGCTTTCATCGCGTCTTCGAACCTAAAGCCGCCTGCGTCGGAAAAGAGCCGCGACGACTGGATGACATGGTACCGGGAGACAAGCGCGTCGCGCACAAGCTCGTTTATGTTCCAGGTGTTGACCGCGTTGCCTATAGCCTCGATGCCAAGCGTGCGCTTGTTCTCAAGCCAGTCCCATATTCGGAAAAACTCGCGCGCAGAGGCGGCGGGCATGTCAAGCGCGTTTTTCAGCATCCCTGCAACCGCAGCTTTTCCGCAGTAGTCAAGCGACAGCTGCAATCCCTTGCCGGGCTCTAGCACCATCACCCTGTCGTGCACGGGCGACTGCGTGCCGTCGCGGTTCCAGCGCAGGCCCCCGTACTCGTTGTTCAGGTCAAACACGACCACGAACGCGCCGTGCTGTACAAGCGTCTTTACGAGCAGCTTTGACAGGTGCGACTTGCCCGACTCTTTCTTGCCGGTTATTATGGTCAGCTTGCCGTCAAGGTCCTCTGCAAATATCTCAAAATCCTCGTCGCCGGCCTGGCCCAGAGGTATCGGATACACGCCGGACCTTCCAAGGAGCGCGTCAAGCTCCTTCATCGCAAGCTTTCTCACCTTGGACTCGACCCTTGAGGGCAGCCACGACACGTCGCTTGCGAGCCTGCCTTCCTTTACTGCGGCGCGGATCTTGGCCTTGAATATCCTTGCGTCCCTGACAAGCCTCGACAGGCTCCCTATGTTGAGCGGGTCGTGCAGGTTTTCCGCACTCGATGCGTTGACCACCTCCTCCTTGACGATGTCCTCTATGAGTGACTGCGACGACAGGTATTCCTCGTCGTAGACCTGCACCACCATGCTCCTTCCCCTGTCCTCTATCAGCAGGTAGTCGCCTTTTGCAGCGCTGTCGTCCTTCATGGCTATCAGCAAAAGCTCGTTGCCGGCCTTTGATAGGATCTTCATACCATTATCGACCCCAAAAGTGTCCTGCGTACGTCGTCTGCTGCAAGCTCTGTCACGCCGTAGCTATTGAGCACGTGGCCGCGAAGGCACGTCACTTCTGTGCTTGTAAATGTCGAGATGTGGTGCGCAAGCCTCAGAGTCTCTGGGTAGCCATGGGCCACGGGGTCGTTGCCGAGCAGCCGCCCGAGAGCCCGGTCCCTCTCGCCCACGACGTCGACCCGGAGGACGGGCGTGTTGCTTCCAAGCCTTGCCATCAGGTTGGTCCCGACGGTACCTTTGACCAGACTCTTGATTATCATGTCGACTTCAAGGTACGCCGGCCCCGGCACGTTTGCAAGCGGAGCCGCGGCCCTTTCAAGCACCTTGAGCCTTGTGTGCTTGCTGATGCCGACAAGCTGGTTCCTGTAAAGCACGCAGTTTTCGGCAATCTTGCCGATGCTCCGCTCCCGGTCCTCGAACACCGACGACCGGAGAGAGCCGTCGACCAGAATTATGGAATTACGCAGGTGGCCCGCAAGCTCGAACTGGATGGCGCGCTCTGCCCTGACCCTCACAAGCCTCCTTGCCACGTCGCCGTCTGCAATCACAAGCCGTGCAAGCCTGTCGTCAAGCTCAGAATCGTAGACAGTGCTTTCGCTCAGGTAGAAAAGCATCGGGCCTATCTTGAAGTGCATCAAGGGCGCACCGCCGTAGGCGATTGCGACCCCGCACTTGATGGCATAAAGCCCGCCCTCCTCGGTCTCTGCGAGTCTGATGCTGCTGGAATCGATGGCCGCTACCATCGCGCTTTCCCTCACAGGCCTGATGGTGGTGACAGTCGCGCACGACTGGCTCTTTGTGCCCCAGCCGTCCACCGGAACGAGTGTCTTGTCGTCGGAGCTGAACATTATCTTCTTGCCCCTCAACTCGTCGAGTTTTGGGGCTAGGCATTTGCTCACCGATTCCAGTATGCCAAAGTCTCCCAGGCTGATGCCTGCAGGCTGATTTAATTGCGTGGCCATGTTGGTCAACAAGATATGCGGGCACAATTATATTAATATTGCGCAACATGAACAATATGGCCAGCAACAAGTTTATCAATAGCTTTGCAAACCGATTGCCTGTGAGCGAGTCGCCGCCTCAGGGCGAGGTCAAGGTAAGGCTCAAGCACGGAGAGTGGGAGATAGAGATAACCTGCGTCGAGAGCAAGGTCAAGCAGGTGGTCGAGACCGTGCTTTCGAGCCTTGATTCTGCGAAAATAGTGGACCCTGCAATCCGTGCACAGATGGACGAGCTAAAGCGCGAAATAGAAGCGCTCAAGGCGCGACCTGTAGAAGCCCGGCCGGTCGCGGCAGAGCAAAAGCCGGTCAAAGGCGGCATGACGTGCAGGGGCCTTCTTGAAACCCTCTGGCTTGAAGGCTATTTTGGAGAAGACAGGTCGCTTGCAGACGTGCACGAGGAGCTGTCAAGGCGCGGCTACAACTATGACAGGACCGCCGTGTCGCACTCGCTGACAGACATGGTGCGCGAAAACATCATGACCCGAAACGGCACGATGCGGAACTACCGGTACATACAGAAGAGGCCGCCAAGCGACGCTACGCCCGGCTAGACTTTTTCTCCACAATCGAATTGAGCCAGTGGATCCCTGCGGTGGTTATCCTGTATTTGCCCGGCTCCTTCTCGTCCCGTGCGACGTGGGCCGCCTTTACCATCTCTGATATCCTGGAGCTTATGGACTTGGGGTTCAGCGCTGTCGCCGACTGGATTTCAGACACCTGCATCGCGTCGTCGGCTGCTTTCCCGGTGTCCTTTGCAATCCTTGCCGCGACAAGCTGCAATGCTACCATGTCCTTGTCAGAAAGACGCACGCCCGAGTCGGGTATCACGCGCGGGCCCTCCGGGGTTATCTTGACCAAGGGTGCGTATTTTTCGATGAGCTCCGTCGCGTCGTAGTTGAGCGATATCTTTCTCGCAAGGTCCATCGACGGGACCTGCTTTGCAAGAAAGTTAAAGACAGACGCCATCACCGATTCTGCCGTCCCGGAAAACTGCACCTTGACGTCGCCGACTGTCACCTGCACGCTAACGTTTTCAGTCCCGCTCAATCCTCTCACCGGTTCGTTGTGTAACACTCTGCCCGGCCTATATATTGAATTCGTTCCTTGCCTTTCTGCTTCTCCATCTGTAAAGCACGTAGGTGCCGGCAAGAAACGCTGCCGAAAGCGCCATGCTGCCTGCATTGAAAACCGCGTCTTCTTCCAAAGTTGTGCATGCAAGCTCGCCCGTGCCGCAGCCGGCTGCAAAAAATATGCCGTTCCAGGCGGAATGAACGACGACTGCAAACCAGCCCTTGCCGGAAGCCCATGTACTCAGGCTGAAGAAAAGCGACGGCACCACGAACAGCCAGTTGCCAAACGCCAGGCTTGCAAGCTCTACGTTTGGCGTATTGAAGATGTGCAAAGCAGCCCAGATGGCGCCTGTGACTATGAGCGCGTGCGAGCTGTTGAACACGTAGAAAGGTATGCCAAAAAACAGCGACTCCTCGATGGGGCCGGCCGCAAGGACGCCTATTAGGGAGCGGGGCACGGACGGCTCCTCGTAGTCTGGCACCAGCTGCTCTATTACTGCGGTGCCCGCCAGGATCAGGCCGATGCCGATTCCGTGGTAAAAGAAAAGCATCTTTGTTATGTAGCCGATGGAATTTCTGCGGTACTTCCTGAGCCACGAACGCGGGTCAAAGTCTGCTTTTTCGTCGGCAAATCTCCCGGTCTCCACGGCAAAGAGCGTACGCCTCCAACAAGCTAAAGAACGTTTCTGGCTTTACATCCAGTCTTCCCAGGCCGCGACGTATTTTTGCAAAAGGTCTGCCGCCGCAGGCGACCTGACGTCTTGTGCGACCTGCGATATGCAGCTCACAAACAGCCCGAGCGGGCTCGGGACTTTTTCAAGCGCCATGATATCGCGTTCGCACTCCTCCGCTATCTTCTCCGTCTCTTTGAGGTAGAGGGAAGAGATGGCATCGATTATCTCTCTTGTTTCTGATTCGGAAACGGACGCGCCTGCAAGCTGGCGCGCAAGGTTCTGCGAGTTTGTCGCAAGCGACTCTGTGTAGTGGTCCCTGACGGGCTTGGGCCTGCGGCTCATTTTGACAGCTTGCCCAGCTTGTCCTTGAGCATCGCGTTTATCTTCTGCCCGTCGGCCTTGCCCCTGAGCACCGCCATGCTCCTGCCCATCAGCATGCTCAGCGCGCCCATGCCCTTTTCCCTGACTACTGCCATGTTGTCTGCTATCACTTTATCCAGAGCGGCGCTCAGCTCGTCGTCGCTTATGGAAGAAACGCCAAGCGCCCTTATCGCCTCGTCGACGGTTGCGGCTTCTTTTTTCATCAGCTTTTCAAAGATGAGTGCAACGGACTCTTTGGCTATCGCTCCCGCGTCGAGCCTCTGAAAGACATCCATAATCATGTCGTCGAAGAGGAGCGACGGGTCGCCTCCCTGCCTCTGCAGGCTGGTGACGTCTTCTGTCAATTTCGATGCCACAAACGTCGGCTGTACCTTCGTGCTTCCTGCTATGCCTTCAAACACCTGTAGATAATCGGAGTCAAATATCTGGCTTGCAAGCTTTTTGTTCAAGCCGTATTTTGACGCTATGCCGTCCACGACCTCGTCCCAGGGCCTCGGGACGCTGGCTGCAAGCGACTCGAGCTTCTCACTTGTGACAGGTATGGTCGGGATGTCTGTCTCGGGGTACATCCTTGCCGCTCCAGGGCGGGGCCGGCTGAACACCGTCCTGCCGTCGAGAGTCGCCGCCCTCGTCTCGGCAGGCACGCCGGCAAGCGCGGCCTTTAGCCTGCGAACTATGGCGTCGGTCGCGTAGGCGACCCTGTCCTCTGGCCCGCCGACTATGACAAACGCATCCTTTTCCTTCAGTTCCAGCTTTTTCTTGACGGCATCGACTTCCTCCTGGCTGATGCCGTAGTTTGGGAGCTCGTCAGAGTGGAACACCCCGCCAAGGTCATAGAACCGGACAAGCTCACCCAGCTCCTTGCCAAGCCTGATGCCGGGGTACGGCTCAAAGCCTAGCATGCCTGCAAAGCCCCTGACCCTGATTGCCCTGAATACCGGGCGCGGACCTGACATTATTTTCTTTACCACCTTTGACTGCGACCTGCCGACGACGTCAGTCGCGTCATCTATCCTGTCGCCGACTGAATTTTCGTCCACGCCTTTCTCTCTCAGTTTTTCTGAAATGACGACAAGCCCGTGCTGCCTCGCCGTCTCGTGCTCTATAACCTTGACCAGCTGATCCAGCTGCTGGACGCCCTTTACCTCCACTACCGCGCCGCCCATGACAGACACGTTGACGTCCTGCCTGATGCTCCCAAGGCCGCGCGCCACCCTCTTGCTTGCTCGCAATAGCCTGCCAAGCGTGAGCGCGACCTGCATAATCTCCTCCGGCCTGCCAGTGACCGGCTCTAGTGCAATTTCCACAAGCGGCACGCCCAGCCTGTCAAGGCCGTACTTGCGGGTGCCGTCGCCTTCCCCGAGCACCTTTGACGCGTCCTCTTCAAGGCAGATGCTCTGCACACCCACTTTTTTGCCAGCAACATCGAGGTGGCCGCCCATCGCTACCAGCATGGTGCGCTGGAATCCGCTTGTGTTGGAGCCGTCGATTACTATTTTGCGCATGACGTGGATCTCGTCCATTATTTTTGAATGGAGGGCAAGCGAGAATACAAGAGCAGTATCAAGTGCCTCGCCGTTCACCTCGTGCGGCGGCTCCTCGTCTGCCTCAACTAGGCAACTCGTTCCGCTTGCGGCGTGGTATTCAGAGGCGCGCATCTTGGAAAACTCGAACATTGCCGCGGGATCATAGGCGCCAAGCTCGCTCTGGGTCGGCCTGAGCCTGCGCATGAAGGCCTTGTCGTACTGCTCGGCCTCTTTGCAGCTGCAGTTGCAGAACAGCTTGCTCTGCGTGCCAAGCTGCTGGTGGATCTCAAAGCCCACCTTCAGGTCGAGCGTTTTTGGATCCGGTAGCGCCACGAAAAGAAATCGATTGGTGCACGTATTAAGCCTTGCCCGCTAGAGCGGTATTGCAGACGAGATCTCGCCTGCCATGTTTTCCTGCATCGCTTTCTTTGGGTCGCCTGCGTTTGCAAGCGCCCACATCGCCTTTGCAGTGGCGGTCTCGGATATCATGTCCGACAGCGGGATTACTCCGATGTCGAGGAGATCCCTACCAGTGTCGTAGACTGTCATGCTCACCCTTCCCCAGATGCACTGAGAGGCCATACACACCATGACGCCTGCGCCCACGGCTTTTTTGAGCGCAGAAAAGCAGTCCTTGCTGACGTGCCCAAGCCCCGTGCCTTCCAAGATTATGGCTTTGTATCCTGCCTTTGCAGCGTGCTCTATTAGATCTGGGTCAAAGCCCGGGTGGTATTTCAAAAGCATCACCCTGCTGTCAAATTTCGTTTTAGCATCAAGTTTTCCCCTGCCCCTCTGCGCGAGCTCGATGCCGCTTGACTGCATCTCCGCCTTGCCTTCTTTGACAAGGGCGACGGGCGTCACGTCGATGGACTCAAACGCGTCGCGCCTGCTCGTGTGGTTCTTTCTCACGCGCGTCCCGACGTGCACCGCGACTGCGTCGTCAGAAGTCCCGCTGTGCATCGCTACAAACACGCCTGCGACCGGCGCCTTTGCGGCAAACGTTGTCGCGCCGATCAGGTTGAGCGCGGCGTCAGAAGAAGGCCTGTCAGAGGAGCGCTGGGCGCCCACGAGCACGACGGGGACCGGCAAGCCCTGCAGCGCAAAGCTGAGCGCCGCTGCGGTGTAGTGCATCGTGTCAGTGCCGTGTGAAACCACTATGCCGTCATATCTATCTAGTTTGACTTTTTCTGCCACCTTCTCGGCAATCGCCGTCCAGTGCTCCGGCTTCAGGTTCTCGCTGTACTCGCTCATAAGGACCTCGGGGTCTACTGAGGCGATGCCTGCAAGCTCGGGCACAGAAGCGTACAGCTCTGACGCCGAAAGCGCAGCCCTGACGCCTCCCGTCCTGTAGTCTATCTTGCTTGCGATGGTGCCACCGGTGCTGATGAGCGCTATTTTTGGAAGGCCCGGCTTTTGTGCCGGCGCCTGCACGTCTGCTGTGGCTGCCTTTGCCGGCCCTGCCAGCTTTTCAAGCGACCTGACCTTTGAAACCTCTACGCCTGTGTTGTATCCGCTTTTCAGTTTGATGACGATGTAATCTTCACTTGCCGACTCGTAGCGGGGCATGATGACGCCGGACATTTCGCCGTCGCCTGTCATGACACGAACGGTGTCGCCCACGGACACGCCGTATTTTGAGAGTATCTTGAGACCCGCGCCCCTGTACCCGCCGCTTTCCATCGCCGCAAGATCCACTGTCGCATTAATAAATTCGCTCTGAACTACTGCTTTCCCGAGCGGGCCTCGTTTGCGAGCCTTATCATCTCTATCGAGGTCTGGGTCAGGAGCTTGAGCGTCTTTACCTTGATTTCGTTTGGGACCTCCGGGTCGTCCACCACCTCGCAGCACCTCTCTATTATGGTGTCAAGCCTGTTGTACGCCTTTCGAAACTCCCAGGCAACGCTCTTCTTGTCCTTGCTGAGCGCCTTTGCGTCCTCGTCACGTATCGCCTCAACGTAGCGCAGGTAGGTGCGAAACGACATGGAAAGGGTGTCCATTATCTCGTCCCTGCTTGCCTTGGAATAGAGCAGCTGCCTCACGGCCTCTTTGGTCTTGCTTGAAATTTGCTCAGCGGGCTCGCCAGGCATGTCACCATTTTCGTCAAGGTGTGTTATAAACTGGTTACGATCTCTCGGTTATCTCGATGTTCCTGTCCTCGAGTATCTTCAATATTGCCTGCTCGATGTCCTTTATCGTTATCTGCCCGAAATCCCACGCGTCGATAAAGTCGCGGAATTCTGCTTCCAGCTCCTTTGCGGTGTACTGGAACTCGGCCATCTTGGCTAAGGTGTCAGGCGACCTGTAGCCCTTGGCTACCATTATGGGGCAGCGCTGGTCGCCTCCAACGGGGATGTACCACGCGTTTTTTGCAAACTCGTACCGGCCGTCCTCTATCATGTTGTACATGCGCATCAGCTCGTCGTTTGAGAGCTTACACAAATCCGAAAACCACGGCTCGCCGGCCCTGTCAGGCACGCCAGAAATAGCGCGCAAGCTAAAGATATACCTTATCAGTGCCCGCCGTGGCGCCCTTCTGACATCTTGACGCGCTGAACGCCGTTTATCTCCTTGATTATCTCCGCAACCTGCGCCGGCACTAGCTCCTGCCAGTCCTCGCCTGCCATCATCCTGCGCCGGACCTCGGTTGCTGACATCTGCTCCCTGTCGACCAGCGGCGCTTCCACTGTCCTTACGCCTGACTCCTGGAACAGGTGGAGCGTGAACGGATCGTTTGCAAACACGACATCGTATTTCGGTACAAGCATGTCCACCTGCCTTGTCCAGAGCGAGTGGACGTCGACGTCGGGCACCGGAATTATCAAGATTCTTCTGGAGTCGATCCTGTTGTCGGCGTCTATTGCCGCTTTTACCATTGCGATGCGCTCGCCTGCTGTAAAGGGGTTCCTCGGCTCGTGGCTCTTTTGCGCGCTCCCGACCACAATCACGAGGTTGTCGACCTGCTTGAGCGCAAACTTGACGGTGGCAAGGTGCCCCCGGTGGAACGGCTGGAACCTGCCTACAAAGAGGCCTGTCGTCAACTCTTGCATGTTGAATGCGCGCTAATTTAAAGCAATTTTGACCCAACGTATAAGAACGCAGGCTTCCTGCTAATGCAGGGATGCTCCAGATAGACGGCTCGCAGGGCGAGGGCGGCGGCCAGATACTACGTACTGCAGTCACGCTGTCTGCCATAACAAACACGCCTGTCGAGATAACAAACATCCGCTCAAAGCGCCCGAACCCCGGCCTCCGGCCGTCGCACCTGACTGCGATAAAGGTCCTTGCAGACCTCTTTGATGCAAAGGTGGAGAACCTGCAGGTCGGCGCAAGCCGGGTGCGTTTTGAGCCTGCAGGCAGGTTCGGAGGCGGAAGCGCAAAGGTGGACATCGGCACCGCCGGCAGCATACCCCTCACGCTCATGGCAGTGGTGCCCGCAGTCTCGCTGTCGGGCAACGAGCTTGAGATAGAGATAACCGGCGGGACCGATGTAAAGGCAAGCCCGACCATCGACTATGTCCGATATGTCGTAGCAGATGCATTCAGGAGCATTGGGATCAAGTTTTCAGTCGATGTTGTAAAGCGCGGGTACTATCCAAAGGGCGGAGGGATGGTAAAGACGACGATAAAGCCATGCAAGACACCTGCAGCATCGGAATTTCTTAACGGCCTGTACGTCGAGCCAAAAATAACGAGCGTCTGCAGCGAGCTTCCAAAGCACGTCGCCGAAAGGCAGATAGCGGCAGCGCTTGTAGCGCTTGAAAAGGCCGGGATAAAGTGCAAAAGCTACTCTGCGTCATACGAGAGCGCGCTCTCGCCCGGCACGTCGGCGCTCGTCTATTCTGTCTCTGACTTTGGGGGGCCGTACATAGGTGGCGACTCTATAGGCGAGAGGGGCAAGCGCGCAGAAGAGGTGGGGCAGGAGGCGGCAGGCAGGTTCATAGAAAGCGCGCTTGCCGGCGCCGCGGTTGATCCATTCTTGGCAGACATGCTGGTGCTTCCACTCTGCCTTGCAAAAGGAAGATCCGCATACAGGACTGCAAGGGTGACGGAGCACCTGCGCACCAACCTTGCAGTCGCCAATGCTCTGACCGGCTGCAAATACGACATCAGGCCCGCAGAAGGCGGACACGTTGTCACGATAGAGGTCTAGAGTCTCTTTACAGAAAACAACTGTGTCAGCCTTTTATTGCATGGGGCTTGCTCTGTTCCATGGCAGCCAGGACCGCCGTCATAGTCGCTGCAATACTTGGAATATCCGCGATATTTATCACCGCGTTTGCAGTCAACGCGTACGCGGCAGGAAACATGCAGTTTAGGGCAGCGGGCGGCCGCGACTTTGACCTTGCCACGCTCTCGTCTGGCATGGTCGTGGAGGCCTGCAACCCGACTTCGGTCCCTGTCAGCTTTGACCAGTACAGGATAGATGTCTACTACAGGGGCGACGAGCTTGCCACCATGTCGCTTGCAGGCAAGACCATAATGCCAAACAGCTCTGAGAGGCTGACAGGAATAGTCGACATCAACGGCAGTACCACCGGCGGGCTTTTTGCCCAGGCGATGGCCGACGCGTTCTCCGGGCGCGACCCAGACGAGAGGTCGCAGATAACGGCCAAGTCGACTCTCAGCTCCCGCGTGCTTGGGATAATCCCGGTCTCTGACACAAAAGACATCGACCTGAGCGCAGAAGGCCAGACGCCTTTTTCAGAAGAATATTCATGCGATTAGATCCGGATTGCGCCTACATCAGGCTTACCTATGATGCGAGCTTTTGACGCTTGCGGAAATGTCAGACCAACACAAGCCGACGAAAAAGCTGGTCCTGCTCGCAGCGATTCTTGCGGCAGGACTTTTGGCAGCGGTGTTTGCCGCAAGCCAGTTGACTGCGACCGCGACGGCCCAGTCTGAGGATGACCAGACGACTGGAACTGAAGAGCAAGCCCCGGTAACAAGCCAGGACCTGGTGGACTGCGAGACAGACCCTTCGCAGGTCCACTGCGTTGAAGAAGCAGAGCTCATCTCTGCGCCCATAGAAGACGGCGACAAGCCGACGCTGTCAGTAACGGGGACGGCTACAGCCAAGACCCCGCCGGACATGTTCTCGGTGACCTTGGGAATCGAAACCAATGCCACTACTGCAGCAGAGGCAGCATCGAGCAACGCGGAACTTGTGAACGCCACCATAGCGGCGCTTGCCGACCTTGGCATAGCAGAAGAGCAGATGGCTACAAGCAGCTACAACCTGTTCCCTGTCTACAGCGACGTGCAGCCTGACCAGGCGTGCATCGAAATCTTCCCGCCGCCTCCGGGATGCGAGCCCGAGCAGGTAATCACGGGCTACAAGGTTTCAAACAGCCTGACAGTCACCCTCGAGACTGAGGGAGAAATTGACGCAGGCACCGTGATAGACACGGCGATTGGAGCCGGCGCAAACAACGTGAGCGGCGTGTTCTTCTTCGTGTCGCAGGAGAGGCAGGAGGAAATACGCGACAGCCTGATAGCTGACGCCATAGCCGACGCAAGGCACAAGGCAGACGTGGCAGCAACAGCGCTTGAGATGCAGGTGTCAGGAATACACTCTGTCAGCCTGGCAGACATGCAGTTCCCCATCTTTGCAAGGGGCGCCGAGTCTCTGCAGGCAAGCACCCCGATCCTGCCCGGCGAACAGGAAGTGACCAGCACCGTGAGCATCACCTACTTCATCAGCGCAGGCGCAGGCACAGAAGAGACCGGCGGCGCCGAGGCCGAGATGGAAGAAGGCGTAGGCGTTGAAAGCGAGACAGAGACACAAAGCGGCAACAGCACGGCAACCACAGAACCGTGACCGTACTACGGAGAGATGATCTCCTCTCCCCTCTATTTTTCTATATTCCGCCGCTGTCCAAAAGCGCGGCAAGAAGCAGGATTGCTATCGCAAGCCCGACCATGACCCTGCCAAGGTGGATTATCTTTGACCTGACAGACTGGACGTAAACGCTGCCGGCACTGCCCGACAGTATCTTCTTTTCCATGTCGGAGTTGAGTATCTTGACGTGCACGACGTAGGCGCCCACGGTGGCAAGCACCAGCACTATCTTTATCAAAAGTATGATGCCGTACGCAGAGTCGGCAAGCGCGCCCGGGTCTGCCGCAAAGGCGCGGGCGTTGTATATGCCGGTTGCCACCAGTATGCCAAACGCCGGGATGGTGACTTTGTTAAACTGCCTTCCTATCCTGACCATCATCCCCACACGCTCGTCAAGCGACTTGACGTGCGCCCTCAGAACCGGCACCGCGACAGCCGCGATAAAGATAGATCCGCCGACCCATATCGAGGAGCAGATGAGGTGGACCCACGTCACGAGGCCGTCGGCAAGCGCCATCGAAAAACCTCACACGCCGGCGCTATATTATCAGTGCTGCAGAACTCTGGCACGAGAAAGGTTTTAATGCGCTCTGCCAAGAGTAACCTGCGTGATTATAGGCCCGCGCAGAGCCATCCTGATTGGGGCGATAGCGGCTATCGCGATCACGATAATCATGATCCCTCTGCTTGTGACCATCACCGCGCCAAACATCAAGGAGGCCAAGGTGCGCCTTTCTGACGTTACAGTCGCAAGCTCTGACGACGAAAGCATGCAGCTGCGCCCGGTAATCACCATAGAGAACCCGACGGACCAGACCCTGACGACATCGCGCATCGAATACGAGCTGTTTGCAGACGGGACTCCGCTTGGGAGCCACACCGTGTCGTTTGAGGACATACCACTAAACGGCAGGCCAGCAATATTTGCAGGCGGGTCTGTGGACATACCGCCGCTTACAGGCCAGCTTTATGTGCTGGAGTTTGACGACGGCATAGCCGACCTCTATGCAAAAATCCGCGACAGCCCCGAGTCGGTCCAGTGGGGCGCAAGGGGCCATGCAGTTATCGAGTCCACTCTTGTCCAGGAAACAGTGGAATTCGAAAACACGCTCTGATTGCAGTGCATTGCAATACAGTCCTAGGCTTTATCATCAAAGCAGCGCCTACGCGTGCACGTGGACCTACCATTACTTGGCAGTGCAGAGCAGGCAGTGGGCAGAAGCACGTCTGCCAAGATAGGGCTTGCTGCAGGCCCTGTCGTGTTCGTGCTGGTCGCGCTCTCGCCTGTTGCAGGCCTCTCGTTTGAGGCAAAAGTCGTCCTCGGGCTTGCGTTGTGGATGGCGGGCTGGTGGGTCACGGCTGCAATCCCGATTTACGCGACTGCGTTCTTGCCGATAATAGTTCTGCCTGCAGCCGGAGCGCTCCCGCTTGCCGATGTCGTGGTGCCATACGCAGACAGGATAGTCTTTCTTTTCATGGGCGGGCTCTTGATGGCAAAGGCAATCGAAAAGTCGGGCGCCCACAAGCGGTTTGCGCTTGGCATAGTAAGCCTGTTTGGAACCCGGCCGAAATACGTCGTAGCAGGATTCATGGTAGTAACCGGCGTCCTGAGCGCCTGGATGAGCAACACTGCCACTGCGATGGTCATGATTCCGATAGCAGCCGCAGTCGTGGCGCTTGTGGCAGACGAGCGCCAGCGCTCGAGGTTTGGAGTCTGCCTTATTCTTGCAGTCGCGTATTCCGCGTCGCTTGGCGGCATGGCAACACTTGTCGGGACGCCTCCAAACGCGGTCTTTGCGTCGCTCTCAAAGTCGCTCCTTGACGTAGACGTCAGCTTCGTGCAGTGGATGGCAGTAGGCGTGCCTGCAAGCGCGCTCTCGCTTTTCGTGGCGTGGCTTTACATGGTGCACGTCGGGGCAAGGGTGGACGGCGTTGTTATCGCCGGCGGCAGGGAGCTTGTCAGGGGCATGCTCGCCGGGCTTGGCAGGATGAGCGGCCAGGAAAAGGCAAGCGCCGCGGTGTTTGGCTCTGCGGCCGTGGCATGGATAACCCGCGGGCTTGTATGGGGCCAGTTTGTCCCGGGAGTCGACGACACGGTGATTGCAATAGCCGCGGCGCTGGCGTTGTTTGTGATACATGCAAAGGACCCTGTGGCGCAAAAAAGCAAGCCTCTTTTAGACTGGGATGCAGCAAGCAGGATCCCCTGGGGAGTGCTGGTACTTGTCGGCGGGGGGCTGTCGCTTGCCGGCGCCTTTTCTGCGACAGGCCTTGACGCGTGGATTGCAGGCAACCTGTCTTTTCTTGCCGGCATGCACTACCTTGTAGTCGTGCTCATCGTGGCAGGCGTGACAATTCTCATAAGCGAGATGATAAGCAACACCGCAACCGTCGCCCTCCTGATACCTGTAGCCGCGTCGCTTGCAGGCACGCTTGGGATAGACCCGCTGATGTTGATGGTGCCGGTCACAGTCGCCACCGCATACGGCTTTATGATGCCAGTCGGAACCCCGCCAAATGCCATTGCGTTTGCCACCGGATACGTCACTGCGCCAAGGATGGCGCGCGTGGGCGTGGTGCTTGACATCATAGGCGTGGTTCTTGTCAGCGTGATAATTGCGGTGCTGGTGCCGCTTGTGTGGTCATGAGTTCAGAGCTTGCGGGTCTGGGTCTTTCCAGCGCAGCATGCAAAAAATGATACACAATGTAACATTTTAAGCACAAAAAAATGATACAATTTTGCAAGGCTGGCCGGTCTCCCCGGGCCGTGAAAAAGCGCGGCTCGCAAAGTTTATTATAATGTGACATTATAATATCAGTGGAATGAAGAGGTCCCTTGAGGTAAAGGTGAGGAAGATAGGCACAAGCTACGGCGTGATAATCTCCAAAGAAGTCCTTGACAGCATGAAGGTGAAAGAAGGCGACACCCTGATAATAAAGGACATCGAGCCGCAAAGGGAAGTCAAAGACGTACGCGGGACGTTTCCGGGGCTCACCTTTGCGCGCGAGCACGGGACTGACAGACTTTGAGCGCCAGAAAGGACGCCATTGCCGGCCACGTCTTTGACACTTATGCATGGGTAGACTACCTGGCCGGCGGCGAAGGCGCAAGGAAGGTCGCCGGCATCCTGGACGGGCAGTCTGGCCGGCTGGTGACGCCGGCAACCGCCGTAGCAGAGCTGACAGAAAGGCTCCTGAGGGAGGGGACGGAGCACTCCAGGATACGGCAGGTTATAAAGTTCATCGGGAGCAGGACCGAGATCTACCCCTGCGACGAGCAGGTGGCCCACAGGGCGGGCGAGCTGAACTTTGAGCAGAAAAAGAAGGTGAAGGGCTGGGGGATGCTGGACTCGCTAAACTACGCCGTCGCCGTCGTGCTTGGCTGCGCCTTTGTGACCGGCGACCCGCATTTCAAGGATTTCGGCAAGGACATCGTTTTTCTGCGCTAGCGTCCTCGCTTTAATCGCGTGCTCGGGTTAGTTCTTTTAAATGGGCTAGCCAAGAAATTAGTTCTCAATACCCGCGGCGTCCAAGACTGTGCCTGTGAACCAGTCGGCAATCAGGGCGCGCAGGGAGAAGGTGGCGTACTACATGGTCAAGGGGATCCCCGAGGGCAGCATCGCCGAGCTGATGGGAGTCCACAGGATTACGGTTGCACGAGACGTCGCATACATCAGGGGAGCAGCCAAGGGCTGGCTCGACGACCTTGCAAGGGACGGCTTTATCCACGAATACCGCCTGGCGCTTGCAAAGATACGCGACCACGAGTTTGAGCTGCAAAAGCTGCTTGCTGAAGCAAACGGTGTTGCACAAAAGGTCGAGATACTCAGGGCGCTTGACCAGAACGTAAAGCTGTACCTCGAACTCCTTGGAGAGACGCCGACGGTGTACGCGTACAAGCGCGCCCTGAGGAAGTTGCAGGAAGGCAAGGGCAATGTTCAGCCGGCTTAAGAAAGAAGTTGACGCAGCGGGCGACGGCGGCATCGACCTTGCCGGCGTGCAGATTCCGTTGGAGCCGGGCTCGTTCTATGCCGACCTCGGCTACCTGCCGCACCCCCGGACGAGAAAACCGGTTCTGCACCTTGCGCCGTACCAGATAGAGACTTGGAAGGCGCTTTTAGACTGCGGGCGCGTGCTTGTGATAAAGTCAAACAAGATAGGGCTTTCGACCTCGACTCTGATGGCCGACTTTCAGCTTGCGGTGCTGCCTTCAAACCACCCCCGGTCATGCAGGGGATACGACCAGCTGCTGATAGCACAGACCATACAGCACGCCCGGGAGCACCTGTACACGCTCCGCAAGCTGATCCTTGAAAGCCAGAAGTACCGGCCGTGGCTCATCACAAAGTCCCGGGACATGGTGCTCAAGGACGAGGCGACAAAGGTGACGGTGCTCTACATACGGAACCCGGAGAGCGAGAACTTTATCTGAATGGTTGATGGGTGACGGCTTATCATACCCCGACAATGATTTACCTGGTCTTCATTTTGGAGAAGCTGGCGTCGCTGCAGCCTTGTCAGAAGCCATAGCAGCAAATTTGATCGAGAGAAAAGAAAACACCGAGAACTTCATACTAAAAATTTTGAACGGGAGAGTGGACTGGCCCGATTTTACACATGGTGCCGCTGGTCAAGGTGTTTCCTGTCTATATGTGGGAAGTAGGCTCGAAAACAAGAGTATGATGGAGCTTTCAGGCAGATGCGCTAGCTATCTCATCAATTCTCAAAAGAGCGATGGCTCTTGGGGTCTTTCTAATGGGGGATCCGCGCTGAAAGACACGGTCTACTCTGGATTCGCGCATGGGGTCGCAGGAATAGTCTATTTTCTTTCCGAATATGCCTTTATTTTCAATGATACAAATGCTGAGAGAGTATGGAAGAAAGGCGTTGAATGGCTTGAAAAGAATTCCATTCCCAATCCAGTCAGCGGGGCACTAGAGTGGAACTTTAGCAATCAGGATGAGAGTAAATGGAAGTGGTGGTGTAATGGATCACCTGGAATCGCGCTGACATTTCTTAGACTGTATGAACGTACAAGGGAAGAAAGATACGCGGATATTGCAAAAAGAGCTCTACGAGTACATAGTCTTGACCCTAGGTTCTCAAATCTAAGTTTATGTCATGGCTTGAGTGGATTGGGAGAAATATATCTTGAGGCCTTCAGAATCTTGAAAGAAGAGAGGTGGTTAGAATCAGCCAAAAACATTGCCCGTACTCTACAGTGTCTTGGACGTGATTCTGAAAATAACTCTGTTTGCTGGCTCACAGAGGATCCAAACTTTCCCAGAGGCGATCTTATGGTCGGTGGAAGCGGGATCTCGCATTTCTTTCTAAAGTTTGCAAATAATGATAAACTGAGCTTTCCACTGCTACTTGATCCCATAGAACAAAGGGACAAACGAATTCAAGACTGATATTCGGTTGCCGATCGATTCATCTAACTAGTTGGGACAAGTACTATAAGAGAATCTTTCCGGCAATAAATGGCCGATAACTAGGTTGTTTTGACGACCCTTTGTGTAGTATCAATGGCAACCATCTCCCGATATTAGAATTCTATCAACATGTGTTCGAGATCAAAAAAGAGTCCGCACTTAAATAGCGTTCCGGCCCCGAAGAACTCCCCCCTTGACCATACAAGAAATCTTACGACAAATACAATTGAAATCTCTGTTATAATTCAGGTCGAGTCAACACTAATTATTGACAAGATTGGTAAAGTGCGGTCACCGGGATTTGAATTCCCGCCCGCCCTTTTTTGGAGAAACGGGTCCCGGGTTACGGGCTTGGAAGGCCAGTGTCCTAGACCAAACTGGACGATGACCGCACTTACGGTAGCCGAAGCGGCGAAGGATATTAAATCTTTCAATCTGGGAAAATTATGTTCAGGACCGTGTCGACTGCCTTGTTCGTTATCTTGCGCTTGTAGTACTCCTTGCCCTTCTTTGGCGCGTCAAGCGCCTTCTCGGCCTCGACTTCGTGCACCGGCCGGTGGTCAAGCGCGCCGTAGAACTGGACGCGGATGTTCTTCATGCTGGATATCACAGTAGCATTGAATGTCTCGTGGAGCCACACTGACGCGATAAAGTAGATGAAAGGCGGGTTTGGCTTTTTGCTCACCATCTCGTAAATCCGGTCAAGCGTGTGCGCGACGTTTTTAGAGTCGGTGTCGATTGCGATGATGTCCGGCTTTACTCCGCCTTTTACGAGCGCGCCCTTGATCTTCTCTGACGGCCCCGGTTCACCCACTATCATCACCATGGTCTTGTGGCTGTCCGGCCTCGACTTGGCTATCGTGTTGTAAGTTTCAAGCGCCAAGTTGACGCGCTCTTGGATGTAGTCGGGCAGGCTTCCGTCCTGCGTCCTGCCCTTGTGGACGGCGTAAAGCACGAGAAGGTTGCCGTCGGTAAACCTGTATTCAGACATGGAGCAAGTTTCAGCCCCACGCCGAGCAATATAATTATTTAGAAGAACGATGCGACTGCCTTTCTTGGCGCGCAAATCTGCCTCTCAAGCTCGTCGAGGCGCTGGAGCGCTTCGGGGTTCTTTTGCAGGTCCTTGAAAGCCTTGTCGTGGCGCACCTTCTTGACGACTGCCATGACTTCCTCGTGCGTGACGCCGTGCTTGATGTCGTATTCAATCTGCTTGGCGCAACTTGAGACCGTGCTGTATTTCTTGTAGTTGCGCTTTTCAAAAGAAGAGGCGTCGGGGGACACGCCCTTGACAAATCGGACAATGACTTTTTCGACATGTTCAAGGTGCCAGTCTTTCATGGCATAATTGTTAGCTTTCATAACCCCATCTACCTTGTATCGTAGGCTATTTAATCTCTGCTTCAGACATAGTCGTCGAGCTTTGTTTTTTCCTGTCCGGGAATCTTCGCGATTTCAAAATGATCTCTTGGCTTGAGCAAAGTCGCTGTCGCGTCTATGCCGAGCTTTGTCGTCAGCAGGTTGACCTGGTCGCTTGACGGGTCCAGGCTCGAGCCCTTTGCGTTTGGAAGTATCACAAAATCCCTGTCGGCCTGACACCTTGACGCGATAGCGTATTCAACTGCCACTGCGTCTGACGGGTCGATGTCGTCGTCGACCACAGTTGCCATCTTGAGCGACGGGTGCGCGGCAAACGCGGCCATTATTGCGTTCTTGGGCTCGCCTTCAAGCCTCTTTTTGATCTGGATTACAGCTGCAAGCCAGTTGCTCCCGCCGTCTGTCAGGTGCACCGCCTGCGTGGTCGGCACCACGCTTTTCACATAGTCGTACATCTTTGCCTCGACCGGCAGGCCCATGAGGAGCCTGTGCTCGGCGTATCCCGGCAGTATGTCGTGGTATATCGCGCCGTTGCGGAACGATATTTTTTCAAGTTCAAAGACGGGCTGCTTGCGCTTGAAGTCGTAGGTCCTCAGCATCTCGACCATCCACTCCTCGTGCGTCCTGTCCTTGAGTATCCTGCCTTCAAGCACGATCTCGGCGTGGCTTGGGACCTGAGCCTGCGCGTAGCCTGTCCTTGCAAGCGACAGGCCGCCTTCCAGAAGCGAGTTTGCTATGAGCATCTCGTCGACGCCGTACGCCGCCTGGTACGCGGCTGCAATGCTCACTGCAGGGTGGACGCCGATTGCTATTGCCACCTTCAGGTCCTCGCCGTGGTCGCGGGCGTAGGTGAAGCACTTGTGCAGGTGCCTGCCTTCCACCATCCTTATCGCCATGTGCCTTTCGTCAAGGCGCAGGAGCCTGTGCGTCGAGGAGTTCTGGTTGCCCTTCTCCTGGTCCTTTGCAAAGACTATGGACGCAGTCGCAAACGCGCCGGCGTCTTTTTCAAAATGCGTGACTATTGGAAGATCGCCAAGGCTCTTTGAAGTGTTCTGCTCAAAGAGGCCCTTTGCCGCTTTTTTTGGCTCGGAGAGCCTGCCAAGGGCTTCTGCCATCCTTGCGTGTATCGCCTTTTTTGCCTCCATCACGCCCTGGGGCCTGCCCTTTGCGCCTATCGCAAGGTGGAACCTCTTTGCGGTGCCGCAGATGTTGCTTGCCACTGAAATCTTGCTTGAACGCACCCTGTCAAAGACTACTGCTTTTCCGCCGTCAAGCTTTGACACGACGGCTGCCAGCTCGAACCTGGGGTCGACCTGCTTTTTGACATGTACAAGCTCGCCCTGCTTTTCGAGAAGTGCCAGGTAACTGCGCAGGTCCGCGCTATCTGCCATCTTTTCTCTCCCCCACGATATTCATAACCTCTCCCATAATTGCTTTCATGTCCTCCAGCCTCAACTGCGAGTTTGCATGGAAGGAGACGGCGCAGATGCCGTTTATCATCGACGCCACCTTCTCGGCAACCGTGTTTGCAAAGAGCGGGTCGTGCCTGCTCGGGATGACCTTGACTGCGCTCGTGCTGCTTGCAGAACTCAGCGCGACTGAAATGGCGCCCAGCCTGCGCTCCCCTTCTGAAATCGAAATAAAACAGCCGTTGCTGTAAAAATGGGCATCGAGCAGGAAAGTTCGGGAACCCGAGTTTACCTGCCGCTGAACGTAGGCGTCAGAACCGCCCTCCATTGCCAGTCTTGCTCGTTTATCTGGACCTGACGGTGATGGGCTTGGCGACGCTGAGCTTCTTGGCTCTTGCGCGCAGCTTTGCCTTGTACTTCAGGTTCCTCGGTTTCGTCCTGAGCCTGTAGCCGCAGCACGGGC
Organism: Nitrososphaera sp.; assembly: GCF_013388945.1. Classification (GTDB taxonomy): domain Archaea; phylum Thermoproteota; class Nitrososphaeria; order Nitrososphaerales; family Nitrososphaeraceae; genus Nitrososphaera. The sequence continues at coordinate 58 of NZ_JACAEH010000009.1, read as the reverse complement.
ACCAGAGGCCATCCCACTTGATGAATATCTCGCAGATCTGGCACCTCTTCTGGCCGCT